>JABCYQ010000001.1 GCA_013290125.1 Vulcanimicrobiota bacterium
AATTCGCGTGACACGTCGCGTCGTGCTTGCACGCCGCGATCAACTCGTCCATCGCTTGCTGCGCGCCGTCCGGAGAGCCGGGAAGCGGTTGGAAGTGAGGCGCCGAGACCCCGTCGAGAATCACGCTCTCCACGCTGCTCGGATGGCGCCGCATGTAGACGAGCGAGAAGAACGTCCCGTACGAACCGCCGTCGAGCACTATTCTTGGATAGCCCAGCGCGGCCCGCACATCGTTGAGATCATCCACGGTATTGTTCGTGTTGTAAAAGCTCGGGTCGTGCGTCGCGGCGATCTTCGCGCGACATCCCGACAAGAGCTGGTCCGGCCAGAGTTTGAGGAAGTAGGATTTTGGATCGCCGGCGGGCGCGAAATCGCACGAGAACGGATTCGATGCGCCCATGCCGCGATCGTCCACGAAAAGCAGATCGTAGCGATCACGAAGCGCCATCAATTCCTTTCCGAAATAGCCGTCGAGAATGTACCCGGCAAACGGCGTTGCACTCTCGCCGGGACCGCCGGCTATCACAGCGACAGCCTGGTGCGTTTCATGTTTCGCGCGCAATACTATGACGGCAAGGTCGATGACGCGCCCGGTTCGCGTCGCGCGGTTCTCGTAAACTCCGTAGGTGCCACAATCGGCCGGCGCTTTTGACTGGCCTTGCGTGCACGGGGTCAGATGCAAGCCCAGCTGCGGCGGGGTGGCAGCGCGTGCGGCTCCGTCAGCGATCGCGGTGATAGCGATTGCGAGAGAGATAGCGGTAAGGTTTTTGCAGGGCGCCATGTGCCGGTGATTCCTCTCTCTAGATTTTATTCTTCTTGCGCGGCACGGAGCTGCGCCCGCACGTGCGTGAACTCCGCGCCGAAGAGGATGATCTGCGCCGAATAGTTCGTCCACAATAAGAAAACGATGATCGACGTGAACGCTCCGAACGTCGAGCCGATCCCCACGTAACCGAGGTAGACGCCCATCAGGAACTGTCCGATCACGAAGAGCAACGACGTGACGGCGCTTCCCACCCAAACATCGCGCCACTCCACGTGACAATCCGGCAAGAAGCGAAACGCGAAGCCCAAGAGGCAAGACATGACGATGAACGAACCTACGAAGTCGGCGATCTTTGTCAGCACTGGAAGTTCTAGAACGATGTGCGACGTTGAAACCCCCGCCATCGTGAGCGCCCCGTTGAAAGCGAGCGAGATCGTCAGCAGTATCGCCAACAGCACGATGGTCCCGAAGGCGAGCCCGCGACTGCGGATGTGATGGAAGGCGCCGCGCTTTGTCGGCGGCACATCCCAGACGATATTCAGCGCGTCTTGGAGCGCGGCGAACAGACCGACCGTGGCCACGAGGAATATGGCCCAGCCGATCAGTTGCGTCAGCAAGCTCGCTCGCTCTTTGTTGAAGGTCGCAGAGACCACCGTGCGCAGCGCGTTCGCGGTCTGCTGGCCCGCCGTGAGTTGGATGTAGCCGAAGATCTCGTCGAGCACCGCTTTGTGGTGGCCGAGCAGAAAACCGGCGATGTGGACGGTGACGATGATCAACGGCGCGATCGCGAACAGCATGTAGTATGCGATCGCGGCCGCCAGCCATTGCCCTTTGTGTCTTTGGAAGTTCTGAAGCGTTTTACGCAGCAACGATCTGTTCGACGATCTCAATGTCGCACGAGCTCGACGCGGCGGTTGCGGGCGCGGCCTTGCGGCGTGTCGTTGCCGGCGACCGGACGTGAGAATCCATAGCCGACTGTGCTCAGCCGACTTGCCTCGATGTGATATCCCGACACGAGCGCGCTTTTGACCGATTCAGCCCGACGTCTCGAAAGATCGAGATTGTAGCCGGCGCCGCCGACGTTATCGGTATGGCCTTCGATCGTCAGCTTCCACGACGGATTCGCCTTCAGCGCGTCGGCGATCTCCAAAAGCACCGGCGCGGATTCCGGCTTGAGCGTCGCGCTCGCGAAGTCGAAGTAGATCCCATAGACCGCGACCCGCTTGGCAGTCGCGAGCGCTTTGGCGATTTTCGGCGTTGGCAGTCGCGGCGCGGCGCGACGCGTGGGCGCCGGCGTCGGCACAGCACCGGCTGATTCGATGGTCACGGTCGCGCTCGACGTCTGTCCTGCCGCATCCGTGCCCGTCACATCGAATGAGTACGCGCCCGGCTTGGCGTCGGCGGGTATGCTGAGCATAAGGTCGGATTGCGCGCTATCGCCGTTGAGCGCGACCTGATCGTGCGACAACGAGGCCGGCCACGCGATGTCTGGCGCCGCATGCACCGTGAGACCGACCGTACCGGCGAACACGCCGTTCGCAAAAACCGATATCGGAAAAGTCACGGTCTGCGACGTACCTGGTTTGAATGTGTCGGGACCGCCGGTCTGAGCTATCGTAAAAGAGGACGCCACCCGCGCATCGCACGGCAGCGCGGCATTGGCAGGCAGCTTCAGCTCGAAGAAGGCCAGCCTGTCGTATTCCGGTATGTACGCGTCGTCGTCATCGAGACCATCGTAGATGATCAAGCCTTCTCCGAACGGCGCGTACATCTGAAAGAACCCGCTCTGGCCGAGCAAGTTGGCGCCGAAGAGATGACCGCACCAATGACTGTCCTGGGTGATGACGGTATTCGCATCGCCGAGTTGCTGCCGCGCCGTGTCGACGTACTTCCTCAGGTCGACGTAGTGCGCTTTGTCTGTGACATCGCTGCCTAATGCGTCCGATTCGACAAGGATGAGCTTGGCGCCACCCGCGCCGTGCCGGCCAGGGTTTGACGTCGCGAACGAATACGGCAAAAAACTATAGTCGGTGTTTGTGCAAACGTCGGCGTCGTGGATGATCATCTTTCCGCCGCCGTACACAAAGTCGGTCAGCGCCCTCGTCTGCGTCTTCGTCAAGACCGCGTTGGCGTTGCATATCGACGAGAGCACGACAGTTTGATAGCCGCCGAGCATCTGCGGTTGGAACTGCGCGACCGTCTGCGGCACGAGCCGATACCCAGGGTACGGCGTGACAATGCCCGGCGCGAGCGTCGCGTGCGGGTTATATGGGTCATAGCGATCAGGCCCCGCATCGTAGTTCATCGCATCGTAGAGCAACAGAACGGGAGTGCCGTGGCCTTGCGGCTGCCTTGCGACGAAGATCGAATCGCATGAGGGCGCGTTGCGGACGCGCAGCGCGAACCAACCGCCGTCCCCCGCGATCATCGTCCCCTCTGCGTTCTCGGTCGCGACACCGAACGGACCGTCTGCGCCGTTCAAGTTGACGACGGGACCAGCTTGGTCGCCCAAGACCGCGCCGATGGCGTCGTGCAGGCAGAGCGCCGCGGTCAGCTGGCCGCCGGATTGATGGATGTCGAGCAGCCGCTGCTCCAATTCTGCGGTCACGATCTTCGGCGGTGGCGTCGGAAACGACCCAGCCTCTTCACCTGGAATGAGGGGATTCGGATTCGTTCCGGCTGCGTAGTACAGCCAAACGCCTGCGACGCTTGGCGCCGGTCGCGGATCGAACGTTCCGGTGATCTGCAGTGGTTGCAGTTGCGTGCCTTGCACGTTTCCGTCAATCGTCAGTTTTATCCAGCGGCCGTGCGCCGGCGGCGACAACGGAAACGCCTTCATATCGGCGCCGCTCAGCTGATACGTCCCGATATCAGCGTATCCGGCTGTTGCGCTCTCTGATGAGATCGCGACGTGGACAGTTTGATCCGGCGCCGCTTGACTTTCTTCGTTGGTGCCGACGCCGAGTGAGATTTGCTGGATCGTCGCGGCACCGGGCAACTCGAGTATGAACTGGTACGGGCCGTGCGAGCCGTCGTTCGCCTTCCACGCCTCGTTGGCGAACATATATCCGGGCGACGAGCCCATCGGCGACGCCGGCCACGAGCGAACGATCGTGCCGTTCGCAAATGAGGCGAGATTGGGTGGGGTGGCTGAACTCGCCGGGGATTCCGGCTGGGTTGATTCGGCGGCGCCGCTTGGGACCGCGGACGAAAGCACAAGAGGCGCCGTCGCGCTTTCTTCAGCGGTCGGCGAGTTTTGCGGCGATGGAACGGACGCCGGCGCCTGTGCGGTTTTTGCGCAACCAAAAAGCATCCACACCGCTATACCCGTAAGGATCAATCTCGAGACGGACTTCATCACGACCCGGCCTTACATCGTCGCCGACGCGCCCGAGTAGTTGTCGAGGCGCGTGTGCATCTACATGCGTTCATTCCTTGGTTGCTTCGTCCTTCACCCGTCGAAAACCACGACAGTGACGTTTGCCGGGCCGTGCGCGCCTAAGACGATCGTCTTCTCGATGTCGGCCGTCCTGCTCGGTCCGCTGATGATCACTCGCTCGCCGCGTTGCGAGGTATCTCCCATAAGCGCCGCGCCGTCGAGGCGTTGGCACAAGTCCGCCGCTCGCTCGATGATGATGCACGACGGTGGGAGATACGGAAGCAGTCGTTCGCCACGAGTCGCGACGTGGACGATCGCCGATCCCGTTTCGGCGATGAGCGATTCGGCCTCCAGGATCGAAAACGCCGCCCGTTCGATCTCTTCGATCGTCGCGCTCGCGGCTTCAAATTTGCGATCCTGCGCGACTGTTGAAGAAGCTGCGTGCACCATTGCAGCGGTCTGCACGGCGACGACTCCGCCGTTGCTTGCGACGAGATCCGCGACCGCGGACGCTACATCGGAGACAAAAAGCGCTCGGCCACCGACTGCCGCGAGTTCGGCAGCGAACCGATCGAAAAGCGACTGCTCCGGCGACCTCCCCGATGGGGTCGACGCTGGTCGGCCTATGTCGGAACCCGCTGAAGGGGCCGACGCTAGTCGGCCCACAACAGATTCGCCTATATCCGCCAGCGCGGACCGGATGCGAGCGATTATCTCCGCGCGCGCGTCTTGCGTCATGACCTTCGCGCCCACCATTCTCGAAACGATTGGCGCGCGGGCTTGGGAATTGCGCGGGCGCGCATCCATCGCCCAAGCGCACCGAAGCGGATCGGCAGTGCCGCTCCAATCGCAAGCGCGGTCCGCAAGAGCGAAACGGCGCGCTGGTACGCTTTCGCGTCGGACATCGCCGCAGCAAACCTGCGGATCGCGCTGCGCTCCAACGCGCCGCCTTTCGCGCCGCTTTCGACGGCTGAAGCGCGCAGATAAAGCAGTTGGCGCGGCAGGTCGATCGCGACGGGGCATTCTTCTTTGCACGCGCCGCAAAGCGTGGACGCGTACGGCAGATCCGACGCCTCTTGTGTACCCAACATCGCGCCGGTGACCACTGCGCCGATCGGCCCGGGATAGACCCATCCGTACGCCCCGCCGCCCACGCGACGATAGACCGGACAGACGTTCATGCACGCGCCGCAGCGTATGCAATAGAGCGACTCACGCAGGACCGGGTCGGCGAGCAGATTGGTCCGACCGGCGTCGACGATGATGCAATACTGTCTCTTGCCGGGCTCCGGTCCGAGAAAGTGGTGCGTATAGGTCGTGATCTTCTGACCGGTGCCGGCGCGCGCAAGTAATGGAAGAAACACGTCGAGGTCGGCCACGCGCCGGATGACCTTTTCGATTCCCATGATCGCGATGTGCACGGGCGGCACGCTGGCGGACAGACCACCGTTGCCTTCGTTCTCGACGACGACGAGCGTGCCGCTCTCGGCGATCGCGAAGTTCACGCCCGTCATGCCGACGCCGGCCTTGAGATAGCGCTCTCGCAACAGCGTGCGCGCTGCGAGCGAAAGCTTCTGAGGATCATCGCAATACGGCATCTTCAGCTCGCGCTCGAAGATCCGGCCGACGTCCTGGCGGGAGAGATGCGCCGCCGGCGCTATGACGTGCGTCGGCTTCTGACCGGCGAGCTGGACGATAAATTCACCAAGGTCCGTCTCCACGGCGGCGATGCCTGCAACGCGCAAGCGCTCGTTGAGTTCGAGCTCCTCAGAGAGCATGGACTTGCCCTTGACGACAGACTCGGCTCCTGCGTCGCGACAGATCCGGATGAATCGCTCGGCAGCCTCGTCCGCGGTTCGCGCCCATATCACCGTTCCGCCGCGCGCGATGAAATTGCGCTCGAATTCGGCCAAGAGCGAACCGAGATGCTCGATCGCGTCTTTCTTCAGCGCGTGCGCTTGCGCGCGCAACGCCGCCCAGGGGACCTGCGCCTGTGCCGCTCGCTTGTGTTCCAGCGAACGCTGCATAGATGTCGTGACTACGGAAGCGGCATGCGGCGACCGCAAGTCGCGGGCGACACGCGCCCGGTCGAAGTGCGTCGTCACGCCGCACACCGGTCGAACTGCGTTCTCACGTGGCGGCCAGCACTTCTGCGAGATGCAGCGTCGTCAGCGCGGCGCCGCTCTGACGCACGAGGCCGTCGAGGTGAAGCAAGCAGCTCGAATCGCCTGAGACGAGATACTGCGCGCCTGTAGCGAGCGCGTTCGCGCACTTCGCTTCGCCCATCGACGCGGAGATGCGGTCGAATTCCACGCTGAATCCTCCGCCGAAGCCGCAACATTCCTCGGCCGCGGGCAGCTCGACGAGCGTAAGCTCACGCACGGCGCGAAGAAGACGCAGCGGCGCATCGCCGGACTCGAGGATCCGCCGCGCGTGACATCCTTCGTGGTACGTAACGGCGTGCGGAAAGCGCGCTCCCACATCCGTGACGCCGACCGCGTCTATCAAAAACGAAGCCAAGTCGAACACTTTCGCGCCGATCGCGACTGCCGACTCCGAGGCGCCGGCTTCTGCGAAGCCGGCACGCGCCATCGCTGCGCACGATCCTGACATCGTGACGATCCAGTCAAAACCTGCGAACGTCCGCGCAAAGCGATCGGCTAACGCACGCGCTTGCGGTCTGAATCCGGCGTTGTGCGCGGGTTGACCGCAGCATGTTTGGTCGGCCGGATACGAGACGTGCACGCCCAGCCGCTCGAGCAACGTCACGGTCGCGATCGCGGCTTGCGGCGCGAAGACGTCGACAAAGCAGGGAACGAATATCGCGACCTGTTCCCCGCGTCGATACGCGCGCACGTCCGCCATGCCGCCGCGTTCGGCTTGCACGCGCGCGCCCCTCGTCGGCGACGCTATGACGCGCAAGGTCAACAAAGAGAAATCCAGGAAATGCGCGTGCCAGACCACATCGGCGACCAGTGCTCGGCCGCCATTCCTTTGGGGGACGAAAGCGAAATGCAGTCCACTCGTGCAATCATTCGATTCTCTATCGCCATGCTATGCGCCGGGGCGCTGACCGCGCCGGCTGCGGCGGCGCCGCGCCACGTTATGGCGGAAGATCTCTTCAAGATCTCGTTCGTCGGATCGGACCAGATCTCGCACGATGGTTCGCGCGTGGCGTTTGTCGTCACCAAGCTCGACGGCCCGAAGAACACATATCTGAGCAACATCTGGGTGGCGGACGTCGCGAGCGGCAAGGTGTGGCAGCTCACGCGCGGCGATAGCGACGCCGATCCCACGTGGTCGCCGGACGACAAGTGGATCGCGTTTGACAGCGGACGCGGGGACAAGCAGCAGCTGTACAAGATCGCGCTTGACGGAGGTGAGGCGCAGCGGCTGACGACCGCAGCCGGCGGTGCGTTCGGCCCGCAATGGTCGCATTCGGGCTCACGCATCCTCTTCCAATCCGTCGCCGTCGCACCCAAACCGAAGGCCGATGTCGACTGGCAGGCCGCTGGCTTTACACCCACCGGCGATCAGGCGACGAGCGACGTCCGCACCATTGACGTTCTACACTTCGAAGACAACGGTCAGGGCGAGACGTGGTCGAAGACGACGCACCTGTGGACCGTGAACGAAGATGGAACGAGTGCGCGCGCGCTGACGAGCGGCACGACCTACTCCGAAGGGCAAGCGGCGTGGTCACCCGACGATAAGCAGATCGCGTTCGTCACGTATCGCGGATTCGATCCCATGCTCTTCCGCAGCGACATCTATGTCATCCCATCCGGCGGCGGAGACATGCACAAGCTGCCGTTCGCACCCGGTTCGCTCAACGGCCCGACGTGGTCGCACGATGGGGCGTCGCTCTGGTACTTCGCATCCAAATCGTCCGACCCGGCGGGATATCCGTCCGTCATGCGCTCGACGCTCGACGGCTCTTCGAGCCATCTCTTGGTTCCCGAAAACTCGTACGCGTTCGGCGACGCGGTCCTCACCGACACGAAAGAAGGCGGCGCCGGCTGCGGTCCACTCTTCGGCCCCGGCGATCGCTGGTTCATCGCGAACGTCAGCGCGCCCGGGGCCGCGGTGTTGATGCGCTTCGACACGCAGACCGGACAGGCTCAGACCGTCATCGGCAACGACTCTGAGGTCTCCGAATGCTCGATGAGCGACGACGGATCGCGCGTGGCGTACGTCTCCTCCGATGCGACACATCCCGGCGAAGTCTTCGTCGCCGACTCGTCCGGCGGCGGGCAGCGTCAACTGACGCAGATGAATCGCGACTATCTCGCGTCGGTCGCGCTTTCCGAGCCCGAGGCGATCTCGGTGCGCAACAGCGCCGGTGAGACGGTGCCCGCGTGGATCATGCGCCCGCCGAACGCAGTTCCTGGCAGACGCTACCCCACGATTCTCAACATCCACGGCGGCCCGGAGACGGAGTTCGGCAATTCTTTCTTCCACGAATTCCAGTATCTCGCGGGCCTCGGCTACAATGTCGTCTACGCCGACCCGCGCGGCAGCGTCGGCTTCGGCTACAAATACGAAGCCGAACTCAACGGGAATTGGGGCGATCCGATGTTCCAAGACGAGATGGCCGTCGTGGACGCGGCGCTGCGCAGGCCGGACGTCGATGCGTCGCGACTCTGCGTCTCGGGCGGCAGCTACGGCGGCTACTCGACGCTCTGGATCATCGGGCACACGCATCGCTTCAAGTGCGCGATCGCAGAACGGGTGGCGAGCAACTTGGAGACGCTGATCCTCGCGAGCGATTTCGCGAGCGGTCAGAGCACCGAGCACAGCTGGGGGAACCCATGGGATCATCCGGCAGTCTACTGGAAGCAGTCGCCGGCCGCATATGTCGCCAACGTGACAACGCCGTTGATGCTGATCCACGGCGATCAGGATATCCGCACGCCGATCGATCAGACGCTGCAGGAATACTCCGCGCTCAAGATCCTGGGCCGGCCGGTCATGTACGTCGCGTTTCCGCGGGAAAATCACGATCTCTCGCGCACCGGCGAACCTATCCATAGAGTCGAGCGGCTGCGCATGAGCGCGAAGTGGTTCGCGCGCTACCTCGGGCCGTGAAAGTGGCGGCCAGCGCATGATTCGGATAGCGGGCGCGCCGCCGGGCGCGCTATCATTGTTCTTGTGAAAACATCTGAATCCGTGCGGCGCGCCTGCGCCCACATCGACGCGAATCTCGACGCTCCGGTGACCTTGCGCACGCTCGGCCGCGAAGTCGGTTTGAGCCCGGCGCACTTGCAGCGTGTGTTTAGCAAGGCGCTCGGTGTCTCGCCTCGCCAGTATCAAGAAGCGCGCCGCTTGGACCGCGTGCGCACGACGCTGCGCGACGGCAAACCTGTGACGCACGCTCTGCATGACGCGGGCTTCGGATCGAGCAGCCGGCTCTACGAGCGCGCGGCCAAGCACTTCGGTATGTCGCCGGCCGCGTATGGACGCGGCGGAGACGGCGCCGAGATCGGCTACGCTGTCGCGCGCTGCCCGCTTGGTTGCGTGCTGGTGGCGGCCACGCCGAAGGGTGTCTGCTCCGTGCGACTCGGCGCAGAAGAACGCGCGCTCGTATCTGCGGTCCGCGACGAATTTCCTAGCGCGCGTCTCGCTCCGGCGGATAGGCGCTTGCATACGTTTCTCACGCGAATAGTGCGGCATATCGAAGGACGCCAACCCGATCTTGATCTGCCGCTCGACGTGCGCGCCACCGCGTTCCAGCGCCGTGTCTGGCAAGCGCTGCAGCGCATCCCCTACGGCGAAACTCGCTCGTACGGCGAGGTGGCACGCGCCATCGGCCGGCCGACGGCGGCGCGTGCGGTGGCGCAAGCATGCGCGACCAATCCGGTCGCACTTGCGGTGCCTTGTCATCGCGTCGTGCGCGCGGATGGCGCGATGGGCGGCTATCGCTGGGGAGCGCAGCGCAAGCGCGCGCTGCTCGCAGCCGAGCGAAGCGCCTCATAGGAAAGCGCGTTAGTTCAAGAAATGGGGGCCGACTGGCGTCGGCCCCTTCAGGCACGGAAAGTTACATCGAGACCTTGATCCCCGTCGTGAACGTCCGCGGCGGCGCGTAGTGATTTCCTTGCGCGTTCAAGTACGTCACAAAGTAGCGATCGTTGAGCACGTTCTGAATGCCGAACGTCAGCGCCGTGTGCGGTGCGATCGCCACTCCCTTTTCCACGTTGAAGGTCGTGTGTGGCGTGCGCTTGCAGTAGCTGGGCGTTCCGGGCGGACAACTGGCAGAGGATAAACCGCTCCCGTACTCACCGTCCGCCGAGAACCAGCCGCCGCGATCGTCGTTGCGCAACAGGCCGGTCGCGATGCTGTAGCGTTGTTCGTGGTCTGCCGGCGTGTAGATCGTGGGAGATCCGAAGCATGGTGCGAGAAGCTGCGTTTCGCAGCCCTTGTTGAGCGACACGACGTGTGCGATCGAGAAATATACGCGACCCGCTTGCGTCGGCTGGACGAAATTCAGCGCCTCTTGCGATAGGCGGCCGAGCTTGTAGTTGATGTCTTGATGGAGGAGCGTGACGCCCACCTGGGTGTCATCGATAAGGTCGTTCGCGTTCTTCTGCCAGACCCGGAAGCCTAGGTCGCCGTGGCCCAGCGGCATGTGTCCGCCGAGTTCGAGCTGCGTATCGCGTTCCGGCTTCAGGTCGAACTGCGTCAGCGCCGGCTGAAGCGGGAGATTGAGCCGTTGCGCCGCGGTCGGGCTTACGTTTTCGAACGAGAACGGCTCGAAGAACCGTCCTACGTAGGCGTAGACGCTCGAACGCTGGCCGATGTAACGCGTCAGCTTCAGCCGCGGGCTGAACGATCCGAAGCCCTGTGAGAATTGCGTCGACTTGATCGTGAAGAAGTCGTAGCGCAGGCCGTAGTCCATCTGGAATGCGTCACTCATGCGCCAGCTGTCTTGGATGTACGACTGATACGTGTTGCCCAGGTTCGGATTGTTGTCGACGACTGTCGCCGGTGCCGCCGAGATGAAGTTGTTCGGTTGCAAGGTGACCGCGTAGTTCTTGAAGATGTGCGCGAGGTCGTACGAAACTCCGGCCGCCACATTGTGGTGACCGACGCCCTGCGCGTAATCAACCTGCACGATCTCGTCGACGGCTGTCCGCTGATCGGATAGCGAAAAGGCGCACGTCGTCGGTAGAAACACGGCGCCGGGGTTGAGCGCGTTTGCGCAATCGATCGACGTGCCGCCGTTGCCGTATGGCGGCGCCTCGACGTTGAGGGCTTCGCCGTAGATGAAGTCGTTGGTCGGATCGCCGAAGTCTTGGATGGTCGAAGTCTTGAACGCCGGGCCGAACGTCAGCGAGCCCGTGCTGCCGATCGCGCGATGGATCTGCAGCGCGAGAAACGTGTCGTCTTGCCATTCGTTGTCGTCCGTCGAAGCCGGTTCGCCGTTGTTCACGTCGTTCGGGATCTGAAACGTGCTGCGGCTGTGGACGAGCGTTATGTTCGTGAAATCATTCGTGCCGCCGGGCAACGTGAAGCGGACGAACTGATTGGCCGAGCTTGAGTTGTCGTGCGGCGAGTTCAAGTTCGGCGGATCGAGGCCGCGCGTGGTCTGCTGACCGCCGATCGCCACGTCGTAGCCGCCGCCGCCCGCGATCGGCGAGTGAAAACCGAACGTCGAGTGCAGCGTCGTGAAGGACCCGACGGACGCGTCGTAGTCGACACCTGGCACGCCGGTTCCAGCGCGCGTCGCCATGTTGAACACGGAGCCGAATTTCAGACCGTACTGCGCGGGATACGCGCCCTCGAGCAGGTCGACGAACGAAAGGTCGTTCAGGTTGATCTCGCCGCCGATATCGCGATTGAGCTCCTGCGGGAGAGCGACACCGTCCAGCAGGTAATTGATGACGCCGTGATCGCCGTTCATGTGCACGACGCCGTTCGCACCGCGCACGGCGCCAGGAAGCTGGATCTGCATTTCAGTGAAGCTGTTGTTGACTGGGAGGCGTGTCAGCGCCGTGCTGTTCAGCACGACGTCGCTGCCGCTCCCGTGAATCGGCGGCGAGCCGGTCACGACGACGTGGCCCAGCGCCTTCAGCGGCTGCAGCGCCAGTTCAATGCTGGCTCCTCCGCTGCCGAGATCGACGCGGGCGTCGCCGCGTAGATCGCCGTGCACCGCCGACACTTCGTACGTGCCGAGCGCGAGAGGCGGAAATGTGAACTGTCCTCTGTCGTCGGTCGTCGCCTTCGCGATGAGATTGTTTCCGGCGGCGGTAACGAGGACATGCACGACTGGCGCGCCGTTGCTGGTCACAGTTCCGGTCAGGAAGGCGCTCGCGTTGCCGGCGTACGAAGGCGCCGCGAATGCGAAAGATAAGATGAGAATCGCTGCGGTGAGAGCAACGCGCACGGCCGCGAGGGCGCATAGCGCCTGAAGATATCGGTACATGGATGCTCCGTTCGTCAACTCGCCCTGCGCGATTCACGCGCGGACGAACATCAAGTTACAGTGATGTGGTTGCGAGACGGAGCGAGGGCGGAGGCCGATTGAAGAGCGGCGCCGTCCAGATCGGCAGCGGCAGCGCTGTGGCAATTCGTTCGATCGCGAGCGCGAGCTGTTCGCTCGCAGGACGTGCGGCCTGCAGCACGACGACGAGTGCGTCCACGATCGACGGCATGCGCGCGGCGGCCGCACGAGTGGCGAGCGCCAGGATGATGACGGTGAGCAGCGCACCGGCGACACCGCCGGCGACGTCGTGACCGCAGAACGGACAACCTTCGCCGATCTGGGTCAGCATGCCGATCCCGAGCTGCAGTGCAGCCGTGAGACCGAGAAAGCGGATGCCGCTGCCGCTGAACGGCAGCGTCGCGAGACCGACGTGTATCATGCGTTTGAGATCTCGCGCGCTCGACGACTGCGCGCGCAGCGCCCACCATCCGAAGTAAAATGCGGCGATGCACGCAAGCGCCGTAAGCCCGAGATACCAGTGGCGTGCGCTGAAGAGCACTTCGTCCGCGTCAGACCCCATGGCGGCGAACTCAGCTGCAAGGTGAGCCACGATCGCGCCTGCGGCGACGAGGACGAAGTAGAACGGTTTCAGGTCCGGATGGACGAGCTTCGAGCGCATGCTATGTAATGTTATCGTCTGTTTGACCGGCGAGAGCAAGCCCTTGTCCCGATTCTTTTCGGAGAACGGCGCGCTGACCGTTGTCACAATCAGCTCGGTTGGCTGAATCATATTGAGAATCATTCTCTATAAATCGGGGAGTCCCGAATTGTCGGATTTATGGCATAGCGGACATCGCTGTGTCGTGATATAGTTCGGACATGAAACATGCGACGAAGAAGATCGGGCTCGTCGCGTACGATAGAGTTCAGGCGCTCGACCTCGTCGGACCGATGGATGTCTTCTCGTCCGCGAACTCGGTCTCAGGCATGAACGCACCGGCATACGAGCTGATCGTGATCGGCATCGAGGCCGGCCCGTCTAAGACGGAATCCGGCCTCTCGTTTCGGCCGCAGTGCCTCCTCGGCGAAGCGCCTCGGCTCGACACGCTGATCATTCCGGGCGGCGCGGGAATTCGAAAACAGGGACCGTGCGATAAGGTCGCCGCCTTTCTGCGTGGCCCCGCGAAGAACACGCGCCGCATCGCGTCGGTCTGCACTGGAATCTACGCCCTCGCGCAAAGCGGACTTCTTGACGGTCGCCGAGCGACCACGCATTGGCGCTGGGCGGACGACGTCGCGCGCAAGTTTCCTGCCATCAAGATGGATGCCGACCTCATCTTCGTGGAGGACGGCCGCATATTCACGTCCGCCGGAATCTCCGCCGGCATCGATCTGTCTCTCAAATTTGTCGAGGACGATTTGGGAAGCGATGCGGCGCTCGCGGTGGCGCGATCACTTGTCGTCTACCTCAAGCGCCCCGGCGGCCAGCTGCAGTATTCGGAACCGTTGCAATTCCAAGCGCGCGCGACCGATCGATTCCGTGACGTCGCGACCTGGATGATCGGCCACCTCGACGAGGATCTCTCGGCCGAGGTGCTGTCGGAGCGCGTGCACTTGAGCACTCGTCATTTCAACCGGCGATTCAAGTCGGCGTTCGGTACGACGCCGGCGCGCTTCGTCGAGCGATTGCGGCTGGACGAGGCGAGGAAAAGAATGATGGACGGCGCGCGGGGACTCGATCACGTCGCACGTTCCGTCGGCTTCGCTAGCGAAGATGCATTTCGGCGTTCGTTCGAGCGGCGCTTCGGCGTCAATCCCAGCCGTTATCGCGCGCGATTCCATACGACGACGGCTCTCGCCGACTAGAACGGCTCTGGCTATTCGTGCCCATTACCGATATTTTCATCATGCCTCGTGCACACCGCTCCGGCGAGGGTAACAGCCCGCCACTGGTGTACGTCTAACCGTCATGCACCTGCTTCTGCGGCGCACCGCGTACTGGCCCCTGGTCACAGCATTCGCGCTCGCCGCGATGGTCTCTGGCCACGCGCTCGAACTCGCTCTGGAAAACGCGGGTTTGTTCGGCGATGGTCGAGCGGCGTATAGCCACATGGCACAAGGACCGGCAGGGTTGTTCATGCTCGGCTTGGCGTTAGTCGCGCTCGTCGCGCTTGTTGTTTCCGTCGCACGCAGCCTCGGCACTCATCGGGCGACCTCCCTCTCGATCGTGCCTGACTTCGTCGCGCTGCGCCGCTTGGGTGGATCAAGGGTCGCGCTGCTGATCGCGGGCATGCAGATCCCCGCGTTGATCGCCACTGAGCTGTGCGAACAGCGCCTATCCGGATTCGCGCATCCCGGCCTGGCGGCGATCTTCGGCGCGGGCCACTTGACGGCACCGATCATCCAATTGGCGATGACGGCTCTCGCCGCACTTGCTCTCGCTTCGCTCGCGCGCATGTCATGCGAGCACGCAGACGACCTATTCCGCGCCGCGCGTGCGATCGCAAAGATATTTGTCGTCGCACGGCCACAGGCGCCGCGCGCGGCACTTGTCGCGTCGGTCTTCGCGCGAGCCGAGCACCCCGTTGATCATCCACTCGCCTTCCGCCTCGCCAACCGGCCTCCACCTGCGATAGCCGCCGCGCGCGCGTAAACGCGTCGTCGCGGTCCGTCCTTACGGTCTGCCGGCTCATGCCGCGGCCGTCTTTGTGCGCATCGCTTTGTGGAGATATCGTTATGAGAATCCGATTGATCGCGGCCGCGGCCGCACTGCTCACAACGTTTTGGGTGGTGCATTCCGCCGCTGACGCGCACGTCGTTTGCGGAGACCGGGTATTTCCCACAACGCTCACGATGGACGATCCTGGAGTGAGCGACGAGCTGTCGCTGCCGACTATCGTGCTTACGCCGACGCCGTCGGGTGAAAGCAACGTCTACGCGTACGAATGGGATAAGACGATCACCGACAATCTGGATTTGGCCTTTAACGGTGACTACCTCACACAGCGCGGCCCGGCAGAGAATTTGAGCGGCTGGGACAATCTGACGGTGACAGTCAAGGATCAACATCCGTGCAAGGAACGATATCAGCACGAGGAGGTCGCCTGGTCGGTGGGCGTCGTCCGCCTATTCCCGGGAACTGGCTCGACGCAATTGCGCAACGCGGGTGCAATCGCAAACGTTGGAAGTACAGCGCCCACGTTCTACCTCGGCAAGGGTTTGGGTGAGTTGAAGGCAGGCTATCTGCGTCCCCTTGCGCTCACCTTTGAAGCGAGCCGCGTGTTGTCCGATAAACCGAGCCTGAACCCAAACGCATGGAGTTACGCGGCGTCGTTACAATATTCCATGCCGTATCTGCAGCAGCACGTGAAGGCGTTGCACGTGCCGCAGTTCTTCACACGAATGACGCCTATCGTCGAGGTCGCGATGAACAGTCCGGACAGCGGTTCACCAAGCACGACGATCTCGCCCGGAATTCTCTACGACGCCAACACGTGGCAACTTGGTGCCGAGGCCATCATACCCTCAGCCCATGCCACGCGCCAAGCGCAACACACCGGTATCCTGATTCAGTATCACGTGTTTCTCGACTCGTTCTATAAGAGCTGGTTCGGCAAACCTCTCATCAAAAGGAATCCTTCGCAATGAAAACCACACGCTCGATTGCGGCGGCACTTGCGCTTGCCGCACTATTCTTCGCTCCCGCACCGATCTGGGCGCACGCGTTCCTCGACCATTCTGATCCCGCTGTCGGCAGCACAGTACCGGCAGCGCCTGCGGCTCTGAACTTGTGGTTCACGCAAGAGCTCGAGCCGGCTTTTAGCTGGGTGACGGTGACCGATAAATCTGGAGCAACCGTGAACGACGGATCTGCAGCGGTCGATCCAAACGACCAGACGAAACTCATCGTCAAGCTAAAACCGTTGGATCCGGGGACATATACGGTGAAATGGCACGTTCTCTCGGTCGACACGCACACGACGGAGGGCGACTTCACCTTCCAGATCGGAAAGGGGTAAGCGATCGATACGGTCCTGATCGCGACCCGCGTACTGCACTATGCCGCGACGGCCTTGCTCGAAGGCACGTTCGTCTTCTGGGCACTAGTGTCGGGGCCAGCGTTTCAGAACGCTGGGGCCGTGCAAGGGATGAAAACGCGGCTCGACCGACGATTGCTTGCACTTGCGCGGTCGAGTCTGCTCGTTGCAGTCGTGACCGGCGCTGCCTGGCTCGTCATCGTCGGATCGCAAATGAGCGGGATGCCGCTCAGTGGGGTGGTGCAGAGCGGTGTCGTCAAGATCGTCTTGACGCAGACGCGATTCGGTGAGGCGTGGCTGATACGCGCTGCACTCCTCGTCGTGTTAGCAGGCTGTCTGGCGATGCGGCACAACTGGAGGCATGTGTCAGCCTGGATCGGATTGCTTGCGTCCGGTGCGTTCATCGCGTCTTTGGCGTGGGCCGGACACGGAGCGGCGGCCGAGCAGGTGCCGTTTGACGGCTTACATCTGCCGGCCGATATTCTGCATTTGCTGGCTTCTGGTGCTTGGCTCGGCGCGCTCTTGCCGCTAGCCTTAATGCTCTCGGTGGTGGGTCGCGATGGCAGCCCGGAAGAGGTGGCAGTCGCGCGGACCGCTACGTTGCGGTTCTCGGCGATCGCACTCACGAGCGTCGGAACTCTGCTTGTGACGGGTATCGTGAATACCTGGTTTTTGTCCGGCACCATTCCGGCGTTGCTCGGTACGCTGTACGGTCAGCTTTTGCTCGTGAAAGTGCTTCTCTTCGCTGTGATGATCTCGGTCGCGAGCCTTAATCGGCGTCGGTTCATACCGGCACTCACAGCCATCGCGAGCGATGCTGCCATCAGATTGCGTGCGGTTCGGCAACTGAGAAGCAACGTTTCCATCGAGGCGAGCATCGGAATCTTCGTGCTCGCGATCGTCGGCATCATGGGCATTCTACCCCCGGGGTCGCACACTGAGCCGCAATGGCCGCTCCCGTTCCAGGTCGATCTCGGCGAAGTTGCGACGCGCATTCAAACCGCGCTCGACGTCATCGCTGTCGCAATCGTCCTGTGCCTTGCGGCCATGGCATTCGCCGCTCAGACAAGGCGCCGACGAACATTGGCCGCTTCTATCGTGGGACTTATCTTTTTTAGCGCCATTGGCTTGGTTGCTCTTCGGCCGGCGATCGTGCGCGCGTACCCTACGACGTACTATGCGTCGACGCAGCCATATTCGGCGCCGTCGGTTGCTCGGGGCGCGCCGCTATTTTCTGAGAATTGCGCGGTCTGTCACGGAGCCGGAGGCCGCGGCGACGGCCCGATGGCAACCAAACTTCCAGTGCGCCCCGCTGATTTGACCGAGCCGCATCTGTTCGCGCATAAAATCGGCGACATTTTCTGGTGGGTGAGCAATGGCAGCGACAATCGGGTGATGCCGGGCTTCGCGAATAAACTGAGTCCCGACCAACGGTGGGATCTCATCAACTTTGTGTTGGCGCGTACGGCCGGCGTCCTAACGGCCAAGACAAGCTCACAAGTCAGCACCACGGCCGCGCCGCCGCTTCCAGATTTCGCCTTCCAGCAGAATGGCGCACAGAATACCTTGAGTCAAACGCTCAAGAACGGACCTGTCCTCCTTGTTTTGTTCGCGACCCCCGCACCCCGTGCGCGTCTCGAGCAATTGGCCACGTTGGGGCCGCGGCTCACTGCCGCGGGGTTAAACGTCGTTGCGATCGGGCTCGCGACGCCAGCCAACAAAGCGCCCTTGATCGCGGACGTCTCAGACGATGTTCGGGCCGCGCTCGGTCTGTTTAGGTCCGGCACGGATGGCGGTGAGACAGAGCTCATGCTCGATCGCAACGCAAGCGTCCGCGCGCGCTGGACGGCGAGCGGAGCGGGTGGTCTCGCCGACACCACAACGTTACTCGCCGATGCTGTTCGCGTTGCGCGCATCCCTGTGGCCGCAGCCAACCATGCTGGGCATGCTCACTAGGAATCGATGATGGTCGGCGCCTCTACAAGATAAAGGCGCGCTCTTGACCACCACGTGAGGTAGACGGCCGGCAGCGCGAACAGTGCGTCTCTGCCGACCGTCCACCACGTGGCGAACGAAGAATCCGCAGGCCCGAAACAGCCGCACGACGTGTGGATGCCGCGCGCGACAACCGAAGCTAGCATGGCGATAAAGCCGATCAAAATCACGCTCGCCGCCGACGACGTGGCGGGCAAGAACCAGCCGCCCGCCAAATAGATTCCAAGCAAGACTTCCAGCAACGGAAGCGCAACGGCGAGCACGGCGACCACGAGCCCGGGTATACCGAGCGCGAAACCCGTGATCGTGGCCGCAAGATCGTCCGGATGACCGACCTTCAGCGCTCCTGCGATGATGAACAGCGCGGCGAGAAATAGTCGCGCGATGAGGGGTACGACATGGGCTCGCGGGCCGAACGCCGCAGAAAAGAACGGCAAAATCTTGAACCTTCTGGAGCTGGTGCCGGCGGCTGGATCGGCCTCGCCGTCGCTGCCGCTGCGATCATCGGAATCGCGATCTACGCGTGGGTCCGAGGACATGGCGTTTCGAGCGCGGCCGTGCAGACGCTGCCGACGATGCCGCCGCCCTCGAAGATCGGGTCGCATGCGGTCCCGTTCGAGGTCGACACACCGGCCGGGCCGTTCGTTTCAACGTCGTTCGCCGGGAAGCCTTACCTCTTAGAGATCTTCGCGACGTGGTGCCCGCACTGCCAGCGCGAGACCCAAATCCTGCGGGTGATCCGCACGAAGATCCCGCCGTCCAAACTGATGATGCTGTCGGTATCCGGGTCGCCGTTCGGCGCCGCATCCACGGCTGGCACAAATGTTCCTGAATCGCAAGCCGATGTCGACGCGTTCGACAAGGAATACGGCGTGACGTGGGTCGCGCTGTACGATGCGAATCTGACCGTC
This sequence comes from Vulcanimicrobiota bacterium, assembly GCA_013290125.1. Classification (GTDB taxonomy): domain Bacteria; phylum Vulcanimicrobiota; class Vulcanimicrobiia; order Eremiobacterales; family Eremiobacteraceae; genus JABCYQ01. The sequence goes on from JABCYQ010000001.1 coordinate 19,511, forward strand.
GCACGGCTGTGGGGCATGGTCGGATTCCCCACGATCTACATCGTGGACAAAAACGGCGTCATCCGCTACGAAGGCCAAGGCGATCAGGACGCGCCGACGCTGTTGAAGGGTCTCGCAAACGCCGGCGTGCATTAATTTTCTGAAGGGGCCGGCTGAAGGGGCCGACTTTATGTCGGCCTTGGCAAACATAACGTGGGCCGACGTAAAGTCGGCCCCTTCAGGATGGTCGGGTTATTGAGACGCGTTCGTGCGGTTCGACAGATACGAATTGATGAACGAGTTGACCTTCGCGTGATCGACGTGATCGAGTGAGGCGACCCGCGTCCACGCAGTCAGCGCGATCTTCTGATGCATCGACGGATACGGCGCGACGATGACGGCTTCGCCTTGTTCTTCCGCATTTTGCACGTCTTGTGCAGTCGGCTGCAAGTCTGCCGCTGGAATTAGGCGGCTGTCATAGTCCATGGCGATCGCGCCGAGGGCGGCTGCCACGTCGTCGCACTTACAGCTATACTGTAGTAAGACATTGCCGTGCTCGAGCAAATGCACCTGGACATATGACGGAAGCGGCGTCGGGCTGAGAAACGAATCGGTGAACTGTTCTCGGTGCGGGCCCGATGTGGGCGGATTTGAGTTGTATTTGAAATCGTCGGGCGTGCCTGGATCGAGATGCGCATGACCCTGCGACGGATAGAAGGTGCCGTAGAAGGGAACGGGAGTCGGTGTGGATCCGGCACCCGAGGCCGTAGAGATGGGCGCACCGCCCGATGCCGCAGCTCCGCTTGGAGCCGCGGCCCCGCTTTGCGAGGCGCCGCGCCCGAATATCAAGTAGGCCCCCGCCGCGCAGATGAACACCACCACCGCGATGATCGGAACGATCGGTCGCGACGGGGGCCTCTGCGTCTGAGATGCATTCGACGTCTTTTGCTTTGCCATGCGGCGCACTTCGCGTCACGGACTTAGTCCGCCTGGCGTTGCGCGCGGGGATGAACCCGGCGCGCGGTTGCAGAACCGCGCGCGAATGGCGGGCGACTACGTGCTGGTCGTCAATCCACATGCCGGTGTCGGACGCGCCGCATCGATGGTGCGCGCCGTCTGCGCAAAATTGCACATCGAACCCGACACAGCGATCGAGACGTCTCTCGCGCCGTCGTTCGCAGAGCGGCTTGCGGCTGCGGTCCGAACTGCGGCGAATCCGGTCACGGTGATATCGGTGGGCGGCGACGGCACGCTCTCGATCATCGTGAACGCACTTGCGGATCCCCGCGCTGTCCGGCTCGCGATCGTGCCGGCCGGATCCGGAAATGATTTCGGTGTCGCGCTCGGGATCCGGTCGCTCGATCAAGCGCTCGAGGCCGCCGCCGGCGCGCGCGCGGCGGATGTCGATCTCGGCACGTGCAACGGCCGTCGCTTCATCAATTGCATCGGGATGGGTCTCGATGGCGAAATCGCACGCACGGCCGCCGCCATTCGCCGCCGCGGACTCGCGCGCGGCATGTCGTACTACTGCGCGGCACTCCTAGGATTGTGGCGCGTCCGCTCCGTTCGCGCTGTACTCACGACTGCGACCGGCGAGATGCGCATAGACGACCTGCTTATGTTGACGGTCGGCAACGGCGCATGGTATGGCGGCGGCTATCATGGCGCCCCCGGCGCGTCGCTCGACGACGGGGAGCTCGACTGCTACGCGTTCGCCGATCTCAAAAGTCCGATGCGACGACTTGCGCTCATGGAGCGGGTACGGCGCGGAACGCACCCGTCGCATCCGGTCGTGACGGGTTTCAAGACTTCGTCGCTTCACGCAGACTTCGATCGCGAGCTCGCGATGCACGTAGATGGTGAATTGACCTCCGCTGCGCGCGTCGACATCGGCGTGCTGCGCGCAGCGCTCTCCATAGCGATTTTGTAGACCGGCCGCTGTAGTACAAACGGCCAGGAGACACCGGAGGCACGTCCGAAGCGAGCGCTCGATTCACGGGAGGCCGGCGGCGATCGCTCGATCGCTTGCACGAGCCGTCCGCGCTTCGGCTTTTTGATTGGAGACGGTAACGATATGTTCAACCGAATCTGCATCGCCGCTTGCGCGGCAGTCGCCATCGTCGCGAGCGGCAACACGGCGTTCGCCGGCACGACGGGCACGCTGTACGGTCACGTCGTCGATAGCGCGCTAGGCTCGCCACTAGCGGGCGTCAAGGTGACCGCGATTTCGGCCTCGCAGTCAGCCTCGGCTGTCACCAACGCGACGGGCGTGTTCTCGTTCGTATCGCTTGAACCGGACACGTATGCAGTGACGGCGCAAGCGACCGGCTACGATGTCTCCACGCTGAACGGCGTCACCGTCCAAGCCGATCAGACGCAGACGGTCACGCTCGCGCTCGTCAAAACCATCGCGGTTCTCGGCAAAGTCAACGTGCGCGCGACGACGGATCTCATCCGTCCAGGAACGACGAGCGATGTCTACTCGATAAACGCGGCGGGGCAGCAGGCGGCTGCAACGCTCGCCGGCGCCGGAAATCTCAATCAGGCTTACAGCGCGATGGCGTCGGTACCCGGCGTGACCGCCGTGCAGGGCCAGCAAGGCTGGTACCAGCCGATCTATATCCGCGGCGGCGACCTCGATCAAGTGGGTTGGGAGTTCGACGGCATCCCGGTCAACCGCACGTATGACAACGCGCCGCAGACATTTTTGTCGAATCTCGGCCAACAGGAGCTGCAGGTCTACACCGGCGGCACGTCCGCGAACGCGGATGCATCGGGCATCGCCGGGTACGTCAACCAGGTGGTGAAAAAGGGTAGCTATCCGGGCTTCGCAAGCTTGAGCTTGGGCATGGGCGGTCCGACATTTTACAATAAGGGATCGATCGAATTCGGCAGCGCCACCCCCGACCAGCGGTTTTCGTACTACATCGGCACGTCCGCGGTCAACCAGAACTACCGCTACATCAATCAGAACAACGGCGTCGGATCGGGCGGCTTCTTCTATCCGATCAACACCACGTCGTTCGGCGGACCAGCCAATGCGTTTGGCCCGGGATACCTCTACGGCATCTCCAGTACCGTCGATCGCGAGAACATCGCGAACTTCCACTATCAGATCATGCACAAGAACGACGCGAACACCGATGACGTGCAGCTTCTCTATCTCACGAGTTATTTGTACAACCAGTACTACAGCTCGGTGAACGATCTCGGCGGACCAGCGCTCGTCGATCCGCTCGTATTCGGGGCCCCGACGTTCCAGGACGGCCTCGTGTACAACGGTACGCTGATGGCGGCGCCGAACTCGTTGGACATCGTGCCATACAAATATCCGAGCACGCCGCACGCTCTGCTCTGGAATCCGGTCACGCGCCAGCTGACCGGACAGCAGCAGATCCCGGCCGACCTGCGCGAGTCGAACTCGAACAACGTCAGCGTGATGAAGCTGCAGTATCAGCGCAACATCTCGAGCACGTCGTACTTCCGCATCTTCGGTTACCAGCTCTACTCCAACTGGTTCATCCACGGCCCCGTCTCGGCGTTCTTGCCGTTCGGCGGGGAGATCGCCGACTACGAGCTGCCGTCGCACACGTACGGCACGGTGGCGAGCTACACGAACCAGATCAACGACCAGAATTTATTGACGCTCTCGGCCTATTATTCGACGACGCGCATCCAGCGCTACACGACCAACGGCGGGTTCCCGGGCTCATCGCCGAACTACGCCGTGACCAACGACGTCAACGCGAGCGGACAGTGCGTGGACGGCACCGGCGCTATCGTCTCGTGCTTCGGCAACGGCAATCCCAATCGGTCTTCACTCAACAAACTGCTGGCTGGAGTCGTCCCCGGAGCGTGTCCGCAAGACGCCGGCGAGCCGTTCTGCGCCGCGCCCGGCACATCGTGGATGATGACGGAAAACGGCTACCACGCGAACTTCAACAAGCTCAACCCGGTGTTCAGCGCGTTTTCGATAAACGACAACTGGAAGCCGAGTCAACGAGTGACTTTCAACGTCGGTGCGCGCATCGAACAGTACACCAATAGACTCACCGACAACACCGTCAACGGCTACGCTTCGCGCGCATTCTGGTTTGCGAACTATAACCGGGAGTATTGTTTCGGCCCCGGCTACTTCAACCCGATCCTGAAGTTCAACCCCGCCGACACGTGTTCGGCGGACTTCCCGCTGACGACCGCCGTGCATTTCGTCAACCAGAATCCGGCCAATTTCTCGCACGTCGAGGCGCAGCCGCGATTCGGCGTGACGTTTGAAACGGGCCCGAACGACGTATTCCGCGGGTCGGCCGGCATTTATTCAAGACCAGCGAGCACGCGCGAAGCGTCGTGGAACACGGCGCAGGAGGACCTCGCCTCGTTCCTCGGCACGAACTTCGCGGCGTACGGTCAGTACACGCCCAACCACGATGTCCGCCCCGACCGCTCCACGAATTTCGATCTGTCGTGGGAGCACCATTTCGCCAACACCAACGTCTCGTTCAAGGTGACGCCGTTCTATCGGAGCACGCAGGACCAAGTGCAGCAGATGATCATCAGCGCGCTGACGGGGTTGTTCGGCAGCTTCAACACCGGCAAGCAGACCTCGTCAGGCGTGGAGTTCGCCCTGCACGATGGGAGCTTCTCGCAAGACGGATTCGCTTTCCAGCTCGCGTACACGCACACGAATAGCCGCATCCGTTTCAATACATTCGCGAACGGGTTAAACGTGATCGACAACATGAACGCGTACGTCCAGTGGTACAACTCGTTCACGAGCGCGTGCGCCGCAGCGGCGCCATCGTCGATTCCGACATCGCGCTGCGGCGTCTTCGGCGCTTCCAACGCGCAAGCGATGTTTGGCACGACCGTCAACCCGTATTTCAATCTCGCAGCCCAACCGCTGTTTGACCGCGGCGGCTCGTACACGCCATACGATCTCATTCCGCAGCCCTACGCAGCTGGCAACGGCTATGAAGTGCCGGACGTCGCGAACCTGATCCTGAACTACAAGAGCGGAAAGTGGGCTGTCTCGCCGAGTCTTGTTTACAGCTCCGGGTCCACGTACGGCTCTCCGCTGGTCTGGGGCGGAAGCATTCCAAATCCGAACGAGCCGAACTACGGTCCATCGTTTATGATCCCGGATCCGTACACCGGCAAGTTCGACGGGTTCGGTGTGTTCAAACAGCCCTCGCGGCTCACGCTCAACACACAGTTCTCGTATGCGTTTACGAAGAACACGAAGGCCACGCTTCTGCTCACGAACCTGATCGATCAGTGCTCGCAGCGCGGCTACGCGTGGGACTATGCGAACATCTGCCAGTACTCGAATCTGCCGTCGAGCTTCTTGCCGCCGACCGGAGGCACACTCGCGCAGGCGGCCGCTGGACCCATCCAACTGAAGTATCCGTATGGGATGTGGCTCAACAACAACAACACGGGCTTTGTGGGCACGAAGATCCCGTTCCAAGCGGCGATCAACGTGGACTTCAAGATCTGACAATGTGGGGCGGGCCCTTGCCGCTCGCCTGAAGGGGCCGACTTCATGTCGGCCCGACCAAACGTAACGTGGGCCGACATAAAGTCGGCCCCTTCATTTTATTGCCCGACGGATTGGGAGCGCAGTGCGTCTAGCGACGTCGTGATCTCGCTGCGATAGTCACCGCGGCCGAACGCGACGAGTGCGGTCTGCCTGTCTATGCCGAGATATCGTGCCCGCGATGCGACTGTGCCGAGCGGCACGTCGGGTGATTGCCAAACTTCCACGATGCTCGGCGGTACGGTTGCTCCTTCGGCCACGCTGACGCCTTGGAATGAGACCACGATGTGCGTCGCGTGCACGGTCGTGCCGCCGATGACGAGATCTTTCGGCTCAACCGCCATGACGGTACCCGTTGATAGCGCGAACGGCATTCCGTCGGCCAGCGAATACGTCGGCGCCGGGGCCGCTCCGGAAGACAGCGTCGGATAACCCGCCGTCCTGTCGCTGAGCCTGAACGATCGGTCGCCGATACCTGCGACCGAAGCGACGACATCGTACTGCGCGCCGAACGCTCCGAACGCATCGCCTCCCACATATGTCTTCAAGACGATCGGCTGTGCGATGTCGCCTGCCTGCATCGAACCGAGGCCCGACACCGGCTGCGAATCCACCCGCGTCTCGATCCACAGCGTCTGTTTTCCGGCGACGGTTTCCACGCCGAAACCGGTCGTGACGACGCTCGCAACGCCGCCGCCCGTGCTGCGGACGGTGATCCAATCGCCCGGTTGCGGCAAGGGCGACAAGAAACCGTAGAGATCGGCAAGTGTCACGCTGTCGCCGGGGTGGAGCGCCGCAGGTCCGGCGTTCGCCGCGCCGCCGTTTGCGCTCGCGATAAGGCCGGTGAGCGCCGAGAGCACCGCGATCAGCGGCGCGCGCACGACCGGCAGATCCCGAAGAACTCCATGCGATGTTGCGTGAGCGTGAACCGCAGCTCGTGCGCGAGCGTGTTCTCGAAGCGCGCGATCGAGGCGCACGGCACATCCTCCACGCGGTGACACTTCGTGCAGACCGCGTGGTGGTGGTGTTCGATCGGACAATAGAGGTAGGCGATCTCGCCGTGAGCCTGCACCTGTTCGGTCGCGGCGCCGATCTCGCGCATCACTTCGAGCGTGCGATAGACGGTCGCCAAGCCGATGGCGGGAGAACCGTTGGTTCCACGCGTTGCGGCAAGTTTTTCGTGGAGCTCTCGCGCGGTCAAATACCGGCGCGACCGGACAAAGGCGTCGATAACCGCGCGCCGCGGTTTTGTCGAGCGAAAGCCGCGCGCGGTCATGCGCGCCAGCATGCCGTCGAGATTCGCCGAACGAGCCGAAACCGTCACCGCGCTTGCAGCGCGTTCCCGCGCGCCTCCATGACGGCAGTCAGAAGCGAGCGACGTTTTGGCGAAAAGATGACCGCGATGAAGAAGAACGCCGTCGCGCAGAGCACGATCGTGGAGCCCGAGGCGGCGTCGAGGTAATACGAAGCGTAGAGGCCCACCACCGACGACAGCAATCCGAACACGGCGGCATAGCCCATCATGCGGCCGAATCTGTTGGTGAGCTGAAACGCGGTGGCCGCGGGAGTGACGAGAAGCGCGGCGACCAGCACGATGCCCGCCGCTTGCAGCGAGACGATGATGGTCACCGCAAGGGCGACGAGCAGGATCGCATCGAGCAACGCCGTGGGCAGGCCGCTGGCCTGCGCGCTGACCGGATCGAACGACGCGAACAGCAGTTCTTTATAGAGCAGTGCGACGAGCGCCAGCACGGCCAGGGCGAGCGCCGCGACCAGGATGATGTCCATCGCATCGACACCGAGCACGTTGCCGAATAGGAAGTCCTGCAGATCGACGGTGTACGTACGCGCGCGCGACATCAGCAGCACGCCGAGCGCGAAGGCCGCGGTGAATAGCACGCCGATCGATGTGTCGAAGGAGACGTTCGAACGCCTGCTCACGACGCCGATGCCAAGCGCGGTGATGATCGCGAAGATCAGCCCGCCGACGTAGAGATTTATCTTCAACATATACGCGATCACGATGCCCGCGAAGGACGCGTGCGCGAGGCCGTCACCGATGAACGCGAGATTGCGCAGCACGACGTAGACGCCGACGATCGAACACGTCAGCCCGATCAGCGCCGAAGCGATCAGCGCGCGAACCATGAAGGCGTTCTGCAGAGGATCGACGAGCCAATGCATCCGCTAGTCGGCGACGGCGGGAATGAGCAGTACGTGGCTGCCGTACGTCTTCGAGAGGATCTCATCGTTGAGGACTTCGGACGGCGGACCATACGCGATGACGCGATGGTTCAGACAGAGCAGCCGGTCGAACCACGTGGCCACACACGAAAGGTCGTGCGTGCTCGCCACGATCGTCATGCCGCGGCGCTGCCGGTCTTCGAGCAGGGTGAAGATCGCGTGCTGGCTGGCGGCGTCCACGCCGGCGATCGGCTCGTCCAGCAACATCAGTTCTGGTTCCGAGGTGAGTGCGCGCGCCACGAAGACGCGCTGCTGCTGGCCGCCCGAGAGCTCGCCTATCTGCGATGACGCGCGATCGGCCATGCCGACCTCCTCAAGTGCAGCGCGCGCTGCATCCACGTCCTTCTTGCCCGTGCCCCTGAAGAAGCCGAGCTTCGAGTAGCGACCCATGAGGACGACATCGAGAGCGGTGACCGGAAACGCCCAATTCACCGACTCCGCCTGCGGCACATAACCCACGATCCGACGGCGCGGATCAGGCGGACCGCCGAAGACGTTCACCGCACCGCATTGCGCCGGGTGCAGGCCCGCGATCACCTTGAGCAGCGTGGATTTTCCGGAGCCGTTCGGGCCGATGATCCCGACGAAATCACCCTGCTCGACGTCGAAACTGACCTCATCCAAAACGTCGCGGCCGTAGTAACCCGCGCAGACATCGCGCAAGCTCACGGCCGATCGAACGGGAGACGGCGCCTGTCCGTGCGGGTGACCGCTATGGACATGTAAGTGGGGTACGACGGGCGCGATCGCATGCGCGTGGTCGCGCGGCGAGGCGACGCGCTCGGGCGAGAGGTGTGTGTGGTCGTGCGTCTCGCGCGGTCTCAACTTTGGAGCGCCTGGACGATTCGATTCACATCGTAACGCATCAGCCCGACATACGTGGAAAGTGCGGGAGTGCCTCCTAATGTGTCGTCGTAGAGATCGGTGACGGTCGCGATCCCCGCTCCCGAAGCGAGCTGCTGCGCGAGCTTCGGCGAGAACTGCGGTTCGGCGAATACGGCGTGGACCTGGTAGCGCCGCGCGTCTGCGATGAGCTGCGCGAACGCACCAGCCGACGGCTCTTCGCCGGGTACGGGTTCGACTGCGCCGACATCCCGTATGCCGTAGCGCGCGTCGAAATGAAACCACGCATCGTGAAAGCAGATCATCGCGCGGCGGCGCGGCGGCAGCGTGGCCACGCGCGACGCTATCCAGTGATCGAGCGCGGCGTACTTCGCTCGTGTCGCCGCGAGATTGCGACGATAGACGGCGGTGCCGGACGGGTCCGTGCGTTCGAGCGCGGCGGCGATCTCGTTCGCGTAGAGTTCCGCGTACGTCGGAACGAGCCAGTAGTGCGGGTTGACGCGTCCGTCGGATCCGGCTGCTGACTGCGGCGCTAGGACGACCAGCTTCTGCCCCGGGTTCACCGAGCGCAACAGGTGATCCATCCACGTCTCGAGTCCGGCGCCGTTTTCGAAGACGAGATCGGCGTGTTCGAGCGTGACGATGTCGGATGGTGCCGGCTCGTAGGTCTCGGGCGCGGCGCCGATCGGCACGAGTGAAGTGACAGCGATGCGATCGCCGCCGACGTCGGAAACGATAGCGCCGAGCGTGGAGAACGTCGCTATGACTTGGAGCTTCGGGGTTGTGAGGGGCGCAGCGTGCACGAGATGCGCAACGGGCGTGCCGGCTGCGAGCCGCTCGGTCTTCTGACCGCATGCTGCGAGGCCGATGAGGCACAGCCCGACGAGACAGATATTGAGCGCTTTATCGAGAATCATTCTCGATAAGAATAGGCCATAGCCGTGGTGGTTGTCAAGCGGGCACCCAGTTCGGCGCGCTTTATCCCGAGAGCGCCGATCTGCGGTATGCGCCGAGTATGCCCTGGACGTACGCGCGCGTCTCGGCGTACGGCGGCACGCCGCCATAGTGGTCGACGGCCCCCGGGCCTGCATTGTAGGCGGCGAGCGCGAAATCCAGACGACCGTGATAGCGGTCGATGAGCCCGCGCAGATACGTCGCTCCACCTTCCACGTTCTGCGCCGGATCGAACGGGTCGCGCACGCCGAGACCGCGGGCGGTGTCGGGCATCAACTGCATCAACCCCATAGCTCCGGCCTTCGATACCGCGTGGGGGTCGTAGTTTGATTCCCGCTCGACCACTGCGGACAACAACGCAGGATCGAGTTCGTGGCGCTGCGCGGCGCGGTCGATGACGCCGTCGAACGCGGTCGACGATCGCGATGTCGACGTCGGTGCAGACCCAGATATCGAAGTCGAGGCCGACGCGGATGTCGTGCGAGCCGCCGCGCGGCACTGTGCGACCAATTCTCGAAGCGCGCCGGTGATTTTTTGCTCCAGCGCCGCGAGCTGCTTGCTCACGCTCGCGATCATGGAACTAAAGCGTCCTTCGAGTTCGGCGAAGACGTCGGGCACGGGCTGCTGCCTCTGGTCGCTTGGGGCTAGCGCGGTCTCCCCTGCGTCGCCATATGTGGCGAACGTCGCCGGTGGCGCAGGCGTCGAATGAGAGAACCCCACTTGGTCGATGCTCATAGCTTCACTCTTTCCGGCATTTCAATTGAATTTCACGCCGCCGCTTCTAGGGCCGATGCGATCGCGCGCAACCGCGAGAATGCGTCTTCGCCGCCGTCGGCGTCGCCGCTGTAGACGAGCGAGTCGAGTTCGTCGCGTATCGATACCGCGGCGTCCAACCACACGTCGCCGCCCGGTTGGTACGCACCGAGGGCGAACAGATCGCGCGCACGTTCGAGCGCGTCAAACGCACGGCGGGCCAGCGCGGCGTCGCGACGATGCTGCGGCGCGGCAAGCGCCGGCATTAGGCGGCTCAGCGAGCGCAGCACATCGATCGCCGGAAATCGTCCGGCGTCGGCGACCGCGCGGTCGAGGACGACGTGCCCGTCGAGCATGCCGCGAATCGCGTCGCTCACCGGCTCGGTTCGATCATCGCCGTCTACGAGTACCGCGTAGATCGCCGTGATGGTTCCGTCGCGTCGCGCGCCGGCGCGTTCGACGGCGGCACTCAAGTCTGCGGCGACGGACGGCGGGTAACCGCGCTGTGCCGGTGGCTCCCCGCCGGCGAGCGCTAGTTCGCGCAACGCATGCGCTGTGCGGGTCAGCGAATCGACGACGAGCAACACGTCTAGGCCTTGCGCGCGCAGCCACTCAGCCTGCGCGGTCGCGGTGTGCAGCGCTGCGACGCGTTCCTGGGCGGGCGATCCGGCGGGCGCGCAGACGACCGTGGTCGTAGGCCACGCGCGCGTCGTTCGCAAAGCGTCCACGGTCTCGCGAACCTCTCTGCCGCGTTCGCCGACGAGCGCGACGACTCGCGCGTCGACGCGCGCGCACGAGACGATGCGCCGCAGGAGTGACGTCTTGCCGACTCCGGCTCCCGCAAACAACGCGATGCGCTGACCGTAGCCGAGCGTGGCGAACAGATCGATCGCCGCGACGCCAGTGCACAGCGTGCGCTCGATCGCGACCCGATCCGAACTAGATTGCGCCGGCGGCGTGGACGAGACGACGAAGCGCCCGCGCCCAGCGAGGTCGGCGCAATCTCCCCACGCGTTAGACTCCGCGCCGCAGAGCGCACGGCCGACGTATGCGCCAGCCTCTGCTCCGTCACACTCGACGACATCGCCGGGGCCGACGCCCGCGCGCTCGTCGATCAGAGCGCACGTGGCGCTCATGGCGCTCGACGACCGAACGCGCGCAAACGCCGCGCCTCCGCGCGATTGGATCTTGACCAGCCAACCAGGCCGGCACGCGGGTATTCGAACGTTCACGAACGTTCGCTGCGCCGAGATGACGGTGCCGCGGCGAAGCCAGCCGTCGGCGGCGATATACAACTTCGGCAGGTGAGTCATCGCGCGGCCGATCGCACTAAGAGATCGGCGCGTTCGTCCAAGAGAGCGCCGATCGAACCCGCCGGCGTGTCGATGAAGGCGTCGCCTGGTCCGAGGTCTTCGTCGGCGGCGACGGCGTGTGCGCGCTCGGGACCGAACGCTCCGACATAATCCGGCATGACCCTGATCGTAGCTCGCCGGGCGGCGACTCCGGCTGCAGCCAACGCGTCGTCGACGAAACGGACCATCAGCCGAGGATTGCGGTCGATCGCGTAGCGCAGAGCGCGCGCGCAGGCCGCCGCCGCGAGAGGGATAGCAGCGGCGCGAATCAGTCTCGGATCGATCCCGTCGTCGTTGAACGCGCGCGCCGCGCAGCGCTCGCACGCAGGGATTGGGGCATCTGGGACTGGCTCGGCCGATTCGCACGCAGCTTCTTCTGCGCTGGCTTCCAACGATTGCACTATCTCGGGCGCGACTTCCGCAGCGCGAAGCTCTGACGAAGCGCCGACCGACCGTCGGCGACAGCGCGGCTCAAACGCCGCAAAACGGCTATCCGTCATCGCGCCAAGCCGCGAGACATTCTTCTATAGATAGACGGCGGTCGTCGTCGAATCCGGCGAGCACCCGCGAGCGGATGGCAGCGGGGATGCCGTTGAGCACGTACGCGGCCGTGCGCGGTGCTTCAGCGCCGATCGCTCCGCCTATCGCCGCCGCGGGATCCGTTTGGGGCGCGGCCGGCGCATCGATGCGCGCGCGAATGCGCGGCCAAAAAGCGCCGGCGGCGGTCAGCACGAGCGCCGCGAGCGCAGTGACCGCCGTGATGGCAAGTCTGCTGCGAGGCGCGGCTGCCGCCGGCGCGGCCACCGCGACCGTGCGAGCGGCGAACGGCAATACGCCTACGACGACGTCGTCGCCGGATCGCAAGTCTGCGCCTGCGGCAGCACGGACGAGTGCTGCGACATCGTCGCGCCTGCCAGTGTCAACCCTGCGTGCGTCGAGGAACACCGCGACCGAGATGCGGCGGATGACATCCGCTGGCGATGACCGGTGCTCGACGACCGTGTCGTAGGCATAATGCTGGACGTGGCGTTCCTTGTCGTAGGCTCTCCCACCGTCGGCGCCGTGTTCGCGTCCGGCGTCCGCGTCGAGAAGCCCGTGCGGCGTGACGCGAGTGGATTGCAACGAAACAGCCGTTCCTTCGGTCGTGACGCGCACGCGCACCACGGCGGCGCCCGGGCCGAACACCGCATCAAGCGCCGATTGCACGGACGACTGTAAGCGCGATTCGCGCGCGAGCGTGCGATCCTGTTGCGGTGCGTCTTTCAGCAGAGCTCCGTCTTCATCGGTAACAGCGACCCGATCGGGGCTGAGCCCGGGAACCGCAGCGGCGACGAGATTGCGGATGCCGTCCACCGCGGCGGGCGCCAAACTCGCCCCTGGATGCGCGACGATCTGCACGGCGGCACTCGTCTGCGGCGGGTCACCTAGCGCGGAGATATCGGTTCCGGCGGGCGTGATGAACACGCTCGCGTCCTCAACGCCCGCGATGCGGCGCAAAGCGGCGACGAGATCGCCTTCCAATCCGAGCCGCCTACGATCGTCGACGAGCGCGCTGGGAGCAAGGGGGCTGATCGGTTCGGCGAGTTCGTCAGCGGACGTGGGAACGTGTGCGTGCGGAAGGCCGGCTAGCGTGAGCCGCAAGAGCAAGGTTTCACGGCGAGCGGCAGGCACGAAGATCTGATCGCTCCCTGGTGCGGCGGAGTGCGGCTCGCCCCAGAGCGTGAGCGCGCTTGCGACCTCGGTGACCTGATCGGCGTGCAGCGGCGCGTCGAAAAGACTGACATCCGAAGTTGAGCGCAGAGCGAATACTGTTGCGATCGCAAGAACGACGACGGTCAACGCGATCGCGACCACCGGCGTCCGCCGACGCTCCATCCATGCGGCGGTTCGGCCGATGATGACGGGCACTCCCTCGGGCAGCCGCGCGAGCATGCGATCTTTACGCCTGTGTCTGCAGCAGCGAATTCACGGCTTGCGAAACGCGCGTAGCCGCTGCAGAGGCGACTGCAAGCGCGACGTCGGCTTTCGCGCGGGCGATGGCCGCTGCGGCGATGTCGCCTCCGCCCGCGGCCAGGGCAGCAGCGGCGGAATCGGCGGCAGTCACTGCGCCGGCCGCGCCGTCGGTCAGCGCACTGAGTTCGGCGGCGAAACTCGCGCCCTGCGGCGCCGGCGCGGCGCCGGTGCGCGAAACCATCGCATCGATGGACGCTGGAATCGATGCAGGTGCAAGCGCGTTCGACATCGCGATCACGAGATTGCCTCCTTAGTACTTGTCGATGTCGGACGCCTCGACATCCATCTGCTTCGCCGCTTGAAGCGACGCGACGTTCGCATCGTACGCGCGGCCGGCCGAGATGAGTGAGATCATGGCGCCTATCTGATCATCGCTCGAAGTGGCGCCGGCACGCTCAGTAGTGCCGGACCACGGGCGCTGGTTCACGCCCGTCGCCCACTCGTCTGCCTGCACCATCGCCAATCCGTTGTCGTTGGCAAATCCCTCGTCGCCGGCAGATCCGTCGTCGCCAGGTAGCCCGCCGACGTCATCCGGTCCGCCGATCGCAAGCGCCGTGTCGAGCGCGCCTGAGAAAGATGCCGGCACGAACTCGAAGCTTCGCTGCGACGCGGTCGACACGGCCGCGCCCGTCCCCGCGATCTGCCGCGCGACCTCATCCATCGCAACGCGCTGCGCTTCCATGCCGCTCGCGGCGATGTTGAATGCTTCGTCGCTCATCGGCGTGCGTCGTCGGCCGCGTTGCGAAACTCGCGCAGCATGGCACGCTCTTGGTCGGCAAGCGCGCGATAACGGACGGAATTTTGCGCGGAAGCTGCCATCGCGTTCTCAATCGTCGCCGACGTGCCCGGCCCGAGCGCGCGCGCGACGAATCGACCGAAACCGCTCGCTCCCGGCTGGAGATCAACCGCGACGAAGTCCGGACGGCGCGCATTTGCCGCGTCCATGGCGAGAACGACCGCGCGATCGCGCCCAAACGCGAGCCCGGCTTCAACTTTTGCAAAGGCCGAATCGGCCATCCGTGGCCTCCGATCAGTGACGGTTTGTGGTACTCTGACGGTACGCCGGTCTTGCGTCCCCGATGAGGCAAACGCGTGTCCGCAAACGCGTCCCGCCACTCTAATGAGCGGTCCTATTAGGCAGCAAGACCCTGGCTTCGATCTGCCGCTATGCCGATGATTATAGTAATATGGATCACGAGCGGCGCGACAATCCCTGGGAGCGTATCTCCTCCAGGCTCGACGAGGCATTGGACGGCGCGCGGCACCTCGTGGACGAACCCTCCACAATCGGCTCGAGCAGCGCGGCAAAGCTCCTTGACCTCGTGGCCGATGCTCGCCGCGAGGTCCGCGCACGCGAACTCGAGGGCAAAGTCGCGGCGACACGGGCCCATCGCCTCGAGCTGGAACTCGATCAGCAGCGCCGGCGCGCAGACACGCTCGTCCGGATCGGCAAAGCGATCAACGCGGTTCGCGAATTGCCCGCCCTGCTGCAGTTGATCATCGACCTTGCCGTCGACGCGGTCGGCGCGGAACGCGGCATCGTCGTCGTACCGGATCCCGCAGGCGGGCGGCGTGAATTCAGTGCCGCCACAAACCTCGACGCGGCGCTCATCGGCCGGCCGGAGTTCTCCGTCAGCCGCTCGATCGTCGACCGCGTCCTCGTGACAGGCGAGCCGATCGCAACCACCGACGCCCAGAATGATCCAGAGATCGGCGGAACGCCCAGCATCCGCTCATTGCACATACGTTCGATAGTCTGCGTGCCGATCAAGAGCAAAGACGGAGTGATCGGCGTGCTTTACGTGGACGCGCGCATCCGGACCGACGCGCTCGAACGGCACGATCCGGAGCTTCTCGCCACGATCGCAGACCAGGCCGCCGTCGCGATCGACAACGCGCGTCTGTACGAAGATCTGAGCGCGAGTTTTGGCCGCCTTTCAGCCACGAAATCGCAGAACGACGAGATCCTCGAATCGATAGCCTCCGGCGTCGTCGTGCTCGACAGCCAGGACGTGATCGGACAGTTCAACCGCGCGGCCGAGATGACGTTCGGCCTTTCCGCCACGACGATCGTCGGGCGCCACGCGCGCTTGCTGAACACGTGGTTACCGGGATTCACGTCGCTGCTCGAGCAGTATCGCTCCGGGACAGACGCTCATTTCCAGACGGAAATCGACGGAAACCACTTCATCCGCGGCCCGATTGTGCTCCAGATCACATTTTTCAGGATTCGTGACTTAGGCAACGGCGGCACGGGGACCGCCGTCGTACTCAACGACTTGACGGACAGCCGCGCGCTCGAAGCCGAAAACCAGATGCAGGCCGAGAAAAGCAAGCGCATAGCCCGTTCGTTCTCGCGCTATCTCGCCCCGCACGTGGTCGGTGATCTTATGAAAGATCCCGATGCCGTCGTGCTCGGCGGAACGCGCGCGACGGCGACGATGCTCTTCGCCGATATCCGCGGGTTCACGGAATTGTCGGAGCGTCTAATGCCTGAAGAAGTCGTCGAACTTCTCAACCGCTATCTCGGGCCGGTGGTGAACGTGATCTTCTCGAACAACGGCTTGCTCGACAAATTCTACGGCGACGGCATCATGGCGGTCTTCGGCGCACCCCGACAAGCTGAAGACGATGCGCGCCGCGCCGTCACAGCAGCGCGCGAGATCCTCGAACAAGTGCACGTTCTCAACTCGCAGCCCGGTGCCCCATGGCCGCTCTCGGTCAGCGTGGGACTCGCGACGGGTGAAGTGGTGGCGGGGCACATCGGATCCGAGAGACGGCTCGAGTATACTGTCATCGGCGACGCCGTCAATCTCGCAAGCCGGCTGCAGGCGATCGCCGCGCCGAACCAGATCCTTGCCGATGAGGCGACGTACCGCAAGGTGCGCGGACTCCTCACCTCGACCAGGCGCATGGCGCGCATCAAAGGAAAAGCGGCTCCGATCTCCGTCTACGAGCTTCATGCGTAACAGGCGACACCTAGGAGTTGAAGCATCTGAGCGATTCGAACCCGGCTGCGGCGAACCAGCATAGATTATTAGAAGAAGCGAGCCGTCAGGCTGCGAGCGACGTTGCGTGGTCTGCGATGGCATTGCTCGGGTGCAGCGCCGTCGAGGTTCATCTGCTCGACGATGCTACGTCCATGTATGTTCCGGCCAGCAGCACGTCGGCGGGCGATGGGCCGCCGGCTTCACACCGCATCGCTTCGGAAGATGTCTCCCGCTCTCTGCCGTTCGGCACCGTCTTGCTTGCCGTCGAGGACCAGTCGGCGGTAGCCGGTCCGCTCGGCGACGCGCTCGCTCGCCTGGGCGCGGCGTCTGCATTGATCGTGCGGCTCGACCGAGGCCGCCGCGCACTCGGGCTCGCGATTTGCGTCTATGCAGATCCGCGGTCGTTCGGCGCGGACGATCGGCGCCAGGTCGCCGGATTCGCGCGCGTCTCTGCGGCAAGTCTCGACTTCGCGCGGCGGACGTCTGACGCACTTGACCGCGCCGATCGACTTGCGACGCTGCTGGACAGCGCGGCCGCATTCGCCGGCGAACTCGATCTCGAATCGCTTTTCGCTTCCATACATGTCCAGATCCAGCGGCTCATGGACGCGCCTGCGTTCTATGTCGCCGTCGCATCGACTGACACGGGCGTGCTGCAGACCGAGTACGCGGTCGACTGCGGTCAGCGGCTGCATCCTGACTCGCCGCGCCAGATCGACAGCATCGCGGCCGAAGTCTTCGCATCGGGCAAACCGCTTGTGCTCGAGAATTCACAGTTTCCACGGCAGGGCACGCCGACCGAGCATGAGACTATCGAACTGCGAAAAGAGTCCGCCTTGCTCGTGCCGATGCAGCTGCGCGACCGGGTCATAGGCGTCATGTGCGTACAGTCTCCGCGGCGCAGCGCGTACGCTCCCGAACACGTCGAACTGCTGATCGAAGTCGCTGAGCATGCATCGACTGCGATCCAAAATGCCGGTATATTCCGTGAAGAGCGCCGACGGACGGAAGAGCTGACCGTCTTGCACCGGCTCGCCACTTTGACGTCCTCCGAGGACGATCTCGACCGCGTCATGGCTGCGATCGTCGCCGAGGCGGCCGCCGTGTTCCACGCCGATGCGGCGAGCATCGCCCTCGAAGACGAGAGCGGAGTCTTCGTCGCGGTCGCCGATCATGGACTTTCGGAAGATTTCCGCCGCCGGCGCATCATCGACGGCGACGCGCTTCGCCTTCTGTTCGGCGATCCGCCAACGGATCGGTTCTTCAGCGCCGAACGCTTTGACGCGGTTGGCCAGGCGGATCTCCTTGCAACCGAAGGCATCGCATCTGTCTCACTCGCGCCGCTTGTCTACCGCAGCCGGCTAGTCGGCTGCCTCGCATTTTACGGACGGCAGCGAAGCGTGAGGCTGAGCGCCGGTGAGTCGCGCCTTGCGCAACTCTTCGCGGATCAGGCGAGTGCAGCTCTCGAGCGCGCTCGCGCCGCACGCAACCTGCACGAACGCGTTGAAGACGAGGCGTTTCTCGCGCGAGTCGGCCACACGTTGACGTCGCGGCTCGAGGTGGACAGCGCCGGCGTGCTTTCGATGCTGCGCGACCACTTCGGTTACCGGTACCTTTCGATATTCACTTTGGAAGGCGATCCGCCGTCGCTCATATTGGGAGCGTCGCTCGGCTACGCGCTCGATGCCTTGCGTCTGGCGCCTCACGCAGTCGGCGACGGCATCGTCGGAGCGGTCGCACAGGCAAACGAGGCGAGCTACGTGCCGGACGTCACGGCCGATTCGCGCTACGTCGCGGGTGCGGTCGAAATCCAGTCGATGGTCGCATACCCGCTTTCATTCGGCGGACAGGTCCTTGGCGTGATCAGCATAGAGAGCCCGATCGTCGACGGATTCTCGAGCCGCGAGCGCCGCATAATCTCCGCCTTCGCCGACCGCTGCGCGATCGCGCTTTCGAATGCGCGGCAGTACGCGACCGCGACGGATCGACTGGCCGCGCTCGATCTCGCGCGCGCGGAACTCGAGCGGCACGCGCAGCATCTCGAGCGCCGGCAGAGCGAGTTGAAGCTCATCAACGCGGTCTCGGCCGCGGTGAGCGGTACGCTCGATCTCGAACGTCTTCTGCAGACGGCGGTGCGCAGCATCGCCAAAGGCCTGCGAATGGAGCGCGTCGCCGTCGGCATACTTTCCGACGACCAATCGCATCTAGAGATCGCGGCCGAGTACCGCAGTGATAACGTTCCCGTGACGGTCGGGGCGAAATTGCCGGTCCGACGTCGCTCGGCGCTAGCCGAAGTGATCTTCGAACGTCGGGTCGTGTCGGCTGACGATTTGCAAAACGACCCGATCATGCGCGATTGCCGCGACTGGGTCAACGAGCGTCACCTCATCTCCGGTGCGATCTTGCCGCTGATCGTGGAAAGCCGCGTGATCGGAACGCTCTCCGTCAACGCGACCACGGCGGCGCGGCTCCTCACCGCCGACGAGCTCGGCGTGCTTGAGACCGCGGCCAATCAGATCGCAGTCGGGATCCGCAACGCGCGGCTGTACGGGCGTGCGAAGGAGCGAGCCAACGAAGATTCGCTCACCGGGCTCTTCAATCACCGATACCTGCAAGAACGGCTCGAAAATGAGCTGGCGCGCGCAGAGCGCGGATCGCAGTCGCTCGCCATCGTGCTCTTCGATCTCAACAATTTCAAGAGCTTCAACGATAACTTCGGCCATCAGGCTGGCGATGAAGTCCTTCGATTCGTCGCGACCGGGCTTACATCGTGTCTACGCACCACGGATATCGCTGGGCGCTACGGCGGCGATGAGTTCCTCGTGATTTTGCCGCAGGCCGACGAAGGCGGCGCCCGTCTTCTTCTCAGCCGGCTACACAACAAGATCGAACGCCGCGATGCCGGCTTCCCGCCGATCCCGATCGAGATGTCGGCGGGTATCGCGGTCTATCCGC
Organism: Vulcanimicrobiota bacterium; assembly: GCA_013290125.1. Classification (GTDB taxonomy): domain Bacteria; phylum Vulcanimicrobiota; class Vulcanimicrobiia; order Eremiobacterales; family Eremiobacteraceae; genus JABCYQ01. The sequence continues at coordinate 39,130 of JABCYQ010000001.1, forward strand.
GCGACGGCAACGATGCCGCCGAACTTGTGACGCGCGCCGACAAGGGCATGTACGCCGATAAGAAACGTCACGGCGCAACGCCGGCCGGTTTCACGGCTCGCTGACCCAAACAAAAGGCCGGCGGATGCCGGCCTTCTTCTTTTCGGAGTCGCGCGTCTCTAGCGCTTGCTGAACTGGAAGCGTTTGCGAGCGCGCTTGCGCCCGTATTTCTTCGACTCTTTCTCGCGCGGATCGCGGGTCAGCAATCCGGCTTTGCGCAGCACCGGCCGAAGGCTCTCGTCCATCTGCACGAGCGCGCGAGCGACGCCGTGGCGGATCGCGCCGGCTTGACCGGTCAGCCCGCCGCCGTGTGCGGTCACTTCGACTTTGAATCGCTCGAGGCTGTTCGTGGCCTCAAGCGGCTGCCGCACGATCTGCATGAGCGAGTCGCGGCCGAAGTATTCGTTGGCCGGACGTTCGTTGACGTTGATCTCGCCTTTGCCGAGGGTGACGCGGACGCGCGCGACCGCGCGTTTGCGGCGGCCCGTGCCGCCATGGACATCGCCGACTGTATGTGCCATCAGACCGTTTTCAACTCTTTCGGAGCCTGCGCTGCGTGCTCGTGTTCGGGGCCTGCGAAGACTCGCAGACGCTTGAGCCGCAGAGCGCGCAATTTGTTACCTGGCAGCATGCCGCGCACTGCACCTTCGATGATGCGCGTAGGGTGCGTCGCGCGGATCTCGCCCGCAGTACGTTCGGTCAGACCGCCTGGGTACTGCGAGTGCTTGTAATACACTTTGTCCGTCCACTTCTTGCCGGTGAGATGGACGTGCTCGGCGTTGACGACGACGACGAAATCGCCGGTGTCGGCGTGCGGTGTGTAATCGGGTTTATGTTTGCCCTGCAGGACGACGGCAATCCGAGTGGCCAGGCGTCCGAGGGTCTTGCCTTTGGCATCGACGACGTACCAGGTACGTTCAACGCCGTTTTTCGCGAGCAAAGGAGTGCGCATATTTGGTGTTAGCGGACCTTGAACATCAGAAGATGGAAGCCGTAGCGAACGCTAGGCGAACCTTGCTATCATACGTGACGCCTGCTGTTCAAGTCAAGTTCGCGACTGTCCCACTTCGATGTAGGGCGGACCTTTACGGTCCGCCATCTCGTAGTAGGGCAAGCATCGCTTGCCCCTTCGGCCGGTTCGATGTTTGCTCTATTGCGAACCCGCGGCTACCGCGGCCGCATGCCAACCAACGGCAGCGAGCGCCGCGAGTCCGAAGTAGGCCACTGCGATCACGACTCGCTCGCGGCTCGGCACCTGATAATACGGATCCGTGGCAGTAGCTGGATGGAATGCCGCCGCGATGCGCTGCCACGAGAGCGCAATCATCACGGCGATGAACGCGATGCCTGGGCCGGGCCGCAGCAATGCAAACGCCAGCGCGCCGACCAGTCCGACGACCCAAAGCTTCGGCGAAAGCGCGGCCACGACGCGGCCGCCATCGAGCGGTATCACGGGCAGCAGATTGAACAAGTTGATGAAGTAGCCGGCAGAAGCGAGCGCATACCAGATCTGTCCGCCACCTCGTAAGCCGATGATGTGGCATACCGCTGCGCCTGCCGTGCCGAGCAGCGGGCCCGCGATCGCGATCTCCGCTTCGATGCGCGCGTTCGGCGGCATCTCCCGCAGCGCCACTAACGCGCCAAAAAACGGGATGAAGATCGGAACGCTCGCTTTGATGCCGCGCACGTATAGTGCGATAACGTGCCCCATCTCGTGCACGAAGATCAGCAGTACGAAGCCGGTCGCAAACGGCCAGCCGAAGATCGTGGACCAGAGCCAGATGCTCAAGATCAGCGAGCCGCTCGACAGCAGCAGCTTGCCGGCGATCAATATCCATTTAAGATTGAGCAGTAGAAGCAGCGCGCCTTTGAATTTCGCCGCGAGCGCGAGTAGCGTCGCCATGAAGCCGACGGCCCCGGCTCCAGCCGCTCTGCCGCGCGAAGTATCGTCGCGTGCCGGCTGTGTTCCGTCGCCAATCGGGTGCGGCACAGGTTGCGCGACCGTGACGATCCGATAGCCGGGCGGAAGCAATTCGGGCGGCAACCCACCGCTCTGATCAGCTGGACTCATGACAACGTCCACATTCGGTGACGCGCGCTATCGGTCCCATGTCGATCGTTGAAGGGGCCGACTTTATGTCGGCCGGCGAACATAACGTGGGCCGACATAAAGTCGGCCCCTTCAGAATTCCCCTTCAAGATAGTCGCGGGCAACATCACAGCGGCTCTGCGTAATGGACGCGTTCGAGGTAGAGCGCGTGGGCCGGCGCCGTGAAGCCCGCATCCGATCGCGTCGCCGGCACGAGCAGACGCGCGATATCGCCCGCCTCTCGTCTGCCGCGTCCGATCTCGACCAACGTCCCAACGATGATGCGCACCATATGATGAAGGAACGAGTCGGCGGTCAGCCAGATATCGATCATGTCGCCGTCGCGTTCGACGGCGAGCGACGTCATGGTACGCCGCGTGACGACACCGGCCGGCACGCTCGCGCAGAAAGCGGCGAAATCGTGTTCGCCCACGAGCATCGCCGCACCGGCCTTCATCGCTTCCACGTCGAGCCGCGCCCCGACATGAAAGACTCGGCCGCGCTCGAGCGGTGACGGCGCAAGCCGATTCAAGATCCGATATCGATACGTACGCGCGAGCGCGCTCCGCCGCGCCGAGAAATCCGCATCGCGTTCGACGGCCCGCAGCACGGCGATGTGCGACTCGCGCAACATCCCGCTCAACGCGACCGGCATGCGCCGCAGATCGATCAGCGCGGCCGTCCTGAAAGAGACGACCTGTCCGCGCGCGTGAACGCCGGCATCGGTCCGGCCGGCGACGACCACCTGAATGTCCTGGCCGAGCAGCGTGCTCAATGCGAGGTCGAGCGCACCCGCTACGGTCGGCAATCCGGATTGGCGCTGCATGCCGTGCGTAAACGCGCCGTCGTACTCGACCACGAGGGCAAAGGTGCGTGAGCCGGCCTGCGTCACTCGGGTCGTTGAAGCGGGAACAACAAGACGTCGCGGATCGACGTCTGACCGGTCAAGAGCATGACGAGCCGGTCGATGCCGTACCCGATGCCGCCGGTGGGCGGCAGACCGTATTCGAGCGCATGGACGTAATCCCAGTCGGGTTCCGGCGCCTCCGCGTCGCCGGCCGCGCGATCGGCGACTTGCGACTCAAAGCGCCGGCGCTGGTCGTCGGGGTCGTTCAATTCCGAAAATGCGTTGGCCACTTCCATGTGCGCGATGAAGAGTTCGAATCGCTCGACCAGTTCCGGGTCGTCTTTCTTTCGCTTCGCGAGCGGCGAGAGCACGACTGGTTGATCCAAAACGAAGGTCGGATCGTTGAGGTGCGGCTCTACGACCTTTTCGAAGACCTTGTCGATAATGTGCGCGTGGCTGTCTTTTTCGCTAACCTCGAGTGAAAGCTTGCGCGCGAGGGCCCGCGCCCGGTCGACCTCGAGGATGTCATCGCTGCCGATGTTCCCATAACGCTGGAGCGCATCGAGGTAGGCGATGCGCCCGAACGGCCTGCGCAGTTGGATCTTGCCGTCCGCGAATTCGTGCTCACCGCGGATGCCCGCGGCTTCGGCCATATGAAGAATGAGATCTTCTGTGAGTTTGAGCATGCCTTCGACGTCGGTGTACGCTTCGTACAATTCGAGCATCGTGAACTCCGGATTGTGCGTCCGATCGATGCCCTCGTTGCGAAACGTTCGCCCGACTTCGTAGACTTTTTCCATGCCGCCCACGATGCAGCGCTTCAAGTTGAGTTCGGTGGCGATACGCAACTGCAGCGGCAAACCGAGTGCGTTTGAATGCGTCAGAAATGGCCTGGCGTTAGCGCCTCCGGCCACGGTGAGCAGCGTGGGCGTCTCGACTTCGAAGTAACCGCGCTCGTCGAGAAAGCGCCGCGCCGCAGCGATGATGCGGCTGCGCAGCAGCATCGTGTCGAGGACTGGGCGGTTGACGATCATATCCACGTAGCGCCGCCGGTAGCGCGCCTCGGGATCCGTGAGCCCATGGAATTTTTCGGGGAGCGGCCGCAGTGCTTTGGAGAGCACGATGAGCTCGCGCGCGCCGACGGTCAACTCGCCGGTCTTGGTCCGGAACGGCTCGCCGACGATGCCGACGATGTCGCCGCGGTCGAGATCGTCGACGAGTTCGAACGCTTCACCGAGATCCGCTTGGCTGAAAAAGGCTTGGATGCGGCCCGAGATGTCGTCGAAATCCGCGAACGCGACTTTCTTGCCCATGCGCCGCAAGCTACCCAGGCGGCCCGCGATGCGCACGCTCGCGCCGGAGTGCGCGGCGACTTCTAGCGAGTCGTACTGCTCGCGCACTGCAGCAGCCGTATGCGAGCGTTCGTACTTCGTGTGCGCGAACGGATCGTGACCGGATGCCCTGAGCCGTTCGAGTTTTGCGCGACGAGCCGCGATAAGGTCGGCTTCGGTCGCGCCGACCTCGGGCTCTCGACTCACGTAGCCTTCGCTTTAGCGCCGGTCTTGCGGTTGCCGCGGATCGAGATAATCTTCAGCTGGATCTCGCCGCTGGGCGTGGTGGCGCTCACCGTCTGACCCGGTTTCGCGCCGATGAGCGCTTGGCCGATCGGCGACTCGTTTGAGATCTTCGCGTTGAGGGGATCGCTCTCGGTGGATCCGACGATCGTGTAGTCGAGGTCCAGACCACTCGTCATGTTCTTGATCTTGACCGTGCTGCCCAGATGGACTTCGTCGCCAAGGCCTTCGGTCTCTTGGATGATGCGGGCGTTGCGGATCATGGTCTCGAGTTTGAGGATGCGCCCTTCGACGAACGCCTGCTCTTGCTTGGCGTCTTCGTACTCCGCGTTTTCGGAGATGTCGCCGAACTCTTTGGCCTGGCGGATGCGGTCGTTGACTTCCTTGCGGTGGACGGTCTTCAGGTCATCGAGCTCGGCCTCGAGCTTGCGCAGACCTTCTTCGGTGAGCAGGGTCTCTTTCTCGTTCATCTTCTCTCCAGGTCGTCGCCGGTCTCGAGCCGGCGAAAGGTGTTACTGGCCAATGCTCATGTCATCGTTGTCCCACCTCATTCGCAACGGGGGTCGGATTTCTTTTCGAGAATGCCTCCGCTGTTGTCAATTGTCGACGGCCGGGCCTTCGACGACTGAGGAGAGCGGCAGCCAGCCGCCAAGTGGGGATACGGGGGCGAGGCTATGCACATGACTCGAAGCATCGTGTTCGTTCTCATTGCGATTTTGGTCGTCGCCGGTTCAAGCGCGTCGTTGGCGGCGTGCGTATCAGGAACGCCAGCGACTTACAATGATATTAGCGCGATCATGTTTGAACGCCGAGGCTGCGGCGAAATGCGTCCGCCCGAACTCGGCCAGAATCCCTCGATAGATTGTTCGCACTACTGGGTCTTTTTTGGAAACGATGAACCTGGCGGGACTTACAGCCAATCCAGCAAGCGCGTCGATTTCGGGACCTACCACATCGACGCGACGATTTCGCAAGCGATAGATGTTCTTCGCAAGGACGATTTCTATCTTCTCGGCCCTGGCGATGCTTATATCACCGATATCAGGGAAACGGTGCTGACCGTCCGCCACTGCGGCGTCGTAACTCGTGTCATGATGTACTCAAACGGCAAAGACGCCAAAACGCTGGAACTATTCTACGACCTCGAAAAGCTAGTGACGGATGCGAAGAAGAAGCAAACGCTCGACCTACCGTCAGATTTTCCGTACCGATCTCTATTTGACGGTAATTGACAAACGAAACTAGCTGCGCGTTGCCTTGACGGCGTCGAGGTGTTCGATGCGCGGTTTGAAATTCAGCCGCCGCAGCACGTCCATGTAGTCTTCTGCGCTGACTTCCTTCCACGGCTTGCCGAGTAGCGCGAGCAGCGCCGCTTCCATGACATTCGTGCCGAACGAGCGGCCGCCGAGCGACGGCGTGCTCGTGACGAGCGTGCGCACGCCGCGCACGCGCAGCTCCTCGACATTAGCCGGCGTGATCGTGTTGGTGAGCACGATCTTACCAGCGAGATCGTCCGGCATGAATTGACGGATGAAATGGAAATCGCCCGCGATCACTTTCGCCTGTTCGAAATACTGCGGGAACTTCGGCGTCGGCGGACGCTCCTGTTTTTTCCCGGTCGGATAGAAGAACTGAAACGGCAGCTTGCACGCGTCGGGGAGATATTTCTCTGCCAGCGCTTCGAATTCGGCAAGCGACGTGACCGGCTTGTCCAGGCCAAGCGCGAAGATGAAATCGCCGAACGTCACGCGCGCGCCCGCGTCGCAGAGCGCTTGCGCCATGCCGAAGCGATCGAGCGCGCTGACCATCAGCACCGGCGTGCCGAGGAAGTCCACTATGCCGTGCTCTTGCAGATAGCGAACCGTCTCGCGCTCGAGCGTGTTCTTGAGGCCGCTGCCATCCGCCACTGGCGTCTTCTTCACGGCGTCGAGCATGCGCAAACCGTCGCGCAGCGCATAGCGCTTTGCTCCGGCGAACAGGTAGACGTCGATTCCACCGAGTCCGATCGCATCGACCTTGCCGTCAAGCTCATGCAGCGCGGCGATCGCACGCTCAAGTGAACCGTCGAAGCCCTCGCGCCGGATATCGAAACGCTCGCCGAGCCACTCGACATCAACCCGGTGATCGCGCGTCGACGATCCCAGGCTCACCGAGACCACCTGCTTCATTGGGCTGCTGTTTCGGCCGCCGGCGGGGGCGCCACGCGCGCATGACCGTTGGACATGCCGGTGCTCTTCGCCGCGCGCGCAAGCTCGCGGGTGGCATCGATCTTCGCTTGCGTCACGGGCTTATCGAACGCGCGCATGCCAGCAAGTTCGAAGCCGTGCTTGTCGGCGAGTCGTTGGATCTCCAAGACCTTCGCGATATTGATGCCGCGACCGAGCGAGTAGTTCTCGATGCGGTTTTCTAGAGCGAGGATCATCGTCTCCGACATGCACGCGAGCGCGACCGCATCGGGAAGTCCGAAGTCGAAGTTGAAGTTCGGATCGCCGGGAACGCGGATGTTGCCGCCCTCGGTGACAAGAACATCGGGCCGCTCCGTCGCCACGCGCCTTGAAACATCGTGCGGCAGCGAGACTTCGCAGACGACCGCGCCGGGGCGCAGATCTTCCGGTTCTACGATGGTTGACGTCGCCGCGGTGGCCGTCAGCACGATGTCGGCACTGCGCACGGCGGCCGTCACGTCGATCGTGCAGTCCAGCACGGCGCTGACGTGCGGCTGCATCGCGTTGCGCAGATTCTTCAAACGCGTCGCGTTGCGCGCCACAAGCGTGAGGCGAGCGACTTTGTTGCCGATGATCTGCGCGCACGCCGATCCGATGGAGCCGGTCGCACCGATCACGGCGGCGTGGGCGTTTTCGAGATCGATGTCCATCTCGCGCGCGCCGCGAAGTAGACTTTGGATCGCCGACGCGATCGTGTACGAGTTGCCGGTCGTCACCGCGATGGGGCAATTCTCCGCCACGGTGACGCCGCCGTCACCGACCACCGCTGTGAAGCCGCCGAGACCGACGATGTCGCAGCCGAGTTGCGCCGCCAACTTCGCTCCAGCGACGACACGCGCCATCGCCGCTTCGCGCGGCAACTCGAGCCATTGTTCCGGCAAAAGCGGCGTGCCGATGAAAAAGCCTTCGATCTCCTCGCCCGTCAGACTGCGGACGCCGGTGATGTGCGAGACCTTGTAGGCCGGCATCCACTCAAGGATCTTCTTGATGAGCGGCATGCCTTTGCCGACGGCCTTCGGCTCGTAGCGAAGGACGTCGTCATAGGAGAGCGGATGAATGAGAAAACCGAACTTGCGCAATGGGCGTGTCACCCTCTAACGAGCCTGTCGGGAGAATTACCCAGCCGAACGCCCCGGCCCTTCGCTCTTGGCTTTCAGCGCGCGCAGCATCATGAGCGAATTCTCCTCGACCTTCTTCTGGAGTATCGGTCCGATGAGCTCGGCCAACGTCGGCACGCCGAAATCGTAGTCCACGCCGAGCACGACGTGGGTCATGCCGTCGCGCTCTTCAAAAGTCCAGGCGCCTTCGAATCTGTCCAAATCGCCCTCGGTGAGCCGGTAGTCGATGCGCGTGCGCTCGTCGTCGAAGATGTCTTCTTCGGTCCATTCGATCGGCGCATCTTCGACCAATGTCTTCCAGCGCGTCACGGTCTTATTGCCGTCGCGGCGCAGGATTTTGACGTACTCGACATCGGGCATGAATTCCGAGTAGCGCTCCATGTCTTTCGCTAGCTCGTAGATGACCTTGCGCGGCGCGGCGATGTCGATCTCGGTCTGGACGTAGGGCATCGCGCGCAGTCACTTCGCCTTTCGTTCCAGCGGAGCACGGCGCTCCCCCGGCACAAGAAACAAGGCGGCCGAGGTAAACTCGACCGGTATGGCCATCCGAACGGAACCCGCTAGCTAGCCAGTTTTCCGAGTTTTTCCTTAGCCAGCGCCGTTCCCTGTGCGAAGATCGCCATCCCCTCGTCGATCTCCGCTCGCGACACGATCAGCGGCGGTTCGAGCCGGATGACGCGCTGCTGGTTCAGCGTGTATGCCGCCGTCATGCCGAGTCGCAGACATTCGGGGATGATCACACCGGCGTAGCCTTCGCTCACCAACTCCACGCCCACGACGAGCCCGCGGCCGCGCACGTCCGCGATCACGTCGGGCATCCGAGCGCGCAATTCCATCGCCTTTGCTAGCAAGTACTCGCCCATCTCGCGCGACCGTTCGACCAATCGCTCGTCGCGCAATACGCGCAATGCCGCAAGGCCGGCTGTGCAGGCAAGCGGATTGCCGCCGAACGTGGACGTATGCATGAGCGGCGATTTACCGAATGCATTCATCCAGACGTCGCGCCGCGAAATCGTCGCGCCGATCGGCACGACACCGCCGGACAACCCCTTTGCGATCGTCATGATGTCGGGCACGACGCCCTCGTGATCGACGCCCCAGAGATAGCCGGTGCGTCCTAAACCTGTCTGCACTTCGTCTGCGATGAAGAGCGCGCCGTGCTTGTCGCACAGATCGCGCACGCCGCGCAGATAGCGGTCGGGCGGGATCATCACGCCGCCTTCGCATTGGATCGGCTCGACGATAAATGCGGCGGCGCCGGGCAGCGCGCGATCCAGCGCGGCGAGATCTCCGTACTGCACGTGCTCGAATTCCGGCACGAGCGGTTGGAACGAATCCTTGAAGACGTCGCGACCGGTCGCCGTGAGGCTCCCCATCGTTTTGCCGTGGTACGCGTTCTGCGTCGAGACGATGTGCACGCGCTTTGTGGACAAGCGCGCCATCTTCAGCGCGGCTTCCACCGCTTCGGTGCCGCTGTTCGAGAAAAAACTGATCTCGAGATCGCCGGGCGCGACGGCGGCGAGTTCGCGCGCAAGCGATGCCATCTGCTCGTTGAAGAACACGCGCGTGGAAAGCGACATGCGGTCGAGTTGCGCTTTGACCGCTGCGACAACGACCGGATGGCTGTGCCCGAGGGTGAATACGCCGTACCCGCCACAAAAATCCAAGTACGAGCGGCCGTCTGTATCCCAAACGCGGCAACCCAAGGCGCGCTTTTCGACGGGCGCTCCGGCGATCTTCATGAAGCGCGCGAGCGGCGGATTGATGTGCTCTTTGTAGTCCGCGTAGACGCGGTCGAAGAGCGAGGGTTGTTCGTGATCGGTGGGTTCGGCCATACGGATTCTTTCCGTGCGCACTTCGTCGTTGACCTCTTACGTTATGGCGGAAAGGGCCGTTCGCACGCCGCGCGAACTGCGCACACGCCATGGCGAACACCGCAGCGAGCGACGGCTTGAACATCGCCTATTCAGATCGCGGGAGCGGCCTCCCGGTGATCTTCCTGCACGGCGTCGGCGCGACGAGCGCGTGCTGGTCGGAACAGCTGGAGTCGCTGTCGGGCGCGTTTCGCTGCGTCGCGCTCGACTATCGAGGGTACGGCAAGTCTGATGTTCCTGAGCCGAGCGCGATTTCGCGCGAGGCGTACGCGCGCGACGTCGCTTCGGTCATGGACGCCGCCAGCATCGAGAGCGCCGTGCTCTGCGGCAATTCGTTGGGTGGTGTCGTGGCGCTCGAAGTCTACCGCACGATCCCGGAGCGCGTCCGAAAACTCGTGCTGGTCGATTCGTTCGCCTACTACCCCGGCGGCGCGGAAAGCATTCCCGACCGACTGAGCACGCTCGACGAGTTAGGCATCGAACAATTCGCGACCACACGCGCACCTCGCCTATTCGTTCCGGGCGCACCGGAATCGCTTATCGCCCGCGCGCTGACGGATATGCTGTCGATTCCGCTCGCGATCTACAAAGCGTCGACCAATGCGACATGGAGCGGCGACTATCGCGCGCTCCTGCCGCGCATCGATGTCGATACGCTCGTCGTCTGGGGCGAATTCGATACGGTCACGCCGCGCCCGTTGAGCGACGAACTGGCGGAGCGCATCCCAAAATGTGGGCCCGTCGCGGTCGTGCCGGGCGCCGGCCACCTGCCGCAGATGGAAAACCCGGCGGCGTTCGACACGCTGCTCACCGACTTCTTGACGCAACGCTGATGCTCGAACGCGAAGTCAAGCTTGAAGCGTCGCCCGCTTTCCGTCTGGAGACGATCGCGCGATTAGGCGGCGGTTACCGCGTGTCGAAGATCATCACCGCCGTATTCGACTCGCGCTATTTCGACACCACCGATCGCCGGCTGGCGCGCGCCGGCTGCTCGCTGCGCTATCGCACCGGCGACCGCTGGACCCTCAAACTTCCCGACGTTTCTGAGCGCGGCGAATTCGCGCGCGCCGAACACACGGTCATCGCCGGACCGCGGACGCCGCCCGCGGCCCTCGTCGATCTTGCGACCGCGTATGCGCGCACGCGCAGGTTGCGAGCCGTCGCGACGTTGCGCACTGAACGGCGGAGCGTGACGCTTGCGAGCGCCGGCGGCGCGGCGCTCGCCGAAGTCGCCGATGATCGTGTGGCGGCGGAACTCTCCACCGGCGCCGCGATGGATTTTCGCGAACTCGAAGTCGAGCTCGCGCCGCACGGTTCGTCTGCGGTGCTCTTCGATGTCGTACGCCGGTTGCAGGCGCTCGGTGCCGGCCCGCAAGTCTTCGAGTCCAAGATCCATCGCGTCCTCGGCGCAGCCGGTCCCCTCACCCCCGAATTGCGCAGCCCGCACTTGAGCGCGCACAGCAGCGTGGCCGATCTCTTGCGCGCCGAGCTGACGGTGCAGACCGGAACGCTCGTCGCAAACGACGCGGGTATTCGTCTTGGACTCGGGCCGGAACCGCTGCACCTTGCTCGCGTTGCAGCGCGAAGGATCCGCTCGGCGCTTCGTGTCTTTCTCCCGCTGATCGATCGCGGGTGGGCGGCCAGATTGCGTGCCGACCTCGAATGGCTCGGCAACATTCTGGGCGCGGCGCGCGATGCAGACGTCCTTGTGCAGCGGCTGCGCGCGCGTGCCTCGAATCTGGACGGTCCGTTGGCGCCCCAGCGGGCACGTCTGATCGCCGCACTGCATGAGGGGTCGGACGCGAAGTACAAGGGCGTGCGCCGCGCGCTGAAGGCGCCGCGCTATGCGCGTCTGCTCGAGCGCCTGGTCGCGGCTGCCGCGCATCCGCGATTGGTGCGCGATGGCACCGTGGCGGCGCGCGTCGCTGTGCCAGAACTCATCGCGAAGCCGTGGCGCGATCTCAAGACGGCGGTGAAAAAAGCGAAGCGCCGCCCGACCGACGCCGAACTACACCGCTTGCGCATCCGCGTGCGTCGCTGCCGCTACGTCGCGGATGCGGCTGCTCACGTGCTCGGAGCCGACATGGCGCGGTTCGCGCGCCGCCTCGCGCGGCTTCAGGACATCCTCGGCGAACAGCACGACGCTGCGGTCGCCGCGGCCTACGTCAGGCGCGTCGCCGCTCGGACGCGCGCCTCGCAGGTGGCGCCGGCTCTGCTGGAAGCCGAAGGGCGAGTGGATGCGCGCCGCCGAGCCGAATGGCGCAAGTCGTGGGAAAAAGTGGTAAAAGCTCGCCCGGTCTAACGCGCGATCGATAAACGGATGCTGAACGAGGCTTTTTGAAGGGGCCGACTTTATGTCGGCCCACGTTACGTTCGCTTGGGCCGACTAGCGTCGGCCCCTTCAGATCTGTTAGCGATCAGCTCCCGAGTTTCGTGCCGCATTCCGTGCAGAACTTCGCACCGGCTGGATTTTGCGCCTTGCACGACGGGCACGTGATCGTCTGCACCATCGCTGCACCGCAGTCGCTGCAGAATTTCGCGCCGGGCGCGTTCTTCGCGCCGCATTTCGGGCAGGCGATCGTCGCCGCTGCAGGGGGTGTCGTGGCTGCCGGCGTTGTGCCGCCGGTCTGCGCCGCGCCTGCTTGCAGTGCTTGATTGATCATCCCCGGCATCGCAAATCCGAGACCAGCGCCCACGCCGAGTCCGGCCATCGCGCCGGCAGACCCGCCTTGGTTCTGCGCCGCGTCTTCAACGGAGCGCGCGGCTTTGTATTGCATGTACTGGTTCATGTTGCCGACCACGCCCATGCCGGTGCGCTCGTCGATGACCTTCTGCACATCATCGGGCGGCGTGATCGCGTTGATCAGGAAGTCGACGATCTCGACGCCATACTGACCGAAGTCGTCTTTGATGCGCGCTTTAGTGGCGGCGGAGAGCGCGTCGTACTGTTGCGGAAGGTCGAGCAGACTCTTGACCGTCTCGCCCAGCAGATTGTTCAAACGTGCGAGAATCATGTTGCGGAAGAAATTCTGCAGCGCCTCGGACGTGTAGACGTTCTGCGTGCCCACGATCTTGTTGACGAAGAGCTGCGCATCGTTGACGCGCACGCTGAACGCGCCGTATGCGCGCAGCCGCACCATCGAGAATTCGGCGTCGCGGAAGAGAATCGGCTCGGCCGTGCCCCAGTGCAGGTTCGTGAAGACCTGCATGCCGACGAAGTAGACTTCGGCTTGGAACGGAGAGGTGCCGCCGAATGGGATCGACAGCAGACCGGTCACGAGCGGCAGGTTCTGCGTCGACAGCGTAAAGCGGCCGGGCGTGAACGTATCGAGCGCTTTGCCGTCGCGGAAGAACACCGCGGCCTGGCTCTCTTGCACGATGAGCTGACTGCCCCACTTGATATCGGTGGAACCGGTCTCGGGCCAGCGATGCACCATCTGCTGCCCGGTGTTGTCGAAGAACTCGATGACGGACAGACCGAGTGCCATGTTTCTTCTTCCCTCATGCGCGCGAAGCGCTAGTCAAACTTCCCGCGATTGGATACTTATAGCGTCGGCAAGAGTTTCAAGCAGCTTGCAGCCGTGTCCCGCTCGCAGTGTACTACGTCCGTCTCCGCCGCGGCGCTTTGATTCAACGCACAGCGGCGAACTCGCGTTCTTTTGCCTCGGGTCCAACCGCGGCGAGTACGCCGACCGCGACGAAGACGACTAGCGCGACGATGGCGAGCACGCGCGCATAGTCGGCGCCGCCGCCAGGTGATGGGAAGCGAGCAGCGAGGATCGCCTGCCACTGCGCCGCGCCGGCTGAGATCAGATTTCCCATTTGGTACGTGAATCCAGGAAACGTGCCGCGCACCGCCGGAGGCGAAAGTTCGTTGAGGTGCGCGGGCACGACGCCCCACGCGCCTTGCACCATGAACTGCATGCAGAATCCGCCCACACCGAGCAGCGCCGCGCTCGGAGCAAACGCCCAAAGCGGGATCACGCATGCCCCCAGAGCGACTGCGATGACGATCGAGAAGCGCCGACCCAACCGCTGCGACAGTCCGCCGAAGAGCGTGCCGCCCAAGATCGCGCCGACGTTCATGACGATCGTGAGCAGCGAGACCTGTCCAACGCTGAAGCCGCGCTGCTTCTCGAGGAATGTCGGGTAAAGATCCTGTGTGCCGTGCGACATGAAGTTGAACGCCGCCATCAAGACGATCGCATAGAGAAAAAGCGGCGCGTTGGCGGCGGCGCTCCGCCATAACCCAGCCGTCTGTCCGACGCGCGCCGCGCTCTCTTTCCACACCGCCGATTCCGGCACGTGCGCGCGGATGTAGAAGATAAGAAGCGCCGGCAGTGTCCCCGCGATGAACATCCCGCGCCAGCCGAAATGCGGGAAGACAAAATAGAAGACGACGGCAGCGATGAGGTATCCCGTCGCGTAACCCTGCTGCAAGATGCCTGAGAAGAAGCCGCGCGATTTCGCGGGCAACGCTTCCATCGCAAGCGCGGCGCCGACGCCCCATTCGCCGCCCATCGCGATGCCGTAGAGCGCGCGCAATCCGATGAACGCCCAGTAGTTCGGCGCGAAGGCGGTCAGAAGTTCGAGCAGCGAATACAGGCCGATGTCGATCATCAGAGGCATGCGTCTGCCGTAGCGATCCGCGAACCAGCCGAAGATGAGCGCGCCGAGCGGCCGCAGCATCAGCGTGATCGTGATTGCGAAAGCGATCTCGGGGATCGATCGGCCGAAGTCGCCGGCGATGCGCGCGACGACGAAGGTTACAAGGAAGAAATCGAATGCGTCGAGCGTCCACCCGAGGAAGCTCGCCGTGAACGTCTTGCGCTGATCGCCTGTGAGCGACGAGATCATCGCGAGTGCGGTCATGCCGCGCTCGTTCTTGAGGGGCCGGTCGCTATCTTGCGCCGGAGGTTGGCGCTCCGAAGCAAACTAATCTAAACAAGCATGATGCGTCGAAGCCCGCCTCCCGAAGCGGTCTTTCCCATCGCCATCTTGCTCATGATCATAGGCGTTGTTGGCGGAATTCCGGTTTGGAATTCGTACCCTGCGCAATCTTCTGCAGCGGCTCTGTTTGACGCCGATAAGAGCTGTTGCGTTGACAGACCGGCTACTATTCTTGGCCTGTACGACACGTATAGATCTGGCGGGCGCGGAGGGTCGGTTGCCGTCCACCATTTGTCCATCGGATTCGGTGCGAGCGAGGAACAGGGCGTCGAGCTCAGTGACAACGGGCAGACCGAACGTTTTCGAGCCGGCCAGAGAGTGACGATCCGACTATTTCATGGCGACATCATCAGCGTGACCAGCCTCGATGGCGACACATTCGAGACTACCGCTCACCCTGATGCGATGCTGGCGAACATACGATTCGGTTCTTTGTTTTTTGTGGCTTTGATCATCGCCGGTGTTATTTTCGGCGTCCGGTCATTCTACCAGATGCGTCACGCCACGCCCCAATGAAGAGGCCGACGCTGGTCGGCCCCTTCAGACAAATAGTTCGGTCGGCTACGGCGTGGGGAGGCCGTCGAAGAGGTGCTTGCGGCCCCGGAAGCGCCGGTCGAAGTCAGCGGTGAGCGCATCAAGCGACGTCAATGCGGCACGTAGTCGATCGGAGTCGGTGCCAGCCGCCTCCACGGCCGTCGTGGCGCCGTCGAATTGCGAGACTTCGGACATGATCGTGGCGTCGTACTGGTAGATCTGGATGAGTTGCGCGTCGCCGATCTGCGCATGGTCGAACACCGCATTGTATCCATAGTCGGCAAACCGCATTTGATCCGCGAGACGTTCGAGCTTGCGGCCGCTCTGGTCGATGAGCGCTAGGCTATCCATATTGCCCGAACGCGAGAGCGAATCCACAACACGGTCAAGCCGGTCTTTGACGGCGCTGATATGCTCACCGATGACTGCGCGCATCTGTTTGTCGGCTATGCGCCGATCTTCTACAGCTTTATATCCAGCAAAGCCCGGTATGTGCATCGCGAGATTGTTGAGCGCTTCGCCGATCGTCGCTGGATGGCCGAGTGGCCCTCCGGCCGATGACGTGGCGGTTGGCGATGCGGCCGAGACGGTGGGCGAACCCGAGGTCAATGGAGTCGGTTTGATATCCATGATCGACTTTTTGTGCTCCTGTCGCTGGTACCAGCTTGCTTCGCGCGGTCAGAAGGGTATATCGAGATTCGGACCCGCTTGTTACATCCGCCGCTCGCCGGCGGGACGACTGCCTACCGCACCGACTAGACTGCGACCTCCATCGCTTCCTCTGGACCAACGATTACGGCCGGCCTCGTCCGCGCGGTTGCGAGCAGTTCGCGGACGGACTCGGCGTCGGGTGTGTGATTGATCTGTTCACGCAGCGCCGATGCTCCCGCGATGCCGCGGATGTACCACGCTACGTGCTTGCGCATCTGGAACACCCCGGATTTTTCGCCGTACCGTTCCACCATGGCATCGAGATGCGCGCGCGCGAAGTCGATCCGCTCTTCAACGGACGGCGGACCTGGCTGCGGTTCTCCCGCCATCGCAGCGGCGACGCCGCGGATGAGCCATGGATTGCCAAGGGCAGCGCGCCCGATCATCACCGCATCGACGCCGGATTCTTCGTAACAGCGCAACGCGTCCGCAGCGCTCGCGATGTCGCCGTTGCCGATCACCGGCACTTTGACCGCTTCTTTTAGCCGCGCGATGTACGACCAGTCCGCCGATGGTTTGTAGAACTGTTTGCCGTAGCGCCCGTGCAACGTGAACGCGTCGATTCCGACCGCCTCTGCGCGCTTCGCGATTTCGAGATACGTGTAGTTGTCGCGCTCCCAGCCCAAGCGCATTTTCACCGTGACGGGAACGCGCTTGACGGCCTTGCGAACTGCCGCACAGATCGCGACCGCAAGATCGGGATCGCGAAGGATCGCGGCGCCGTCGCCGCCTTTGACGATCTTGGGCGCGGGGCAGCCGAAATTGATGTCCACGATATCGGCGCCGCACTCTTCGACGAAGGCCGCCGCTTGCGCCATCACCGCGGGGTCGTTGCCGTGCAGCTGAACGGACGTGGGACGTTCGTCCGGATAGACGTCGATCATCTCGAGCGTGCGCTTGTTCATGCGTACGAGCGATTGCGCCGAGACGAACTCGCTCACCGTCAGTCCAAAACCGAACGGTTTGAACAGCTTGCGGAAGAGCGCGTTGGTGACGCCCGCCATCGGAGCAAGCGCGATCGGCGGCGTGATCTCGATGCCGGCGATGCGCAACGGCGAAGCGGGTTTCATGATATTCTCCGTTTTCGGCTTTAGCCATCGGGCCGCCTGGCATGATGCGCGGCGGAGGACTGCGAAGTGGCGACTCCTTGAAGCCAGCGAAAGGATAACCACGATGCCGAGCAACGTGCTCGACGTGCCCGCGCGTCTCATCGATGACGTCGTCTCGGTACGCCGCGATCTCCATATGCACCCTGAGCTGGGTTTCGAAGAGGTTCGAACGGCGGGCATCGTCGCCGAGCGGCTTAAAGCGCTAGGTTATGAAGTCCGGACCGGCATCGGTCAGACCGGCGTTGTCGGAATCTTGCGCACGCGCAAACCGGGTCGCACGATTCTGCTGCGCGCGGACATGGACGGTCTGCCCGTGGAAGAGCGAAGCGACGTGGGCTTCGCGTCCGTCAATCGCGGCACCATGCACGCGTGCGGTCACGACGGACACGTGGCGATATTGCTGGGTGCAGCGGAGATGATCATGGAACGCCGCGACTTATTGTGCGGCACGATCGTGCTCTGCTTCCAGCCGGCCGAAGAAGGCCGCGGCGGAGCCAAGGCGATGATCGAAGACGGCGTGCTCGCCGATCCGCACATCGAGCGCGTCTACGGTTTACATCTTGCTTCCTTATATCCGGTGGGAGTTGTCGCAGTCAAACCTGGTCCGGCGATGGCGTCGAGCGATTCGATCGAGATCACCATTCACGGGCGCGGGGGTCATGGCGCCGCGCCGCACCAGACGGTCGATCCGATCCTGACCGCGGCACAATTCGTGACGAGCGTTCAGTCTGTGGTCAGCCGCGGCGTGGACCCGATCCAACCTGCGGTGGTGACGATCGGCGCGATCAATGGCGGCACGATCCACAACGTCATCCCGGATAACGTTAAGTTGCTTGGAACGGTGCGGGCATTCGACGCAGATGTGCGCGCGCAGATGAAACCGAAAATCGAAACCGTGCTCAAGGGCTGCTGCGAAGGCGCCGGAGCGACGTACGAGTACGAGTATCTGTGGCGTTATCCGGTCACCGTCAACGACGCGACGGAAGCCGCATACATCCGCGGGCTTGCGGCACGCACGCTCGGTGAATCGAGATCGGTGCAGTTCGAACCGACGATGGGCGCTGAAGACTTCTCGTTCATGCTCGAGCAGCGTCCGGGCTGCTTCTTCTTCCTCGGCTCGCAGAGCGGTCCCGAGACGGCGGTTCCGCATCACAACGCGCGGTTCGCGATCGACGAACGTTGCCTGGAAGCCGGCGTGCGCATGATGACCGCGATCGCCTTGGATGCCCCGCAAATCAAGCCTGAGTGAAGACGTTCTGGCGTTGGACCGGCACCATATTCTTTGCGCTCGTCTTTATCTTCTTGACTATCGCGGGCATCGGAACAACTTTGCCGGTTGACCATCACGCTTGGTGTACGGCCGCGTATAGGCGCTCGGTTCCGTTCCTATTCGCCGCTGTGGAAGCCGATGACACGTCCGTGAATTGGCGGTCCTCCATAAAGAGCGCAGTGCTACTCTCTGGCCGCGGGCCGTCGGCAGTCTGGCGCGAAACCGACGCCTACGGCAAGACACTAACCTTTCGTACGCTGGCTGATGACGGCAAGTCAAAGTTGGTGCGGCAAATCGATTTTGAACCTGGCTCGGCTTTTGCGGGAACATGGACGTACATGTTTTTGCCCGGCGGTTTAATGGCTGGGCACAGACGTTACAACCTGACGGTGTTGACGATTACGGAGGATGGCCAGATTTATAACCCGGTTTTTCGTTTTATGGGTCGCTACGTCGTCGGCTACACGCAGTCGATGCGAACTTATCTTCTTGATCTCGGGCGGATGGCAGCTGAACAAACCTCCGTCATTTGTACACAGTAGTGGTGGCTGCTATGATCGTGCGAGCGAACCGTAAAGTTCCGTGCTGCATGGTCACCAGCGTGAGATGACCATCTTCTTGCGCGTGTAGAATTCCACCGCGTCTTGACCTTGCATGTGCAGGTCTCCGTAGAACGAGCCTTTCCACCCTGAGAACGGATAGAATCCGAACGGCTGCGCCGTGCCGACGTTGATGCCGACCATACCGGCTTGGACGGTGTCGCGAAAGCGCCGCGCCGACGCGCCGCTTGAGGTGAAGATCGCCGACATGTTGCCGTACGCCGACCGATTGGCGAGCGCGATCGCTTCGTCAAGTGAATTCGCGTACGCTATTGAAAGAACTGGCCCGAAGATCTCGTCGCGACCGGCGGCCATATCGTGGGTGACGCCGTCAAGAACCGTCGGCCCAACAAAGTAGCCCGGCTGCTGGACGTAGCCGCGGCCATCCACAGGAATGCGCGCACCGTCGGCGACGCCGCGCGCGATATGTTCCAGCACGCGTGTGCGGTGCTCGTCGCGGATGAGCGGCCCAATGTCCACGCCGTCGCGATCACCAGGCCCGACGACAAGCTTTTCCGCGCTCTCCGTGAGCGCCGCCAGCAGCGGCTTAGCGGACGAGCCGACGGCCACGGCGACGCTGCCGGCCAGACATCGCTCTCCGGCGTTGCCAAACGCAGAGTTCAAGATGGACGGGATAGCAGTGGCGATATCCGCGTCGGGCATGACGAAGATGTGGTTTTTCGCGCCGCCAGCAGACTGCACGCGTTTGCCCGTTCGCGCCGCTTCACGGTAGACGTGGGCTGCGACCGCTTCCGATCCGACGAACGAGACCGCCGCGACTCTGCTGTGCGTGATCAGCGCGTTGACGCACTCCGTGGTGCCGTGCACGACATTGAGAACGCCGTCCGGAAAACCCGCCTGCACGAACAACTCGGCGAGCCGTACCGCGCCAAGCGGCGTCCGTTCCGAGGGCTTGAGCACGAACGTGTTGCCACACACGACGGCGAGCGGAAACATCCACAGCGGTATCATCACCGGGAAATTAAATGGCGTTATTCCCGCAACGACGCCGACCGGATAACGATAACAATCCTGATCAACGCCGGCGCCCACTTCGCGCAACGTGCGGCCCTGCAGAATCGTGGTCGCCGCGCACGCGAAATCAACGACCTCGATGCCGCGCCGCACTTCGCCGCGCGCTTCGGAGAGCGTCTTGCCATGGTGCCGCGTGATGATGGCGGCAAGTTCGTCCACATGCTGTTCGAGCAGCGCTTTGTAGGCGAACATGAGCCGTTGGCGGTCCATGACCGTCGTGCGGCTCCAATCTTCGAATGCCACAGCGGCTGCAGTGACCGCGCAATTCACGTCGGCGGCCGTGCTCAAAGGCACGCGCTCGATTTCCTCGGCCGTCGCGGGATTGAAGACCGGCAGCGTCTCGCGCGGCGGGCGTTCCCACTTGGAGCCGATGAGAACCGGAATCACGGACGGACGCTTTGTTCGGGGCCTTGATTCAAGCGGCGCGCGAAGGCTGCCAGCGCTTCGAGCAGCTCGACGACGCGCTTCTTCGTTTCGTCGTCCGTCAGGTCGCCGTTCTCGTCGAACTTCGTTCGGGCTTGCGTCACATAGAGCTCGGGATCATTGAGTACGTGCATGTTGTTTTCGATCGCGGCTTGTCGCAGGTGAAGTTGGCTGCGCACCGTGCCGAATCGGCCGGGCGACGCGCCCATGAGCGCGGTGGGTTTGTCATCGAGCACGCCGTCCGTCCGCGACGCCCAATCCAAAGCGTTTTTCGTCACCGCCGGGATCGAATAGTTGTATTCCGGCGTCACGATCAGGAGCGCGTCAGCGCCCTTGATCGCGTCGCACAAGCGCTTCACCGGCGGCAGCGGATTCGTCTCGCTCTCAAGATCCGCGTTGAAAAGCGGCAGATCGTCGATGTCGACGACGCGAATTTCGACGTCTGGCGGCGCGAGAGCGACAACCGCACGCAGCAAGCCGCGATTGAATGATTTCTTGCGCAGCGATCCAGCGAACGCGGCGATCGAGATCTTACGTACGACCAATTCGATACTTCCTATCGTTTGAGTTTTGCGGTGTTGGGCCGACTGGCGTCAGCCCCTTCAGGGATCCTCTCGGCCCCTTCAGTCGATTGTTCAGACGATCCGGCGGTAGCCCAGATGTAAAGGCCGTGAAGGCTTAGGCTCTCGTCCACGTGGTGAATGCATTTCGTATTGGTCGCGACGAGTTCGGCGAGGCCGCCGGTCGCGATCACTGTCGGCTTGCCGCCGAGCTCGGCGGCGATCTTCGCGACGAGGAATTCGGTCTGCCCGACAAATCCGAAGATGATGCCCGACTGTAGTGCGGACGACGTGTCCGTGCCGAGCGCCTTGGCCGGCCGCACGAGCGGAACGCTCATCAACTTAGCCGCGCGTGCGACGAGCGCGTCGACCGAGATCTCGATGCCGGGCGCGATCGCGGCTCCCGCGAAGGCGCCGATCGAATCGACCGCCGAGAACGTGGTGGCAGTGCCGAAGCCGACGACGATGTGCGGTGCGCCGTACTTGCGCAGCGCGGCGATCGCATTGGCGATGAGATCGGCGCCGAGCTCCGCAGGCCGCTGGGTGCGAACCGGCACGATCGTCTGGCGCGCCGCCGAGATGAACTCCGCGCGACAGTTGAAGTAACTTTGCGCAACACCGGTGACCGCGCGATACAGCTCGGGCACCACGCTTGCGACGACGACCCGCTTGACCACAGATGGCAAAACACCTCGCACCGCGAGCATGCCGTAGACGAGCGCCGCAAGTTCATCGCCGGTCTGACGCGGATCGGTGACCGAGCGCCACGTGTGCGCGAGGGTGCCGGCGCTCTTGCCGTCACTCTCGAAGAGGCCGAACTTGATGTTCGAGTTGCCGATGTCGAGCGCGAGCAGCACGGTCAGCCGTTGCGCCGCAGAGCGGCGATGCGGTCGAGGATCGTCGCCGCGACGTCGGCCTTTGACGCGCGCGGCACGTCCTGCTCGCCGCCGGGCCAGAACATTCTTACTTCGTTTTCCGTCGACGCAAACGCACCGCCGTTGCGCCCGATGCGGTTCACGACGATGCAGTCCAACTTCTTGCGAGCGAGCTTTTCGCGCGCATTTGTTTCGAGATCGTCGGTCTCGGCCGCGAATCCGACGACGAGACAGCCAGGCGGGCGGCGCTGCGCGACATCGGCGATGACATCCGGATTCGGCGCGAGATCGACGTGCAGATCGGCGTCGCGTTTTTTCGCCTTTGCCGTCGCTTCGACCGCCGGACGGAAGTCGGCCACTGCCGCGGCGCCGATGAACAGCGACGACTCGGGCAAGTGTTCGAGTACCGCCGCGTGCATCTCGCGCGCCGACACGACGCGCACGAACCGGACGTCGGATGGGGTGCGGATCTCCGTCGGTCCGCTGACGAGCGTGACGGCTGCGCCGCGGCGGCGCGCCTCATCGGCAAGCGCATAACCCATTCTGCCGGTGGACGGGTTCGAGAGAAAACGCGCCGGATCCAGGAACTCGCGCGTCGGACCGGCGGTGATCAGCACGCGTTCGTCCGTCATACTTGCCCCGCGCTCGAGGATGCGAGTTGCGGCGCGGACGATGTCTTCCTCGTCCGCAAGGCGACCGTCGCCGAATTCTCCGCACGCCAAGAATCCGGCTGCAGGCATGACGAACTCCACGCCGCGCGCAGCCAGCGTCGAGAGATTCTGTTGCGTGGGTTCCGCTTCGAGCATCGCCGTGTTCATGGCGTGCGCGACCAGAATCGGGTTGCGCGTCGCGAGAACGCACGTCGTGAGCAGATTGTCGGCGATGCCGTGCGCGAGTTTGGCCAACGTGTTCGCCGTCGCGTTCAGGATGAGGAAAAGTTCGGACTTGCGCACGAGCGTGATGTGCGCGACCTGCCATGCCGTCCCCGCGTCGAACATCTCCATGTGGACGTCGTTGCCCGAGACGGCCGCAAACGTGAGCGGTGAGACGAACTTGCGCGCGGCGTCCGTCATGATGACGTGCACGTCGGCGCCCGCCTGACGCAATTTGCTGACGACCCCCGCGCATTTATAAGCGGCGATACCGCCGCAGACGCCGACGAGGACGGTCCGGCCCGCGAGGCTGGAGTTTTCGGGGGTGCTCATAGATGGGTGCGGTTGCTTAGTCGGCCCATCCGAGCGGCCCTCCTACGCCGTGTGCGCAGGCACGTTATCTATGAGCCGCGTCGCACCGCAATATGCGGCGCCGACGACCAGCAGATCGACGCCGGCGGGTGCGAAATCGAGCGGTTCGAACGCGCGCGGATCGACAACCGCGACGTAGTCGTTTCGTAGCGGCAGCAGCGTTGGCAGTGATTCGCGGATCAGCGCGTCTATGTCGCGACGTCCGGCGCCCAGTCCGTCTGCGATCATACGAAGAACGCGCGAAAGCCGCACAGCATCGCGCCTTTCTTCAGCGCTCAGATACGCGTTGCGCGATGAGAGCGCGACCCCGTCGACGTCGCGCACGATCGGGCACGCGACGATGTCGACCGGCACGTCCATATCAGCCGTCATGCGTTGCACGACGGCGAGCTGCTGTGCGTCTTTCTGTCCGAAGTACGCGCGCTGCGGCGCGACGATGTTGAAGAGTTTGTGCACGATCGTCGCGACGCCGCGAAAATGTCCGGGCCGCCGTTCGCCTTCTAGACGCGCGGCGACCGCGCCGACCTCTACTGCCGTCTGCGCGTCCGCGCCGACGAGTTCATCATCGGATGGCGCGAACAGTAGATCGACACCACCGGATTCCAGCAAGGCGGCGTCGCGCTCGAACGTGCGCGGATAGCGAGCGAAGTCTTCGCCGGGCGCGAATTGCAATGGGTTCACGTAAAGCGAGACGACGACCGACGCGCACTCGGAGCGCGCGCGATCAACGAGCGAAGCGTGTCCTGCGTGCAGCGCACCCATCGTCGGGACGAAGCCGACGGGCGCCGGCAAAGCAGCGCGCTCGGCGCGCGCTTGCGCGACGGATCGAACGACCTTCACGCGTTACGGCGTCGAGGGATCCACAGACGCACTTTTTGTCTTCTGCGCCCGCTGCTGCGTCGTATCCACTTCGTTTTCTGGCCCGGGGAATGCGAGGCTGCGTACGTCAGCGATATACTGGCGCAGCGCGATAAGACCGTCGTCGTAGAAATGCGCGTAGCGCTTGGCATGCTTTGGCAGATAACCCGTCGACAGCCCGAGGAGATCGTTGATCACGCTCACTTGGCCGTCGCAGCCGGCGCCGGCGCCGATGCCGATCGTCGGACATGCGATCGCCTCGGTCACGCTCTCAGCTACCGCGCTCGGCACGCACTCCAAGACGATAGAAAAACATCCCGCATCGGCGAGTGCGCGCGCTTGCTCCACGAGCGCAGCGGCGGCCGTGGTGGTCTTGGCCTGGGCGCGGAACCCCCCGAGCGCGTGGACGGACTGCGGCGTGAGACCGAGGTGCCCCATCACGGGGATACCTGTCGCTACGAGGCGCGCGACCAAAGCGGGGTCGTGGCCGCCCTCGATCTTGACGGCGTGCGCGCCGGCCTCTTTGAGGAACGTGCCGGCGTTGTGCACCGCCTCGTCGTGGCCGCACTGATAGGAGAGAAACGGCATGTCCGCGATGACGAACGCACCCCGGGCTCCACGAACGACCGAACGAGTGTGGTAGAGCATCTCGTCCATCGTCACGGGCAGCGTCGTGTCATGTCCGCCGAATACCATGCCGGCGGAATCGCCGACGAGGATCGCGTCTGCACCGGCTGCGTGCACCATCGCCGCGACGAGCGCATCGTACGCGGTGAGCACGGCGATCTTCTCACGGCGCTTCTTCTTCTCAAAAAACGTGTTGACGGTGACGGGCATGTGGATTTTACGCTTTCAGATCTTCGGATGACTTGCGGATGCACAGCATCGTTCGGCCGACGATGAAGGGCTGACCCAGTTCGACGCGCGTGGCGGTCTCGATCGCGACGCCGTCCACGATCGTGCCGTTGCGGCTGCCGAGATCGGCCAAGACGAGATTCTCATCTACAATACTGACGCGAGCATGAGACCGAGATGCCGCTCGATCCGTGGGCAACGCCGCGCCCTCACCGTCGCGACCGATGGTTATGTCCCGGGAAAACGACCACCGTTTGCCGTCTAGAGGGCCGTTCATGGCTTCAAGCTCATACATGTGGAACCGCGATTTCGGTGGGTCGCAGGCTGCCTCCCGCGGGCGTCTTATTCCGCGACTAACCTAAGTTTATCGTCCGTAGCGGCCGAAACTCTATAGAGAAGGCGACGACCTGAGGCGCCGGAGTTGTATATTGCTGTGGATGACCCGAGCGTGAGCCAAATTCACGAGTCCGATATACTCGAAATCGATCCGGAAGCGCTTCGGGAAGCTGAGCGCGTTTTTGCGCAGGGCATCCTCGACACGATGGCCGGCAAACAGGTCGTGCGCGCATCGTACGAAGAGACGCGCGTCGTCGTCACGATGACCGACGGCTGCGAATATTATTTCTACGGCTTCATGGGTGAATCGCGCGGCGACTGACCAAGCTTGTTATAAATGAAGGGGCCGACTTTATGTCGGCCCTATTTTATTGAAGGGGCCGACGCTAGTCGGCCCACGTTCGCGGCGCTGGGGACTACGCTCGGCGCTGCGCGTCCTGAGTTTCGACGAACCCGGCGATCGCGCTCCGGTCGCCTGGGTCGATGGACGTGAACGCGATGCCGTGATGGAACTTCTGCTCGTTGCGCGCGAAGAAACTCAACACCACACGGCCCTTGGCCTGCACCGTGCGCTCGGTTCCGGGGAGGTGGAATTTGAGGCCGACCGCTGCTCGCGGAGGCAGGTCGTATGAAGCCACGAGACGCATGCCGCCTGCGCCGAGGTCGAAAACCGAACCGTCGTGCGGCTGCGGCTCTCCCTCAAGTGAAAATTCGACCGGCAATGAGACGGCCACGCGGACGTATTGGCGCCTGC
The DNA here is from genome assembly GCA_013290125.1 of Vulcanimicrobiota bacterium. Lineage (GTDB taxonomy): Bacteria > Vulcanimicrobiota > Vulcanimicrobiia > Eremiobacterales > Eremiobacteraceae > JABCYQ01. The sequence continues at coordinate 65,009 of JABCYQ010000001.1, forward strand.
TCAGCTCACCGTTCATGCGGCATAGTATTCTCGCGAAGGTCACGAGCGCCTGCCGTTCGGAGCGCCACTTGCCGAGCGCGAACACGCCGGTGATAGCGCCTGCGAGCGATCAGAACTGAACAAACGGGAGTGACTGCATCACCATGATGGACTTCGCAACGGCGATCGATGGCACTTCGGGCTACTCGGGCTATGGCTCGCTTGAGGCGGACGATTCGTTCGAATCGCAGTCGTCCGGCTGGCCGCTCGGCGATGAGGAAACGCAGCCGGTCGCACTCCAAGCGCCGAACTCGAACTACTGCTTTGGCGATCAAGGCGACTCGGAAATAGCTGCGCTCCAAAAGCAACTTGGCGAACAGCAGACCGAGATCGACCAACTGCAACGCGAGTTTCGGAGCCTCGGCGGGGGCGGCACGGAACCGAAGGCACCGCCATGCGAGGGTCCTCCTCGCGGCCGCATCATGCAGCCCTTCGACGTATCTGCGCGGCGGCCGGAACTCTAACTGGTCGTTTCAACTTCATTGGCAGCGTTGATCGCAGCCAGCACGCCGTGGCTCGAATCCAATCCGCCTTGCACGTACACCTCGAACGGCTCGCGCACGGGCGCATCGCAAGACAGTTCCATCGTTGAACCCGATATGAACGCGCCATCGGCCATCAGCACCGGATCGGCGTAACCAGGCACCGCGCCGGGCACGGGCATTGCGCGCGCGTTGACCGGCAGCATGCGCTGCAGGCCGCGAGCGAACGCCATCAGTTTTTTGGGTGAACCGAGCCGCAACGCTTGGATCGTATCCGTGCGCGCTGCGCCGCACTCGGGATCCACGACGTAGCCGAGTTCGGCGAAAAGCGCGGCCGTGAAATCCATGATCTTCAAACTTTCAACGACCGCGCGCGGAGCGCGGTGCAATCCGGCGAGCAGCGAGCGGATCGCACCCAGCGTTGGCCCCACGGCGGAACCCAATCCCGGCGCGAATACGCGCTCGGCGACACAGTCGACGATATCTTTCTTGCCGGCCACGTACGCGCCGGATTCGGCGAGCCCACCGCCCGGATTCTTGATGAGCGACCCGACCACGGCGTCGGCGCCCACGGCGCATGGTTCGCGCTCTTCCACGAGTTCGCCATAACAATTGTCGACGACGACCAAAGCGTTCGGCGCACGGTCGCGGATCGTATTCACTAGCCACTCGATCGACGCGATGTCGAGCGACGGGCGGACCGCGTAGCCGCGAGATCGCTGGACGAATACGACGTCGGGCGCGCGATCGAGAGCGGCGACGAGATCGGCCGAAGCGGGCCGCGCTCCCGACATCCACGGGACCTCGTCGTAATCGATTCCCCGGCTGCAAAGACCGCGCGGATGATCCACGAGCGACATCCGCAGTGTATCGTACGGGCTGCCGGTCGCGGAGAGGAGCCGCATGCCCGGCTCCAGCAGCGCGGCGAGAGTGGCGACGATCGCCTGCGTGCCGCTCGCGAGTTGGATGCGCGCAAGCGCCGATTCTGCGTCCATGCAGTCCGCGACGAGGCCTTCGTACGCTTCTCGGCCGCGATCGTGATAACCGTAGCCGGTGGTCCCAGCCAGATGGCCGTCGTGCAGATCTGCTTTGGTAAAAGCGCGTCGCACTTTTGCAAACACGCTGAACCCTTGTTCGTCGCGAGCACGCCAAGCCGGAAGCGCGCGCTCGATGGCGGCTTCGGCAGCTTTAAACACCCGTTTGCTGATCTCGAGATCGGCGACAGCGGCGCGCAGCCTATCGATCATCGTGGGTCTCGCCGAGCAGGCGCTCCGGATGCCGCTCCACCTCCAGCTCGTGCTCGCGAATGGCGGTCGCCGAGCGCACGAGTTCTTCCGCTTGTTCCGGTTCGCGGCTGATGGACGATTCGAACGAGCGTAGGAAAGGAGCGTATGCGATCGCGCCCATTATGACGTTCACCGCGACCAAGACCACGGCGCGCCAGTCGCGACCGGTCAGGAGCCACGCGCTGACAAATGCAGGCAGCAGATTGACCGGCGGGATCCAGAACACGGTCTTGTCGACCAATCCGAGCGCCATCGCTGCATACGTCAGCGTCGCGAGGATGAGCGGAACGCCCACGAACGGCAATGCCAATGTCGGATTCATGACGAGCGGTATGCCGAAAATGAGCGGCTCATTGATGTTGGCGAGCGACGGTACGAGCGATGCGAGCGCGAGCTTTCGCAGCCGCGCGACGCGCGATCGAAACATGAGCAACGCCAGCGAAAGCGTGGCGCCGGATCCGCCCGGGAAATAGAAGACCGCCAAAGCGATCGTGACGATATGCGGCGGCGTCTGGTGGTTTAGGTATGCTTGGCTGTTCTGATCGAGCGCGTGCAGATACACCGGCGTGATGATCGCCGAGAGGAACGCGGGCCCATGAACGCCCGCGCACCAGAGCAGCGTCTGCAAGAGCACGACCACGAGCAGCCCCGGCAGCGTGTCGCCGACAGCGACAAGCGGTTTGATGATCGGCAACAGCAGATCTGCGAGGCTGACGCCGGCTGCGGCCGGCACGACGAACAACAGAGCAGACGCTGTGGTCGCGGCCGCGGCCGCTTCGAAACGCGGCAGCAGCGCGTATGCCACGCGCAGACATTGAGCGGTCACGAGCGCGACGATGAGCGCCAGGAATATGCTCGTCGACGCGATCTGCACGATCGCAGTCCACGGATGAAGACGCGAATCGACCGGCAACGAGATGTAAAACGCGCCGAGACTCAAGACGACGGCGAGCGCGCGATCGTAGCCGAAGGTCCGCGCAAGGCGTTCGGCGAGAAAGGCCGCAAGTGCGACGCCCATCGCGCCGAAGCCCGCTCGGTAAGCCGCGAAGAACGACGTCGTAAGGTCGGGTCCGTGCCCGACGCCCCACGCGACCGCGGTGACCGCGACGAGTGCCGCGAAGGACGGGCCGATCGCTTCGCGCACGGCTGCCATGTGCGGTTCGTCGGCGGCGCGGCGAAGCACCGGAAAAAGCCGCTGCTCTAATGCGGCGACTGCGTGCTCGAATCGGCCGATCCGGCCGACGCTCAATGCGCGACTATCCTACGCGGATCCGGCAGTCGACGGCTTGGCGCGACGGTGCGCGCGCGCAGCCGCGTGCTCGACCAACGCGCGGAACAAGCGCCGGCTCGGCTCATCTCGTCCGACGAGTTCTTCAGGATGCCACTGAACGCCGATGTAGAACGGATGTCCGTCGTCCGCCTCGATGCCCTCGATCGTGCCGTCGCGCGTCATGGCTACGACTCGCAATCCGTACGCCACGCGGCGCACCGCTTGATGGTGCATCGTGTTCGTCTCGATGCAGACGGCGTCGACGGCCTGCGCGAGCGCGGAGTTCGTCTGGATATCGACCGGATGCGTCGGCTCCTGGCGCGAGTGACCGGGCGTCTGCTGATGTTCGATCGCGTGGCCGTCCGAGGAATCGTAGAGATCTTCGATATCCTCGAACAGCGTGCCGCCGAGCGCGACGTTGACCACTTGACAGCCGCGGCAGATCGCAAGCGTCGGAATCCCTGCGCGCTTTGCCACGCGCGCCGCTTCCAGTTCCAATGCATCTCGATCGGCGGACGAGGTATCGATCGACGGGTGTGGGCGACCGGCGTATTCGTCCGGCGAAACGTCGCCGCCGCCCGGGAGCAGCAGGCCATCGTATTCGGAGATGATCGCCGCGACTTGTTCTGGCGTGAAATTTCCATAAACGAGGGTCGGCTCGCCGCCCGCCTGCTCGACGGCATGACGGTAGGTGGCCCAATGGTCGCGCGCCGCGGCCTCTTGGACCCCGACGGTGATAGCGATTGACGGTTTCATCGATGGAGAAGTTGTAGGGCGGACCTTAATGGTCCGCCTTTTTTTCTATAATTTGCGGATGAGCGCCGTCACTTTGCCGACGATCTTGGCCTTCGTGGTGTAGACGGGCTCCATGAATTTGTTCTCGGGCTGCAGACGCACTCTGCCGTTTTCCAGGTAAAAGGTTTTGATGGTAGCTTCCCAGTCGCCGCCTTGCGTGTCATCGGGATATGCCACGACGATGTCGCCGTTTTCGGCCACCGGCTGCGGGTTGACGACGACGAGATCACCGTCGAGGATCGCCGCGTCGACCATGGAGTCGCCCTTGACGCGGAGCATGAACGATCCAGAATTCTTTGCGAAATGCGCCGGCACGCTGATGCGCTCGTCGACATTTTGGATGGCTTCGTAGTTCCAGCCCGCGGCGACGCGGCCGACAACCGGAAGCGAGAGGGTCTCCTCGCGCGATTCATTTCCAGAGACAAGGGCGCGGGGCTTGGTCGGATCGCGCTTGATCAGACCTTTCTTCTCTAGCGTGCGGAGGTGGCATTGCACGGTGCTGCTGGACGAGAGGCCGACGCGCTCACCGATCTCACGGACTGACGGCGGATAGCCATGCTCGCGGCGAAAATCACGAATGGTATCTAGGATGGCTTGTTGACGCGGCGTCGTCTTGCGATCCACGGATATCTACCGCCTTCTCACCTTGTCGCCAATCGGGACAGAGGGTGACGATATTGTACGGCGGTCGCTAGGCCGACCGTCGCGCACAGAGCATCGTACCATACAGGGTCAGTTTTTGCAAACATTTGTTCGAATATTTCTTGACAGCTTCCCCGCCCGGCGATAAGATTAGGCCAACAAACGTATGTTCGTATCGGCCTCGCCGGAGGGAACGGCTTCCATGTTTCAACGCCACAGCTCGTCGCGGACGACCCTGATTCCGCTCATCCAGTTTCTCTCCCTCGTCGTGGTTTTCGCTCTCCCCGTCGTCTGGGGAGCTCGCGTCTACACGTCCACGCAGGTCAGCTACGCTCACGTCAAAGTTGCCCCCGGTGACACCGTCTGGGGTCTCGTGGCGCGATCCGCCGCGCCCGGCAGCGACGTCGCAGAATCCGCATATCGAGTCGCGCAGATCAATCACCTCAGCCCGAAGAGCAAGCTCCACGCCGGACAAGTCCTCCTCATCCCCAGATAGCGCTTTCATCGCTCCTTCCGTTTGACCGCAAATCGTCGCGCATGGTATCCTGTTACGGTGCCTTGTTACGACGGCGTTGCGGCCCGCAATCGATGCGGTGCTGCGGCCGTACGCGAATTCGGAAGGAGCCTATCACACCGTGGCACTCAGCAAAGATCGCAAAACTGCGGTCATAGATAAGCATCAGCGAAAAAAAGAAGACACGGGTTCACCGGAAGTGCAGATCGCGCTTCTCACCGAGTCGATCAACGAGCTGACCGATCACTTCAAGACCCACAAAAAAGATCACGCGAGCCGGCGCGGATTGCTCATCAAAGTCGGTAAGCGGCGCAGCCTGCTCCGCTATCTCGAGCGAAGCGATCTCGAGCGGTACAGGGCGATCGTCGCCAAACTCGGACTGCGCCATTAGTATCTGATACGTATGATTCGCGCGCGTCTCCCCTCGAAACATCGGGCGTGGCGCGCTTTGCATATCCAGGTATACACCTGGGGCCTTGAGAACAAACCACCGTCGAATATAGAAGTTTATTGATAAGAATCTAGGAGGAACCCCTTTTGCCAGAGTCCGTCAGCCTGGAGCTGGGCGGCCGCACACTCACCATTGAAACCGGTGAACTCGCGCGCCAAGCCAGCGGCTCCGCATTCGTGCGCTACGGCGACACCTGCATCCTAGCCGCCGCCACTGCAAGCGCAAACCCCCGCGAAGGCATCGATTTCTTTCCTCTCACGTGCGACTACGAAGAGCGGATGTACGCCGCCGGTAAGATACCGGGCGGCTTCATCAAGCGCGAAGGTCGACCGTCCGAAAAGGCGACGCTCACAGCACGCCTGATCGATCGGCCGATCCGACCGCTCTTCCCGGACGGCTTCCGCAACGACGTCCACATCATCTGCACTGTGCTTTCGGTCGATCCGGAAGTCGACCCCGACGTCGTCGCGATGATCGGCGCGGGCGCGGCGCTTGCCGTCTCCGACATTCCGTTTGACTTCAACGTCGCTGCGGTGCGCGTCGGCATCGTCGACGGCGAATACGTGGTGAATCCCGCGAAGTCGCAGATGGACGCGAGCACGCTCGACATGATCATGGCCGGCACGTCCGATGCGGTGATGATGGTCGAGGGCGGCGCGAAAGAGATCTCGGAGGACCAATTCCTCGGCGCCGTCGCGTTCGGGCACGAACGCATCAAAGAGATCATCCGGGTCATCAACGAGCTCGCCCGCCGCGCCGGTAAACCGAAGCGCGCGTTCAAGCTGTTCTTGCCGTCGCCTTCGCTGCGTCGATTCGTCGATGAAATGTTCGGGGCGGAGATCTCCCGCGCGATGCGCGTCACCGGCAAAGCCGACCGCCAGCGCGCGTTCGACTTGATCACGCGCGACGAAGCAAAGCGCCGCATCGTCGGCCATCCGCTCGAACACGAATTGCGGCCGTTGCTCGAAGACCCGAAGAATCAGGAATTCGACAAGTGCGTCAAGGCGCGCGAAGAAGATGAGCTTCGCGTCATGGTCGTGGACGAGGGCATTCGGCCGGACGGCCGCCGCTTGAACGAGATCCGGCCGATCACGTGCCGCACCACGATCGTGCCGCGCACGCACGGCTCGGGGCTCTTCACGCGCGGCGAGACGCAGATCTTCACGGCTGCGACGCTCGGCTCTATTTCGGACGAACAGCGCATCGACGGGTTGGGCCCGCAGACGTTCAAGCGCTACATGCACCACTACAATTTCCCGCCATACTCGGTCGGCGAGACGCGCCCCATGCGCGGACCAGGCCGCCGCGAGATCGGTCACGGCCACCTTGCCGAGCGCGCACTCGTGCCGCTCCTTCCGCCGGCGGATCAGTTCCCGTACACGCTCCGGCTCGTGTCGGAGACGTTTGAATCCAACGGTTCGTCGTCTATGGGCTCGGTGTGCGCGAGCACGCTTGCACTCATGGATGCCGGCGTGCCGCTGCCGAAACACGTCGGCGGCATCGCGATGGGTCTCATCCTCAAGGATGGCCGCCCCGGTATTCTCTCGGATATCCAAGGGCTCGAAGACGCGCTCGGCGAGATGGACTTCAAAGTCGCCGGCACGGTCGACGGCATCACCGCAGTGCAGATGGACATCAAGGTGCAGGGCATCACGATCGACATCATGCGCCGCGCCATGGAGCAGGCGCGCGACGGCAGGCTCTTCATCATCGGCAAGCTGCGCGAGACGATCGCACAGCCGCGGCGCGGCTTGTCCGCGTTCGCACCGCGCATGTACGTCCTTGAGATCAACCCAGAGAAGATCAAAGACGTCATCGGGCCAGGCGGCAAAGTCATCAACAAGATCGTCGCCGATACCGGCGTCAAGATCGATATCGAGAACGACGGCCGCGTGTTCATCGCGGCGCCGGATGGCGAGAGCGGCGAGAAGGCTAAGAAGATCGTCGAGGATCTCGTCCGCGACGTCGAGGTCGGTGCGGTCTATACGGGCGTGGTGAAGCGCATCATGAACTTCGGAGCCTTCGTGCAGATCCTCCCGGGCAAAGAAGGCCTCGTGCACATCTCGCAGTTGGCGGAACATCGCGTCAACCGCGTCGAGGACGAGGTCAATCTGGGCGATACGCTGACCGTCAAGGTTCGCGAGATCGACAGCCAAGGCCGCGTAAATCTCTCACGCGTGCTGACGGGCGAGAACTCGCACTCGAAATAACTCTAAACCCGTAATTGACTGAAGGGGCCGACGCTAGTCGGCCCCCTTTTTTTGAATGACTCTCGCAAGAATGCGCGTACATCTTGTCCGTGGCAACCTTTCGACGCACGCTCCGCTCGGTCACAGCGGCCGTGATTGCATCGAGCACGGTTCTGGGTCTTGCGGCCTGCGCAAGCAAGGCGCCCCCAGCGTGCTGCGCGACGCTCGGCTACACGCGGACCCAGGTCGAAATGGTTCTCGGCTCGCCTTCTCCGCCGCAAAGTTCGAAGTATCACCCGCTGCCCTCGCCGCCGCCGGGCGCCGCGATCTACACGACTGAGCACGGCTATCTCACCGTGACATACGATCGCAAAGCACCCGCGATCGCGCGATCTCTATCGCTTGATTTCTATGAAGGCAAGGATCCGGCGACTGCGTACGCGCTGATAACCCCGTATCTTCCGCCCGACGCGAAAGACTCAGGCATGAAAGTCATCGGTTCGAAGTATCAAGACCGGATCTACAAAGGAAGCCACGGTCTTGTACTTGTGGACTGTTACAGCCCGAACCCGGCGCGCGAGTGCGATCGCATGGAGATAGCCGCTAGTCGGACAAATCTGTAGTAGGGCAAGCATCGCCTGCCCAAACGAAAAACGAGGGCCGACATAATGCCGGCCCCTTCAAATATTAAAGTAGTCCGGCGGCGCGTTGAAGCGCGGTCAGTGCGATGCGCAAGTCGGCTTGCGCGCTCACGTACTGCGTTTGCGCTTGTTCGTCGGCGAGAAGCGCGTCCGAAAGTTCGAGCGAGGTGCCGACGCCGGAGCGGAACCGCAACTGGCTGACCCGCAGGCTTTCATCCGCTGAATCTTGCGCCGATTTCGCCGCGCCGACTTCGGCTTGCGCGGCCGAATAGTTGAAATATGCCTGGCGCGCCTCTAAATCGACGGAATTGCCGAGCTGCTTCAGGTTGATCTTGGCCTTCGCAACATCTGCTGCGGCTTCGGCGACCTTGCCGTGCGTCAGGCCACCGTCGAAGAGCTTCCAAGTCACCGCCAGCGTCTCCGAGAGCTGCGGCTGCGGAACGTTCTCGAAGTTGGGTTTGCTGCTCGCATCGGAGATCTCGAGCCCGATACTAGGAAGCGTGCCCGCGCGAGCAGCTTTGACCGATTCGTCCGCGAGCGCAACAGCCGCGCGTGCGGCCCCGAGTTCGGGGCGCCGCGATTGCGCTTCCGCGGTCACTCCATCCAGTGTGAATGTTGGCGTGGCCGCGCCTAAGGATTCGGTCGGTTCGATGATGCTGTTGAGGTCGACGTTCAAAAGATTTGCGAGTGTTGCGTTGTCGAGCGCCGCTGAGGCGTCGGCCTGGATCTCGCGCACTTGGGCGTTTGAAAGCACGACTTGCTCGCGCAACACATCCGCCTTGTCTAGCGTGCCGGCTTTGTAGCCGTCTGAGGCGATCCCGAGATTCTCTTGTGCAACCGAAACGGTCTGATGCGCGATCACGGCGGACTGGCGCGATTCGATCAGCGCGAAATATGCGTTGGTCACGTCGCGGATCACGTTGGCATGCTCTGCGTCCAGCGAACTCTCGGCCGACGACAGTCCGGCGGCTGCCCGGCCCACCGCGGCCTGCACCGCACCTCCGCTGAAGATCGCATAGCTCAGCGTCGCGTTGACGTTGTTGAGATCGGTCGCGGAGAAGAAGAGTTTTTTCGAGACAAGCTTTCCGCCCGGTCCGGGCGATTGGAAAATGAAGAACGCCGCATTTTGCGTGTGGACGTACGAGTAACCGGCGGAGAGCGCGGGCACGCGACCGGCGCCGGCCTGAATGACACGAGCCGCGGCTGCCTGGACGTCCTGTGCCGCTGCTTGATACGAGAGATTGTTCGCTTGGGCGATCTGCAAAGCGTCGGCGAGTGTCAGCTTCATCTGCGGCGCCGCGCTCGCGTTTGGGGCCGCGGCTGTCGCCGACGGAGCAGGCGAAGTACCGGCCGGAGTGGGCCTGGTCATATCCGGAGCAGTGGCGATTTCGGCCGGTGCGGCTTCAGCCCGCGCGAAGCCGGCGATCAACAGCGCCGCAGCCGCGATAACAGCTGCGGCGACAAGTCGACGTACGTTCACGTAGTCTTGACCTTTCACGCGATTGCGCAGGCGTGGCCCGCCTTCATGCGGCCGACGCGTTGGCCAACTGCGCCGGACGATACTTGAATACCCGCGCCAGAGCGGTTATCTCGAATATCCGGCGTACCGGGGCGTTCGCTGCGATAACGCGTACATCGCCGCCGCGCTCGCGCACGAGCCGCAAAATCCCGATCAGCGCAGCCAAACCGGACGAATCGAGCCCGCTGACGCCGCCGAGATCGAGCGCGACCCTTGATGCTGCGTCTTCTTTCAAGACGCTCGCGAGTTTGCGCCGGATCTCTCGACCTGAAACGCCGCTCAGGTCTCCGTCGACCGTTACGAGGACTTCGTCGGGGTCAAGGTCGAGTGAAAAGTTCTTGGCGACTGCGATATCGATGCCCATTTTTTTCTCCGATTCGCGAGACTTGTCGCAAATGGTGTGTTGGTTAATTATTACGTCGTAGATTATTAACCGATTTATCATCTCCTTCTTAACAGTTCGGTGTTTTCTGTTCTGTCCCGGAAATAGCAAGACAACCGCCTTGGGCGGTTGTCTATGCGGGGGTTCTCGATTGGCCGGCGCAGCCGGCCCCGCCGCCGTCTTACAGGCGGGCGTTGATCACGGCGTCCACGCCGACACCGTAGACTCGCTTGAACCCCTTAAGGACATTCAGGTTGTCGATGGGGATGAGGGCTCTCACCTGCCATACGCCGTTATTCCATTGCGCGGCGAATGCGCCAACAGCTTGGACCTGGTCGATCGCCGACTGCGGACCGCTGACTTGCGCGGCGCCGACATACGTCGCGGATCCTGTCTCGATGATGGGCACGACCTTCGTCTTCTCTTGGTTCGCGACGTTGTTCGCCAACATGATGCTGTTGATGAAATGGTCGAGCGGAACGGCGACCGCCTTCACGGCGAACACGCCCGCGGCGCCCTTCAACACGCTGTTGAGCAAGTTGTCCGCGCGTGCCGACATCGCGAGCGGCGCGGTTGCGATCGCGGTGATCACGAGTGCGGCAGCGATGGTCTTCTTGTTCATGATACTCCTCTGAGCGCTGCGGCGTCGCAGCGTTCTGCTTTGAGACGATACTATAACGTACCCACTTTCGCGAAAGTTCCAACATCCCGAATCCTCGCGCCATCACGCAGCGCGAGGCTTTCCTCGTTTGCGATGAGAACGAGCGATGCGGTGTACAATAACGTCGGAGAATTCGTCGACCGCTTGCGGCGCGATGGTGAACTACGCGAGATCTCCGCGCGAGTCGATCCGCGCTACGAGATCACAGAGATCGCCGACAGATGCGTGAAAAGCGCGGGCGGCGGACCCGCGCTCTTGTTCACGAACGTCGCCGGCTCGCGCTATCCGGTGCTGATCAACGCATTCGCAAGCGAGCGGCGCATGGCGCTCGCGCTCGGCGTGCAAGCGCTCGACGAGCTTGCCGGCAAAGTCAGCGGCCTGCTCAAGTTCGCGCAGCCCGGCGCACTTGACGACAAACTTGGACTGCTTCTCGGACTCAAAGATCTTGCTGCGATCTTTCCAAAGACGGTGCGTTCGGGCGCGTGTCAGGAAGTAGTCGCGGAAGGGCCCGACGTCGATCTTTCAGAGATTCCCGTCATCACGTGTTGGCCGCTCGACGCCGGCCCGTTCATCACGCTCCCGCTCGTCTTCACAAAAAACCCGGCGACCGGCGCGCAGAACATCGGCATCTACCGCATGCAGATCTACGACCGCAACACGACCGGCATGCATTGGCAGCGGCACAAACACGGCCGCGAACATCAAGATGCGGCTGGCCCGACCGCTCGCATGCCGGTGGCGGCAGTGATCGGCGCAGATCCTGCGGTGGTATACTCCGCATCCGCGCCGCTGCCCGCGGGCGTCGACGAGATGGTCCTCGCCGGATTCTTGCGCGGTCAAGGCGTGCGCATGGTCCAATGCCGGACCGTGGATCTCAAGGTGCCCGCCGATGCCGAGTTCGTGCTTGAAGGCTACGTGGATAATTCCGAGCTGCGGCGCGAGGGACCGTTCGGCGATCACACAGGCGTCTACTCACTCGCCGACGACTATCCGGTCTTTCACGTCACGTGCGTCACGCGCAAGCGCGATCCGATCTACTGGACCACGATCGTCGGCAAGCCGCCGATGGAAGACGGCTGGCTCGGAAAAGCGACGGAGCGATTCTTCCTTCCGCTCTTGCAGCAGATCGTGCCCGAGATCGTCGACTACGATCTTCCAGTCGAAGGCGGCTTCCACAATCTTGCCATCGTGTCGATCAAGAAACGCTATCCCGGTCAGGCGAAAAAGGTCATGTACGCGCTCTGGGGCCTCGGCCACATGATGATGCTCACGCGCACGATCCTCGTCGTCGACCACGACGTCGACGTCCACAATCCGCGCGATGTCGCGTGGTTCGCGTTGAACAACGTGGATGCCGGCCGCGACCTCGTCTTCGCGCCTGGCCCGGTGGATGTGCTCGATCACGCCGGTCCGCTGCCGCTGCTCGGCACCAAACTCGGCATCGACGCCACGCGCAAGTCGGCGCAGGAAGGTTACGACCGCGAGTGGCCGCCGGATATCGTCATGTCCGCCGCGGTCAAAGATGAAGTGGACAGGCGCTGGGTCGAATTCGGATTCCCGCCCTCCGGCGGATCATGATCGCAAAACTCCGGCTGTTCCTCGATGAGATCAAGATCGAGCACACGCTGTTCGCGCTGCCTTTTGCGTACGTCGGCGCGCTGCTCGCGCGCGGCGGATTTCCTTCGTGGAGCGCACTTGCGTGGATCACGATCGCGGTCGCCGGCGCGCGCACCGCGGCGATGGCGGCGAATCGCCTCATCGACGCGCGGATGGATGCGAAGAATCCGCGGACGGCCGGCCGCGCGGTGGCTTCCGGCAAACTCGAGCCGTCGGTCATGGTTTGGGCGATCCTGCTCGGTCTCATCGCTTTGGTCGTCGCCGCGTTCGAACTCAACCCGCTCTGCCTTGCGCTTGTTCCGATCGCCGCCGCCGGCGTTGTGATCTATCCATATGTGAAGCGCGTCGGCTGGGCGGTGCACTTCTTCCTCGGCGCGGTCGACGCGCTTGCGCCGCTCGGCGCTTGGATCGCGATCTCCGGCCGATTCGAGACCGGCGCATGGCTGCTGTTCGCAGCTGTGACGCTGTGGGTGGCCGGATTCGACATCCTCTATGCTCTCATGGATCGCGATTTCGATCTGCGCGAACGAATCGCGTCGATTCCCGCCCGCTTCGGCGAAGGGAGTGGACGCGTCGTGCCGCAACTCTTGCATCTCGGAGTCGCAGCGTTGCTGGCCCTGCTCGGGGTAGCCGTGGGCGCCACCGGATGGTACTGGGCCGGAGTCGGGGCTGCGCTCTTGCTGTGTATCTTCGAATGGTCCCTGATCCGGTCCGGACGCGACGTCTTCTCGCTCAACGCCGCTGTCTTCAACGCGAACATGCTCTTCTCGGTCATCTTCCTCTGCACGACGCTGGCCTCGATCGCCGCCGGAGAAACTTCGCATGCCTTCTCGTATCCATAGAATAGCGTTCACCGCGGCGATATGCGCCACCGCACTCTTCGTCCGCTCGAGCGGCCTTGCGCTTGCGGATTTTCCGCCATACGCCAAAGTCGTATCGATCGTGGTGGTCGCGCCGCTCTCCGGCGACCAGAAGCAATTCGGCATCGACCTCTCCAACGGCGTACAAGAGGCCGTCGACGAGGCCAACGATGCCCGCGGCATCGCCGACTACGGTTGGGTCATGCACAGCTTTGACGACCAGAGCGATCCTGGGATCGCGCAGCAACAGGCGCAGTTCGCGCTCGTCGATCCGGCCACGACGTTCATCATCGGACACATCGGCGGTCAGGAGACCGCGTTGGCGCTTCCCGTTTATCATCAGAACGAAGTGCCGATAATCATCCCGACCTCGCCGTATGCGGCGCTCACACAAACCGGATACGACAACGTCTTCCGTCTGTGTCCGACCGACGTCGCCGAAGGTCGCGCCGACGCGCGCTACGCCGATCGCACGATGGGATCGAAACGCGTGGCGGTCGTCTATGAAGAGAACGACTACGGCGCGGACGCCGGCCAAGGATTTGTGAACTACACCGCGGCGACGAAGATGACAGAGAAAGACTTTCCGCTCGACGTGGATTTCAAGACCCTTAAAGCGCAAGTCGCAGCCCTGAAAGACTGGGCACCAGATCTCATCTTCCTGAGCGGCGCGGGAAATGAAATGCAGAAGGTCATCCCGGCGATCCGCGCCGCTGGCGTCACCGCGCCGTTCCTTGCAACCCAAGGATTCTACAGCGATAGTCTGCTGAAGACGTTAGCCGCAAACGCAGACGGTATGACGATCAGTTCGTGCGTGCCGCCGGTGCAGTTCATGCCGACCGCCACCAGTTTCGTCACGCGCTACCAGCAGCGATTCGGTCGTCTCTCGTCGTTCTCGCTCTTCGGATACGTCGCAGCGCAGATCGAGATCGGAGCCGCACGCGCGGCGCACACCACGGAGCGGCGGATGCTGGATCGCGCACTTTCGATCGGCACGTTCCAAACGGTTCTCGGCCCGTATTCATTCCAACCGAACGGGGATGCGCTCGGAGCCGATATTTATTTCTATCAGTACAAGAACAGCGCGTTGACGTACTCGACGTCGGAGTACCCGAATCCGCTGATCGTCCACTAGTCGCTCTGAAGGGGCCGACTTCATGTCGGCCCACGTTACGTTCGCCGGGGTCGACATTCAAAGTCGATCTCTTCAACGATTGAACAGGAAAACCGAGGCGGCGAGGCCGGCAAGGCACGCTGACGTCAACGCGTTCACCGCGTCGTTGTCCACGCCGATGATGCCGCGCACGTGGGCCGCAGTCGCACCGCAGGAATGCGACCGCGCGTCGCTCGTCTCATCACACGCGCGACAGTACCAGATCGATTGAACGGTCGCGCCGAGCAGCGAATCGATCGTCGAACCAACAAGTCCGGATATGGCCCCGATCACGGCGCCCCACCAGACGACGCCGCCAAAACCGAAGAATCCAGCGGCAAGGCCGACGAGCGCACCGCCGACGACCGCCGCGGCGGTTCCGAGCCAAGAAACGGCACCGTCCGTTCGCGGCGGCACCTCGGCGAACGTCGTGATCAGCCGCGGGCGCCCGCCGGCTCGTGAACCGACCTCCGACGCCCACGTGTCTCCGGCCGAGGCGGCGATCGAGACGATCGCGGCAAACGCAAGCCCGTCCGCGGCGAACGGCAGTCCGAGCCAGCGGAATGCGGCGCTCGCGAGTGCGCATAAAGCAGCAACGCCTCCGTTCGCCAAGACCTGACGCGCGTCGCGCTTCGCCCCGCTGCCCGCTGCGCCGTCGCCACTATGTGAGAGCGCGCTGCCGGTAGCGAAGAACACGATCAGCGCCAGCGCGCACGCAAGTCCGGCGCCGGCGTATACCGCGATACCGACGAATACGGCGGCGACTGCGCCCGACTTTGTGAGCGCGCGCGTCCGCAAGCCTGCAAACGCGATAAGCGTCGCGACGACAAACCCGAGAGCGGCGCGCGCGAGAATGCCGGCCGCACCGGCATCGACGAGGCCGATCACGATCACGATCGGGCCGTGTGCTCGACGAGCGCGGCGATTATGCCAGGCATGGTGGATTCGCGTGCGACGATCGTCACCGGGATTCCGTTGCGCTGCGCCTCGTCCGCCGTCACGGGTCCGATGCACGCGACGACTTTATCGCGTAGCGTATCGGCAGGCGTTGGCGCAAGCGCTTCGGCGAGACCGCGAGCGGCGCTGCCGGACGCGAGTATGACGACGTCTGCATCTGCGACCGCAGCCCCGATCTCGGGTGGAGCGATCGACACCGTCGCGTAAGCAGTGACGACATGGGGTGGGGGTGCGACGTGGGAAAGCGCGCGAGCAAGATCCGGCCGCGCATCCGCGGCTTGGACGATCAAAACCGATTCGCCATCACGAACTCGTTCGGCGAGCGCCGCGCCAAGCGCCGCCGCGGTGAACACGTTTGGCACGAGATCGGCTTCCCGGCCAAGGAACCTCAGCACCGAGCGTGCGGTCGCATCTCCGACAGCGGCGACACGCGCTCGCAACGGTTCTGCCGTTACGCCAGCGCGTAACGTTTCGGCCGCCCCGCGTGCGCGCGAAAATGCTTCGACTCCGTTGACGCTCGTGAACGCGATCCAGTCATACGAGCCGGCGTGTTCAACGGCGCTCGCGAGCGCACTGCCATCCGCCGGAGGCACGATGCGCACGATCGGCATCGTCATGACCGTCGCACCGAGCGAGCGAAGTTCAGATTCGGTGCTATCGTCGGCGGCGGCGGCGCGCGTCAACAGCACGCGCATTCCACGCAGCGGGGATGCGTCAGGCGTCAGACGGCTCACGCGGCGGCGCGAGAGTCTCGCGCAAACCGCGCTCAAGACTGCGGTGCAGTCCATCCAAGTCGAGCAGTGCCTGCAGCGTAGCCGCCTCGGTCTGCTCTTCGGCGCGATCCGCGATGCTTTCGCGCAGTTTCGTGACCGGCGCGTGCAGCAAGCGGTTGACGATCGCGAGACTGGTCGATTCGATAAGCTCGCGCTCCCGCTCGTGCAGCTCAGGCAGGCGCTCGAAGAGTTTTTGGATCTCTGCGGCGCGGACGGATTCCGCACGCCTGCGCAAGTCGGCGATCAGCGGCGCTGCCGCCCGCGAGCGATACCAGCGCATGTACGCGTGAACGTTTTCGGCGACGATGGCTTCTGTCGCGGGCATGTGTGCGCGCCGTCTTTCGAGATGGGTCTCGACGACGGTGCGCAGGTCGGAAAGTTCGTACAGCGAGACGCCGTCGATCTGGCCTGCTTCCGGCTCGACGTCGCGCGGCGTAGCGACATCGATGATGAGCAGCGACCTATTCTTGCGGGCCTGCATCTGGTCCGCAAGAAGACGACTCGAGATCTGCGTCGTGCCGGCGCCAATCGCACAGATCACGAGGTCCGCTTCCGCAAGCAGCGCCGGAACGTCCGACAAGTCGGCGGCGCGCCCCGCAAATTCGTGCGCGAGTTGCTTGGCCCTCGAGAGCGTGCGATTTGCTATCACCAGTTCCGCGACATTGCGAGCCCGAAGGTGCCGCGCGACGATCGACGCCATCTTGCCCGCGCCCACCACAAGCGCGCGCGCCGCACGCAGTTCGATGTGACGCGCCGCAAGCTCGACCGCGGCGGAGCCGAGCGAGACCGCATCTCCGCCGATGCCCGTCTCGGTGCGAGCTCGCTTGCCCGTCTCAAGCCCTTTGCGGAACAAGCGCTCCAAGATGCTTCCAGCGGTGCCGGCATGTTGCGCGGCGCGCAATGCCGCCTTGACTTGGGCGAGAATCTCTGCCTCGCCCACGAGCATCGAATCGAGTCCGCACGAGACGCGGAACAGTTGCTCGACCGCTTCGGCGCCGAGCATCGTATAGAGATACTTGTCGAAGTCTTCGACGCGCATCGAACGATACGTGGTCAGATACTCTTTTATCTGCAGAACGCCGCGCTCGAGCTCGTCGACTTCTGCGTAGATCTCGAGCCGATTACACGTGGCGACGATCGCCGCTTCTCGTATCTCCGGATAATCGTGAAGCGCACCGAGCGCTTCGACCACCCGTTCAGGCGGAAACGAATGCCGGTCGCGGATGTGCGGCGGGGCCGTGCGATGACTCAGACCAAGCATGACGATGGGCACAGTGCGTGGAGCGTTCTCGCGCTACGGAGTCAACCCTCGCAAGATGGAGCGGGACAGTTTGACTAATCGCGCAGCCCGCGTCGAAGGTGATGCGTCAGTATCGAGAGCTCGGAAGCAAGATCGATCGTGCGCACGGCGACTCTCGCCGGCAATTTCAGTTTTGTCGGCGCGAAGTTGAGCAGCGCGCCGATGCCGCACGCGGTGAGCCTTTCGGCGACCGACTGCGCGGCGTCCGGCGGCACGGTCACGACGCCCATGGAGCATTCGAGCGCCGGCAGAACTTTCTCCATGTCGTCTACGTGACTGATGCGCACGCCATGCCATCGCGTGCCCACGAGTGACGGATCGCTGTCGAAGATGCCGCCGATATGGAATTTCTCTTCTCGATATTCCAGAAATCCCGCGAGCGCATGACCGAGATAGCCGAACCCGACGATCGCGATGCGCCAGTCGCGATCGAGCCCGAGCAGACGGCCGAGCTTCCGCATGAGCCCGACGACGTTATAGCCCTGACCGCGACGGCCGAGCGGCCCAAGCCGCGACAAATCCTTGCGCACTTGTGCCGACGATATGCCGCGGCCGACTCGGCCTGCGAGTTCCTCCGACGTGAGCAGCGTGATGCCTTCCCGCACACTGTCTTCGAGACCCCGATGATAGAGGAACAAGCGCGGCAAGTTGATCACCGCGGCCCCTTCCGGCCTGAGGACGCGACGGGAGGGCTTAGCCGCCGCTGGCTTTCGCGCGCTCTTCATGCGAGCGCCGCACGCGCGCTTTCGATCGTGGATCGTATGTCGTCTGGGCTGTGCGCGCTTGAGACGAACGCCGCCTCGAACTGCGAGGGCGCGAGGTACACGCCGCGGTCGAGCATGGAATGGAAAAACGCCGCGTATGCTTTGGTGTCGGCGGCTTGCGCCGATGCGAGATCCGTGACCGGCGCGGCGCTGAAGAACAAACCCCACATCGAGCCCGCGCGCGCGAACTGCGCCGGCACACCTGCTTGCGCGAACGCCGTGCGCAAGCCGCTGACGAGCGTTTCCGTCATCGCCTCCAACGTCTCGTAGACGCCGAGCCGGGTGAGTTCGCGAAGTTGCGCGATGCCCGCGGCCATGGCAAGCGGGTTCCCCGAGAGCGTTCCCGCTTGGTAGACATCGCCCACCGGAGCGAGGCGGTCCATGATCGCGGCCTTGCCGCCAAAGGCGCCGACAGGCAGACCGGCGCCGATGATCTTACCGAGGACCGTGAGGTCCGGCGTGATCCCAAACGTGGTCTGAGCGCCTCCATACGCGACGCGAAATCCGGTCATGACTTCATCGAAGATCAAGAGTGCGCCGGAGAGCGTGCAAAGATCGCGCACGCTCTGCAGATAGCCTGACGCCGGAAGGACGAGACCCATGTTGCCGGCGACCGGCTCGACGATGACGGCGGCGATCTGTTCCGGATAGCGCGCGAACGCTTCGCGGAGAGCGGCGACATCGTTGTACGGCACGACGATCGTGTCGGCCGCTTGGGCTTTTGTCACGCCGGGCGAGTTCGGAATGCCGAGCGTCAGCGCGCCCGACCCCGCTGCGACGAGCAGTCCGTCGGCATGGCCGTGATAGCAGCCGGCGCACTTGACGATCTTCTCGCGGGCCGTATGTGCGCGCGCGAGCCGCAGTGCGCTCATGCACGCCTCGGTTCCCGAGTTGACGAAACGAACCCGTTCGATGGACGGCAGCGCGAGCCGCACGAGTTCGGCAAGCGTCGTTTCAGCCGCGGTCGGTGCGCCGAACGACGTTCCCAGTCGCGCGGCGTTCTCGATCGCTTGGACCACCGCTTCGTGTGCGTGCCCTAAGATCAGCGGGCCCCACGAACCCACATAGTCGATATACTCGCGGCCGTCTTCGTCAAAGACGTGCGAGCCTTGCCCGCGCGCGATGAACAGCGGCGTGCCGCCGACCGCGCGAAATGCGCGGACGGGCGAGTTCACGCCGCCGGGTATCACTTTGTTGGCCGCGTCGAAAAGCGCCGCAGACCGTGGATGCGTGTTCATCGCGCGTCCGGCGCAACGCGGGCGAGCGCGCGACGGTAGTCCTCCGGAGTATTGACGTTGGCGAGCGTCGCCTCGTCTCCCGTGTCAAGCGGATAGCGCGCGAGGCGCAGACCCGAGAGCGCGGCAGTGACATTGCGGCGGCCTGCGCGCAGTGCATCCGCCGCCGCAGCCGACCACGGCGCCGTCGCATAGAGCGCGGCAAGCGGTTCCATCGTGCCGTCCGGCCACGTCGGCACGACGGCGTCAGGCCATGCCGCATCAGCCGCCGCGTCTATGATGCGGGAGGCGAACGACGCGTCTAGCCCGGGCATGTCGCCGGCGGCTGCGAAGAAGTACTGCGTTTCGACGAATGAAGCGGCGGCCGCGAGCGCAGCGAGCGGACCTTCGCCCGGCCGGTCGTCGAGCACGACGCGCGCATCCAGCGCGTCTGCGATCGATTGCGCGAACGGTATGCGCGCCGCCACGATGCACGCGCCGATCGATGCGAGAGACCGCCGCACGCGGACGATCATTGGGATTCCGAGAACGGGTAACTCGAGCTTGCGCGGCAGCCGGCTCGCCTCGCCGCCTGCGACGATGACCACGGTGACGCGCGGCTCAGCGCTTGGCGAGACGGGCGGCATACGAGCGGGCGAAATACGTGATGATGATGTCCGCGCCGGCACGCTTGCACGAGACGAGCATCTCGTCGACCGCGCGCTCTTCATCGATCCAGCCTTCGCGTGCCGCGGCTTTCAGCATCGCGTACTCACCGCTGACGTTGAAGACCGCGATCGGCAGATCGACGGCTTCACGAACCGCACGCACGATGTCCAAGTACGCGAGCGCCGGCTTGACCATGATGATGTCGGCGCCCTCAGCCGCATCGAGCCGTGCTTCTTTGACCGCCTCGCGCGCGTTGGGCGGATCCATCTGATGCGTCCGCCGATCACCGAACGCCGGCGTGGAGCCGGCTGCGTGGCGAAACGGTCCGTAAAACGCGGATGCATACTTGGCGGCGTACGACATGATCGCCGTGTCGATGAAGTCTTTTGCGTCCAAAGCTGCGCGGATCGCGCCCACCCGGCCGTCCATCATATCAGACGGAGCGATGATGTCCGCGCCGCAGCGCGCGTATGACAGCGCGCCGCTCACGAGCAGATCGACGGTGCGGTCGTTGTCGATCGTTCCGTCCTTGCGCACGACGCCGCAGTGGCCGTGCGACGTGTACTCGCAAGCGCATAGGTCGGTCACGACGAGCATCTCGGGCACCGCTTGTTTGACGGCGGCGATCGCCCGCTGCACGGGGCCGTCGTCACGCGCAAGCCACGACGCAGCGTCGTCTTTTTCCGGCGGGATGCCGAAGAGCAATATCGCGGGAATGCCGAGTGCCGCGATCTTCTTCGCGTCTTCAGCAAGCTGATCCACTGAAAGCCGGCACACGCTCGGCATTGACGCGATCTCTTCGCGCACGCCGGAGCCGGGCACGACGAACAGCGGCTCGATGAGATTCTGCACGCGCACAGCATGTTCGGCTACGAGAGCCCGCATCGCGGGATTCACGCGCAAACGGCGCGGCCGTTGCGATAGATCCATCGCGCTACGCTCCGATTTCTCTGTGGCGCGCGATGATCTCGCGACCGCCCGCTGCGAGCATCTCATCCGCCATCGTTGCGGCGCGAGCCTCTGCATCGTTCGCTGCGACAGTAGACGACAGGCGGATCGCGACGTCGCCGTTGGGCGAGCCGATGAACGCTTGGATCGTCATGAGCGCGCCGTCCGGATGAGATGCTGGATGCGAGCCGTCCGCGTGAGCCGCGGCATGCACGCCGACCGGCGCGAGACAGCCGCCGCCGACGGCGCGCAAGAATATCCGCTCCACCGACGTCGCTGCGGTTGTAGGCGCGTGATCGAGCGGCGCGATCAGGTCGGTGCAGCGTTCGTCGTTCGTCCGTCGTTGGACGAATAGTGCGCCTTGGCCGGCCGCCGGCACGAAGACATCGAGCGCGAGCGGCGAGCCGCCACCGACGAGGCCGAGAAGACCGATGCGCTCCATGCCGGCGAATGCGAGCACCGCGGCGTCGTACTCTCCGTCGAGCACCTTGCGGACTCGCGTATCGACGTTGCCGCGGATGTCGCGGAAGTCGAGGTCGGGCCGAACGTTGGCGAGCTGCGCGCGCCTGCGCAGCGAACTCGTTCCGACGACCGCGCCGACCGGCAGATCCGCTATGCTCGCGAAGCGGTTGTCGCGCGAGATGAGCACATCGCGCGCGTCCGCGCGCTCGAGAGTGACGCCTGCGTCGACGCCCGGCGTGCGCTCCGTGGGGAGATCCTTCAGCGAGTGCACGGCGATGTCGGCGCGGCCCTCGAGCAGTGCCGCTTCCAGTTCCTTGACGAAGACGCCGTCGCCGCCGATCGCCGCGATCGACCGGTCGCGTGCCGCGTCACCTTTCGTGCTGATTTCAACGATCGAAGGTGAAACACCCGAACTGCGCCTGAGCGCTTCCGCGACGATTCCGGCCTGAACGAGCGCGAGTCTGCTCGCGCGTGTCGCGATGCGAAGCTCTGCTGTACACGTTGCCGCCATATCGCGTCGCTGTTCGCCCGCGATGCGGCCGGCTCCCACGAGACACAAGCGTAAGAGGGTATGCGCTGCGACGTTCGCAACCCCGTCCGCGTGAACGGCTCCTTCGTCTCGCGCGGGGCGTCCGTCTCGCCCACATTGAAATATTCGAGTTTCGCGCTGCTCGCCGTGCTCTATCTCCTTCGCATCGGCGCGGGTTCTCTTTGGGACAACAGCGAGCCGACATACGGCGAGATCGTCAAAGAGCTATTCCGCACAGCCGACTGGCTGACGCTGCATTTGAACTTCGCGCCCTGGGATACGCATCCGCCGCTCTGGTTCTGGACGGCCGGCGCGTTCGTCTCTGTACTCGGGCTCAACGAGTTCGCGCTTCGGCTGCCGAGCGCGATCTTCGGCTTGGCGACGGCGTACGCGACCTATCGCGCTGGGAAGCGACTGTACGGCGAGGGGGCCGGATTGGTGGCGGCGCTCGCAAGCGGCATCAGCCTGGAGATGATCGTCCTTTCGCGCTTGGCGATGATGGAGACGATGCTGATCTTCTTCATGACAGTGGCGACGTTTTGGGGATACTTCGCGCTGCGCGACGGAGATCGCCGTGCGTTGTGGATCGCCGCCGGCGCAGCCGCGTTCGGCACGTTGACCAAAGGGCCGATCGCGCTCGTGCTTCCGCTGCTCATCGTCATCGCGTGGCTTGCGTGGTCGCGGCGCTGGCGCAGGCTGGCGGACTTGCCGCTCGTCGGCGCGACGATCGCGTACATCGTCGTGGCCGGATCGTGGTTCGCAGTCGCGACCGTGAAGTTCGGCCCCGCGTTCCTCCAAGATTACTTCGGCGCGTCTAACGTCGGGCGTTTCTTGCATCCGTTCGAAAACCAACCCGGCCCGATCTGGTATTACGTGCCCGTGCTGATCGTGGGATTCTTCCCCTTCATCGCCTTTGTGCCGCAGGCGTTGCGCGCCGCGTGGCGCGAGCGCGGCGACGACGAACGGCTCTTGCTTCTGTTCGCGCTGCTGCCGTTTATCTTCTTCTCGTTGGCCCAGACGAAGCTGCCTAACTACATCGCGATCATGTTCCCGGCCCTGGGCGTTCTCGTCGGCCGCGCGCTGGCGCCTGCGATCCAATCGAATGATGATCGGCCGATGCGTACGCCGCTTGTCGCAACGTTGGCCGCGCTCTGGATCGTCGTCGCGGCTGTGGCGGTCTACGGACGCCGGCATTTGAGCGGCGATCTGCTCGCGCTCTCACCATCGCTCGAACTGCTAGCCGTTTTCTCGATCGCGCCCTGCGTGATAACTGCGCTGCTGGCAGCCATCTCGCCTCGCGCATGGTATGCTCCAGCCGGACTTGTCGCGACGATGACGGGCTTTATCGTCGCGCTCGCTCTCTTCGTGTTGCCTCAGATCGATACTCTCAAACCGATGAAAGGCATGGCCGCGCAGCTCATGGCGGCTCGGCGCGACGATGAAAGCGTCTGTTTCGACGGAGTGGGCGGCGGCTTTTCGCTGCTCTTCTATACTGAGGCTGGACCGGTAACCTCCGTCGGAACAAATCCGACCGACGTACCCCCGGCACAATACTTCGCGGGCGGCCGACGCGCTCTATGCGTCATCGCACCGACGCGTTACGACGTTCTGCAGCGCGCCGGTATACGACTCACACTGCTCGCGCGCGATCCTAAGATGTTGTTGGTCGCCGCGCGACGATGAAGGGAACAGTGCTATGATAACTCGCCATGTTCCGCCGCGTCGATGGTTTCTCGCGGTCGCTTGTGCGGCCGTGGGTGCGTTGCACGCACTGGCGCCTGCCAGCGCCGCGTCCGTTCCGACTATCGATCAAGCCGCGGCGAAAAAGCTGCAGGACGTGCTCAACGACGCCCGGCGCACGACCGGCACGCCGGGCTTGAGCGCGGCCGTGATGGTCGACGGCCGGCTCGTCTGGGAAGGCCAGAGCGGGTACGCCGACTCAGACTTGCGTCAGCCGGTCGTCGCGGGGACGCTCTATTCGCTCGCGAGCGTGACGAAGATGTTCGTCTCGACGATGGTCCTCCGGCTCTATGAAAAAGGTGAAATCGGTCTTGACGACCCGATCAAAGCCTACGTGCCTTCGTACATCCCGAGCACGGACAAGGTGACGATCCGCGAACTGCTCGGCCATACGAGCGGCTATGACGACGTCGAGGGCTACCCGGAAATCATCCGATGGCTCAACGACCCGAACTTCCATTGGACCCGAGACATCGTGTTGCGCCGCGTCAAGCCGGTGCACTTCAAACCCGGTTCCAAGTTCGAATACTCCAACACGAACTATGTCATGCTGGGCGCAGTGCTCGAACGCGCGAGCGGCGTTACGGTCGACGGGCTCTTCAATCAGCTGATCGCAGATCCGCTCAATCTAGAAAGCGAGTTGGATTTTGCGCGGCTCGCCGGCTACGCTCCGCGCATCGCGCACGGCTACGACGTCGAGAACAGCAAGCTGGTCGACACGTTCATCGGCGCCCACGATCTCGGCGTCCCCACGGGTGATTGGGGTCCGGTGTGGACGGACGGCGGCATCGTGGCGAGCGGCGCCGGCGTGGCCCGGTTCACCGATGCGCTGTACGGTGGCAGGATCTTACGCCCCGCAACGCTCGCGCAGATGCTGCGGCCCGGTCCCGACGGATCCTATGGACTCGGCACGCTGCGGCTGCGCTTCAACGGACACACATGGCAAGGCCACGACGGATTCTATTCGGGTTTCACGACCGAGACGTTCTATGATTTCTCGCGTCGCTTGACGATCACCGTGCTGACCAACCGCACCGATAACAACGATCCGGCGGCCGCGATATGGAACCATCTCGCGTCCGCGGTGGATGCGCTTCGCTGATCGGTTCTACGAATGCCGGACGCCGATCACTTGTACGAATGCAGGCCGCTGATCCAGATGTTGACGCCGAAATAGCAGAATAGGATGCTGGCAAAACCCACGATCGACGTGACGGCAGAGTTGAAGCCCTGCCACGACGGCCGCGTGTGCATGTGCAGGTACGCCGCGTAGACGAGCCACGACGCGAGCGCCGCGGTCTCTTTCGGGTCCCATTGCCAGTAGGAGCCCCACGCGTCGTGAGCCCAGAGCGCGCCGAGCACGATGCCGATCGTGAGCAAAATCTCCCCGACCGCCACCACACGATACGTGACGACGTCCAACTTGGACGACGGCGGAACATCTGCAAGCCAACGCGGCGTGGTGCCGGCGAGTTCTGCGCGCCGCTTGTACAAGTAGAGGACGCTCGTCGCAAACGAGATCAAGAATGCGGCATATGCGGCGAGCACGATGGGGACGTGATAGACGATCCAATACGACTTGAGCGAAGGGACGAGCGGCTCGAGGCCCTTGTTCCAACCGCTCGCATATGCGAGCAGCGCATCGGCGACGGCGAACACGATCGGTCCGGCATACCAAATCGAAAATCGCGCGCCGAAGATCAAGAAGAGCACGACCGTCCAGAGCACCACGACGGAGAGCGATCCATACAGATCGTTCCACGGCACGTGGCCGCTGTAGAACCAGCGCAGTCCGAGGCTTGCGACCTGGCAGATGACGCCCGCGCTCGCGAGCGCGACGCCGCCGATGAGCACGGCGCGATTGCGGAAGAACAGCCAGCCGACGAAGACCGCGAAGGCGAAGACGTAGATGATCACGGCCGCCAGGTACCATTCCATGTACTGCAGCGAGTGCGCGCTCATCGCGGCCGCGGCGTTGGAATTGTACTGGGAGTATGCGCCGCCGTCAGGCATGGGCGTTCACCGTGCCCGCGCTGGGCGGCGCGGGGGCGGTTTGCTTTGACATCTCCGTCGAAAGGGCGGAGCGCCAACCCGCGACGAGATCGGCGAACTCATCTTCGTACATCGCGTTCCCTTTCGTGGTGGTGACGGCGACGTCCGCTCGCGCGCCGGGCGCGCCGTCGCGGATGCGCGCATACAGCTTTACCGGCAGAAAGAACAGCGAGATCACGAACCCTGCGATGAGGATCGCGACGCCCGCTCCGACAAATGATTCTCCAGGATCGCTTCGGTAGGTGAGCCCGGACCACGCGATCGGCGAGAGGGCCGTTAGACGGTAGCCGTCACCGACGTCAACGCTCTTGCCCACCGGCAAGAAAATCGGTTTGTCGGTTGTGGGGATGTTGTCGTGGAATGCCCAGAAGACGTATTCGTCATGCGCGGGCAGCGCCACGCCGGGCGGCACCTGCGAGGGATCGCTCGGCCCTGCCATCGTCATGTATTGAAAGCCGCGGCTCGTGCCCGGAAAAAGAAGTTCGTCCAGCGGCATCAGGCGCTGTGCGCCGTCTAAAGCGACCGGTTTCCCGTTTCGCGTCACAGCCATTCTGCCGGCGAAGCCGTACGACGCCTGGTAGATGTAGACGCCCGCACTGGTCTGGTATGGATGATTCACGAGGATGTTCGGCGCGGCATGGTCGTCGGGGCCGGCCACCGTCACGTCGGATTCGAATTTCGACGCTTGATAGAAGACGCCGGTCGGCGTCCGGATAGGCTCAAACTCCGCGGTGAATTTGTCAAGCGTGAGCTGCAATGGCGTGTGCTCGATCGCGACTGTCTGTCCTTCGAAGACCTGGAGCGCGCCGCGATATCCGTATCGCCAACCCAAGAACACGCCGAGGCAGAGAATGACAAAGCCGAGGTGCGCGATCAAGACGCCGTAGCGCGCCCATTTCCTGCTGTGCGCGAACGTCCAGTGCGCGCCGTCGATCTCTTGCGTGCGGATGATGAAACCGCGCTTGCGCAGATACAAATCGGACGCGCGCGCCGCTTCGTCCTGCGACTTTGGTGTGGAGACGCTCGCGTGGAGCGCGAAATGATCGATCGGCACAGCGCGATCCGGCGGGAATCGCTTCGGGATGACGCGGCGAAACGTGCAGACGGTCATCGAGACGAGCAGCAGCACGACGAGCGCGATGTACGGAACCGAGTGGAAGACGCCGTCTAGGTGAAGGCGCACGACGAGATTGGCGACCGGCGCGGGGTATTCGGCGTAATAGTGGTCGGGAGTTTGGTTCTGGTCTATGAGCGTGCCGACCGTCGTCGCGGCGGCCCAGACGCAGAACACGCCGACCGGGAAGAGCACGTTGCTCAAGACGTCGAGGATCTCTTCGACGATCGGTTTCGGGGGGCGGCCGCGGACTGCCGTGCTCATGTCTTCATGTTCGCGCTTCTTGCGCGTTTTCGCGCATACCTAGAGCGCGCGTTCACGCCGCTGCGATTTTCGGCTGAGTGAAGCGCACGACGACGATGCTCGCGAGGTAGAGGCCGACCAGCGGCAGCGCGAGCAGCGCCATCGTCAGCGGGTTGCCATCGGGCGCCGCCACGCCGGCCAGCACGCAGATGACCACGGTCGCGTGCCGCCATTTATCCGCCAGCATCTTCGCGTTCACCAGGCCCACGCTTGCGAGGATCGACAGCACGATCGGCAATTGGAACATCACGGCGAAGATCGCCAGCAATATTGCCACGAAGCCGATGGTCGGATCGAGCTGGTATGTTCCGACGAGACCCGCCGACTGCGTCAGACCGAATAACGCGCGCAGCACGAACGGCAGGATGATAAATCCGCAGAACGCGATGCCCAGCGCGGACATCACAAACGATGGGATCACGTACCAGCCGATTTTTCTGCGCACGCGTTTGTCCAGCGCCGGCGCGACGAACGCATATGCCTGATAGAGGATGATGGGCATGCCGATGACGATGCCGCTCAGCAGCGAAAGTTTGATCTCGACGGTGATCACTTCGGCTGGCGAGAAGACGTGCAGCTGGATCCCATTGAGGAAATGGATCTGCACCCACGCCAACAGCCGCGGCATCAACGGAAACGCGACGCCGGAGACGACGACCACGGCCGCGATCGAGATCAGCAGACGGTTACGCAGCTCCGCGAGGTGCTGCGTGAACGTCATCTCTACATCGTCGTCGCGTACGTCGTCGGGCAACTGACCCGCTTTATGTCTGGCCGGGAGGCGGGTTCTGAGGCGGGGTGGTGGGCGGTTGCGGCGGCGGCGGTTCGGCCGGCGGCTGTGGTTCGACCGAGCTCATCGTGGGGTGGAGCGCCGTATCGAATTCCTTCTTCGCAAGACCCATCGAGCGCGCAAGCTTCGGGAGACGGTCCGCGCCGAAGAGCAGCACGATGACGGCGCCGATCGCGATGATGATCGGCATGTCGAGGATGGCGAAAACCGGTGTCATCGAGCGTTGGCTCCTTATCCGGCCGCCGGCGGCCGCATGAAATCTCTCTACCTATTGCGGCAACGCCGCTCGCGCCCTGCTTTAAGGGGATGAAAATTCCCTAAAACCGCGCGTGATGCGCTGCAGTTCGTCGCGCTCAGGCGAGGCCGGCAGGCGGTCAAGAGCGGCCTCGGCGTCGGCCGCGAAGTCGGCGGCTTTGACGGCTGCCCGCTCGATGCCGCCGCTATTGCGCACGAACTCTATCGTGCGCGCGCGCTGAGCGGTCGCATCGGCTGCGTCGGGATCTTCCAACGCGAAAAGTTCTGCGACCGACTGGTGCAGCGTTCGATCGCCGCCGTCGAGCGCGTAGATCAGCGGTAGCGTCATCTTTTTTTCGCGAAGGTCGGAGCCCGCGGGTTTGCCGAGCTCCGCTTCAGTTGCGGTGTAGTCCAAGATGTCGTCGCGGACCTGGAACGCCATGCCGAACGATCGGCCGAATTCGCGGAGCGCACGCACAGCGGGCTGTTCTCGCAATTGCGGACCGGCGGACGAGCCTGTTTGAAGCAACGCCGCTATGGCGCCGCACTCAGCGCATGCCGCAAAAAGTTCCGCCGTCTTCTTTCCTATGATATCGAAATAGCCGTCGGGCGCGAGGCGCGCGTTGCCGGCGGCCCGCAGCTGCTTCACTTCGCCGTTGCAGATCTCGGCGAGCATAGCCGCGAGGATCGTCGGCACCGGGTTCTGATAGCCTTGGGTCACTTTCTTGAAGACCCATGAGAAGAGATAGTCGCCCGCGAGGACCGAGAAGCGATTGCCGAGCGCGTGGTTCGTGGACTCGCGGCCGCGGCGGATGTCGGCGTTATCCAGCACGTCGTCGTGGATCAGCGTGGCAACGTGGATGAGCTCCATGTACGACGCGAGGACCGGGTCTTCGGACGCGGAGGTTGCGCACGCACGCGCGGCGAGCATCGTGATGCGTGGACGCAGACGTTTCCCGCCGGCGTCCAGCATGTTCCAAACCGCGCCCGCGATGTGCGCATTCTCTGCAGACAGTTCTTCGCGCACGAATTCTTCGACGACGGACTGAATCGCCGATTGCGGTGAGCTCGTGATCACGCCACACCCGCCTGCTCGAGCCGGCCGCTGTCTGCGACCGCCACGGACGCCGGCCGCATTCCTGAGTGGATAGTGACAATGCCGCCGAGCAGCCGGATATAGCGGGCGTGTTCGAACCCGGCGGCTGCGAACATGCCGGCGAGGCGGTCGGCGTCAGGAAAGTTGACGAGTGACTGCGGGAGATAGCGATACGCGGCCGCGTCGCCGCCGACGATGCGGCCGAGCAGCGGCACGACTCCATAAAAGTGCAAATAGAACATCTTCCGCCAGACCAAGTTCGGCGGTTTCGAG
This sequence comes from Vulcanimicrobiota bacterium, assembly GCA_013290125.1. Taxonomy (GTDB): domain Bacteria; phylum Vulcanimicrobiota; class Vulcanimicrobiia; order Eremiobacterales; family Eremiobacteraceae; genus JABCYQ01. The sequence continues at coordinate 94,728 of JABCYQ010000001.1, forward strand.
ATCTCGAGGTTGACGAACGACGCGCCGGGTCGGAGGACGCGCCGGATTTCGCGCAAGCCTTCGGCGACGTCGACGAGATTGCGCATGGAGAAGCCCATCGTCGCGCCGTCGAAACTCTCGTTCTCGAATGGCAGATGCAATGCGTCCGCTTGGACGAACTCGATGTTGCTTTTTGAGTTCTTGGCTCGAGCGACTTCAAGCATGACCGGGCTGAAGTCCACGCCGATGACGTGGCCGTTCGGTGTGCGTGATGCGAGGTCGCGCGTCATCACACCCGTGCCGCAACAGAGGTCGAGAAGGCGCGCGTCAACTGCGGGATCGAGCACATCGATCGCCTTGCGGCGCCACGATGCATCGATACCCGCTGTCATCACGGAGTTGGTGAGATCGTATCGGCGCGCGATGCGATCGAACATCTCGCGCACGACGCCGCCTTTGTCCATGTCTTTCGCGCGCTTCGGATGGCCGGAAATCGATTCCTGGGAAAGGCTTGGCGCCGGTCAACTAGACTCGCACCGCGCCGGCGGTGAGGATGCGGCATGAGCGATCTTGCCGTCTGCTTCGGACCCGCCGCACGCGCCGCCATCTGCCACGCGTTCGACGGCGCTACAAAATCGATCAGCGCGGAATTCTACGATCTCAAGGATGGCGCAGTTAGAGCCGCGCTCGCGCGTGCGCAAGCGCGCGGCGTTGTCGTCGATGTCCGCACCGAGCACCACCGCCACGCGTTTGATTCCCATGCCGTTCTGCACGCAAAAGCCGCTGTGATCGACCAACGCACGGCGATCGTCACCACGGCCAATGTCACGCGCTCGGGTTTCGGCTCGCCGGGAGAAGTGTGCGTCGTCGACGATCGACCCGACGACGTTCGCGCGCTCTCCGCGGCAATCGCCGGCCAAACAGACCCGACGTGTTCCCACGAAAGAATCGTCGCGGGTCCAGGCACAGCACTGCGCGATTCCGTAGCGGCAATGCTTATTTCGCCCTCCGACTTGCGCATCGCATCGGAAGATCTGTCCGACGAGCGCGTCGTTGAAGCGTTGATCGCGCGGCACGCGGCGGGTCACAATGACCGCGTGCTCATCAACGACAAGGGGACGCTCAGCCGGGAACAGCAGCGAACCGTCTGCCGGCTCAATGGCGCCGGCGTCGCTGTACGCGCGCCGGTCGACGCCTACATGCACGAGAAGTATGTGGACGATGGCGATCGCATCTATGTCGGCTCCGCCAACCTCACGCGCAACGGGCTCGACGAAGGCCGAGAGATCGGACTGGTAGCTCCTGCTTGCGATTTCGGAATCGGCGCCGCCGAATTGCGCGCGCACTTCGACGAGCTCTGGTCCTCTTCGTCTCCGGTCTGACGATATCGTTTGAAGGGGCCGACTTTATGTCGGCCCGCGTTTCGGGGCCGCCGGATTTGGTTGAAGGGGCCGACGCCAGTCGGCCCCTTTTTTCGTCCGAGGCGACGACAGAGTATTTCGCGGGTGCGCCAGCACGCGAGGTGGAAGCGTGCGCCGGCATGCAGATAAAACGGCGTGTTCGCACAATTCGTAATACGCGTCTGATTTTGGTTCTCGCAGCCTTTGCATTTTTCGCTTGCATCGCGCCGCTGTGTGCGCGTCTCTATGTGACGGCGGATACGTGGCAGCGCCGATACGTCGTCATTGCAACAGTGCCCGCACGCCATGTCGCTCTCGTCTTCGGCGCCGGATTGCTTCCCGATGGTTCACCGTCGCCGATGCTGGCGGATCGGGTCGACGCGGCGCTGGATCTCTATCGCACGGGAAAAGTTGTCGAGCTGCTGTTTTCGGGTGACAACAGCAGGCCGGAATATAATGAAGTCGGCGCGATGTTCAAGTACGCGGTTGACCACGGGGTCCCGCGATCTGCGATCACGCTCGACTATGCGGGATTTGACACGTACGACAGCTGCTATCGCGCACACGCCATATTCGGTGTCACTTCTGCGATACTTGTTACGCAGCGCTATCATCTGCCGCGCGCGGTTTACGATTGCTCCTCGCTCGGCATTGATGCTGTCGGTGTAGGAACGCCGGACTGGGGTGCGTACGACGATGGTTTGATGGCAAGTTACGAGTTGCGAGAGACAATCGCCGATGTCAAGTCGCTCTGGGACGTGAACGTGAGCCACCGTCCGGCGACTCTTACGGGCGCTTACCTCGGGATGCACTAGGAATGTGGGCCGACATAAAGTCGGCCCCTTCAGGTCGTCGGCCCCTTCAGATTTGTAGACGGGGGAAGAGGCGCATCGCGTTCGCGGTCGTCGCTACCGCGATCTCGGGTTCGCTCGAGCCGCGCAATTCAGCCACCCGCTTGCAAGTCAGAGCGAGATACGCCGGCTCGTTGCGTTTGCCGCGATACGGCGTCGGCGTCATGTACGGACAATCGGTTTCGAGTACGAGGCGGTCGAGCGGCGCGTGTGCGACAGTATCGTGAAGCTGCAGCGCGTTCTTGAACGTGGCGGCGCCGCCGATGCCGAGATACACGTCGAATTCGTCGATGAACGCTTTGGCACTCGTCCAGTCGCCGGTCCAGCAGTGGATCACGGCCCGGCGGCTGCGGTCGAAATGTGCGCGCAAGAGCGAGGCGAGATCGTCCTCAGCTTCGCGACAATGGATGATAGCCGGCAGGTCGAGGCGCGCTGCGAGATCGAGCTGTCGCGCGAACACGTCGCGTTGGATGGTGCGCTCGGAGAAATCGTAGTGGTAGTCAAGACCCATCTCACCCAAGGCGACCACATTTGGATTTTGCGCCGCCAATTCGAGCCACGCGAGATCGCCGGCGCTCTTGGCTTCGTGCGGGTGTACTCCGACCGCCGGCGCGATAGCAGAATGACCCGCGGCGAGAGCTAGCGTCGCGGCGCTCGTCGCCGCGTCCTGGCCGGCTGAGACTATGCGCCCCACTCCCGCTTGTGCTGCGCGCTCGAGCACGGCGTCCAGGTCGGCCATGTACGCGTCGCCGTCGAGGTGCGCGTGCGTGTCGACCAGGTCGAGCGTCACGACGCGGCGGCGGCCGCTTCGATGCGTGGGAAAAGCGCGGGCGGTACCGTGGTGCGAGAGCCGGTCGCAAGCGCGCCCCAGCGGAGCGCGTCGCTCCACGGCGCCCCGGGAACGCCCGAAAGACCAAGCGATGACCACATGGCCTCACCGGTCGTGGGCATGAACGGATAGACGAACGCCGCGATCCAGCGCAAGCCCTCGCACAGATCGTACAGCACGCGGTCGAGTTCGGCTCGATCGGGTTTCTTCGCCAACTCCCATGGCTTGGTCTGTTCGACATACAGGTTGAGAGCGCGCACGCGCTCCCAAGCGCTCGTCAGCGCACCGCGAAAATCGATGTTGGCGAGCGCGTCTTCGTATGCCGCGCGCGCGTCGTCGAAGCCGGCGGACAACGCGTCGTTGACGTGCGACTCCGGCACGATGCCGTCGCGATACCGCGCGAGCATCGAGAGCGTACGCTGCACGAGATTGCCAAGGTCGTTAGCGAGATCAGCGTTGTAGCGGCGCAGCATCTGCTCTTCACTGAATCCGAAATCGGAACCGAACGCCGCCTGCGCGAGGAGGACGTAGCGCATGGCGTCGACCCCGAATTGCGCGGTCAGTTCGGCCGGCCGAACCACGGTGCCCTTGCTCTTGCTCATCTTCTCGCCTTCCATCGTGATCCAGCCGTTGGCGAAGACCAGCGCGGGCAGCGGAAGGTCGAGCGCCATGAGCAGCGCCGGCCAGATGATCGTGTGGAAGCGAAGGATTTCCTTGCCGATGAGATGCACGTCGGCCGGCCAGAGATGCGAGAATCGATCGAGGTCCAACGGATAGCCGGCAGCCGTGATGTAGTTGCAGATCGCATCCACCCAGACGTAGATCGTTCCGCCGCCGCCCGGCAACGGCACGCCCCAGCCGACCGTCGCGCGAGAAACGCAGAGATCTTCCAAACCGCCTTCGAGCAAAGAGAACATCTCGTTGTACGCGCTTTGCGGCCGCACCCACGCCGGGTTGGCGAGGAAATGCGCGATCAAGCGCTCGCGATACGCGGAGAGCTTGAAGAAGAGCGCGTCTTCTGATAACCACTCCACCTCGCGCCGGCACTCGGGATTCGGGCAACGGCCGTCGATGAGCTTGCTCTCGGGCCAGAACGTCTCGTCGTTGCGGCAATACCAGCCCTCGTAGCGCCCGGGCACGATATCGCCCTTCTCACGCAGCGTCGTGAAAATGCGCTGGACGGCCGCCTCGTGATCTGGATCGGTCGTGCGGATGAACTGATCGTACGAGATGTTGATATCCCGCCATTGCTGCTTCCAGCGCTCGACGATCTGATCGCAGAACTCTTTGGGCGTCATGCCGGCCGCGGCTGCGACGTCGGCGATGCGCTGGCCGTGCTCGTCCGTGCCGGTCAAAAAGTGCGATTTGCCCTTTCCGGCCACGCGATGGTAACGCGCCAGAACGTCCGCGGCGATCGTGCTATACGCGTGGCCGATGTGCGGCGTGCTGTTCGTGTAGTAGAGCGGCGTCGTGAGGTAAAACGTATCCTTAGGCATATACGCTCATGTGCGTTCGGTGAAGCCAAAAGCCCTGCCGGACGCACTTTCGCACGCGCACTGAAGGGTCGACGCTAGTCGGCCCAGGTTAGTCGCGGTCGGCTTCGTCTTGCGCGAGTTCGTACAAGGCTCGTTTGGATACGCTCGTGATGCCGTGGAGCGCACGAGCGACAGCGCTGACGCTCGCACCGCCGGCGAGAAGCGCGCGCACCGCCGACGTGATCGCTGGCGGGATCTCCGTAGAGGGCGCTTCGTCCGGCGCGCCCTCGATCACGACCGTGAACTCGCCGCGCGCCGGCCAGGCGATCGCAGCGAGCGCTTCGGCTGCGTTTCCAAGCACCTGTTGTTCGAACTTCTTCGTATATTCGCGCAGGACGAAGATCCGCCGGTCGCCGAGCACGCTCTCGATGTCTTCGAGCAGCGCGCGCATCCTGACTGGCGCCTCGTACAGCACAGTGCACGCCGCCTCATGCACGAGCCCGGCTAGATACGCGGCGCGCGCTCCGGGCTTGCGCGGCGGGAAACCGTCGAATCGGAAATGCGCAGAATCAAAGCCCGAGAGAACGACCGCGCTAGGAACTGCGCTCGGACCGGGCAGCACCTCGATCGCGGCGCCTGCCGCGCGCGCGGCGCGGACCATCTCGACGCCGGGGTCCGAGATGCCGGGCATGCCTGCGTCGCTGACCATAGCCACCGTTTTGCCTGCGGCCAGCAGTTTGCGCAGCACGTCGAGCCGGCGCGCCGCGACGCGTTCGTGAAACGATTGCAGCGGTTTGTCGATGCCGTGCGCGCGCAGCAGCACTGCGCTGACGCGCGTGTCTTCTGCGAAGATGACGTCGCATTCGCGCAGCATCCGCAGAACGCGCAGCGTGATGTCTTCCAGATTGCCGAGCGGCGTCGGGCAGAGCACCAATCGTCCGGCCATGGCGCGGTGGCTTCCGCGCGCGGCCGGCGAATCGCTCTTGCGCTAGCCGCCAAACCAATCGCTCTTGCGCGTCTCAGCCGCCCGCGTTCACCATGGCCTTGGACGGATCGAGGATGAGCGGAGCGCGCGGCTTCTGGCTGAAGTCGAAGTCGTTGCGCAGGTCGCCCAGGATCGCCTGATTCTCGCGCACGTCCGGCCGCGGATCCGGGCGGCCGTCTGTCTTCGGGTCGATGCGCTGGCTGCCGAGGAAGTCGTCTTCGATGAATTTGGCGTACGCATCGAATGATAGCGTCTGATGATCGACGTACCCGCTTCGCGCGTATGGACTGATCACGAGCCCAGGCACGCGCAGTCCGTAGCCGTTCTGATCCACGGTCGGCGGTTTGACGTGATCGTAAAATCCGCCCCAATCATCCCAGCCCAGAAATATCGCGCTCGAATTCCAATCCGGACTCTGCATCACCGCGTTGATGACGCCCGTGACGTAGGCTTGCCCGCTGCTGACGGCAGCCGGCGGATGCTCGCTCACGCGGCTGTTCGGACAGATCCATACGACGGACGGCAGAGTTCCGTTCTTGGCGGCGGCGTAGAAATCGTCGATGCTCTCGATATTGCTCAACTGCCCGTCCCGATGAACGGTCGTGAAATACGGCAGCGGATTCCAGATGCCGGGCGTGCGTGCGCCGAGCCGGCCTTGGCGGCCAGTAAGCGAACCGTCTTCGGTGTCCGGCTCGGATCCAGCGAATATATAGTACGCCCAACTCACGCCGTGCGCGTGGAGCAGATAGGTGAGATCGGTCCACGCATAATTCGGAGGAACGTTCGTACGCAGGCGCTTCGGACCGAAATCGGGCGGCATGCCCGGACTCTGCAGTGCGTTTGCGCACGACGACGGATCGTCGGGCACCGAGCAGTGCGCCGACCATTCGGAGACCATGAACAAGTGTTCCGGCAAGCTCCACGACGCGTTCGGTTCAAACATCGCATCTTGTAAGACGAAGTTGTCGGCGTAGGTCCAATAGTTAGGCAGCTCGCGGCGATCGTGGTATCCCATGACGTCCGGAATGGTCGAGCCTTGGCAGCGCGGGTCGTGGTTGAAGCCCTGGCATTTGATGTCGCCGTGTTCCGATCGGTCGATGAAACCGTCCATCCGTCCGCCGTCGACGTCGGCCACGGCGTCTTTTTGACCATGCGGACCGCCGTAGTTGACGTCCGCCGGATCGTGATACGGCGCGACGCACTTGCCGCTGGCTGGATCGGTGACGCAGACGGTCGGCACGCCGTTGCGCATCGGGATGCCGTTGACGCCGGGATACGTCCCGAAGTAGCTGTCGAACGAACGGTTCTCTTGCATGATGATGATGATGTGCCGGATCTTTTGGATCCCGCTTGCGTCGGTCGCCGCCGATGCCGAAGACGCCGGTGCGAGCGCGGCGCCTCCTTGAGCAACGGCTAAGGCTACGGCAAGGGTGATGGGTGCGATCAGTCGAGCATTCATGGTCGATATTATACTCCAACCACGCGGGAATTGGGATGAAGGCCGGATTGGAGCCGGCTGCGGAAGGTCCGCCGGCGGCCGCGCCGCAACCCGAGACGCCGACGCTTAACCCGTGGAGAGCTATCTATCATGACTTCGACCGACGCCGTCGCGACCTTTCGCTCGCTGCATGCCCAAGACCGCATTCTTGTCATCCCAAACGTGTGGGATGCTGCTTCAGCGGCCGTGTTCAAGAACGCGGGCGCCCAGGCGCTCGCTACGACAAGCTGCGGTCTTGCATGGTCCTGTGGTTACCCGGACGGTGACGTGCTGCCGCAAGGCGCGCTGGTGTTTGCCGTGAGCGCGATCTGCCGCGTGACGCACGGCACACCCGTGTCCGTGGATTTCGAAAGCGGCTACTCGAGCGATCCACGCGAGGTCGCTGAGGCCGTCGCGAAACTGCGCGAGATCGGCGTCGTCGGCATCAACCTCGAAGACGGCGCGGATCCGCCGGAACTGACAGTCAAAAAGATCGCGGCGATCAAGCGCGCCGGCGCGAATCACGGCGACATCTTCATCAACGCGCGCACGGATGTCTACCTGCGCGAGCTTGCCACTGGAGACGATGCTATTCGCGAGACGATCGAACGGGGCAAGCGATTCATAGACGCCGGCGCCGATGGATTCTTCGTCCCCGCGCTGACCGAAAATGGCGCGATCGAGCGGATCACCGCCGCGGTCCCGTTGCCGCTGAACGTGTTGGTGTGGCCGGGGTTGGCGCCGCTCGACAAACTGTACGGGCTCGGCGTGCGCCGGCTGAGCGCAGGCGGCCGCCTTGCCGAAGTCGCGTTGAGCGCGGCGCGCACCGCTGCGCGCGCCTTCATGCGCGGCGAGTCGCGCGATGAAGACCTCGCTCACCCCGGCGGCGTGACCTACGCCGAGATGAACGCGCTCTTTCAATAAGGAGACCGGAATCGTGCCCACCGATTTTCGCGACGGCCGAACATATCCGCGCCGAGGACGAACGCCGCTCGGCGGCTTCTGGTGGCTAGCTCGTCTGGCTGACAAAGGTCGCGCCTCGGCCGCGGGTACGCTCCACGACTACTACTACCCGTGTCCGATCGATCGTGGCATGATGGCGCAGTGGGGTGTGAAGCCCGCGCAATTCGACGCGATGCTCAGCGCCAACGCCGACGACACTGCCGTCCTCGCGTGGGCGCTGGCGACGATTCCTGAAACCAAGCGCGATGCCGCGAATTCTTGGCTCTTGGCGGAATATATCGAGAACCTCGATCGCCAGGATCGCGAAGAAGGCGTCACCGGCTAGTCGACGAGATCTCCGCACAGCGTGGAGACGATGCCGGTGGAGAGATGGTACTCAGCGCCGACCACCGCAAGTCTGCCTTCAGCCCTCGCCGCGGTGACGATCGGCTGCGCCTGCTGCAAAGCGGCCGTCACGCTGCGCACGTTCTCCTCGATGGCCGCTTCGAGCAGATCATCACGGCCTTGCACGCGTTCGACATTCGGACGGATAGCATCGATGATCGTCGCGATGCGCGATGCGGCCGTCCGCCGATTCACGACCGCATCCACTGCGGCGGTAACCGCGCCGCAGTTCGAGTGACCCAACACCATGACCAGCGAGCATCCGAATGTCTCGATCGCGTATTCGACCGAGCCGACGACGTGATCGTTCAGGATGTTGCCCGCGACGCGGATGACGAAGAGATCGCCGAGACTCTGATTGAACACGATCTCGATCGGCACGCGCGAATCCGAACACCCGAGCACCGTCGCGAACGGCCGCTGTTCGGCGATCAAGTGCCGCCGCTTCACCGCGTGCGCGTGCATCGCTTCCGGCGCCACGTCTGCCGCATAGCTTCGGTTGCCGTCGATGAGCCGCTGCAGCGCGTCGGCGGGCGATACCGTTCGGTGCACGTTAATGTTCCTTTCCACCGCGGCCATTCGGCCCAGCGTGCCGCGCCCCTGGAGGGATTGTGCGCTAGAGTGAGTCAAGTGCATCGAGCGTTGCAAACGATTGTTAAAGGAGAATTTTGAATGGCTGCGACCAAGAAGTATAAAGCCGGAGAGATTTGCTGGACGGATATGGGAACGACGAACACCGCCGGCGCGAAGAAATTTTACAAGGGTCTGCTAGGTTGGAAATTGACCGACAATCCGATGCCGACGGGCGGGAAATACACGCTTGCGACCGTTGGCGGCAAAGATGTGTGCGGATTTTATCCCATGTCGGATGAGCAGAAGAAAATGAAGGCTCCGCCGATGTGGGTGCCTTACGTCAGCGTCAAAAACCTCACCGCGACCATCAAAAAGGCGAAAGCGGCAGGCGGCACAGTCGTCTCCCCTCCGATGGCGATGGGTCACTTGGGACGCATGGCCGTCCTCCTGGATCCGACTGGCGCTGCGTTCGCATTGTGGCAGGCCGGAGATACTCAAGGGGCCGGAATCGAGGGCAAACCAGGCACCGTCTGCTGGCAAGACCTGAACACCCCGAAGCCCGCGGTCTCCTCGAAGTTCTACTTGAAAACGTTCGGTTGGAAGACGACGACCATGGAAGCCGGAGGCATGAAGTACTCCATGTTCGTGCTCGGCAAGATGCGTGAGTGCGGCATGTGGCCGACTCCGATCAAAAAGCTTCCACCGTCTTGGATCACGTACTTCCAAGTGGCCGACTGCGCGAAGAGCGTCGCAAAAGCGAAACGTCTCGGCGGCAAAGTCGTCATGGCAACCACGCATGTTCCAGAAATGCTCAAGTTCGCCGTATTAAGGGATCCCCAGGGCGCGGTCTTCGGGGTGTTGGAACCCCAAATGTAGATCATCGGAGCGGCGCGCGGGGCTTGGCCTCCGCGCGTCGCTATCCGTTTCGACTAGTTGGATGTCGCCTGATACTGCGCTTCGCTGACATGCTCCATCCAGTCGGCGGCTTTTCCGTCGAGTTTCTCCTGGATCGCGATATGCGTCAGCGCGGTGTTGGGAGCGGCACCATGCCAGTGCTTCTCGCCGGGCCCTATCACCACGACGTCGCCCGGACGGATCTCCTCGATGGGCCCGCCCCAACGCTGCGCGCGGCCGCAGCCGCTCACCACGACGAGCGTCTGACCTAGCGGATGATTGTGCCACGCTGTCCGAGCGCCCGGCTCGAACGTGACGCTTGCGCCGACCACGCGTGCCGGTTCGGTTCGGTCGAAGAGGGGATCGATGCGGACCGTGCCCGTGAAGTACTCCGCCGGTCCCTTTGTTGAAGGCTGCGAGCCAACCCGATTGATGTCCATAGTCTGCCTTTCGAGCTTTCAGTGCCGGTAAACTTCGCGCCGATGGCCGATTCTCAACACGAGCACTAATAGTACGGCGTCGCGAATCTCATATATCACGCGATAGTCGCCGACGCGCAGACGCATAGCACCGTTACCCACAGCGATATGTGCTTGAATTAAACCGTTCGTGCTGGTCGTCGACGGGAGCGCTCAAGAGAAGTATAAGGAATCCGCGATAAGTCCCGCTAAACCGGGGCGATGAAACCTTCTCTAGGGCGATACATTTATGGAGCCGCGGCGATCGGTTTTGGCATCTGCGCACTTGTGTGGCATGACATAAGCAACTGGCTGCAGCTTAAGGCTCTTGCAGGCGTTTCTCACAGCGCGATCCTCACCTCCATCGTGGCTGCCATCGAAATCCTCGGAGGCGCGGCGGTTTTGTGGCCCAGAACGGCCCGAGCCGGTGCCATAGTGCTAGGTGCACTGTACCTCATCTTCGCCTTGCTGACGCTACCATTTATCGTCAAGCAGCCGCTCGTCTACAATAGTTATGGCAACTTCTTCGAGGAGTTCTCATTCTTCGCGGGGGCCATGCTCCTCTACGCGACTACCGGTCCGCTCGCCGCAACTCGTGGTGCGAGGCTGGGGCAGTTCGGATACTACTCGTTTGGCCTGTGCGTTCTCTCGTTCGGATTGGAACAGCTTTTCTATCTCGATCCAACAGCGAGTCTTGTTCCGAAATGGATTCCGCCCGGACAGATGTTCTGGGCTATCACGACCACTGCTGCATTCATTCTCGCCGCCATCGCTCTGATCACCGGGTTGATGGCCCGGCTCGCGGCTCAATTGACCACAGCGATGCTCGTAGGCTTCGGGCTGCTGGTATGGCTGCCGGCGCTCTATGCCGATCCCCATCAATTCTTTAGCTGGACAGAGACTGCCGAGACTCTGGGGATCGCTGGGTCTGCATGGATCGTCGCTGAGTATCTCGGCAAACGCAGCGCAACCGAACCCTCATCCGTGTAGTGCTAACTTCGTCGTGATTTCAGCACCACCGGCTTCGACGGTGATGCCGCCGTCCAAGTCGGTCCGATAGACGATCGCCCCAGCGGCCCGTAGCGCAGCCAGCGTGCGAGGGCTCGGGTGGCCGAAGACGTTGTGCAATCCGCACGAGATGATGGCGATCTTCGGGCGCACAGCCGCGAGAAAGGCGGGCGTGGAAGAGTACGCGCTGCCATGATGGCCTACTTTGAGGATGTCGGCGCTCAGGTCGGCTTCGCCGTGCGATAGCAAACGCGCCTCGGCCTCCGATTGCGCATCGCCGGTCATCAATATGGATGTACGACCGAACTCCACGCGCAGTACGACGGAGTTGTTGTTGATGTCCGAGGCTGTTCCGGTCAACAGCGGCAGTTCGGGCCCGAGCACTCGCACATGAGTGGTGGGGCCAAGATTGAACGCGACACCCCGCACCGCGCGCCGCCACGGAATGTGGCGTTCGCGCGTCACGGCAAGAGCGCGGCGATAGGCCTGACCACCGTAGAGCTGCGCTGAATCGTAGACGGCGCCGACGCGTTCTCTCGCTAATATCACCGGAAGTCCTCCGGCGTGATCGCCGTGCGGATGCGTGAGCACGACGACGTCGAGGTGCGTGATCCAATGCCGCAGCAGAAACGGCATGACGGTCTTCGTGGCGATCACGTCGCCGATCGGCTGCGCGACGATCTGACCGGAAACGCCCGCGCGCTCGAGTTTGCCGCCGCCGTCCACCAGCATCGCATGCATGCCAGGTGCGCGCACGAGCAGACAATCCGCTTGTCCGACGTCGATCGCGTCGAGATGCATCCGAGGATCGAGTGCGGCCGCAAACCCCGGCGCACAATAGACGATAGCGAGGACAGCTCCTGCGGCGATCGCCCCGCAGACGAGACGCCGTTTTTCGATCCCGAACTTCACTGCGAGCGCAAACGCCGCAAGTGCTATCCAATAGAGCACGAGAAATGTCTGGCTCGGGGGCGGCACATCCACGTGCGCGCCAGGCAGCGATGAAGTGCGATCGACGATCGCCGTCACCGCGGACACGCCCCACCAGGCTAGATTGGCAAACGGCGTGCTTGCCCACGGCGCGACCAGCGCCAGTGCGACGAATGTTGCGCCGCACGCCATGATGACGCCGATGATCGGAACGACGAGCAGGTTCGCGACCACAGCGTACGGCGTGAAGACGTTGAAGTAGAGCGCTTGCAAGGGCCAGAGCGCGATCTGTACCACGAGACTCGTGCGCGCCAATTCGCAAACGTGGCGTTCGATGCCCGATTCCGCGCGCATGCCGAGACGTTCAAGCGCTGGACTCAGAAGCGCGATGCCGGCGACGCACGCGAACGAAAGCGAGAACGAAGGCGAGAGCACGGCGAGCGGTTGCGGCAATGCCACCGCAAACGCGGCGGCCGCGAGAACGGGCGACGGCGATCTCCCGCGACCGCTCTCGTACGCGGCGATGCCCGCTGTGAGCATCGCGGCGGCTCGGATCGTGGGCAAATGCAGACCGGCAAGCGCGGCGTAGGACCACGCGGCGCAGATGACTAGCGCCATGCGCGCGACGCGCGGCAGCGGCACCGTCGCCAACAGTCGCATGAGCAGTGCCGTCATGATGCCGAGGTGCAGACCCGCCGTGGTCAAGACGTGAACGGTTCCGGTATCGGAGAATTCTTGGCGTAGCGCTGCGGGAAGATCGCTGCGATCGCCCCAGAGCACGCCTTCGAGCACCGTCGCGTCGAGCGCGGGCAGGCGCCCCTCGATCGCGTCTGCAAATCGCGCGCGCAGCCGGGCTAGCCACGCCTCGACTCCGGATGCCGGGCCTTCGAGGCGTAGATCGCGCGCCGCCGGTACAGCGACGACGAGCTCCACACCCTGCTCTGCGAGCACGTCGCGCTGGGCCGGCTCGCCGTCGTTGCGCGGGCCGCCGGGGAGCTCGACGCGCCCCTTCACGATCATGGAGCGACCCGCGATCGCTGATCCGTTTTGCAGCGACGGGGCTTCAAGCAGCGCCACGCGCCCGACGAGGGAATCCGCGGGCGCGCCGCGCGGCGCATCGATAGATTTGATCCGGATCCTGAATGAAACGCCTGATGATGTGGGCTTTGGCCGCTCTAACGCTACGGCTTCGACAGCGACGTGTCGCTCCTGAAGTGCTGCAAATGGCGGATGCAAGCGCGCCCAGCCGGCGCGCGCGCCGAGGCAGAAGCCCGCGACGCCTGCTATAGCGACGATGATGGTGAGTTCGACGGCCGCGCGCTTCACCGCATCCGTGCGTCGCACAACCGCTGCCGACGAAAGCAGTGCGACGAAACAGAACGCCGCCGGCCAACCGAGCGAGTATGCACTCGCGATCACGCCAATCGCATAAGCCGCGAACGCAAAAGCGAGCGCGTGTCCGAGTCGCGCGTCGAGGATCCAGCGTGCCATGCCGGCGCATCACGGCCGCCGGGATGTGCGTCCACTCACTCTTCGTGTCGTGCCTCGCGAGGAACGCTTGGAGCCGAGCGGGAAGAAGAAATTCCAATACTCACGTCAATCAAAGGAGACGCGCTGCTTGGACACCCTGGTCATCGTCCTCTTGGTGCTGATCTTGCTGGCTGTCACGGGGCATCTGCACCTCTAGATCGAGCGCTCTAACCCTCAACCTCCACATCCGGCCGCACGCACGCGGCGGCTCGTCGAATTAGGTATCGCATGCGCGTTCTCGTCACCGGCGGTGCTGGCTTCATCGGTTCGCACCTTGTCGACGCGTTGGTAGCGGCCGGCCACGAAACCGCGATCGTCGACAATTTCTGGGAGCGCGGCGGCGGCCGGCGCGCCAATGTGAATCCACAATCCACGCTCTATCGCTGTGACATTCGAGATCAGGAACTCGACCGCGTCTTCGCGGAATTCAAGCCGGAAGCGGTCTCGCATCATGCCGCCCAGCACAGCGTCGCTATCTCGACCGAAGATCCGCAATTCGACGCGGACGTCAACGTGAAGGGCCTGATCAACGTCTTGCGACTCGCCGCGAGATACGGCACGCGGAAGATCACGTTCGCGTCCTCAGCCGCCACGTACGGAACTCCGCAGTACCTGCCGATCGACGAAAAACATCCCCAGCTGCCCGAGTCACCGTACGGCATCACCAAAATGGTCGCCGAACATTATCTGCGCTACTTCCGCGCGGCGAAAGGCCTGGAGTACACCGCCCTGCGCTACGGAAACGTCTACGGACCCCGCCAGGATCCGAACGGGGAAGCCGGCGTCATCGCGATCTTCGCGGGTCGCATCATCGCGGGCGAACCGATCCGCGTCGATTGGGATGGCGAGCAGCAAAAGGATTTCGTCTACGTCGGCGACGTGGCGCGTGCCGGCTTGATGGCGCTCGACAGAGGTAACGGCACGTGTTTGAACGTCGGCACCGGAGTTGGCACGTCGGTCAACGCGCTGCATAGCGCTATCGCGGCGGCGGTCGGGCGCGACGTCGAAGTCGTGCACGCCCCGAAAAGAGCCGGCGACGTGCGGACGTGCGTCTTCGCGGTCGAAGCGGCCAACCGCGAACTCGGATGGGAACCGCTGACGTCGCTTTCGTCAGGGATCAATGCGACGGTGGAACACTTCCGCTCGACCTAGCTCACGGCGCTTGTTCAAACTCGGTGATGTGGTGGGGTTTCCGCCCATACCGCTCTTGCTCGGAATGCTCTAGTATTGACCGCGGGTCACCCAGATCGTGGCCATGTTTCGATTTGGGCTGGCGAAAGACGGCCTTAGCCTTTGGCCGAGAAGCGACTCACGGCCGAGGGCAAGGCTCGACGGCCGGCCCGCGGCGACCACCGCGGGCCGGCCGCACTACGAGACGTCCGCGGACACCACGAGCGCAGCGAGCTTGGCACGCGAGTGCAGGTCGAGTTTTTCGAATATAGAGGCGATATGTTTCTCGACCGTCTTCAGACGGATTTCAAGTCGCTTGGCGATATCGGCGTTGCGCAATCCGCGCGCGACTAGATCGGCGACTTCGCGTTCGCGCGCCGAGAGCTTGCTCAAGGCCGGCGCCGGCGCTGCAGACCGCAGGCGCCGCAGCATGCCGACCGCGCCGCACCGTTCGTAGATCGTCAGCGCCTCTTCGACCCGCTGCGCGTGCACGAGAGCCTCGGCCTCCAGCAGCGGCCAGCCGAGCGACGCGTACAGGTGCGCGGCGGTCTCGCCGTGCGCGGCTGCCGCAGAACCGTCAGCATTGCGAGCGGCGATCGTCGCCCGCACGAACGCCAGGTTTGCGCGCGAGGTCTCACCTTCCGATCGCGCTGACGTCTGTGCGATCGACTCGACGCCGGCGAGCTCGTCGAGCGGCAGATATCGCGCGGCGTTCAGCAGTACGTGCGTCGCCTCAGGCGATGAGTAAGACACGAGCGTTCGCAGCGAGGCCCGGAGATCGGTTTGGGCCTCGGCGGTTGTGCCATCGTTCGCGGCGATCGCGGCGTGCGCGCCGAGGATATAGACGCAGTCGGGATCTTCGAGGCGCTCGCGCGCGTCATGCAGGATCTTCGCATCGAAGCGTTTCCAAAGCGCGTCGTCCCCGAATGCGATGGCGAGATGTGCCGCGACTGCTCCGGCGATGCGCCGCGGTGGGAATACGTCCAGATTCGCTGCGACCTCTTCCACGCACGCGCTGGCTTCTGCAAGCCGGCCGCGCTGGTAGGCGTACGAAGCTCGGGTCGCAGTCGCGTATAGCCGATGCGCACGAAAACCCCATTCGCGCTCGACGCTGTCGGCGCGAGCCAGCGCGCGCTCGATGTGCTCGTTGGCACCCAAGAAAATGCCGGTGAGCGCGAGCGCGCTCTCGATGCTCACGAGAGCCTCCGGTGCGAGGTGCGGCAAGAGTTGATCAACCTGCTCGGCGTTTCGTTTCCACGCTTTCACATCGTCGGCGTAGGTCGACCGCATCAGCCGGACGATGAGATAGTTCTGGCGCGCGGTGGGCGCGAGCGCGTCGGGGTCTGAGACCGCGTCGACGAGACGCTCCGCGGATTCGAAATCGCAGAATGCGCTCGCAAGGCGCGCCATCACGACGAGCAAGAAGTCGCGCGCGACCGGGCCTATATTCGCGCCGTGCGTCGCAAGAAATCGCTCTGCGTACTCGCGCGCGTTCTGGTCGCCGACGTTGTAGCGCTGGCCCGCGACGCTGGCGGCGAGCGTCGCCGCCGCGTCGTAGTCCCCCAATTCGAGCCTGATCGCTACGGCCGACTCAAAGCTGTCGCGAGCCCGGTGATAATGACCTTGCAAGCGCTCGAGCGCGCCGATCCGCTCGAAGAGCCTTGCCCGGTCAGCCGGCGCGTCGGCTTTTTCGAGGGCGCGTTCGAAATAGATAAGCGCCTCTGGCAGCGCGCGCATGGAAAACGCGTTGTCGCCCGCGCGCTCATTATAGCGGACGATCCGCTGAATATCGCCCGCCTCCCACGCGTGGTAAGCCAGTTCTTCGACATGGGCGCTTGGGTCGGTCTCTTCGAGCGTTTGCAATATGCGTTCGTGCAGGATGCGCGCTTCGAAGGCTGGCACGCCGTCGTATATCGTCTGACGTGTGAGCGCGTGGCGAAAGCGGCAGCTCAATCGGCCGGGACCTGAATCGATCAAAAGATTGTGGTCTCGGGCCTCGCGCAGTGCCGGCGCGATCGCGGCCGCGTCGCATTCCATGACGAGTGCCAGAACCTCCGGATCAAAACGTTGGCCGAGCACTGCAGCCCTGTCGAGCACGCTCCTCGTTGCCGACGTGAGTTCGGCGAGGCGATGCGAGATCGTCGACCGGATCGAAACCGGCAGCTGCGACGTTGAACGGCCCGCGATATCTCGCTCTATGAAATCCTTGACCAATTCCTCGACGAAAAACGGGTTGCCCTCGCTTCTTCGCTCGATGTCGCGTGCGACCGTTTCGGGAATAGCGCGACGGCCATCGAGCGTTCCATCGATCATCGCGCGAACATCGCCGGGCCCGAACGGTTCGAGCGAGACTCGAATCGAGCTCGGCGCGCGGAGCAGCGGCGCCATCGAAGAGAGCAGCGCTGCGTTGCTCTCTATCTCATCGTTGCGGAACGTCGCGGCGACGAGCAACCGCATCTGCTCTTGGCGCTGGGCGACATAGCCGAGGAACTGCACCGTCGATTCATCCGACCAATGCACGTCTTCCACGGAGATGACGGTCGCGCGTTTGGAGCAGACGATGCGCAGGAATGCCAGGAGCGTCGCGAAGAGTTGATCCTTTTCGAGGACGACGTCGGCGTTGGTGGCGACGGAATCGCGCGGTAGACGATCAGGTATGACCTGTGCGAGCGCGTGCCAGATCTTGCGCGGCAGTTCGGCAACCGCGACGATTCCGATGAGCTCGCGCAGCAGTGCGCGCACCGGTCCTAGCGGCGCCTGAGCGCCAGGCAGGCACTCGGTTTTGACGATCGTGATCTCTCGGCGATTGCGGGCGTTGTCGAGGAACTCTGCCAAGAGCCGCGTTTTGCCGATGCCGGCTTCACCGGAAACCAATACGAAAGAGCCGGCGCTCTTGACGAGCGATTTCCGCGCTTCGTGGAGCGTCGCCAACTCGGTACGCCGCCCGATGAAGGCGCGGCACCGTACTGGTCGACCGATCATCGTACGCTGAATCGTTCGAACGGGGCGCAGCCCTCACCCCCAAACGGCGTCCCTCGGGGTAGGGTTTTTACCGATGCCCGTTAGCCGGTGACGATATTCAGCAGCCGGTCCGGCACGAACACGCGCTTGACGATCCTCTTCCCATCGAGCTGGGCGCTGACGGTGGATTCGCGGATCGCGAGCGCCATGGCGTCTTCTTCGCTGCAGCCGGGCTCTGCCGAGATAGCTGCCCGGCGCTTGCCGTTCACTTGCACGACGATCGGGATCAGATCGCGGCGCAGCGCCGCTTCGTCATATCTCGGCCAGGGCTGCAAATGCACGCTGCCGGCGCCGCCCGATCGTTCCCACAACTCTTCCGCGATGTGCGGCGCGAACGGCGCGAGCATGAGGACGAGCGCGCGCGAGCCGGCGTGCAGCGCCGCAACATCGGCCGTCTTGCCGGTGGCTGCTTCGAGATCGTTGAGGAGTGTCATCAAGGCGGCCACGCACGTGTTGAGATGCATGCGATCGCCGAGTTCTTCGGTTATCTGCCTGATCTTGGAATGAATCGAATAGCGAATATCACGATCTTCCGCGCCGTTCTGCAGTGCTTCGCCCGGCGTGTCGGAACAACAGCCAGGATGGCCCAACACGAGCCGCCAGATCCGCGCCAAAGTTCGCGTTGCGCCGGTTATGCCAGCCGTCGACCAAGGATAATCGCTCTCGGGCGGGCCGGCGAACATTTCGAAGAGCCGGAGCGCGTCAGCGCCATAGCGGTCGACCGTCTCATCGATGCCCACCGTGTTGCCGTGCGACTTGCTCATGCGCTCGTTGTTTGAGCCGAGCACGAGCCCTTGGTTGAACAGGCGTAAGAACGGCTCGTCGCCGGGAACGAGCTCTTCTTCTTGCAGTACCTTATAGAAGAAGCGCGCGTACATGAGGTGCAACACGGCGTGCTCCGCACCGCCGATGTAGCGGTCCACCGGTGCCCAGTACTTCGCTGCGTCGACCGACCACGGCGCGACCGCATCGTGCGGACTGAGGTAGCGCATGTAATACCACGACGAGCACATGAAGGTGTCCATCGTCTCCGCTTCGCGCAACGCCGGACCGCCGCAGCGCGGGCACCGGACTTCGCGCCACCCCTTCGCGTTTTCGAGCGGGCTGCCCGACTCGGGTGCGAACGGTACGTCGTCTGGCAATAACACGGGAAGTTGATCTTCTGGAACGGGCACCAAGCCTTCTTTTGCGCAATCGACGAATGGGATCGGCGCGCCCCAGTAGCGCTGGCGCGAGATCAGCCAATCACGGAGCTTGTAGAGAACCGCTTTGCGGCCGTTTCCGGCGCCGGCGAGCGCCTCGCCGATACGCTCGCGCGCGCTAGAGCTCGTCAGACCATCGAAGCCGTCGCTGTTGACGAGCACGCCGTCGTCTTCAAAGGCTTGCTGGCCGGCCACTGCGTCCGCGCCGGCCTGCGGAATCACGACCCGCTCGATCTCCAATCCATGCTGGCGCGCGAACTCCAAGTCGCGTTGGTCGTGTGCCGGTACTCCCATCACCGCGCCGCTGCCGTAGGTCGCGAGCACGTAGTTGGTCACCCACACCGGGATGCGGCCGCCGGTGAGGGGATGGATGACGTATCCGCCTGAGAACACGCCGCGCTTCTCCATGAGTTGCGCGCGGTCCAATTCTGATATATCGCGCATCTCGGCGGCAAACGTCTTGACTGCTGCACTCTGAGGCGTGTTCGCCGACAACTTCTCAACCGCAGGATGTTCGGGAGCAAGCGCGAGGAACGTCGCACCGAAGAGCGTGTCAAGGCGGGTCGTGAATACTTCGATTCGCGCACCCGGCACGTTTTCGATCGCGAACGAGAACGAAAAGCCCTCGCTTCGGCCGATCCAGTTGCGCTGCATGGTCTTGATCCGCTCGGGCCATGCGAGCGAATCCAAGCCTTTCAAGAGCGCATCGGCGTAGGCCGTGATCTTCAAGAACCACTGGTTGAGAAGACGCCGCTCGACTTTGGTGCCGCAGCGCCAGCAGACGCCGTTTTCCACTTGCTCGTTTGCGAGCACCGTCTTGTCGCGCGGACACCAGTTGACCGGCGCCTCTTTCTTGTATGCGAGGCCGCGTCGGAACATCAGTAGGAAGAGCCACTGCGTCCAGCGGTAGTATTCGGGAGATGACGTGTCGATCTCGCGCGTCCAGTCATAGGCGACGCCGAGCCGCTGCAGCTGGCGCCGCATGTTGGCGATGTTCTCGGTCGTCCAGATGCGCGGATGGACGCCGCGGGAGATCGCGGCGTTTTCGGCCGGCAAGCCGAACGCGTCCCAGCCCATCGGGTGCATGACGTTGCGGCCGCGCATGCGCTCGTAACGCGCGACGACGTCGCCTAGCGTGTAGTTGCGCGCGTGACCGACGTGAAGATCGCCGCTAGGATATGGAAGCATCTCGAGCAGATAGTACTTCGGCCTTTTTGGATCTTCGTGAACTTCGTTCTGCCGGCGCTCCGCCCAAAGACGCTGCCACTTCGTCTCGACGGCCTGCGGATCATAGCTCGGAATGTCGGCGTGCGGCATACGCGCTATTGTACCATGCGCGGTCGCCTGGAACCTTGACCCTCGTTTGCGTGGCGGTGAAGACGCGCCATGGATCGCACTACTATCGTCAAACTGCTCTTTGGTTCGGCAGCGGCTGCCGCGCTGTTCGCCGCCGGCATGTTCGTTCCGCGCCTGCAATCGCAGACGCCGCCGCTTTCGGTTGCCGATCAGGCAACAGTGCCGCCGCAACTCACCGCCGCGTCCGCGGTCGACACCCCGCTTCCGGCTGCGTCCGCGTCCGCTTCGGTGGCAGTATACGTTTGCGGTGCTGTGCGAAAGGCCGGTGTCTATACGCTCGACACTGGGGCGCGCGAAGTCGACGCGATCGCCAAAGCCGGCGGCGCGGCGCCAAATGCCGACCTCGAACAGCTCAATCTTGCCCAACCGCTCGGCGACGGTATGAAGATCGACGTTCCGGTGAAAGGGCAAGTCATCGCACAAGAGGGCGCTGACTCCGTGAGCTCCGCACTGGCATCTACCGCTGTGGGCTCGGCGCCGCGGCGCGGCGGACGCCATCATTCCTCGCGTAGCGGCTCCCACAAACTGCACGACGGTCAGACGATCGATGTCAACACGGCGACAGAGTCCGAGCTCACGCAGTTGCCTGGCGTCGGGCCAAGCCTGGCCGCGCGCATCGTCGAATATCGCCAATCAAACGGCCCGTTCCAGACGCCGGACGACATGCAAAACGTCGCCGGCATCGGCCCGAGCAAATTCGCGAAGATGGAACCGTTCATCCGGATCTGACCGGTACACGTATCTCCCCACATAAACCATCCGAATAGATCGGGAGATACCTCATGACGTCGCTCGCCGCTTTGGTCTCCGCAATCTTCATCGCCGCCGTTGGACCTTCTCTCGGTTCCGTCACCGGCGCGGCCGACTGGATCCATGGCAACGTCACCGCCGTACAGCTTCAGGGCAAAGTTGTCTTGGTGGATTTCTACACGTTCGACTGCATCAATTGCAAGCACACCGAGCCGAATTTGCGCTCGCTCTACGCGAACAACCCACGGAAAGATCTCGTCATCATTGGCGTGCACTCACCGGAGACGAGCTACGAACGCGATCGAGCGAACCTCATCGCGTCTCTCGCCGATCAGGGCATCGCGTGGCCGGTCGTCGTCGACAACGATTTCAAAGTCTGGAATGCGTATGGTGTGACGGCGTGGCCCACGCAGATGGTCTTCGATCGCAAAGGTGTGCTCCGTCAGACATTCGTCGGCGAAGGATACGACAACGAGTTGGATTCACTCGTCGCATCGCTAATCGCCGAACGTTGAGCGCCTGCCGCTTTAGCGCGGGCGAGATAAAGTCTGGGAGCGAACATCTGATTCATCGCTATCGGTCGGCCATGCCGCGGCGTCTGCAAAGCGAAGATGCGGAAGAAGCCGATCAAACGGATAGTTGACATCCCAAACGCCGTTATCGTTCACGAACGTCATGACTATCGGAATGTTTTGTGGGGGAAGAATAACGCTGTGAGAGCGGATAAAGCCGTCGCTAGCCCATGAGGCAATCGGACCCGGAGACCATTGTATGGCGGCTCGAAACACCTGCGACTCGATAGAGACTTGGCCGATTCGCTCACGGTGAATCGGTTGAATCCACAGGACGTGATCCGGAACAATCCTCGAATAGCACAAATATGAGTAATGTTCGGGGTTGTTCCCATAGTCATCTTCGTCAAAGTAGTATGGCAGGGCACTCAATGTCAAGTGATACGCGAAACCGTAGCCGGTCGCGACCCTTTCGATCATTCCGGCCGCTGCTAGATGGTTTAGTAGTGTATACGTCACGCGAGCATCGGGAGTACGCAGACTCCGTGCACTCATTCGTGCGGACCACGTCGGCGGCAGCCACCAGCTGGTCTCGTCGACTTCCGCGGAGTATCCATTGTAATATCCGTCGCCGCGGGCGACCGGTGCCCAGCCGAGTGGCACACACTCGTAGTAGCGAAATCTATCTTCAAAAGCGCTAAGAACGGCACGCGGACTATTTGCCGAGCAGGCTGCTATAGCGGCGGTGGCGAGGAGTACGCACGTAGCTTTTGAGGCGGTCACGCGAGACCGTTCATCTAGGGTCAGATCCCTGCGAACCATTCGTAGCCCTGATCTTCCCAGTATCCGCCGGCGCCGGGCAGCATCGCGACCACTTCGATGCCTTGCACGTATTTCGCACTCTTGTAGCCTAGTTGCGTCGGCACTTTCAATCGAATCGGTGCACCGTTTTCAACCGGCACAGGTTTGTCGTTCAGCTCGTATGCCAGCAGCGCTTGCGGGTGCGCAGCCTGGCGCAACGTTAGCGATTCGTAATACAGTGTGCCGGAACCATCGTCGTCCATGCAATGAAATACGACGTAGCGGCCCGCTGAAGTCGGCTGCGCAACGGCTAAGAGATCCCCGAGTCGCACGCCTGTCCACTTCCCGATCACACTCCATCCCTCGACGCAATCGTGGCGCGTGATCTGCGCCACTCGGTTGAATCGACCGCGCAGTTCCGCGAGACTATAGGACGCCGGCTTCGCCACGAGACCGCTCACGGACAAGCGGTATCCGCGCCAGCCGTCGGCGGCCCATTGCGCGTATTGCGGGCTAGAGGGCGGCATGAAGCCGTTCGGCCGAAAGACCGGCGAGATATCTCGTTCGCGGTACTCGCGCGCCAACGGCTGACCCGTGCCCAAGATCGCGAAGTTGAGGTGTTCGGGAAGCGCGAGTGCGTTTCGGACGAGGTCGGTCTGCCCGAGCTTGTCGGCGATACCGGAGCAGCCGGCGAGTGCCGTCGCGCCTGTCAGTGCGAGGAATCGAGCGCGGCGCATCTCACTTCGCTCCTTTAACGGCGAAGCGCCCGGTGATCATCGAGCGCATGTTATTGATGAACCCTGTGAGCACAACCATCGCGATGTGCCCGACGAAGAAGCCCGTCAGCGCGATCCACGCCGCGAAATGCCAGACGCGCGCGAACTGCCGGCCGCCGAGGATCCAAGGCAGCCAAGGCGCCCACGCGTCGACGCTCGGCGAAAGCGCGAGACCTGAGATGATGACCAACGGCGAGACGAACCAGACAACGCCGAAATACGCCAGCTTCTGCATGGGATTGAGCTCTGCAGTGGGCGGGATCTTCCAGGGCTTGAGATGCTCTTTGAGCGTGTGCGGCAGCGCTTTGAAATCCGCTTTCGTCGGGATGAGTTTGACAGCGAAGCGGGCATAGACAGCCGCACATAACACGAAAATCCACGCGAAGAAGATATGCCAACGGCGTCCATCCGCCAAGTCTTGTTCGGACGGTATCGTCGCCCAGCCGGGAAACGCCCGCGCGCCCTCGCTGCCTTGGCCGTTGTCGCCCCACCCGAGCACGTGCGTCGTGGGAATGCGCACGCGGCCGATCTGCACCCAGCCGTGCGGATTGCCTTGCGCATCCGTTTCGCCTGAGATCGAGAGGATCGGGCTGCCGAAATTCGACGCATCCGATGCGTAGAGCGCGGGATGCGCATTGAAGATCTGCATGCCGCTCATCGCCAACACGAATAACGACAGGGCGATGACCCAGTGCGTGATGCGCACGAGCAGCGGGTGGCGCATGATGACGTGCGTCATCCGTTTCTTCTGCATAGTCCCTCCCTGGCGTATACGCACGGAACCGCAGCATGGATGCTTCTACGAGCGCGTTTGGCGTTTGATGCCGATAGGTCCGGCCCGATCGTAGGTATTCCGTCGCAATTCTCGGTCTCCCGGAAATCGTTTGCAGGAAACACAGGACGGCGCGAATTATGCATAACTTCACTAAGTTAGTAGACTTAAGGGAGATAGCTGGAATGACCCCGACACGCATGCGATTTCGAGTCCATCTCAACGACGTGGACGTCGCTATCATCGGCGCCGGCTTTTGCGGTTCGATGCTTGCGCTGCGCCTTATCAACCGTTCCGACGTGCGCTCGATTGCGCTGATCGACGGAACCGGACGCTTCGGCGCTGGGGCTGCGTACGCGACGACGCACTCTGAACATCTCCTCAACGTTCCAGCGGGCAAAATGAGCGCGTTCCCCGAGATGCCCGATCATTTCCTGACGTGGTTGCGGACCAATCGCCGCGCGCTCGGACGACTCGCCGGTGATGACGTCCAAGCGTCAGACTTCGTGCCGCGTACGACGTACGGCGCTTACATCCGCGCGCTGCTCGAGAGCGCGCCGCTGGACGGCGAGGGAATCGCATCCGTCGTACGGACCGCGTCTGACTTGACCGTCGACGAGCACGGCACGACGGTCTGGTTCGAAGACGGATCGCATGTGCGCGCAACCGCGTGCGTACTCGCGACCGGCAATGAGGCGCCGCTCGACGTCCCGGGCATCAGCGCGGAGCTTAAGCGTTCAACCGTCTATTGCGCTGACCCGTGGCGCACAGACCTCGCCAAAAGAGCGAGCAAAGCGCGCTCGATATTGCTGATCGGATCCGGACTGACTGCGATCGATGTCGCGTTGACCTTGAAGAGCGCGAACCCTGAGGCCGCAATTCACATGATCTCGCGCCATGGCCGGCTCCCGCGGCCGCACGTGGCGATCGAACCGCGCACCGTCGACCTCTCGAAGCTTCTCGGCGCGCGTTCGATCGTAGAAGCAAGCCGCAGCCTTCGCGCCTCAATCGACGCGGCGGCCGAAGACGGAGCCGATTGGCGATGCGTGATCGACGCACTTCGGCCCCATACGCACGGGATCTGGCGCGGCATGGATCCCGTTTCTCGACGTCGGTTTCTCCGTCACGCGCGATCGCTGTGGGAGATCCACAGGCATCGTATCGCACCGTCCGTCGACGGATCCATTCGCGGCATGTTGTCCTCGGGGTCGCTCTGCGTACGTTCCGGAAGACTCATCGATTCGACGGCGCGCTCTGGGCAGGCCGTTGTTTCATACCAGCGCGGTGACGGCCGGCTCGCGAAGCTCGAATCCGATTGCGTCGTGAACTGCTCCGGGCCCGCGACGGATCTGCGCCGATCACCGTCCGCGCTTTGGCGTAATCTGATCGGACGTGGCATCGTCCGGCCGGATGCGCTGGGTCTCGGCCTCGATACCGACGACCGGGGCGCGGTTGTGGATTCGAACGGTCACGCGTCGCACTGGCTCTTCGCTCTCGGTGGATTGCGCCGGCCTGATCTCTTCGAATCAACCGCCGTACCCGAACTACGGCAGCAGGTGAAAGATCTCGCGATACTGCTGCAGCCGGCGAACGCGGCGTTGTCCGCGTTGCCGGCTTGACGAGAATAGATAGCCGCTACTCGTGCCGCAGCGCTTCGATCGGGTTCAGCAGCGACGCGCGGCGAGCCGGATAGAACCCGAACACGACACCGACGAGGCCGGCGAACCCGAACGAGATCATCACGGATGTCGGCACGATGACGATCGGCCAGCCGGCGCCGTTTGCCGTGGCGACCGCGGCTCCGATACCCGCCATCACCCCGATCGCACCGCCGATGCACGACAGCGCGACCGCTTCCACCAAAAATTGCAGCAGAATGTCGCGTTCGCGCGCGCCCACCGCCATGCGGATGCCGATCTCACGCGTGCGCTCGGTCACCGAGACGAGCATGATGTTCATGATGCCGATGCCGCCGACGATCAGCGAAACGGCGGCGATGCCGGCTAGAAGCTGGGACTGGACGTTCGCCGTGGCGGTGGCCGCCTGTTGAACACTAGCGATGTTGCGCACCGAGAAGTCGTCGGGTTGTTTCGGCGTGAGGCGATGCCGCAAGCGCAACAGCGCTTCGATCGACGAGACCGCACCGTCTACCGCGTCGGGGCTTGAGGCGGAGACGAGGATGGAAGATAGCCAGTTCTGGCCGTTGAGGCGCAGCTGCATGGCTGTGATCGGAACGATGATCTGATCGTCCTGGTCGCGGCCGAAGCCGCTTTGACCCTTTGATTCGAGCACGCCGACGACTAAGAACGGAACGCCTTTGATGATAACGGTCTGACCTAGCGCCGCGCCCGAAGGGAAGAGATTCTGCACGACAGTCTGGCCAAGCACTGCCACCTTCGCACCCGAGCGTACGTCGTCCGCGCTGATGAATCGCCCGCTTGTCGTGCCCCAATTCTCCACAACCGCCCAACCGGGCGTCGTACCGAGGATAGACGTGGCCCAGTTATTTCCACCCGAAACGGCTTGTGCGTTAGTGCTTGACTGCGGTGCGACGCCGGCCACGGTCGGGATATCCGCCGTGATCGCGTCCGCGTCGCCGGATTTGAGCGATTGGCGCGCGCCCGCGCCGAGCTGCACCCCGCCCGTGATCACGCTGCCGGGCACGACGACGATCAGGTTGCTGCCGAGCCGGGCGAGTTGCGCCGCGACGGCGGCTTGCGCGCCGCTGCCGATGGCCATGGACGTGATGACCGCACCGACACCGATGATTATGCCGAGCATCGTCAAGAGCGATCGAAACGCATTGCGGACAAGCGACTGCCATGCGACTCGGAATAGTCCGGCGGTATTCATAGGACGCTACCCGCTGGCAACGACGCGCGATCATCCACGATGAGACCGTCACGAAAGACGACGACGCGCCGAGCCCATGTGGCGATGTCCGGCTCATGGGTGACGAGCACGATCGTGATATGGCGCGATTCGTTCAGCGAGCGGAAGATCGCCATGATCTCTTCGCTGCTGTGGCTGTCGAGATTGCCTGTCGGCTCGTCCGCCAAGATCATAGCCGGATCGTTCACCAACGCGCGCGCGATCGCGACGCGCTGCTGCTGACCGCCCGAGAGTTCGGTGGGAAGATGGTCCAGCCGGTTGACAAGCCCCACGGCCTCGAGTGCGGCGCGCGCGCGGGTATGCCGCTCTTGCGCTTCGATGCCCGCGTAGGTCAGCGGCAGCTCGACATTTTCGAGCGCCGAGCTGCGCGCGAGTAGATTGAAACCTTGGAATACGAAACCCAAACGCTTGCTCCGGATGACCGCGAGCTGATCGCGCGAGAGCCGCGAGACGTCTTCACCTTCGAAGAGATAGGTACCGGATGTTGGCGTATCAAGACAGCCGATGATGTTCATGAACGTGGACTTTCCCGAACCGGACGGCCCCATCACTGCCAAAAATTCGCCGGCGTCTACACGCAGATCCACACCCGCCAGCGCCGCGACCTGCACGCCACCCATCGCATAGACCTTGTGGAGCGCTCGGACTTCGATTGCGGGAACGGTGGCCGGAGCGCCGCCTGCTGTGTAGTCCGTCATCCGCCGAACCTGCCGCCGCCGCCGCCAACCGGCGTGGTGCCGCCGCTGAAGTGATGCGCCTGCAGCTGGCCGATGATCACCTTGTCGCCTTCGCTCAAGTCGCCGCTTGTGATCTCGAAGTTACGGCCGTCGGTCAAGCCGATGACGACCTGCACCGGATGCGGACGTCCGCCGACATACGTCCAGACCGTCACGGTGCTCCCGGGAGCGCCGGCGATGGCGGGCGCCGAGGTGCTGGCATTGGCGGGGCCGCCGCCTGGATTTGATTGGGCGCCGCCGCCGGCGCTGCTCGGGCCCTGTCCGGCCGGCTTGAACAGCAACGCGGCAGTGGGCACGACGAGGACGTGTTTGCGCGCGGAGATCGCGATCTGGACGTCGGCAGTCATGCCGGGTTTCAACCGCGCGGAAGCGTCGTGGACCGCTACGATCGCATCGTACGTGACCACGTTTTGCACGGTGTTCGGATTGACGCGCACTTGAGTGACGGTGCCGTGAAAAGTGACATTGGGATACGCCGGCACGCTGATGGATGCCGTTGCACCCGCCTTGAGTTGGCCGACGTCGGCCTCGCTCACGGAGACATCGACTTCCATATCCTTGAGCGACGACGCGATCACGAAGAGCGTGGGCGTCGAGAACGATGCAGCGACCGTCTGTCCGACGCTGACGGCGCGCGAGACGACGATGCCATCGATGGGACTCGTTATCGTGGTTTTCGATAGATTGTATTCTGCCTGTTGGGCCTGTCCTTGTGCGGCCTGCGATTGCGCGGTTGCGGCGCTGGCTTGGAATGTGGAGGCATTGTGTTGTTCGACTGTGGCGTCTCTTTGGGCGGCGGCGGCGACGGCTTGCGCTCGCGCGGCCGCTAGCGAGGCGTTTGCCGAACGCAAGTCGGCGATATTCGCGCTGTTGGCGGCGGTGTCGGTATCCATCTGGCTTTGCGAGATGTAGCCCTTCGAGATCAGATCTTGATCGCGCACGATGGTCGCGTGGGAAAGCGCCACCTGTGCCTGCGCTTTCCCGACAGCCGCGACGGCGGCGTTGGCGTTTGCTTGAGCTTGCATCGCTGTTGCATCGGCGCTTCGTATGGACGCTGCCGTCTGGTCGGCGCTGGCGGCCGCTGCTCCGGCGGTGGCGTCGGCTGCGTTCAGACCCGCGTTGGCCTGTGTGGTGGCAGCTTCAAAACTCGTGGGGTCAAGTGTGGCGAGCGTCTCTCCTTTGTGGACGATCGAATTGTAGTCCACGCTCAGCGTTGCGATTGTTCCCGAGACCTGGGTACCGACGTCTACCTCATCGACCGGGATAACCGTGCCGGTCTCTTCGATCGTTGCATTGATGTCCGCGTACTTGACCGGCGCGGTCAGATAGCGCGGGGCGGCCGCCCGATTGTTGACCGCTCCGATGATGATCCACGCGATGACGGCTACCGCCACGATCGCCAGACCGACTATCCATGACCGTTTCACGCCTTGTTCTTCCTCTCCATGTTGTCCATGTCGTATAACGAAAACCCTTATACTAAGGTTGACTGTACCGCTCGCACCTTATACGTCAATGGGAATTGGTGAGAATGGCCTGAGAGAAACCCTGTTCGAAGCTCCTTATCATCGGTCGGCGCGTGCATCCGCCGTGGGGCGCCGTTAGGCACGCGCGACGAGTGTCATCGTCGCTGATACAACGGCCGCGGTTTCAGCGTGGAGCTAGGACCTCGGCTTCGATGAACACCTTGTCGGATTCGATCAACATGTGACGATCGCTCGCCGCTTCTATCCAACCTCTCGAGACGAGCGACGCACTATCTCCGTCAAGCCGAAAGATGACGCCCGGGACATCCATCGTCGCGTAGTTCTTGCCATTGAAGTGATCGCAAGAGACCTCGACGGCCTGTGAGAGCGCACCGTCGGTCGCGCGTGACATCGCCGCTTCCGACAGGATGCTGACCCGACGGTGCAGGCGGATGTCGTCGAGCGCACTGCCGCTTCCCGCCACGCCGGCGGCGCACGTGTCGCCATCGGCGAGCACGTGGTGTGGAATCCCATACATCGGCGAAGCCGGTCTTGAGATCGCGATGGCTCGATCGCCTCGGATAAGGTACCAGTCGATTATCGTGCCGGAATTGCCTGCGGCAATCACGCGATTGTCGTTTCTGAACGATAGAGCCCAAGAATCTTGACCAAGTACGATCGGGTGTAGCACGCCCCTGGAGAGAACCGCGATTTGCTGACGATCGGAATTCTGCGGGTAGTACGTCACATAAAGAGTTTCGTCGACGATACGCGCCTCGCTGAACAGCCAAGGCTGACGTAGAGTGCTCACCTTAACGCGTGGGCCGAAGGATGATTTCTCGATCACCGGCGCAAGCGCAATGAGCTTTGCTTCGACAGGCGACGGAAGCGGTGATCGCGGCGAGGTTTCAGTACATCCGGCGATGGCTGCGCAAGCGATCAGCGTGGACGCGATGAGAGCGCCGGCGCGCGCCACGAGACCGCGGCTACGACTTTCCGGGTTGCGGCACGATTCGGATGTACGGTTTCGGAGACTCCCAACCGTTCGGATACGTTTGTTTCGCTTCCTCATTGGAAACGGAGCCGGCGATGATGACCTTTTCGCCGTTCTTCCAGTTGACCGGCGTCGCGACCTTATGCTTGGCCGTCAATTGCAACGAATCAAGCACGCGCAACACTTCGTCGAAGTTGCGGCCCGTCGTCATCGGATAGACGAGGATCAGTTTGATCTTCTTATCCGGCCCGACGATGAAGACGTTGCGAACCGTGGAGTTGTCCGCGGCAGTGCGCCCTGACGCGTCACCCTCAACGTCCGCGGGGAGCATCCCCCACGCCTTCGCGATCTTGAGATCGGTGTCGCCGATCATCGGGTAGTTGGGGGCGTGGCCTTGCGTCTCTTTGATGTCGTTGGCCCAGCGCGCGTGATCCGTCACGGGATCGACACTCAAGCCGATGATTTTGGTGTTGCGTTTATCGAACTCGGGTTTGATCTTCGCCATGTAGCCGAGCTCGGTCGTGCAGACGGGTGTGAAATCTTTTGGATGCGAGAACAGCACCGCCCATCCGTCGCCGATCCATTCGTGAAAGCGGATCTTGCCTTCCGTCGTATCGGCTTCGAAGTCGGGTGCCGTGCTGCCAATCGTTAGCGCCATCTATGAGTCTCCTTCATCGGTCGAGCGGCCACTGTATTCTTCGGGAACGCTCAAATCCTTCGCGAGACTCAGACGGCACTCACAACGCGATCTCGAACTCCACCTTGACGTCGTCTTTGACCCGGACGGTTCCGCCCGCAATGCGAATCGGCGAAATGCCGAACGCGGACTGTCGAACCATCGTGGTGCCGTGGAAATGCGTCGCGTCGACGCGCGTCACGGCAAACGTGATCGGATGCGTCTGGCCGTGCAGCGTCAGCTCGCCCGTTACTTTCCAGTTGTTTCCATCTGTCGTCGCAATCGCCGTCGACCGGAACTCGATCAGCGTGTAGTGCACTGCGTCGAGCACTTGCGGACCGATCATGTTGGCCTGAACTTGTGCGCGCCGGCCCGACGGCATTTTCGGATCGAGCACCTGCATCTTGGTAGCATCGACCCTCACGTCGACGGCCTTCGACTCGTCGTTGAACCAGCCGGAAACTATCGGCGCGTTGACTTCGTGGTTGTCCGCCGCGAAAGCGAAGATGCCTTCCTTATACACCGAGACCGTCATTTTAGAATGTGCGACATCGATGGCATGCACGTGCTTATCCGATGCTTGGCCAGCCGCCATCGTCAGGGCGGAGAGGATGATGATCACGAGAACCAGTGGGATTGGATTTTTTGAAGTAATCAACTCGTTCAAGACTCTCCGCCGACGCGTAGGGCGAAAGTGACTACATTGAGTGTCGCGGTGAGGGTTTGGGGTAAGCTCCGCCCCCGCCTCCGCCATATCCGCCGCCGCACGCAGTTACCATCGAGACAAGGAACGCTGCCAAAACCGCCGCTGCAATCGTCTTTGATACAAGTGTGCGCATGGTTTGCCTCCATTCCCGGCGCCCTCCCGGTTGCCGTATTATGCCCCGTAGGAATGAAGACTCGCTGAAGGCCGCCCAAACTGCGTGAGCGCGAAATTCTCTCGACGACCTAAACGAACGGTATTGTATACCCTAAAATGGAACGCGGATTTCGGGAGAATAAGGCACAAGAAAGCGCTCACGAACACCTGAATCTCGACCCTCTTTGAAGGAGACAAGCATGGCGCTCGCGCCACCAGTCGACGGACTCAACTTCGAGCTTCCCGAAGACCTGAAACTGCTCAAGCGGTCGATCCGCGAGTTCGTGGAAAAAGAGCTCTGGCCGCTCACCGATCACCTCGAGCAGCACGATGAGATCCCGAAGTCCGCGCTCGATAAGATGAGGGCCATGGGACTCTTCGGATTGCCCTTCAGCGAAGAATTCGGCGGCGCGGGAATCGGAGAGCTCGGTTACTGCGTGGCGCTCGAAGAACTTGGTCGCGCAAACTCTGCGTTTTCCAACGTGCTCGGCGCGCATTGCAGCATCGGCGTGATGGCGCTTTACCTCGACGGCGGCGACGCGCTCAAGAAGCGCTACATGCCCGTTCTATGCACGGGAGAAAAGCTCGGCTGCTTCGCTCTCTCGGAGCCGGCCGCCGGATCGGACGCAGCAAACATCCAGACTGCTGCGCGGCTCGGTGGCGAATCGTATGTGCTCAACGGCGTCAAGCATTTCATCACGAGCGGCGATCTGGCGGACTACGCGACGGTCTTCGCGGTGACCGACAAGAGCCTCGGCGCGCGCGGCGGGATCACGGCGTTCTGGGTCGATCTCAATCAGCCAGGCGTCACGCGCGGCAAGAACGACGCGAAGATGGGATTGTACGGCAGCCATACGTGCGAACTGATCTTCCAAGACGCCAAAGTTCCGGTCGATCATGTCATCGGCAAAGTCGGCATGGGCTTCATCACCGCGATGAAGACCCTCGACATGGGCAGGCTCTCGCTCGGCGCCGGTTGCGTCGGTGGGTCGCAGATACTCTTGGAAAAAGCGATCGCCCACGCCAAAGAACGCGTGCAGTTCGGCAAACCGATCGCGAAGCAGCAAGCTGTTCAGTTCATGCTCGCCGACATCGCGACGGAGATCCATGCGGCGCGCAACATGGTCTATCACGGCGCGTGGAAGGCGGACCGAGGCGAGCGTTTCTCTTTGGAGGCAGCGATGGTCAAGCGCTACTGCTCCGACATGGCTATCTTCGTCGTCGACCGCGTGTTGCAGATCCACGGCGGCATGGGGTTCATGAAAGAGACTGGGATCGAGCGCGCGTATCGCGACGCGCGCATCCTCGCCATCTACGAGGGCACGAACGAAATCCAGCGCATGATCATCGCGGAAGAACTGCTCAAGTAACGCACGCACTTTTGAAGGGGCCGACGCCAGTCGGCCCGAGCAAACGTAACGTGGGCCGACTAGCGTCGGCCCCTTCAGTAAAATATGGTCAATCGAGAATGTGGCCGATCGAAGATAGAGCGCGGATGCCGGTGACGGGCCCGCTATCCGCGCTCATATCCTTCATATCAAAAATGTTTGCGAAAAGTTCCGTCAGGGTGTCGATGATGTGATCGGCGTCTGGGTCGACGGCGATTTCGTAAGGATAAAGATGAATCCGCCGGCGATCGCCAACACGAAGACGATCAAGAAAAAGATTGTGAAGGTACGATTAACTCTGTCGCGGAGTTTCTTGCTTCTTAAGAACGGCACTCGGCTTATCTCCTCGCGGCGGCGGGTTTGCCCCACAGCCGTTCAAGATTGTAGAATTCGCGCGCCTGCGGTGTGAAGACGTGCACGATCACCGCTCCGTAGTCCACCAATATCCACGTTCCGTCCTTATAACCCTCGACGCGGACCGGAGAACCGAACTTTGTCTCCGACGCTTCCACGACCGCATCGGCCACGGCGCGCGCCTGGATGATCGAGCGGCCGGTCGCTACGACGAAATAGTCCGCAAACGCGGCTTTCTTCCGGATATCCAGCACGAGGACCGCTTCCGCCTTCTTCTCGATGGCCGCCGCGCGACAATCCTCGGCGAGTCGCCTGACCTCGGCGTCGCTGAGCGTCTTCACCGTAGCACTGACCGACGCGATCCCATCGCGTTTCGGCGCCAGCGACTCTCGCTGTTTCGCCGTGATCCGTGCCTTCGCGACCTTTTTCTTAGGCCGTCCTGTCATGCGATTTCACCAACTCATCGTAGAGCGCGAGTGTTTCGGCGGCCAACGGGATTTGCCGTCCGTTCAGGTATTGGATGGAAGACGTGATGCACGCGAGCAGTCCTGCGTCGAGCGACGTGTACGCGAGCATCTCGAGCCGTTCGCGGTCGGCAAATGTTCGGCACGGCTCGAACGTGTCCGCTTCGTACACGACCTTTTCGAGCTGGCTCATGCCGGGAACAGCAACCGTGTGCCGCGCGATCGCACCGAGTATATCTTGATCGTCGATGCCGAACTCAATTCGCGCTATATCGGCGCCGACGGCCGCGTGCAGCAAGACAGGATACGTTCGTTCGGCCGCGCTCACCGGCAGCCCGTGGCTATCCGCGTACGCGAGCAATTCTGCGGGTATCCACTGCCGGGCGACATCGTGCACCAGACCGGCGACGCGCGCCTTGAGCGGAGGAGCGCCGTGATGCGCCGCAAGTTTCTCTGCGGCCCTTGCAACGCTGACGCAATGCCGGTAGCGCTCGCGCGTAAGGCGAGAGCCCATGGCCTTGCAGAGTTCAAGGAAGTCGGCGGCGCCGAACGAGGAAAGGTTCAGTCCAAGCCCGCTTTCATGACCGCGAGCCGGTTTCGGAAGATCTCGCCTTTGAGATTGCCGGCCCACATCACGAGCGCGTTCTCGTCGTTGTCGGAGTAGTATCCGCGGCGCGTGTTGACGATCGTGAATCCGTACTTCTTATAGAGGTTCTGCGCGCCGATATTGGACTCGCGCACTTCGAGCGTCACCCAGCACGCACCGCGCTCGATTGATTCTTCCAGAAGCGCGACGAGAAGCCGTTCGCCGAAGTGGTTGCGCTGATGGCGCGGGTGCACGGCGATCGTGGTGATGTGCGCGTCTTCGAGGATTACCCAGAGCCCGCCGTATGCCACGACTTCGTCGCCGCATCTGCCGACGAAGTAGTGCGCGAGACGATTATCGGTCAGCTCGTTCTGGAATGCGTTGCGCGGCCACGGCGTGGGAAAGCAGAGCGATTCGACCTCGAGGACGACCGGTATGTCCTCAACGCGCATCGGTTCGATTTCGAGACTTCGCGGCGGCGATTTCATGTGTGAACTCACAATTCGCGGGACGCAAAGCGCGACCCCTTTAGGTTCTGCCGTGTCGCCGCTCCCAATTCACGACCGCGTTCGGCCGCTGACCATAGTCGATTGAAAGGCTGCGCCAATCGGCGGGTGCGCCTGCCCCGATAGCCGCCGTGCCAAGGTCAGCGACCGCGAGCGCGCGGGCTCCGTCTGCGCTGGCCGAACCACGAAATGCTTGCGCCGCTTCGGCCTCACCTTCATCATCGCCCAACGCTTCGCGCGCTGCGGCGACGACTTCGTCGCGCGTGCCCGCGACACTGAGAAAGTCAGTGCGCTCCGCTCGGCTATAGATCCGCGCATAGTAGAAATCGCGCTTCCCTTCCACC
Organism: Vulcanimicrobiota bacterium; assembly: GCA_013290125.1. Classification (GTDB taxonomy): domain Bacteria; phylum Vulcanimicrobiota; class Vulcanimicrobiia; order Eremiobacterales; family Eremiobacteraceae; genus JABCYQ01. Next base: position 130,090 of record JABCYQ010000001.1, read on the forward strand.
GCGACAACCTTAGGTGCCGAACTTTCTATCGTTTCGCGCAACGATGATTCGACGTCAAACGCAGAGACGCCGATCGCGGGTACGCCGAGCGCCTGGGCAAGACTTTTCGCGAACGCGACGCCGATCCGCAATCCGGTGAACGATCCGGGTCCGCTGCAAACGGCCACCGTTTCGATGCGCGCAACATCCGTCTGCACATCCGCAAGACAGCTGCGCACGAGCGGCAACAATCCTTCGAGCGCTTGCCGATCCGTGCTCGCAGAAGCGATTGCGTCGCCATGCCGGACCGCGGCTTCAACGCGGCCGCCCGTGTGCAGGCCGACGACCGTTCCAAAACTCGTCACGCGAGTACGCCGGCACACCGGCCGAACGTTTCTACGGCGGCACTGCGCTGATCGCCATCCAACGAAATCGACACCTCGATGCGATCCGCGGGCCAGACCGCTTCGTCCGCGCGTTCCGGCCACTCCACGAGCGCGATCCCGTCGGCCGGCAGGTACTGCGCAAGGTCGAGTTCTTCGACCTCCGATGCACCGTCGAGTCGGAAGAGGTCGAGGTGCCAGATGAGCAGACCAGTGCCGTCGTGGCGGTGAGCGATGGTGAACGTCGGACTCGTCGCGTGACCGCCGCCGAGCGCGGCGATGAAGCCGTCGGCGAAGGTCGTCTTGCCCGCGCCGAGCGGTCCGCGCAAGAGCACGACGGCGCCAGGCGGACAGACTTTTGCGAGCTCCGCGCCGAACGCGCGCATGTCTTTTTCGGTCGCTATGCGCCTCACGAACATCGCGTCGCGCTTACCAAACCCGACACGGCGTTCCTTCTGCGCACCCTCGACTGCGACGCGAAAAGCGGGGATACTATGGACAGCAATCGAACCTTTGGATACACCAGCAGCGCATTCGCCGAGCTTCGCTCGGCGCGCTACGTTCATGAGGTAAACCGCGAGATTTGACGCCTAAAGACGACGATCGTCCGCGCGACGGACGCGACAGCGACAAGAAGAAAAAACCCGAGATAAGCTTCGAGGAATACCGCCACACCAGCCCCTCGGATCGGGTCATCGGCGTCAACGTCGAAGACGAGATGCGCCGGTCGTATCTCGACTACGCCATGAGCGTCATCGTCGCGCGGGCCCTGCCCGACGTGCGCGACGGCCTGAAGCCCGTCCACCGCCGCATCCTGTTCGCCATGTCGCAGCTCGGGCTCAATCCGGACAAAGCGCATCGCAAATGCGCCGGCACCGTCGGCGAGGTGCTCAAGAACTACCATCCGCACGGCGACGTCTCGGTCTACGACGCCCTCGTGCGCATGGCCCAGAATTTTAGCCTGCGCTACCCGCTCATCGACGGCCACGGCAACTTCGGTTCGGTCGACGGTGATCCGCCGGCGGCCATGCGCTACACGGAATCGCGGCTCGCATCGATCTCGCTCGAGATGCTCGCCGACATCGACAAAGAGACGGTCGATTTCGTTCCCAACTACGATTCGTCCACGCGTGAACCGTCGTTGCTGCCGGCGCGCGTTCCAAATCTCTTGGTCAACGGATCTTCCGGCATCGCCGTGGGCATGGCCACGAACATCCCGCCGCACAACATGACCGAGATCAGCGACGCACTCGTCGCGCTGATCGACGATCGCGATCTCAGCGACGATGCGCTGCTGAAGATCGTGACCGGCCCCGACTTCCCGACTGCCGGCCTCATCTTAGGGCGCGAAGGCATCCGTCAGAGCTACCTCACCGGCCGCGGCTCGATCATCATGCGCGGCAAGCACGAATTCGAGGAATTGCGCGGCGGCAAACAGGCCATCGTCATCACGGAGATCCCATTCCAGGTCAATAAAGCGCGGCTCATCGAGACCATGGCGCAGCTCGTCACCGACAAGAAAGTGGCGGGCGTCTCCGACCTTCGCGATGAGAGCGACCGCAAAGGCATGCGCATCGTCATCGAGCTCAAACGCGACGCGCAGCCGCAGCTTCTGCTGAACCAGCTCTACAAGCACACGCCGCTGCAGACGAGCTTCGGCGTGAACAACGTCGCACTCGTGAATGGCGCGCCGCGCACGCTCACGCTGCGACAGATGCTCGATGAGTACATCGAACACCGCAAAGTCGTCGTCACGCGGCGTTCGCAATACGAGTTGCGCAAGGCTAAAGAGCGGGCGCACATCCTCGAGGGTTATCGCATCGCCCTCGATCACATCGATGCGATCATCAAGCTCATCCGCGCATCGCAGACCACCGACGAAGCGCGCGCCGGCTTGATGAAGAAATTTAAACTCTCGGAGATCCAGGCCAACGCGATCCTCGACCTCCGCCTGCAACGGCTCGTAGCACTTGAACGCCAGAAGATCGAGGACGAATACGTCGAGCTGCTCAAGACGATCGCAAACCTCGAAGACATCCTGCGCAGCGAGCGGCGAGTCTACGCGATCGTCAAAGAAGAGACGCTCGCCGCCAAAAAGAAATACGGCGACAAGCGCCGCACCCAGATCATGGAAGCCGAAGGCGAGTTCGAGATCGAGGATCTCATCCCCGACACCGAAGTCGTCATCACCGTCACCGATGTCGGCTATATCAAGCGCCAGCCGGTCGACGCGTTTCGCGCGCAGAACCGCGGCGGCCGCGGGATCACGGGCGTCAACCTCAAGAAGGAAGACGTGCCGCGCTATCTCTTCGCTGCTACCACGCATCAGCACATCATGTTCTTCACCAACCGCGGGCGCGTGTATCAGATGCCCGCGCACCACGTTCCGGACGCGTCTCGTCAGGCGCGCGGCACAGCGCTCATCAATTTGCTCACGCTGCCGCCGGGCGAGATCGTCACCGCTGTGCTGCCGGTGAAGCGCGGCGATATGGCCGGTTACTTGGTGATGGCCACGAAGAAGGGCTACATCAAGAAATCGCTCCGCTCTGATTTCCAAAACGTGCGGCGCAACGGGCTCATCGCGATCAACCTCATGGAAGGCGATGAACTGCTGCACGTCGTCCAGACCGACGGCAAGGCGGAACTCATTCTGGCCACCACCGGCGGCTACGCGGTGCGTTTCGACGAGAAGCGCGTCCGCTCCATGGGCCGCGCAAGCCGCGGCGTGCGCGCGGTGCGGCTGGGCACGCGCGACCGAGTGCAGGCGCTCGACGTGGTCACAAAAGACCGGCGCGAAGTTCTCGTGCTCACGAGCAAGGGCTACGGCAAGCGCACCGACATCGACATGTATCGCAAGACCAACCGCGGCGGCAAGGGCATCAAGACGTTCAACAAAACCGAGAAGAACGGCGAGATCGTGGAGCAGATGCTCGTCAAGCCGGACGACGACATCATGTGCGTGGACAGCTCGGGCGTCGTCATCCGCGTGCGGGCGTTTGAGATCCGCGAAACGGGCCGCTCGGCACAAGGTGTGCGTGTCAAACGTCTCGACGAAGGCGTGGAGCTCATCGCCGCCACGAACATCGGCAAACACGAAGAGAGCGCCGAAAAACTCGTTTAGACGAATCGATTCGTTTATACGAAACGATCCGTCATACTGAAGGGGCCGACTTTATGTCGGCCCAGCCAACAAAAAAGTGGGCCGATATAAAATCGGCCCCTTCAGGTCGAGGCGGAATGAGAATTCGGCCCATTATCATCGTCGGTCTTGTCTTGATCGCCATCGCCGCGCTCTTCGTCGGAAGCGGTGTACCCTTCAGATTCGTGATGACCTATCCCGAGTGCGTCGCGACCAGAGCCGAGAACTGCACGCAACTCAGCGCGATCGACGTGCACTGCAACCACATCGGGGTCGTCTGCACGAAGTATCGGCCACACATCTCGCCGTGGGTCGTCGCCTGGCTCATCGAGAGCGGCGCCGTATTAGTCGTCGCCGCAGCGTTCGGAATAGCGTACGTCAGGCGCAAACCCGCGACCGACTAATCGCTCGACTTCACTGAAGGGGCCGACGCTAGTCGGCCCAAGCTAACATAACGCGGGCCGACTAGCGTCGGCCCCTTCAATCGGTCTGAGTCTTCAGCCAGGCGAGACATCATACGGCAGGCGCAAACGCACGACCATGTAAATTCCTGACGCATGAAGGCAGTCGTGATGGCCGGCGGCGAGGGCTCGCGCCTTCGCCCGCTCACGCAGAGCCGACCGAAGCCGCTCGCTCCCGTGGCCAACAAGCCGGTCATGGAGCATATCGTCGACTTGCTCAAGCGGCATGGGGTCAGCGCGATAGTCGCCACCGTTCACTATCTCGCCGACGAGATCGAAGCATATTTCGGAGACGGCGCAGATTTCGGTGTCTCGATGTCGTACGTCGTGGAAGACACGCCGCTCGGAACAGCCGGCGCGGTCAAGATGGCGGAGGACCAACTCAGCGACACGTTTGTCGTCATCTCCGGCGATGCGCTCACCGACGTGGATCTCACCGCGATCATCGCGGCACATCGCGAGAAACACGCAGCTGCGACGATCGTCCTCAAACGCGTCGAGAACCCGTTAGAGTTCGGCGTCGTCATCATGGACGACGACGGATTCGTGCGACGCTTTCTCGAGAAGCCGTCGTGGTCCGAGGTCTTCTCCGACACGATCAACACGGGCATCTACGTGCTGGAGCCGGAGATCTTCGGATTGATGGACGCAGGCCGGATGTACGATTTTTCCAAAGACATCTTTCCGCGATTGCTCGAACAGGGCCGGCCGATCTTAGGAGTCGTGACCGGCGACTACTGGACCGACATCGGCAACTTGCAGCAATATCGCGAAGCCAACTACGACGCGCTAGCCGGCCGCTGCCGTCTCGAACTGCCTGGCCACGCGCACGAGCGCGGCGTGCACGTGGGCGCCGGTGCGCAAATAGCGCCCACCGCGCATATCAGCGGACCCGTCGTCATCGGAAAAAACGCCGACATCCGCGACGGCGCGGTCATCGAAGCGAACACGTGCGTCGGCGACGGCTGCATCATCGATGGACAGGCGCTGCTCGCGAACGCTGTCGTCTGGAACGACGTCTACGTCGGCAAGCGCAGCCGGCTCTCGGCGTGCACGGTCGCCGAGCACGCGATCATCAAAGATGACGTCACGATCGGTGAAGGCGCCGTCATCGGAAGCCGGTGCACGCTCGACGCCGGCGCGAACGTCAAACCGCACGTCAAGCTTTGGCCAGACAAGTTCGTCACGGCCGGCAGCGTCGTCTCCATGTCGCTCGTCTGGGGTACGAAATGGCCTGGCTCGCTCTTCGGCGGCGAGGGCGTCAAAGGTATCGCGAACATCGAGGTCACGCCGGAGTTCGCGCTCAAGCTCGGACAGGCGTACGGATCGTTCTTCGATCCGCACCGCGTCGTCATGACGAGCCGCGACACGCATCACGCCTCGCGGATGATCAATCGCTGCTTGATCTCGGGCCTCATGTCCGTCGGCTGCGACGTGCACGATCTGCGCACGTCGCCCATTCCGCTCGCGCGCTACGAAGCGCGCAGCGAAGGCGACGGCGGCATCCATGTCCGCGTGCATCCCGACGACCCGAATTGCTTCCTGATCGAACTCTTCGGTTCGAGCGGCATCAACATCGACAAGCACAGCGAGCGCAAGATCGAGAATCTCTTCTTCCGCGGCGACTTCCGCCGCACGTCCATGGACGAGGTCGGCTACCTCTCGTTCCCAGAGCGCGCGTTGGAACGCTATAACGCGGGTTTCTTGAGGTCGCTTTCGATCGGCCCCATCCGCGAGCGCCATTTCAAAGTCGTCGTCGACTATGCGTACGGCAACGCCGCGACGACGCTTCCATACCTACTGGGTAAATTGAACATCGAAATGGTCGCGCTCAACGCGTACCTCGACGACACCAAAGTGCGGCACTTCGCGGACGACCGGCAACGCTATCTGCATCAGCTCTCCACGATCGTGCCCACGCTCGAGGCGGATATCGGCATCATGGTAGAACCCGGCGCCGAAAATGTCTCGATCGTGGACGATCGCGGCCGCATCGCCGAATTCGATCTGCTGCTCTCGCTCGTCGCCGAACTGGTCTTCCAGCGCACGCCCGGTGCGCGCGTCGCGGTTCCCGTCACCGCGTCGTCGCGCCTCGACGCGATCGCAGCCGAGCACGGCGGCGAGATCATCCGCACCAAAGCCGATAGGCGCTCTATGATGCAGCTGTGCGCCGGCAGCGACGCGCCGGCGTTCGCCGGCGGAGCGCACGAAGGGCTCATCTTCCCGGAATTCTCGCCGGCATTCGACGCGCTCTACGCTTCGGCGAAGATCCTTGAGCTCGTCGCGCAAAGCGGCCGCAAAGTTTCGGAACTCGTCGAACGCGTGCCCGCGCTGCACATGGTGCGGCGCACGGTCGCGTGTCCGTGGGAGCGCAAAGGCGTGATCATGCGCGAGTTGATCTCGCAGCTGCGACATCGCAAACTCGATCTTTCCGACGGCGTCAAGATCTTCGGCGACGCGGATTGGGTGCTCGTGCTGCCCGATCCGTCGGATCCTTTGTTCACGGTCGTCGCAGAAGCCGGAGACGACGAAGCAGCCGCACAGCTCGCGGGCGAATACGCCGGCCGCATCGGCGAACTCGTCGGCAGCTGACGGGCAAAAGGCGCGCGCGCGGAGCTCCTCGAATATGGGGAGTTCGCACGATGCGAAACCCATTCTCGAAGGAGCAGTCCCGTGAGCGATGCCATGAATGTCGGAGAAGCCGACTTCGCCGCCCAAGTCTTACAATCTCAAACGCCTGTCCTCGTGGATTTTTGGGCGCCGTGGTGCGGACCGTGCCGCATGGTCGCTCCCATCGTCGACAAGATCGCAAAAGATATGAAAGGGCGGCTCAAAGTCGTCAAACTCAACACCGACGAAGCCCCGAGCATCGCGGGCAAGTACGAAGTGTCGAGCATTCCAAGCCTTATCATCTTCAAGGGCGGCGAGCCGGTCGATCGCATCGTCGGCTACGTTCCGGAGCGCCAAGTCCTCGCCACCGTCGAGAAGTACTTAAGCCCCGTCGCCTGATCCAATGCCGGATCGCTCGCTCAAGGACGTTATTCCGGCAGTCCATCGGTTCACGACCGATCCGGATATCAGCGCATTCCATGGCGTGCTGGGGCGCGCCGGCGTGCGCGCGTGCATCCAACGGATCCTTGACGATGCGCGGTCGGATATACGCGCTGGAAGCCCCGCGCCCGACGAAACCTCGCTGAGGGCGCGCGTGCTTGCGCTCTTGGCCGCGCAACGTGCCACCGGTCTCGTCCGCGTCATCAACGGCACCGGCGTCATCTTGCACACGAATCTCGGCCGTGCTCCGCTCGCGCGCGCTGCGCTCGACGCGATCTCGCACCTCGGTGCCGGATACACGAACCTTGAGTTCGACTTGGAAAATGGAGAGCGCGGCGATCGCTATGAACGCGTCGGGCACCTGCTGCACGATCTAACCGGCGCGCAGGCTTCGCTTGTGGTCAACAACTGCGCGGCCGCGGTGCTTCTCGTGCTCGACACGTTCGCGCGCGGCCGCGAAGTCGTCGTCAGCCGCGGCCAGCTCATCGAGATCGGCGGCGGCTTCCGATTGCCCGATGTCTTGCGCAAGAGCGGCGCGCAGCTCATCGAAGTCGGCACGACGAACAAGACGTATGCCGCCGACTTCCGTAACGCGTGGGGCGCGAACACCGCTATGTTCATGCGCGCGCATCCGAGCAATTACCGCGTGGAAGGCTTCACGTCCGACGTCGATTCGAAATCGCTGGCCGCGCTTGCGAAAGAACTCGACGTCCTGGCGTTCGAGGATCTGGGTTCGGGTGCGCTCCTGGATCTGCGTGAATTCGGGGCCCCCGGCGAACCGACGGTGGCGGAAGAATTGGCGGCGGGGATGGATCTCGTCGCGTTCTCGGGCGACAAATTGCTGGGAGGGCCGCAGTGCGGCATCATCTGCGGGCGCGCCGACCTCGTCGCGCAGATGCGGCGCAATCCGCTGCTGCGCGCCCTTCGCACCGACAAGGCGACCATCGCAGCGCTCGCGGCCACACTCTCTCTCTACGCCACACCCGAACGGCTGCGTGAGATCCCGCTCTACGCCATGCTTTCGCAGACAGCAGACGAACTGTTCGCGCGCGCGACGCGCCTATGCGAATCGATCGAGGCGGCATGTGCGCCGCGCAGCGCTCGCTTCACCGCAGTTCGCACCAGTGCGGCCGCCGGCGGCGGTACGTTGCCGCTTGTGGATCTGCCCTCGGCAGGCATCGCGGTGGAACCGCTCGACCGAACGCCGGACGGATTGGCGGCCGAGCTGCGCCGCGTCGAACCGCCGGTCGTCGGGCGCATCGAGCGCGAGCGCCTCGTCATCGATCTACGCACCGTGCGCGACGACGAGGACGCAGACCTCACCCGCGCGTTCGCGCACGTACTGCGCGCGCCGCGCTGACCGGCAGCCGCAGGAAAGACGCGCGCTTCGCGGCGCGCGTGCACAGCGTTCCATGCATACGATAGGCACTGCAGGGCACGTCGACCATGGCAAGAGCGCGCTCGTCATCGCCCTCACCGGTCACGATCCGGATCGTCTGATCGAAGAACGCCGCCGCGGCATGACGCTCGATCTGGGCTTCGCGCCGCTCTACTTCGACGATGGCGTCAGCGCCGGAATCGTCGACGTGCCCGGTCACGAGCGGTTCTTGCACAATATGTTGGCCGGCGCCGCGGGGATGGAACTGCTGCTCTTGGTCGTCGCGGTGACCGAAGGCCCGCGCGAGCAGACGCGCGAGCATCTGCAAATCCTGGGCTTCCTCAACGTGCGCAAGACGCTGATCGTGCTCACGAAATCGGATCTCGTGGAAGCCGCGGCGCGCGATGAGGTGGTCGCCCGCACTCGCAACGCGTGTGCGGGCACTATCGCCGATGGAGCGCCGGCGTACTTCGTCTCGAACCTGACGCGCGAGGGCATCCCGGAATTGCGCGCCGCAATTCATGACGCGCTCGCCGACCTGCCGCCGCGCGCGCCTGATTCTCCCGCGTATCTCCCGATAGACCGTGTCTTCTCGCTAGCTGGTCACGGCACGATCGTCACCGGAACGCTCATGCAGGGAACTATCTCCACCGGCGACGCGCTGCGGCTGCAGCCGTCGGGCATCGACGCGCGCGTCCGCGGACTTCACGTTTTCGGAAAAGCCGCGCCGCACGTCCGTGGTGGATCGCGCGTGGCCGTCAATCTAGCCGGCGTCGATGCGGCTGATCTGAAACGCGGTGAGACGCTCACCTCTCCGCGCGAATTCACGCCTACGCGAGAAGTAGGGCTGACATTCACCCCGCTCGCATCCGCGTTGCCGCTGCTGCGAAGGCGGACGCCGGTACGCGCACACATCGGCTCCGCCGAAATACCGGGAACGCTCGTGTTCGACGGGCAACCGCCTGCAGATGTGAAGGCCGTGCGGGCGCGGCTCGTGCTGCAGACGCCGGTCGCCGTCTGTCTCGGAAGCCGGCTCGTGCTCCGGCGGACGTCGCCGAAGGATCTGCTTGGCGGCGCGGTCGCCGAGCAGAGTGTCTCGACGAACGGCGCTCGCGCGGAAATCCTAGATGCGCCCGCGCCTCTCGCGGCCGCGATTCTCGACCTGCTCGAGCGCTCCGGTCTCACGCCCCGCGATACAGGCGCGATCGCCGCTTCGCTCAACGTACGCGCGAATGACGCGGAAGAGGTGCTGCGCGTGCTCGTGGAGCGCGAACAGGCAGTCGCGCTGAGCAAACCGACCGAATATCTGTCGACGAATGCCGCAGCCGAAGCTCTCGCCCACGTCGACGCATTCTTGCGTGCTCAGCACGAGCGTGCTCCGTGGATGGCCGGCTCCACGAGCGCTGAGATCGCCAAAATTCTCGGATCAGCTGACCCGCTCGTCGCGCGCCTGCTCGCCCGGTGGCACGCCGCGGAGTCGCTCGCGCGATCGGGTAAATATTGGCACGTACCGGATCATCAGCCGGCGCTGAGCCGCGAGCAGCGCGGTGCGCTTGATGAGATGCTGCGCTCCGCTGATCCGAATCCGCTCGTTCCGATCGCGTTTGAGGGATTCCGCACCGCTGTCGCAAGGTCGAAGGTCCCAGGACTTGCCGACGCCGTCGACGGGTTGTTCGCTTGCGGCGAGCTGATCCGCATCGCCGACGACGTCTACCGGCGCGAACAACTAAAGGAAGCGCGAGAGATTCTCGTGCAGCTGCTTCGCTCCACCGGCGGGGCCACGCTTGCGCTCGTGCGGAACGCCTTCGGAACGTCGCGGCGCTACACGTTGCCGCTCGTCGAACATTTCGACGGACTCGGTCTCACCCTACGCGACGGCGATGTGCGCCGTTTGCGCGCTTCCCAACCCCTCGTTTAGTCCTTAGAACCAATAAAGTTAGGCCGCTCGGGCACCTTGACCTGACGGCCGTTTTCCGGCATTCTATACCAAGTTAATAGACTTACTTGCCTTAGGGAGTGTTTTCATGAGAATCGCGTTGCGGGCATTGCCCGCGGCCACTGTTGCCCTCGCCCTCTTGCTGTGCGCCGAGCAGACCAAAGCCATCGCCGATGGCTCGGTGCAACTCACGCTCGTCGCGTATTCAACGCCGCGCGAAGCCTATCAGGACTTGATCAAAGCCTTTCAGGCGACACCGGCAGGCCGCGACGTCTCGTTTGCGCAGTCGTACGGCGCGTCCGGGGAACAGAGCCGCGCGGTCGCCGCAGGCCTTCCGGCTGACGTGGTCGCGTTCTCGCTCGAGCCCGACATCAGCAAGCTCGTCGCAGCCGGTCTCGTCGCGCCTGACTGGAATGCGAATCGCACACACGGCATGGTGACCGACTCGGTCGTCGTGTTCGTCGTCCGCAAAGGCAATCCGAAGAACATCCGGGCGTGGGCAGATCTCATCAAGCCCGGCGTCGATGTGATCACGCCGAATCCATTCACCTCCGGCGGCGCGCGTTGGAACATCATGGCGGCTTACGGCGCGATGCTCAAACGCGGCGCCTCCCCGAACTACGCGATCGCCTACTTGAGCAAACTCTTCGATCACATCTCGGTGCAGGACAAGAGTGGGCGCGAATCGCTGCAGACGTTTATCGCCGGAAAGGGCGACGCGATGCTCGCGTATGAAAACGAAGCGATCCTGGCGCAGCGCAACGGAGCGGATGTGGACTACGTCGTTCCAGATCAGACGATCTTGATCGAGAATCCGGTGGCGGTCGTCAAGACGTCGCAGCACCCGGAACAGGCGCGCGCGTTCGTCTCGTTTCTCCTCTCGCCGCAGGCGCAGGTGATCTTCGCAGCACATGGCTATCGGCCGGTTGAGAAAGCCGCGCAGACAGCTGCGCGTTTTCCGCAGCCGCGCACGCTGTTCGACATCGGGTTTTTGGGCGGATGGGATGCGGTGCAGAAGCGCTTCTTCGATCCGCAGAACGGCCTCGTTGCGCAGATCGAAAGTTCGTTGGGAGCCGCTGGTGGCCATTAGCGCCGTCGCGCCCACAGTTCCGACGAAGGTGCGGTCGCATCTTCGCAGCACCACTCATGAGTCGTTTCTGCCTGTCGGCATAGTCACGACGTTCCTCAGCGTCGTCGTGCTGCTACCGCTGGCCGCGATCGTCGCGCACGCGTCGCCCGGCCGATCATTCTGGGCCGCGGTCTTTCAGCCGGCCGCGCTGGCGAGCCTCGAGTTCAGTCTCGTCGCCTCGCTAGCCGTGGCAGTGGTCAACGCGGTCGCCGGCACCCTGATCGCATGGGTTCTCGTCCGCGACAAATTCCGGGGCAAGCCGCTCGTCAACGCGGTGGTCGATTTGCCTTTTGCGCTGCCGACGATCGTGGCCGGCCTGACGTTGATCTCACTGTATGGCCCGAGGAGTCCGTTCGGCATCAACGTCGCATATGCTCGATCCGGCGTCATCCTCGCGCTTCTATTCGTCACTTTGCCGTTCGTCGTGCGATCGGTGCAGCCAGTGCTCACGGAACTTGACCGTGAGATGGAAGAGGCCGCCGCGGCGCTCGGCGCTGGCATCCTGCAGACCTATTCGCGCATCATCTTCCCGTCGATCCTCCCCGCGCTGATATCCGGCACCGCGCTCGGCTTTGCGCGATCCGTCGGCGAGTTCGGTTCGGTCGTGCTCATCTCGGGCAACATCCCGTTCAAGACGGAGTTGGCCGCGGTGCATATCTTCGGACAGATCGAGAGCGGCGACATGGGCGGCGCGGCGGCAGTCTCGATCGTCTTGCTCGTCCTCTCCGCTGCAGTGCTTGTCGCACTCGAAACGCTTGGACGTCGGATCGTCCGCTACGATGGCTAAGATCGCGCTGCGGCTTGCGGCCTTCGGCTACTTGGCGGCCTTGCTCGCGCTGCCCGTTGCCAGCATCTTCTATCGCGCCTTCGAGCACGGCGTTATCGGGTTTTGGCAAGCGGTCGCGCAACCCGACGCGATCCATGCGCTCTGGCTCACGCTGCTCATCGCGGGAATCGCGGTACCGCTCAATGCAGTTTTCGGCGTGATCTGCGCGCACGTGCTCGTCCGGTCGCACCTGCGCTGGAAGCGCATTCTCGGGCTCCTCGTGGATCTGCCGTTCGCCGTGTCGCCTGTGGTCGTCGGTCTTGCACTCGTGCTGCTGTACGGCAACCAAGGCTGGTTCGGCCCGTGGCTTGCAGCGCACGGCATCCGCGTGATCTTCGCGCTTCCGGGTATGGTGCTCGCGACAATGTTCGTCTCGCTTCCGTTCGTCGTGCGCGAAGTGGTCCCGGTCATGCGCGAAACCGGCGACGAGCAGGAGCAGGCCGCTGCAACGCTCGGCGCGTCGCCATGGCAGACGTTCTGGAAAGTCACGCTGCCGTCCATTCGCTGGGGCGTCGCATACGGCGTCGTACTGTCGGCGGCTCGAGCGTTCGGCGAATACGGCGCGGTCAGCGTCGTCGCCGGAAGACTCGCCGGCATAACGCAGACGCTCCCGCTTTACGTGGACGAACGCTTCGAAAGTTTCGATCTCACCGGGGCGTACGCCGCGTCGGTCGTGCTGGCGCTCCTCGCGCTGGCCACGCTCTTCTCCATGAACGCGCTCGCGCGCAAGGAGGCTTGACTCGCAATGAGCATCGCACTTCGCGGCGTCACGAAGCGGTTCGACCGCCACGTCGCACTGAAAGACGTCAGCGTGGACATCGAGAGCGGATCGCTCACCGCACTCGTCGGTCCAAGCGGCGGCGGGAAATCTACTTTGCTTCGCGTCATCGCCGGACTGGAGCGTCCGGATTCGGGCGACGTGCTGATCGACGGACAGACAGCAGTGGACGTGCCCGTGCAGGACCGCGGTATCGGCTTCGTCTTCCAGCACTACGCGGCGTTCAAGCACATGACTGTTTGGGAGAACGTGGCGTTCGGGCTTCGCGTAAGGAAAATGCGCCGCGATGCGATTCGCGAGCGCGTCGACCACCTGCTGCACCTGGTGCAGTTGGAGGGTCTCGGCGGCCGCTATCCCAGCCAGTTGTCCGGCGGGCAACGCCAGCGCATGGCGCTCGCGCGCGCGCTTGCGATCAAGCCCGAAGTGCTTTTGCTGGACGAGCCATTCGGCGCACTCGACGCTGCGGTGCGCGCGGAGCTGCGCGCATGGCTGCGAGCGCTGCACAGGGATGTGCACGTCACGACGATCTTCGTCACGCACGACCAAGGCGAAGCCATGGAGATCGCGGATCGGATCGTCTTGATCAACCGCGGGCATGTCGAGCAGACGGGAACGCCGCGCGAGCTCTACGAGCGGCCGGCGAATCCGTTCGTGATGTCGTTCATCGGACCGATCACGCAATTGGGCGACGCGTTTGTGCGGCCCCACGACATCGACGTGCGCAACATTCCGGCAGAATCGTCGCTTGAGGCGATGGTTCAGCGCATCGTACACCTGGGATTCGAAGTGCGCGTCGACTTGATGCTCGCCGACGGTCGCGGCGCCTGGGCGCAAATGACTCGCGATGAAGTCGATCAACTCGAACTGCGGCTCGGGCAGATCGTCTATGTCCGCTCCAGCCGCGAGACGCGCTTTCATTCTGATCTTCCGTCACACGCGGTGCTCGGCAATGCTGGCTAGTGGGAACCGGGCCCACACGCGGACAAGCATAGGCGCAATGCACGTCACAGCACGGGTCGACTACGCTTTGCGCGCCATGGTCGAGCTCGCGGTCGGAGCGCCGCAACTCGTGAAAGGCGCACGCATCGCGACGTCGCAGTCAATTCCGTTGAAGCTGCTCGAGAATATACTTCTCGATCTGAAGTATGGCGGCTTGGTACGTGCGCAGCGCGGGTTCGAAGGAGGCTATGGCCTCGCCAAACCTGCGGCTGAGATCACTCTTGCAGACGTCATCCGCGTCGTCGAGGGACCACTGGCGAATGTTCGCGGCGAGCGTCCCGAGACGATCGGTTACAAGGGGAAGGCAGAGCCGCTACGCGATGTGTGGATCGCGGTGCGAGCGGCGCTGCGCAACGTGCTCGAAGCGGTGACGATCGCGGACATCGCCGCGGGCGAACTTCCAAGCACGATCAAACGGATGCTGGCCAAGCCCGGGGCCTGGCTGCCGCACTAAGTGCGGTCGGCGAAGGTCCGGTAGTCGACTTTCGTTTTGTAGACAGACGCGGCATCGATCACGCGCGTCGCAAACGGTTCGCCGGTGCGCAGATGGTCCAAATAGCGCACGAACGCAGGGCCTGCCGATTCGGCGATGCGCATCATCAGCAATTTCGGCTCGACGATTCCGTCAACGGGAACGGTCTCTTGGTAGAGGATATTCCCGGCGTCGATCTGCTCCGACACATCGTGAATGGTGAACCCGGTGGTTTGCTCGCCGTTTTGCAAGCACCAATGCGCGGGCGTGGGTCCGCGATAGTACGGCAACAGCGATGCATGAAAATTCACCAGCGAGCCAAACTTGGCGATCGCGGCAGGTGAGAAAATTTGGTTAAAGCCGGTGATGATCCCAGCGTCGCCGAGTTGGATCCTGTCCAGAAAGGCGGGCGCGTTGACGTCCGCTACCGCGATCTCTTCCAGCGCGCCTATGCGATCGACGTTGGCCATAGGCGTGGGAGCGCCGTCTATCGCCCGTCTCATCGAGCGCAGCAAGTGCACGATGCCGTTCGGCTTGCCGGTTTTCTTCGTCGACCTGACGGTGACTATGGCTACGTCGTGCGCGCCGCTATAGGCGGTCGCGAGCGCCCGGAACGGTATGCCATATGAACCGTTGTAGAAGTGATAGATCATCCTTTTACAGACAATCGGCAATGTCTCGGGCCCGTCGTACCCGGCAAAGGCGCATGCCGAATTGGGACTTTCGAACCGAGGCCGTCGGGCTCGCCGTCCGGTACAATCTCCGTGCTACCGCTTTGCGCAGCACACGAATTGCCATAACTCGCGTCGAAAGGCTAAAGAAACCACGATGAAGCGCACCCTCGCCTATGCTTTGCTAATCCCCGCTGCGCTCACGCTCGGCTTAGTCGCATGCGGCGGTGGCGGTGGAGGCTCATCGCTTGTACCCGGTACCGGCGGATCCCAGCCGATCGTCGACCCTGAGATCAATCCACTCGACGCCGGATCGCCTTCGCCCGTGCCCAGCATGACGCCGGCGCCGATCCAACTTGTGATCGGCACCACTATTGGCACCGAGTTTTTCCCCGAAGCGAACTCAGCTGGAAAAGCGGTCGACGGTTTCAATTGCCTGCTGCATGTCGGCGGGCCGGGTCATCACCACGTTCATCTGAGCCTCTTCAACAATGGCGTGCAGATCGCGATCCCGCGCGGCATCGGCATGAAGAACCCGGACCACAACAACTTCATCTATCATCAATCGTGCCTGTACTTCTTGCACACGCACGATGAGACCGGCCTCATCCACATGGAGCCGAAAGTCGGCAACGGATCGTTCACGCTGGGCAACGTGTTCGACATCTGGGGTCAGCCGCTCAACGTGACGAACGTCGCCGGCTTCACCGGACCGCAGCTGATCATCGTGAACGGGCAGACGTACACGGGCGATCCTTCGCAGATCGCACTCGCGCCGTTCATGCAGATCACAATAGAAGTCGGAACGCCGCTGCCCGGCCCGCCGCCGAACTATCTGTTCCCGGTCGGCTATCCCTAAGCCGTAATCGCGCTCGTCGCCGGGGCCACGCTCGAGCGTATCACGCGCGCGGGCGCTCCTGCTGCGACTGAATAGGGCGGAATATCTTTCACCACGGCTGAGCCGCAGCCGATGATCGAGTGATGGCCGATCCGCACGCCTGGTGCGATCGACGTCCCCGAACAGACGAGCACGTGATCTTCGATCACGACCGGCGCGAATTCAAAATCGAGCGGCTTCCAGATGTCGACGTCTTCGGGTTTCACCTGACGGCCTTCGTGCGCGCTGATGCTCACGTGCGAACCGAGGTGCACGTTATTGCCGATCGTGATTCCGCCGGCGCCCCAGAGCGCACAGTACGGTCCGATCTCGCTGTTGTCGCCGATCGTCACGTAACCGCCGCGCTTGTTCCATGCGCCGCCGCGACAATTGATATAGGCGCGGTGGTCGAGGATGAGGCCTTTGCCGACGGTCAAGCGATCGATGCCGCGGACGACGACACCCTCGCCGATGCTGGCATCGGGCAGCCGGTCGCGAAGCTCGCCGTCGCGTATGCCGATGCGCAGCTGGCGAAGCGCAGCGCGAAGCACCCGGCCGCCCGGAAGCCCGTACCACCATTTGCGAGCGCGCGACGGCGCATTCGTCGACATGCTGACCTGCTACGCGGGCTAACACCGCTTGCCCTACTACCAACGTACCCGAATCCGACGGACTGAAGGGGACTTACTTAACGGGACTTACTGACGGGACTTACTGAAGGGGCCGACGCTAGTCAGCCCACGTTACGTTCGCCAGGGCCGACTTAAAGTCGGCCCCTTCAGATCGCGTCAGCCCCTTCAGATTGCGTCGGCGCCTTCAGATTGCGTCGGCCCATTCAGATCGCGTCGGCGCCTTCAGATTTTTCACGGCGTGACCGTCAGCGACGACGACGACGAGCGCCCGAATTCGTCAGGCGCATATTCTAAGAAGGCCTGAGTCCCTGGCCATTCATATGAACCTGGCGTGACCGTTCGCGCGAGATAGTGCATCGTGTAGACGCCCGGCGCGAGATAGTTGGCAAACGCGACCACGCGATCCGCATGGATCTGCTGATAGTCGATCTGCCACGACGAAGCCATCGCTGTCTGGGCTTGCGGCGTCGTGACAAATGAAGTGTCCACGGCTTCCATGCCCGCGGGCAACGGATCCACGATCACGACTTGATTCACGGGATGATCGGCGACGATCGTCAAGCCGATGTCGTAGACATGCGCGGCCGGCAGCGATAGGGCGTTCGCCGGCTTCATCAAACCCATATGCGCCACGACTGAATTGTTGCCCGCGGCGCGCACGTCGCGCGTCACGAGCAGACCTTCCTCGATGCCCGGCTGCGCACCGCTCAGCCGGTACGAATACGAGACGATGTAGTGCAGCGTGCCGGTGCCGTCTTTATGCAGCAGCAGCACGCTCGGACCGCGCGGCATCTGATCGATCGGAACAAAACTGTCCTGCACCGAATTCATGTAGCCTTGGAACGACGCGTTCGCGACTTGCTTGTCGGCGAGCGTCGCGGTCGCTGAGAACGCTGGCGGCTCTGGCTCAAGCGCGGCATAATCGATGAGCGCGTTCAACGCTTGCGCGTCGTCGTAGGTATTCGCCCACGATCCCTTGCGACGAAGCGCGAGGAGGCTACGCACCATGCGATCGATGATAGCGGGATCGTAGCGCTCCGCGACGTACAGGCGAACCGTCTCGGCCTGACCCTTTGTGATGGAGTCGAACCACCACATATCGTCGGGAACGTTGAGCACCGCGTACCGCCCCGTCTCGTAGACGAGTTCCTGGATCTTGGCGGCCATCGCGTCCGCTTTCGGTTTCCACGCCGGCAGCGCGGTCATGTAGCGCGCGAGTTCGATCTGCGTCACGAGATCGAACGAATCGCGTGCGGCATAAACGCCATCGAGATGTTTGTCCGACGTCTCACCCAACTGCGCGAGTCCGAGCATGGCCTCCAGGCGCATGCGTTCTCGGCAGGCGTCGTCGCCGCCGCAGAAGTCGCGCGGATCCGGATCATCGAGCCGCGCTTCGAGGTAGCTGCGCGCGCTCGCCGCCATACCCGCGTCGACCGCGATCCCAGCCTGCTGCGCCCGGCCGAGCGCCTGCGCAGCATAACCGGTCAGCAGAGGATCGGATTCGCCGTCGCCCGGCCACCAGGCAAATCCCCCATCCATGCGCTGCAGCTTCTGGAGCGCGACCAGATCTGCGGCGGATTCTGTGATCGGGTCGATGCCGACCGCGGTCTGGCCGTATTTCTTGCCGAGCAGCTGCAAGTCGGCTGCCACCATCAGCCTGCTGGAGAGCGGTTCGGCGAATGGGAGATATTCGAAGAGGAACGTGCTCTTCGCCGGCACGATGATCTCCGGGAGCAGCGTGCTCGCCATCGTGATCTGCAGGCCGCCTGCGTCCGGATTGACGGCCGGATCCACGTCGAGACCGATCGCCGCCTCGGCCGCGGTGACACCAGTTTCGACCACCGACTCTGTGATGTCGAGCGGCCGAACGGTGAACGGCACGCGGAACGCATCGTTGTTAGGACCAAGCGCGATCTGGAATTCTACGGTCGCCGACCCGATCGCGCCCGCGAGCATCGGATAGCGCACCGATTGCGTACCCGCGGCGGCCGGGATTTGCGCGCTGACGACTTGAGTCGTCTGGCCGTTCTGCTGGAACGAGAGATCGCCCGTCAGCGTTCCGTTTACGACCATCGTGCCGACTGTTCCGGTCGTATTGTTCGTGGCGATGCCGCCCGCGAACACGTCACCTGGTCGCGCGAATTGCGGCAGCAGCGGGTTGGCGAGCAGCGCCTTCGTGACGATGAATGTAGCGTCGCCATTTCCGAAGCGGAAGTTCTGTCGATCATCTTCCGGCGGCGCGGCGGCGGCCACGACAAGCACGCGCCACGTCGTGAGATTGTCGGGAACTTTGAACGAGACTTGCGCGTGGCCGCTCGCATCGGTCTGCACGGCGCCGTTGAAGTAGGCGAGCTGTTGGAAATTTAGGCGCACGGGCGCTGCGGGTCCGGGCGTCCCAGCGGCGTTCGCAGGCGTGACTCTCCCAAGCGCCTTTTCCATCGGCGGCGCAAACTCATCGCTCGTGACGCCGCCGGACGCGTACGGCCGAATCGGAGGATTGGCCTGATCGAGTTTGGCCGCTTCCGGCT
The DNA here is from genome assembly GCA_013290125.1 of Vulcanimicrobiota bacterium. GTDB lineage: Bacteria > Vulcanimicrobiota > Vulcanimicrobiia > Eremiobacterales > Eremiobacteraceae > JABCYQ01. The sequence goes on from JABCYQ010000001.1 coordinate 149,329, forward strand.
GGACCAGATCCGTCACCAACCGGTTGTCGCCCGTGACCGCACTCGCCGGCCACCCGCTGTACACCGCCTGCACGAGGTCGGGAAGCCGGTAACCGGTGAGTTGTATGACCGATTCGTCAGCCACCACAACCGTGAATCGGCCTGGCGCGGGCTTGCCAGAGAAATCGTTCGATTGCAAATCGATCGTCTGCATGCTGTTAGGCAATAGCCGGTCGAGCTGCGGCTTGATCGAAACTTTGAGATAGCGTCGATCCAATTTGACGTTGAGCGCCGCGCTGCCGAACCGCACGGCACTCGTCACACTGCCCGGCTTTTCCGACTCGATCGGTTTGCCGCGGCGGACCAAGACCGCTTCGATCTGCGCGCCGGGCACCATCCCAGAGTCGACGATGAATGATACCGTCGGAGCGCTGCCGCTCACGCGCGCGAACGTTCGCCAGAGCGTTCCATGGCGGATGACGGCAAGGTACAGATCGGCTTCAGCGTAGGGCGACTTGACGAGCACGGTCGCGCGATCCCCAGGTTCGTATTCCTTTTGATCCAGCTGCAGCTGCACGCCGCGAATATCCGTGGGATTGCCCCAGTCTACTTCTCCGGGGCCATACACCCAGACATCGCGATCCGTCGCGCCGGCGTGCGACGTCGCGCCGTCGAAATTCGCGGAGATGCGATACCAGCCCGGCGATTTGGGGATGAGCTGGGCCTGCGCAGGCTGGCTCGCGGGCGATGTGATCCGTGTGTCGGGCCCTGAAACCAGATACGGGTGCTCGTTCTTATCCCAGGCGATTTTTGATAGCGTCACGCGGATGTTGTGGCCCGTGACCTGGGTGCCGGCAGTATCCGTCGCGACGACGGCGATGTGTATCGGTTTCCCGGCCGGCACGAGGTAGTCGGCGTTCAATCCGATCTGGATCGGCGTGGGCAGCGCGACAAACGATGTAGACGAGGCGACCGCGAGATTCGACGCGTCGCTGACCGTCAGCTCCGCATTGTACGACATCGGAAACGGCAGGTCGCTCGCGACGCGGATCGTCTGCAGCATCGCGCCGTGTGCGTTCGTCGTGCCGGTCGCGCTCAATACTCCATACGATGGAGTTGGCGCCTGCATCGGGTAATATTGCGGCCCCCACGAATATGGAGTGTCCTCCCAGCCGTGCGGCACGAATTGCGTCTGCGAACGGTTCACGTTGACGCTCGTCCGCGCACCGTCGACCGGCTGACCGAAGAGATAGTCGCTCTGTCCTTCGGCCGTGACGCTATCGCCCGCGACGACGATCGGCCTATCCACCGTCAACTGAACTTTGAAATTCGGCGCCTTGAATTCGGCGACTTGGATATTGCAACTGAACGTCACACCCGCGACGCTGGCCGCGGTCAGCGTATAGTTTCCGACATCGGCGTTCGCCGGCACGACCGTGTCCAAAGAGAACATGCCGAAGTCGTCCGTCGTGCGGCTGCCGAGATCGTGCGTGGTGCCGTCCGGATACTGCAGCGTGAGCGCGTAACGCGAACCCTCGTCGCGATGCAATACGCCGTCCTGCAGATAAAACGCGTAGCCTTCGAACGACGCTTTCTCGCCAGGTTGATACAAGCCGCGATCCGAGAATAGAGTCCCGAGCGAGTGGATCGATTGCGAATCCCAGCCGAAATTGAATGGATCCGGTCCGTACTCGCCCGTTCCGAGATCGGCGACGGTCCAGTCGGCGCCGGCGCGCGCGATCGCGAGCATCGCCGGACCTGAGGCGCTGTCACCCGTCTGCTTGTCGTGCCACGGCGCGCAGCGCCGGATGAGGCGGGCGCTTAGGCGGCCAACGCCGTCGCCATCCGTTATCACCGTTGCGCACGGCGCCGATGGCGTCGCCGGCATGTTCGTGCGCCGGATGTAGAAATCGACGCGCGCGCCCGGCACGGCCGCGCCGTCGCTCAACCGATGAACGAGCGCAACTGCATCGACGGGCGTGATCTGGACGAACAAGCCGAGGTTCGTGACGTTGATCCGGCCATAGCTGACCACGAGCGAATCCGGCATGTCGTAGAGCGTGCCTGGAATCTTTGCGGACATGCCGTACGCGAGCACGCCATATTGCGAGCCGAGGTGACGAAGCAGGCCCAGGTCCACTGCCGTTTGCGTATTGCGCGTGCCTGGCACGGTGAGATTCGGCCAGGCCAGCACCCCCGCGAGGCCGCGCGGAGAGACTCCCGGATTGTTCCAGTTGTAGACTGGCATGCCGTCGTACATCGAATAGACGAGCGTCGTCGCCGCGAGCGGGCTGAACGCCGCCTGATACGCATCGCCCGGCAGACCGATGACGTTCGCCGGAAGCTTGAAGCCGAGCGTCGCCGGATAGACGCGCCACCCTGAGAGCGTCGAGAAATCGGTGGCGATGTCGCTCGTGGTGAACGGTAGTGCGATTCGCTTGCCGAGCGATTGACCCCAGGTGTCTTTCAGGCTTGCGCCGACGGTGACAGTATACTTCGTCGACGGATTGAGCGCCCACGGATTGAGCGTCACCGATGCGCCGTCGATCTGCAGCGCCTCGGGCGCACCGCGCCGTTTTGGCAGCGTCGGCGAAATCCGAATCGCGCGCAGCGCCGAGCTTACGTCGAGTGTGTTATTGAAGCGCAGCGACGGTGTGCCGGCTGCGAACCGTTCGGTCGCACGATCGCGCTGGTCGGCGCCGCCGGTTTCACCTGACCACTCCAGCGCGAGCGGGCTGTACGTCCGCAATTCCGCGACATAGCGATCCCGCGTCGGGAGGTTGCCGTACGCGGGCGCGACGCCGGACGCGATGATCAGTCGATATCCGGAATTCTTGGTCAGGCCTCGCTGCGGCTTGACCTGATACAATCCCGCTTCGTCCGTGGATTGGAATTGCTCTTGCGGTTGGATGATGCGGCTGAGGTATGGCCGCGGGAGAGTCGGGGTGCTGGAGGGCAGAGGATCGACGACGATCGGAACCGTCGCACCGCTGCGCTCGTCCACCATACGCGTGTGCCGGCGCAAAGAAGCGACATCCGCAAGCGCACTCGTGCCGAGATACAATGTCGGGTGCAGATCGTACGGTCCGGGATCGGGCGTGGTGATAGACATGGGCACGGTGTTGAACGTCCACGACAGATCGTGCGCGAGCCGATCGCCGTCCAAGTCCGAAAGCCCAGCGGTCAGCGTGACCCGGACGCGCGTCGCGAGCGGCAGCGCGCGGTTCGCTTCGAAGATCGCCATGCGCGGCGTGACGAAGCGCCATGTGCCCGGCAACGCCGGTACGATCGTGAAGTGACTCAGCGCTTCTTGTGTCTGCGCGCTCTCGATCTCTTCGAGCGGAATCACCGGAGCGTTGAAGCGCACGCGGAGCTGGGCGAGCGGATCCACTTGCTGCACCGGGCTCACTTGCACGATCCACGGCGGCAATGACGGTGCCGGAAGTGCGCCTACCGCAGGATACGGATGCGGACCGCCGGTCTCGCCAGAAGTCTGCGAGCCGGCAGCGCCGGAACTCTGCAGGCCGGCAGCTCCGTAGAGCGCGAGCGCCGCAACGATCGCAACGACAGAATGCAGTACAAAGCGTTGCGCTCTACTCTTCATTGCGCCGTCACGACGAGCTGCGCCGAGGCCGTTCGTCCGAATTCCTCAGGCGCGTAGAGCAGATACGCGCGGGCACCCGGCCAGACGAACGTACCCGGCGTGACGGATCGCACGAGATAGTGGATGTCGTAGATGCCCGGCGGCAGCGTGGTGGCGAACGCGCGGATCTTGTCGCGATCGATCACCTGGTAGTCGATCTGCCACGCATCGCCTTTCGCTTGGAAGTACGGTGTTGAAGTGGCGAACGCCGCGTCGACCGCTTCGAACCCCGCGGGCAGCGGATCTTCGATCACGACGTGATCCACGAAGTGGTCGGTGATGATCTGTAGGCCGATGTCGTAGACGCTGGCGGCCGGTAGGGAGATCGGTTGCGCAGGCACGCTGAGTCCGATCGACGCGAGCACTTGGTCCTGGTTGGCAGCGCGCACTTCGCGGATCACGCGCAAGCCGGCGAGGACGCCGGGTTGGCCCGCGTTGGGCCGGTACTGATAAGCGATGGTGTAGTGCAGCGTTCCGGAGCCCGTCATGCTCAGGACGAGATCCGACTTGCCCGAGGGCATCGACGCCATCGGAACATGTGCGTTGCGCAGCGGCCGGGCATAGCCATTGAACGTTTCGCTGGCGATGCTCGAGCCGCCGAGCGCAGCCGCGGCGGTGAATGCGGGTGCCGGACCTTGCGCGGCGCCGTAGTCCACGACCGCGTCCAGCGCCTCGGCATCGTTGAACGTGTCGCCCCACGAACCGTTGCGCCGGATTCCCAACAGACTGCGCAGCGCGTTGTCTTGCAGATCGGTCGACGCGGAACGTGCGACAAGCAATCGAAGCATCAGCGCTTGCACCGATGTCTGCGAATCGTACCACTGCGACTCGGGCGCGAGTCCGATGGCAGCGCCGCGAGCAGTGATGTAGACGTTTCGCTCAAACACATCGCTCATCGCCTTGGCCTGCGATTCCCAGCCGGGCGTCTGCGAGAGATAGCGCGCGAGCGCGAGGCGCGTCGCATCGCTCAACTGATCGCGGTTGGCATAGATCATCGGTAGAAAATCCGTCCGCCGATCGCCCAGCGCCGCCAGCGCCTGCAGGTCCGCGAAGCGCAGTTCGGCCGCGCACACGTCCGACTTACAGTTGTCGTCGTACGGATTCGCGAGGTTCAATTGCAGATAGCCGGCCAAACCGTGCACAAGCGTGGCATCCACGGCAAAGCCGGCATCTCGCGCGCGCCCGAGCGCGGACGCCGCATATGCGCTGACGATGGGCCATGCTTTACCTCCACAGGGGCATTCCGCGATGCCGCCATTGCTCTGTTGGAGCGCTTTGAGATCGCTGACAGCTTTGGTCGCTTCAGCATTCACATCGACACCTTGAATCGACTGGCCGAATTTCTTTTCGATGATCGTGATGTCGGCGACGATGCGCAATCGGCTCGCCGCAGGTTCGGCGAACGGCAATTGATCGTCGAAGTCTCCCGCGTCGGCGGCCGTGCTCGCGACCAGTGGCACGAGCGAGCTCGCGAGCGTCACGTCCAGTCCGCCGGCATCGCGCGCCACGTCATTGCCGACTTCGATCGGCACGGTTGCCCGCGACTGCGTCGAGCCGGTGTCGGCGGTCGACTCCATCACGGCATTCCCGATCACGTCGAGCGGAACGGAGAACGCATCGGTCAGCGCGCCGAGCCTTGTGTCGTAGCGCACCGCAGATGTTCCCAAGCCCGTGACGCGCATCTCCGATCGGAATGCGCTCGTGCCAGTCGGCACACTCACGGTCTGCGTCGCGGTCGAGCCGGCGAGCGCGAGTGGTCCGGTCAAAGCGAGCGTTGTGGTCGCTTGCGCGGTCGCGCCCGTGGAATTCGTGATGCTCACGCCGCCCTGGAAGTCGTCGCCCGGCCGCGCGAACTGCGGCAGCAGAGCGTTCGTGACGAGCGGCTTGTTCGCTATGAAGGTCGTGTCGCCCGATCCGAACGTCAGCGGATCCGCGGCGCCGCCCGATCTGGGCGCGCCGATCGCCACAGCCATCACGCGCCACGTCGTGAGGTCGTCGGGCAGCGTGAACGAGACGCTCGCTTTTCCGGCTGCGTCGGTGCGCACGGCTCCATTGAAGTACGCGATCGGCTGGAAATTCGTGCGCACGCGCGTGCCGGCTGCGCCGGCGCTCAAGCCGCCGCCATATCCCCAGCCTTTCTCTCCGGCAAGCTTCTGTTTGCTCAAGACGACGTCGGTGCGGTTGTCCGAGAAGCGCGTGGAGATCGGTTGGTCGGCGAAGACGGTCTTCAACAGATCCGGCGGACGGTAGCCCGTCAACTGCAGGATCGCTTCGTTCACGACCATGACTGCGAGTTCGCCGCTCGCCGGTTTGCCATTTGCATCGAGCAGCGTCAGAGCGACGCTTTGCGTCTGACCAGGCTGAATGGTGCCTGAGCCCACACGAATGCCTAGTTTGAGATGATGCGCGCTCACGTCGGTCTCGAACGGCGCGAAGCCCGCGCGCGCAAGGCTGTCGAGGCTTCCCGATGCCAAGCTCGAGAGCGGCGCGCCCTGGCGGATGAGAACCGCCTCGACCGCCGCGTTCGGCAGCATATCCGGCGTCACGCGGAACGAGACGCGCGGCGCGCTCCCGGTCACTTGCAGTATCTGCGACGTGATGACGTCGCGCCGCACGACCGCGAAATAGAGCTGCCCGCGGGGATACGGCGACTCGATGAGCGCGGTCGCGGTGTCGCCGATCTTGTACGTCTTCTTGTCGAGTTTGACGTCGAGGCCGGACTGATTCTGATTGGCCCACGCGTACGGCTCGTCGCCTGCGACGTAGATGATGCTGTCGGAGGTGGTCGCGTCCGACGTCGCGCCGCCGAGATTGGCGCGAATGCGATACGATCCCGATGCCGGCGCCGTCAACGAGACGGTCTGATCCGCGTCGGCCGACGTCACGTCCGTCGAAGCGACAGTCGAGTAGATCACGCGGTCTTGCGGCGCTTCACCGCCTTCGACGATCTGACCGGCCCAGATGTATTTCATGGATTGCAGATCGAGATGCACCGCCTTGCCCGCGATCGGCCTGCCATCCGGATCCACGACGACCACGTGCACCGAAAACGGCTTGGCTGCCGTCGCGACCCAGTCGTTGCGCAATCCGATGAGCGAAAGCGACGGCAGGGCGGTGAACGACTGCGAATCTGCGACCGAGAGATTGGAGATGTCGGTGGTCTGCAGGTCGACGCGATACGACATCGGGTACGGAAGGTCAGCGGCCACGCTCACCGCTTGTGCGCTCGCACCGCTTTGATCCACCGTACCGGTTGCCTGCAGTACGTCGCTCGTCACGGTCGGCGGCTGGTCGGGCCAGAACCACTGCGGCCCGAAGCTGTAATCATCCCAGCCTTTTGGCGCCGGCTGCGTCTGCGCGCGCGTGACGAACACTTGGGTCTTGCCACCTTGCACGGGCGCACCGAAGAGATAAGTACTCATCCCCGACGCGTTTACGGTCGATCCGGCCTGTGCGTACGTCTTGTCCAGCGTCAGCGCCACTTTGAAGTTCGGCGCGCGGAAGCGAGCGACGCGGAAGCCGCCAGTGATCTTGACGCCGTCGTCTCCGGTGGCGGTGAGCACGTAGTATCCAAGCGCCTGGTTCTGCGCGAGCGCAAGCATTTGGCTGAAGCTGCCGAACGAGTCGGCGGTCGCGGTACCGACGAGCGAATGATTGCCGTTCGGATCGTCAAGCGCCACGCGGAACTGCGCGCCGCTCTCTCGTTTGAGCTCGCCGCCGGCGAGCGCGAACGCCGCCGTCGCGATCTTGACGGTCTCTCCCGGCTGATAGAGCTGACGGTCCGTGTAGATCGCGCCGCGCGATTGCGGGTAACCTTGGCCCCAATCCCCGTCGATGCCGTCCTGCCACGCACCGTCGTACGAGAGCGTACGCACGAACGACCAATCGGAGCTCGTGCGCACGACGGTCAGAAGATCGGGCGCTTGATCGGTGTCGGTGTTCGTCGAGACGTAGCCTTTCATGCACGGCGCGATCGCGGCGCTGTCGAATTGCGCGGCGCCGGTCGCATCGGTCGAGCCAATCGCGCACGGATTCGTCAGGCCGCCGATCACGCTGTCGTACGACGAATACGAGCGGTAGATCTGCACCGACGCGCCGCTGGCCGGAGCGCCGTCGGAGAGATGGTTGACGCGTACCATCGCCTGCGTCGGGAAGAACTGAGCGAACACGCCGAGGTCGGTGAGTTGGACGACGCCGAACATCTGACGCGTCCGCCACTTCGTTCCCGAGTACTGATTCGTCTCGGCCTCGATGCCATACGCGAGCACGCCGCTCTTCGCACCCAATTGAGCTTCGATCGGAACTGATGTCGTGACAAGTTGGTTGCGCGGTCCGGTCGCTGGATAGTGCGTCCAAGCGCCATTGACTTGCACGATGCTCGCCGGGTTGCTGCTCGACGGGTCGAACCAGACGAGATCGGACGGCTTGAGTGCGCTATATACCGCCCGGAACGACCCGTTCGGCAAATTCACCGTCGCGATGTCCAGCCGCAAGCCTGTGCCGATCGGGAAGATGTGGAAATCCTGTGCGGCCCAGATGTCGCCGGCGAGATCGCCGGAACGATAGCGAACCGTCACATCCTTGCCCAGGGTCTGTCCATATTGATCCTTCAGACCGGCATGAATCGTGATCGCATAGTTCGTGTCGGGGCTCAGCACCGCTGGATTGAGCCCGACCGTATTGTCGCCATCGTACGCGAAGACAAGGCTTTTCGGGTCCGAGGGCGCCGGCTGCACCGTGACGTTCGCACCCGCCGATGCGGCATCGAGCGGATTGTTGAAATCGAGTTGGATGATCCCGTTGACGAACCGGCCGGCAGGCCCATCCACGTTTGGCGTGCCCGTGATCTCGGTCTTTTGCATCGCGAGCGGCGAATAGGTGACGACTTGGCCGATGAACTTGTCGGTGCTCGGCAGGTTGCCGTTCGCCGGTGCGATGCCGGGCGAGAACGTCAGCGCGTAGTTCGTGCCCTTATCGAGATCGGAACGCGGCGTGATCGTATATATCCACGAGTTTTGCGATGCGTCAAATGCAGTCGTCGCGTTTCCCGAATCTCCGCCGTCGCCGGAATCTGGCGCGGGCGTTGACGTATCGCGCGCCACGTCGATCGCAACGGACGATCCAGCTTTTGACGACAGCGTCGTGTGGTTGCGCAGCGAGTCGAGATCGAGTTCGGTGTTCGCCCGCACTGTGAGCACCGGCTTCAACACGCCGGGAGTCGGCTCGTCTTGCAGCGAGCCGTCGTCTGCGGTTCCGGGAAGGTTGGTCAGCGTGACCGGCGTCGTGTTGAGCGTCCACGAAAGGTCGGATGTCAGGGTGTGCCCCGAGAGATCCGCAAGCCCGGCGGCCAATGTGACTTTGACGCGCGTCGCCATCGGTATCGCTGCGTCCGCCTGGAAGCCGACCATGCGCGGCGTAAGCAATCGGAAGTGACCGGCTAGCGCGGGTTCGACCGAGAACTTCGCGAGCACGTTCTGCGTGGCCGGACTTTCGATGCTCGTGACGGGGACGATCGGCGATTTGAAGATGATGCGGATCTGCGAGAGCGGATCTGCTTGCCCGAGCGGGCTTATCTGCTCGATCCATGGCGCGACCGATGGCGGCGGCAGCGGCGCAACCGCCGCTAAGGGGACCGCGTGATGCGCACATCCGGCAAACGCGATGGTAAGCGCAGCAAATACGCCGGTGCAAAGGCGTCGTCCGGGCAATTGAGCGACGCCGATCGTCTGCATGACTAACCGTCCGTCCATGCGAAGCCGTCGCGACATCCGCGCGTACCTTTGAGATGCTTGAGCACGTGCGCACATTCCTCGTTCATCTTTCCGCGACGGCGCGTCACCCGGGCATCCGCATCGCGTTCTTTGCCGTTCTCGCGTGTGCTGTTCTGCGGCTCATCCCGTACATCGCTCCGATCCGCGCGGCGACGCTCACGGCCGATACGCCGGCCGTGGACATCTTCGATCGCAATGGCTTGCCGCTCGGCACGGTGCTCTCGCGCGATCAGGAGCACACGGCGTACGTACCGCTGAGTCAGGTCGCGCCTGACTTCATCCATGCGATCGTCGCCGCCGAAGACGGCCGGTTCTGGCAGCATGGTCCGCTCGACGCGGCGGCTGCTGTTCGCGCCGCGTGGCAATTGCTACGAGAGCACAAGGTCATCAGCGGCGCGTCGACGATCACGATGCAGCTCGCGCGTATGGTCGCCCCGAGCGGCGGAGGCATGGTGGGCAAGGTCGAGCAGATCTGGGGCGCGTGGCGGATCGCTGCCGGGTCGGACCGTGCCCAGATCCTGGAGGCCTACGTCAACCGGCTGCCGATGGGAGGCAACGTCTACGGCGTCGAGGCCGCCTCGCGCATCTATTTCGGCACGACAGCCGGGCGGCTCGACCTCGCGCAGGCCAGCCTCCTTGCGTCGTTGCCGAACGACCCGACTGGGCTGGATCCGTACGACAAGTTCGCGGCGCTCCGCGCGCGTCAGTCGTACGTGCTCGAACGCATGGTGGCCGACGGATACGTCACGCTATCGCAAGCGGCCTCGGCGCGAGCAGAGGACATCTCGCTACGTCCGCGCGGCGGCGGGATCGTCGCCGCGCCTCATTTCCTCTTCTATATAGCTTCATCGCTGCCGCCCGGTACGTCGCGAATTCGGACCACGCTCGACCGGCCGCTGCAAGAGTTCGTCGAAGCGCAAGTGCGACAAACTGTCGGGTACTTGGCCGGACACGACGCCCACCAAGCCGCCGCGCTGGTCGTTGACAACCGGACAGGCGATGTCCTCGCATACGCCGGATCGGCGGATTATTTCGACGCGAAGGCACTCGGCAGCAACGACGGCGTTCAAAGTCTTCGCCAGCCGGGCTCGACGCTAAAACCCTTCCTTTACCAGTTCGCTTTGCAGGAGCGGTCCATCCATCCGAACACGATCCTCGAGGACGTCCCCTCGTACTACGCTATCCCCGGCGGCGAGCTGTACAGTCCGAGCGATTATTCCGGCGATTATCTCGGCCCGGTGCGCGTGCGCGTCGCGCTCGCCGACTCGCTTAATGTGCCGGCAGTGCGCGTGCTCTCATCTATAGGGGTGTCGTCATTCCTCGACCGCCTTCACGCGCTCGGCTTTGCGCATCTCACCCATCCTCCAGAGTACTACGGTCTCGGACTGACGCTCGGGTCGGGTGAAGTGAGCCTCTGGGAGCTGACGCACGCATATCTCACTGCTGCTCGCGGCGGTGCTGCGATTTCGCTGCGGACGATATATCACGGGGCAGCGGCTCCAACCGAAGAGCGCCCGGTCGGCGACACGCCGAGTTGGGCGCTCGTCACCGACATGTTGGCCGACGCCCACGCGCGCGCCGCGTCGTTCGGCGTCGACTCGATGTTGGCTCCGCCCTTTCCGGCCGCTGTGAAGACGGGTACTTCCTCTGACTACCGCGACACGTGGACGGTCGGCTACACGACCGAGTACACCGTGGGCGTCTGGGTCGGAAATTTCGACGGCAGGCCGATGCGCAACGTCTCGGGCGTGACCGGTGCCGCACCGCTCTGGAATCGGATCATGCTGCATCTGCACGAGGGACGCGATCCAGAGCCGTTCGTTCCTCCGGCTGGACTCATCCGGGAGCCGATCTGCGCGACGACCGGAGGAATCGCCGGCCCCGCGTGCCCCGCAACCGTTTTGGAATACCTATATCCGCAGGACCTCGCCGCGTACTACGCGTCGCGTCCTTCTCGTTGTTGCGGGCCCGGCGGGCGCGCTAACGCTTCGGCGTCTTCAGCGCCGATCGTCACCGGCGTGCACATCGTCTTTCCGCGCGACGGCGACACGTTTGTATTGCACGTCGCGGACTCCACGACCGAAACGACTGGAACCCAGGCGCTCGAATTTCAAGCAGCGGCGACAAAGGGAGCGACCGTTCGTTGGCGTTTGGACGGCGCACCGCTTACGTCGAACGGCGTCGCAAGCACGATCTGGCGCTTGCATCCTGGGCACTTCTCGTTAGTGGCAGCGGCGGGTGGCGCGCACGATCGCATAGAGTTCAGCGTGCGCCGCACGGTACCTCAGTCGCTCCCGACCGGCTTCTCCACCACCCCACCGTGATACTACGCGATCGTAATCCGAACCGAAGGGGCCGACTTTACTGAAGGGGCCGACTTTATGTCGGCCCACGTTACGTTCGCTAGGGCCGACCTAAAGTCGGCCCCTTCAGACAGCCCTTCGGTCCGTTGCGGTCGGAGCGCTACTTCAACGCCGTCGCGACGATCGAGCGCAACAATTCGAGGTGCGCGCGCGTGTCGCTGCCGAGCGACGTCGAATGCAACGCCGTCGCAACCGAAGACGACAGCGACTCCAGCCTGACGCGTGCCGCGGCTTGCGCCGTAAACGGCGTACCCTCTGCCGGCGCGTTGGCGATCGAGATCAGCAGACGTGCATATCGCGCCTGCAGTTCGCGCTGGAGCAACGGGATGTCATGCGCACCCCTCGCGTTCAAGTCGCCGAAGATCGTCGCTTGCATGTGATCGAACAAGTCGTCAACCGTCAGGGTCCGACCGCCGGGTGATTCCAGCGGATTGCGCACGAGCCGATTGAGCACCGCCGGCTTGAACATCGCGTCCAATGCTCGCTGTTGGAAATCGCCGATCGCATCGACGATCGAGTAGTCGTGCTGCGCCGGCGGATTGTACGCCCAGAACGGCAAGTTGCCGTAACCGGTCCAACTCACGTAGCCGTAGCCGGCCCACTCCGAATAGCCGAGATGGCTCAGCGTGGCCGGCGAGATGTTCCAGGCATCGCTTGCGAACACGTATTTGTCGAGCAGCGCGAGGGCACGTTCTTGTTCGGTTCGCGGCACGGGCACGATCGGCGGCTGCGCGCCCGGATCGCCGCGATGTGCGCGCGACAAGTACTGGCCCCCGATATAATTCTCGCCGATGCGCGCAAGCGATTGTTCCTTGTTGAACAGTACGCTGAACGCTTTCCGTTCGAACTCGTACGGCTCGCCCAACCGCGGCTCGCGTGAATCGAGGGAGCGGATAAGCCCGCGCGTGAGATCGAACTGCACCGCGGCCCACGCGAGGTTATCGTTCGTCAGATCGCCGGTTTGTACGCGGGGATCCACCGCGTGGCCGTCGCCCCACGAGACATCTTCGTCCGAACCGTAGCGATATCGCGGATCGGACCACGCTTGCGCCCAGCGCTCGAGGGTCGGCCATTCCTGGTCGGGCGTCGACGCACCGGGAATGCGCGCGTATCCCCACTTGATCGCATAGTAGTCGTACGGCCCAAGCGTATCCATGAAATAGGTGCCTTGACTCGTGCCCTTCGGCCAGATGTTGATCGGATCGTATTCCATGACCGACGACACGGTGCCGTACTTCGTCGTGAACGTTTTGCTCTGCAGATCTTTGGCCGTGTACGCCTCCGACCCGATGAAGTTGTGCTGCAGCCCCATATTGTGGCCCATCTCGTGCAGCACGGTCGAGCGCATCGCGTCATTGGTATACCAATCCGGCAGGCGATCGCCCCACTGCGGGTTCATCAGGTCGAGCGCGACCGCGCCGAACATCCGATCCCGCGCGTAGAATGCGTCTTCAGCAGACGAAACGGTAGGATCCCCTTGCGATCCGTTGTCGTTGGGCTGGATGAAGTAACGCCAACTATTCAGGCCGGCAGCGTCGGCGCTGAGCAGGATGCCGGTTCGGAACTCTTGGCCCGTGCGCGGATCGTACAAGGTCTGCGAATCGGCGCCGAAAGACGGCTGCCATTCCGTCACCCAACGGATGACGCTGTAGCGGATGTCATCTGCATCCCACGACGGATCATCGGGCTGATCGCGCACTTGCACAGCGTCGCTGATGCCGATGCGCTCGAACGCCGCGTTCCACTCCAGCACTGCGCCGCGGATGGCCGGTCGATATTTTTCGGGCACCGTGTTGCTGATGTAGATGATCATCGGATGCTTCGCCGGCGAGATCGACTTCGACGGATCCGACGGCTGCATGTTCCAGCGGATCAAGTAGCGGAGCTGACGCTCGACTTGATGATCGTGGTCGAACTGCAGATAGATGTCGTCGTAGATCCCGAGCCGATCGTCGGCGTAGCGCGGCACGTAGTCCGCGTCGCCGAGCGACTCAGCGAAATTATATTCGACACGCATCTGCACGCTACGAGCGTCGGGCGCTGTGTCGATGACGTGCGGCGTGGAGATCGCCCACGTCTGATCCGCCTCGATGAGCACGTTCTTCGGAAACGCTTTCGTCGGGCCGAAGAAAGTCCGGCTGTCGTCAAGTTTGTATTGATCGCCGCGTTGCAGATTCAACGAGGGATTGATGATGTCGGCCAAGTCGAGTTCATCGTCGAGCAGCGGTGACGCGTCGAAAATCACGTCTCCAGATACGGGATCGGTGGCTACAATCGAGCCGATACCCTCGACCGACTGCGGAAAGTTGCGATCGATCGCGCGTGCAGGCGGCGTGCCGGGCGTGGCGACGAAACTCGTGTTCGGCCAGACGATCGCCACCTTGTCGCCGATCCGCTGAAACCGGACCAGCATCGCCGGAAGATGATCCGTGTTGCCCCACACGATGAACCAGCCGCCGGCGCCGTTGCCGGGCACGATCGTCTCGATGTAGTCACGGTCGAACTGATCGGGCTTGAGCTCAAGATAGACTCGGCCATCCTTGCGCCAGACCGTGAAGAGTCCGGGTTGCGATTGCGCTTGCTGCGTGAACGTCGCATAGTCGGATGTCTGACGGCTCGTGTCTGCTTTTGCGGGCGCCGCCGCCGTGGTCGCTAGTAGCGCCGCGGCGAACGTTGCAAGTGCGATTCCCAGATGTCTCATTGTTGATTGGGGATCCTCAATAGAAAAGTGCGAGCGATGAGATTTCACGCTTGGACGGGTGGCGATTTCTTAATGTGGTCCGTTGCGCCCTGCGAGTCGCGCGAGAGGGCGGACTAGCCGTCGAACGTAATGGCTTCTAGTTGTCTAAAATCGCAGAACAAGAGACACATTTACGAAAAGCGTGATCCAATGAAAAAGCCAGAGTCGAGGATCGCGATGGCGGTCGGAGCATTCGCCGTCGGCGCGTTCGCGATCGGCGCCATGGCGATCGGCACGATCGCGATCGGGCGTCTCGTGATCAAGCGCGCATCGGTTCTCGACGGAAGACTTCGATCGCTGATCATCGGCGAGCTGACCGTTGGGCGGCTGCGCGTCGATCATCTTGAAGTGACGGGCGAAGTAGAGCTGCCCGAAATCCAGACGCGGCGCTTACAACCGTAGATCGCGAGAGCTTGAGCGAAGTCAGGACGCGTTGGCACGCGCCGTCTTCAACGCTGCGGTCCACCACAGTAGATCGTCGATCATCTTCTCGGCGTTTGACTCCAACCCGGCCAGTCCGGCGTCGACATCGCCGCCTTGGAAATGAGCCATCAAGGTGGCGACTGGAATAAGAACGGATGTGCGGACTGGAGCTAGCTGCAGCTCGATCAGCATCGCGCGAAGCTGCTGGACGCTCCGCGCGCCCATCGCAGAGCCATAGCTCACGAAGCCGGCCGCCTTGCGATTCCACTCGGGGTACACCCAGTCGAGAGCATTCTTGAGCACTGCCGGCGGACCGAAGTTGTACTCGGGCGTGATGAACACGAAGCCGTCGGACTGCGCGATCGCGGCGGTCCAACGCTTCACGGCTTCGTGCTCGTATGGCGGGCGGCCCGGCATGGCGGGCGTCACCTGCTGATCGAAGAACGGCATTGGAAAATCGCGAAGGTCGAGGAGGCGGGCGTCGACGTCGGCGCGCCCTTTCAGACGTTGTAATATCCACTTCGCGGGCTTCTCCGAGAAGCGGCCCTCGCGCGTGCTTCCGATGATGACGGAGATGACGGGCATTGGTTGGGCTCCTTGCGCGCGGCAGAAGGGAAAACCAGTATAAACATGCGACTTGCCCTACTCTATATACTCATGCCTGGATGCGCAAGAAGGCACAGCTCTGATACCAGAGCACACCGAAATGACCGTCGAGCTTCCGGATCCCGCGACCGCAGATTGCCGCGCCCTCAGCTCGATTTTGGCGCGCGTCGGCGACAAGTGGACCGTCCTCATCGTGGTCTTGCTCGGGGATGGTCCGCGGCGCTTCAACGAGATAAAGCGGATGGTGGGGAGTATTTCGCAGCGGATGCTGACATTCACCCTGCGCGGTCTGGAGCGCGACGGCCTCGTGACGCGGACGGTCTTCCCAACCACGCCCCAGCGGGTTGACTACAAATTAACCGAACTCGGCAGCGCCTTGTGGACAGCCGTGGAACCGCTTAGCACGTGGGCGCGCGCGCACTTGAACGAGATCATGATCTCGCGCGAGGAATTCGACAAACGGAATAGTAGCGTACGCTCGCACGAGGGCGTGCTATCAGAACGGTGAAATCGTCGATTTATTTGGGCGTAAGAGACTTGTAAGGAGGAGACGACATGCCACGATTCATGGTCGAGCGTTCTTTCCCAGGCGGCCTCGAGGTGCCGACGAACGACGCCGGCGCGGAGTCCTGTCTGACGATCGTCGGCAAGAACGCGCACGAAGGCGTGACATGGGTCCATTCGTACGTGTCGGACGATCACACGAAGACATTTTGCATCTATGATGGGCCGAGCGCCGACGCCATTCGCACGGCTGCGCAGAGCACGGGTCTGCCGGTCGATTCCGTGACGCAGGTATCGGTTCTCGATCCGTACTTCTATCACGAGCGCGTGGCGGCAGCCAAGGCATAGTAATCTGTGGCCGACGAGCCGCTCGTCTCAACCGATTGGCTCGCGGCCAATCGCGATGATCCGCATGTGCGGATCATCGATGCGTCGTTTGCTATGCCCGGGACCGTGCCGCGCCCGATCGACGAGTATGCAAAGAAGCACATCCCTGGGGCTGCGTTCTTCGACGTGGACGCTGTTGCGGACCGCACCAGTTCGCTTCCGCACATGTATCCCGCTGCCGAGCAGTTCGCGCGCGATGTCTCGGCGCTTGGGATTTCCGATGACGACCTCGTCGTCGCGTACGATTCAGGGAGTTGGCTCGGCGCGGCGCGCGCGTGGTGGATGTTCTTGAGTTTCGGCCACGCCAACGCGAAAGTGTTGGACGGCGGCTTGAAGAAATGGATTCGCGAAAGCCGCCCGACCGAAACCGGAATCCTCAGACCTACATCAGGCCATCTCAGTTCATCTCTAGATTCCGCCTACGTTCGCGATAAGCAGCATGTGCTCGAGAATGTCGCATCGCGCGCAGAACAAGTCGTCGATGCCCGTGCCCGCGACCGCTTCGAAGGCTCGGTCGCCGAGCCGTGGCCGGGCCGTCGTTCGGGGCACGTACCCGGCAGCCGCAACGTCCCCTACGCCGACTTGATCGATACCGCGACGGGCACGATGAGGTCGACCTCGGAACTTCGTCGCGCTTTCGATGCAGCGGGCGTGGACTTGAAGCGCCCGATCGTCACCATGTGCGGCTCCGGCGTGTCGGCGGCAGTTCTAACGCTTGCACTCTATCGGCTCGGTGTGCGCGGTTCTGCGCTCTACGACGGCTCGTGGGCGGAGTGGGGATTGCCCGACGGGCCCGCGATCGCCACGGGACCCGCGTAGCCAACCTCCGAGCGGCCGCTACCAGCCCCACGTACCGCGCTTCGGCCATAGGTGTCCCTAAACACGAAAGACGTCACATCTCGACCGGAATGTGGCCGTGCGCGTCGCTTTGGGACGACATTGGCGACAGCTCACGCGGGTATAAGAAGGCTATGAAGAACGCAAATCGTTGTAGTTGCCACGGTTGCAGATCGGGTACGCACAGCGTCGATCCGCACGCTAGTTTCGAGCCGTGCGTCGCTCGATTCTCTGAGGTCTTGTTTCGAATCGGCCACGGAATCTGTCCGCCTTGTCTCGCTGCCAAACGCGATCAGGCCCCGATCGTCGTGATGGCGTGAGATGCTCGGGATGCGATCAGATGAATCTGAATCACGCCTTAGGCGATGGCCGCGTGTATTGCGGAGCATGTGATAAGGCGAAACTGATGCGAGCGGCATGCGCCCAGCGAGCAACGCCCGTGATGTCCAGAGATTCGCGACCCACCTGCGAAACGTGCCGGGCGGCAGGGCCGCTAGTCCACCGTCACGGTCGACGGATCTGTATCAATTGCGCTGACCGATTTGCCCCGCAGACAGGCGGCCTGTCCTCGCCCTTGGACCACGGTTCGCCTGTCGAACGGCAACGGGAACATCGGCAGCAACCCTATGGAATTCTATTTCGTAAGGCAGCCACGACCTGACTACGCGCAGGCGGGGTGCCCACACTCGCATTTATGTTCTTGTGCGTGCTCGGTGTGCTTCGCACAATGTCCGCTGCAGAACCGGCCCGATGTCGCCATGCATTTGCAGTGCTCGTGCTCGCATTTCTTTGGGTCAGCCATGTGGTCTTCTCCATCCGAACTAGCAAGGAATTGGAGTTGCTTCTGCAGCGGCCTAACTGTTTCCCCGACGCATCGCTAGTCGTTGATGCTAGTTGCTCTCAAGCCCGCGATCAGCGCAACGGCCAATCCTTGAAGTCGTCGGCGTGACCTACGATGACTTCCACTGGACGATCCACGCCTGAACCGATGAACGCGGTCGCGCGCGCGTGGCCTTCGACGATCACATACGAATCATCCACAGAAGCGGCGATGAGTCTGGCAAACGTTGTGCCGCTCTCGAACTTTCGGCGGACGTCCAGTATCGCCGCAACCGGAACCTTGAGGCTGAGCGCGCGGTCCCTAACGTTTTCGATCTCCAAAGCACCTTCGCTGACAAGCCGATCTTGATCGACTAGGGTCGACCACGGCGGCACCTTTGCGTACCTGAACGAGCCGACTTCGGCCAGCGTGAATCTGCAAAGAGTCCACGCGACTTTGCGCGGAAATCCGCTGAACTGCGACGATCGGGTGGCGTACCCTCGGTAGGAGAGCATACCGAGCCGGGCGGCGTTATGTTCGGCGTTCTTCAGGTCGGGGTGGTCGACCAACTCGGCGCGCGTGTACCCGGTTGGGATCTTGCAGCGGTCGCGATAGATCGGCGATTGGAGTTCGGCTTTCACGAACTCGAGGATCATCTCGTCTTCGGACGATGGACGGACCAATTCCGGCATGTCTGGTGATTGGCCGCATATCGTCGATTTCGCCTTCCATGCGCTTACAACTACGGAGTTCAACAGTTACAGGTCGCGCGAGCTTTGCTACGGTAGCGTAAGCTGGGTTTGTTCTTGCCCTCAAAACTAGCCCGCGAATCAGAGGAGGGCCCATCGGCGCCTCCTCGAGCTCTAGCTGGTACGGCAGGTTGGTGCCTACTGCAAACCTCTCCGGGCGCGTGCAACCATCTCCGCCTTCAACCGGAAGGCCCGCACTGTTTGCGTCCAGTCCGGCATGCGGCTGGCGAGCGGCGATTGCGCGGAGGTTTCCAACGGGAGGCGTCGATCATCTGATCCGAACGGCCGCCCGACTATTCTGTATGCAAATGCGACCGACGAGCGTCCACCGCCGCTTTCTCGAACTGAAAACCCTACCATCGTGCGCGACACAACGCAGAGCGAGCCTTGGATCATGCCTTCAGGCTGGGCGAACACGATGTAGCCTTTGCGAAGATCCATCGTCGACGCAAGTGCCGGATCTAACCGGACGTCCGCGGCCCCATTCTGCATCTCGGCTTCACCAACGTCTTCAATCGTAGCCTCCGTGATGATCGGAGAGTATCCGACGTACGATGCGCCGGTCGATCCACGTTGGACGATGAGCGGATTGCCGTTTGTCGTAATTTTTCCGCGCAGAATCATATTTCCAGAAGCGTCCAGCGACATCGCCGGTTTGGTCGGGCCGTCGGCGAGTATAAGCGGAACCCCGTTGGGGCTAAACAAACCCAGCACAGCTGTTGAAGTACCGGTGCCCTGAGCCTGGACCTCAAGTCCGTTCCCATTCTTGGAAACAGCGATGGCTCCGGTGCCGTTTATCGAATCAAAGAACGCTCCGGAGCCGTTGGTAGTGAGCCCGGCCACCCCATCGTTGAACGTGGAAGTTTGCGCGGTGTCGATACCGATAACGCCCGCTTCCGCATCTGCCGCCACTGGGCCCTCGGATTTTGTACGCCCGAAGACGCCGACGCCGTTCAACGCAAAACCGACGGTTCCGAAATTGAAGTCGGGCTGAGACGTCGATTGTTCCAATCCAAACACACCGGCGCTCGAATTTGTCAAGGTCGACCCCGTGCTAGCCGTATATCCAAACACGCCAAACGAGGTGGTCGAGGTCCCGGATGTTCCTATGCCGTTGACGGACGTGCCCAATACGCCCTGTTCGTTGAAGTCTACGCTCTTGTCATCGCCTTCCACTCCTGACCGACCGAAAAATATTCCGCTCGGGAGCGGGCTCGGGTACACAGCGGTCTCAACACCCACGATGCCGCTAAAATTCTTCGAGGAACCGGAAACGCCGACGCCGCCAACCGACGTTCCTTTGACTCCGATGCCGGTGCTCGAATTCGCGTACGTCTGACACGGATTCACGCCCGAACACTTCACGGTGACGTCGGAGCCGATGGTCGTGCCGCGTGAAACGCTTGACGCTGTCGACCCAACCGCGGCAACGGCGACAATGGCAAGAGTCGCTGCAACTATGACAACGCGCGTAACCGACCTATAAGCAAACATGGTTTACCCCTTCTCGAAGAGTGCAGGCGAGAGGTGGCCGCACGCCGGCCGGATGAAGCCGCCGATATTACGCGGCTAGCCCTCAGTTCGTAATCGCTCCCGCGCGATCGCGATATCCAGAGGGCTTCGACCAGATTCTAGCACAGTCGCGATTGGGTTTGCTAGAAGCGACTCGTATCGCGCTCGCGCTCATTCAGTTGATCATCAGCGACGTGATGGTTGATAGCAGGTGCGATTAGCATCTCGGAGGCAAGACCGCTCGTGACTGTGAGAAAGAACATGCGCATCAGGTTGCTTCTGTTGCCATTATTGCTTGTGGCAGTCGGATGTGCAAGCCATCAGCGGACCGAGCCGGCTGCCCCAATAGCGTCCTCCACGATCACGCCTTTGTTGCAGAGACAATTTCGAGCTGGCAGCGTGTCCAACCGCGCGGCCGAATGGCTGTATCGTTGCATCAATGGCAATTGGGACTGGAATCAGTTCGGCGGCGGACCAAACGATGCGCCTGCGAATCCGGTACTTCGGTATGGCATAGAGCAAGCAGCTCGAAAGATTCTTGAGCCTTACGGTGTTCCGAAATCGATGCAATTCGTGGATAAGCGATCGTATGTGAGCAACGAAGGACACGGTCGGACGGCGTATAGATATCGTGTTGGATTCGAGCACGGGTATCTGATGTATATTTTTGCCGTGGACGCAGACGGAAACGCCGGCGGGGTCTTGATTAGTACGAAGGCCCTCTCGTTTACATTTTGGCGTTAGGGGATCAGGCGCGACATGCCGCACGTTTCAGCCTTTGGAGCCAGACTTTATTTCGAAGAGACCGGTAAGGGTTATCCGATCGTTTTCGTTCACGAATTCGGATCGGATCTCCGCGAATGGGAATCTCAGGTCCGCCATTTCTCTGGTGCCTATCGCTGCATCGCCTACAACGCGCGCGGATATCCGCCCAGCGACGTTCCCAACGACGTCAATCTCTATGGTTGGGAACTCGCTGTCAACGACATCGATGCCGTTATGCGAGGCCTCGCGATCGAGCGCGCGCACGTCGTAGGGCTGAGTATGGGCGGCTATGCCGCGCTCCAGTTTGGCCTGAAGTATCCGGAAAAAGTCAGTGCGATCGTCGCCGCCGGAACCGGGTCTGGCTCGGCGCCCTTCCAGCGCGAAGGTTGGCTGAGGGAGATGTCCGAGCTCGCGCGTGGCTTTGTCGAGCGCGGAATGGACGCGATGTCGAACGAGATGGCGCACAATCCGACGCGCATCCAACTCAAGGCAAAGAATCTAGGACGTTGGCATGACTTCGTGGACCATCTTCGTCAGCACTCGGCTCACGGTATGTCGAGCACGATGACCCGCTTTCAGATTCTGCGTCCCTCGCTCTACGATTTTCAAGAGCCATTCTCGAAGATGAGGATTCCTGTCTTGCTCGCGGTGGGCGATGAGGATGCGCCGTGCCTCGAAACCAACCTTATGTTAAAAGCCACGATTCCCGAAGCGGGTTTGTGGATCTGCCCCAACACCGGGCACCTGATCAATCTCGAAGAGCCGGCGGCGTTCAACGATCAGGTCGAAGACTTCCTGAAGTCCGTCGAGCGCGGACACTGGCGTCGGGGATTTCCAAATAATGCTTCGACTACGCCGGCTCGGGTAAGTTCAGCGGACGAATCAGATCCTTGAGGTGGTCCCAGTGGTTGCTCGCGATGAGGTCGCGCAATTGCGCGATGCGGCGGTCGAGCGTAAGCGCGCCCGGTCGAGACGTCTTGCCGCGAGCCATGTACTGGAAAAGCTCTAAGAGCCGTATGGCGGCGAAAGGCGAGTAGCCCGCCGCAACAGTGAAGATGAGACCGTTTCTATCCGCCGCCAGCTCTTGTTCGTTTGTATGATCTTTCATGATCGTGTCGACGGAGAGTCCGGCTAAGCGGCTCGGCGCGATGTGCTGTGTCGCTTCGATTTGGGCTAAGTCCTCATCGATATCGCCGTCTTCTATGTGCGCCATCTCGTGGCTGATGACCATCGCGAGTGCATCTTCGGAATCGACAAGCGCGAGGATGCCAACGCCGACTACGACCTGTCCACCCGGCATGGCGACGGCACTCTTAAAGGCCGGGTCGCAATCTAGGTGTGCGTGAAACTGCATCGCGTGAGGCAAGTGCGACGCGAGCTTGTCGCATATGCTTTGAAGGTAGCGTTCGACGCGCAGGATTTGCGGTGTCTGGCCGATGCCGCGCTCGGTCTGCCATTTCTGCCACATGACCGCCCCGAGGTGCTGCATCTGATCGCCGGTCAAACCAGTCGGCACGGACTTCGCCAACGCTCGACTTGCTATGAGCGCGCCCAGAGAAGCAAGCCATGCCGCTCTCGTGAAGGTACGGTGAAACATATCAACAGAGTCTCCCGGCGAGCCGCCCGATCACGCAAACGAGGCAGCGTTCACGCTAGCGATTCGGCAACCCCTTCAAAATCGCGGATACCTTAGCGACCCCTTAAGCGCGCAAACGCGGTGCGCTCACGGATTCTTCTTCGCGATCAGGACATGCAACGATGTGGCAGTCGATACGTGCGAGATCACCTGATATCCGAGTGCCGGCATATCCAGCCCATTGAAGAGAGATTCACCGGAGCCAAGCAGTACCGGTTCATAGGCCAAATGCATCTCATCGACGAGTCCTACGCGTAAATATTGTCGGATCGTCGCGACTCCGCCGCCGAGTCGAATGTCTTTGACTCCGGCTGCCTCACGAGCCCGAGCAAGCGCCTTCTCGATCCCATCGGTGACGAAGTGAAAAGTCGTGCCGCCCTTCATTTCCAGCGAGCTGCGTGCTTGATTAGTAAGGACGAAGACGGAGGTGTGATACGGAGGCTCTTCTCCCCACCATCCTTTCCACGTTTCGGCCGGCCAAGGACCCCGCACCGGTCCGAACATATTTCGCCCGAGAATCCACGCGCCGATGTTTTCGAAACCACGCGCGATGAAGTCGTCATCGACGCCCGTTTCCCCGCCGCCTTCGCCCGTCATGGCGCGGAAGGTGCGCGTCTTAAAAACCCACTCGTGCAGCGCGAGTCCGCCGACCCCGAGTGGATTCTCAAGGCTCTGCCTTGGTCCAGCGCCGTATCCGTCTATGGACACTCCGAAGGCGTGAACGCGAAGCTTGGACACTATCTACCTCCATTGTTCTCTCTCACGACAACAGGGTAACCAATCGTGCACTTAGGGCGCCGTCTCCTTTACGTCATTTGACACCTCGGAAAAGAAAAGAACCGGCGAGTTTGTGCGACATGACGGATAGGTCGGACTTCATGCGGATAAGGTTTTGATTTGCGTCGACCGACTGCGCCAACATCTTCGTCAAGCTCGCGTTGGTCTGCAGCAGCAGCTCATTCGTGACCGACAGCTTGCGATCCATGCTGGCGAGCGTTTCTACACGCACCGACATCTGACTGAGATCGGAAGACATCGAATGGAGCTGAACTGCCACGAAAATGATGGCGAGGACGAAGAGGGCGGCGATCACCGCAATCCAGCAGCGGGCGCTTGCGTTGCTCATGCCGTTGATTCTTCCCAACTCTAGTGAAAAGTTGATGAATCTGCGAAATGACGCTCCGCCGGCGCGCTGCTACCTCTCCCAGTGTCTCGGGGTGATTCCAGAACGACTCGCCAACGTGTGAGCTATGAGTCGTTGTGGTTTAGGATGGCCGATCGCTGCGGTGATTGCGATAGTTCTGATCGCGAGAGCCGCGGCTGCGACCGACACGACTGGCTATGAGATCAAAACGATCGACTCCATCACGCTGCACGATACGGCGCGCAATCGTGACGTCCCATTGAAAATCTACTATCCGGTGGGCCAGCACTCTGAGCCGTTACTCATATTTTCGCATGGGTTTGGCGCTGACAAAGATGGCTATCGATATCTCGCCGAGGGCTGGGCAAAGGCCGGTTATGTCGTAGTTTTGCCGACGCATCACGGCGGCGATCGATCCGCCTTGCGTGCGTTAGGCCCCGGCGCCATACGCAGCGGCGAGGCGGTCACTGCAACGCAGCTCACCGACAACGCCCGCGACGACTCGCTGATCATTTCGTCGTTCGATACAGTTGTCAAACAGGCGCCCGAACTCGCGGGCATGGTGGATCTGTCGCGCATCGGCATGGCAGGACACTCTATGGGCGCAGGGACCGCCCTTGTCCTCGACGGCGCAACGGTACCGGGTACTTCCACGTCAGTTGCAGATGATCGCATCAACGCGTTTATCGCGGTTTCGCCGCAGGGAATGTATTCTCAAAACGATCTTCACCGCTGGGATCACATCGCGCGTCCGACCATGACGATGTACGGATCGAACGATGTGGCTGCGCAAGGTCAGCCGTCCAGTTGGCGGCGCGATCCATTCGAACGCATGCTCCCGGGCGATAAGTACAACCTTGTCGTGGACGGCGCAAATCACTTCTCGTTTGCAGACGAGCCGGCGTCGAGCGCGGTGGCGCAAATCATCGCGCGCGGGCAAACGCGCGACATCAATCAAATCCACGAATACGTCGTTCAGGCGACTCTCGTCTTTTGGAACGCGTACCTCAAGGGAGACGGCGTTGCCAAGTCGTTGTTACGAAGCGGAAAACCGCTGGTCGCTGACGGCAACATCGGCACACTTGAAGCCAAGTAGCGGTTCGTTGTCTCGCACGAAATCCTAGTGCGGCATTGAGACCTTCAAGATAGAGTTCGTACCGTCGCACCCGATCCACATATTGCCGTCGGAATCAATGCTAATCGCCTCGGGGAAACTGGCCGGAGTGGGCAGCTTGTACTCGGTCATCGTCCCCTGCACGCTCACGTGACCGAACTTGTTGCCTTCGGTCTCCGAAAACCACACGTCACCATTTCTTCCCGCCACTATATCCAACGAGCCGCTTTTCGGGGTTGGAATGGCGTGCTCGGTGATCGTGCCTGAGGCCGACCTTCTCGAAATCTGATTGCGAAATGGGTCGGTAAACCAAATGCTACCGTCGGTTGCAACCGCAACATACCCGATCGACGGATAGGCTGGGTGCGGGGTAGCGTTTGAATGGGGAAGATGTCGGGGGTACTCTGTGATCCGACCCTCAGTCGTGATCCGCGCCAACGCGCCACTTTCGCCGTAGTCCTCGACAAACCAAATGTTGCCATCGCTTGCGGGAGTAAGCCCAGTGGGGTGACGGCCAGGACCTGGCAGCGGGAACTCCGTTACGTGTCCATCCGGAGTCATGCGCCCGATCGCATTTCGACCGGTTTCACCGAACCAAATGTTGCCGTCTGAACTAACGGCCAGTCCGTAGATCGCATCGTTGACCGCCGAATACTTCTGCAGCGCACCGGAGACGGTGGTGTGCCAGATATTTCCGACCGCGAATTCGGAAAACCAAAGTTCGTCGCGTCGGCCAGAGGAGATAAAACCAATACCATTTTTCGTCGGTACTTCAAATTCGGTGATTGTACCACTGGTGGTGATCCGCCCGATCTTGTCAGCGCCCTCCTCCGCGAACCATATGTTGCCGTCCGGTCCACGCACGATACCGCCACCCGCACTGGCAGAGTTCGCCGTCGGTATTTTGTACACGGTGAATTGCGGTACTGCTCGAGCAGCAGGTTCAGATGCCATTACGATGAGACCAGTAGCAAGCGACGCTACGCAGCACAAGAACACGGATCTGTTGATGCCGGTGCGACGGGAGTGCTGTGTCATTATTTCTCCTTGGATCAACTTCAAAACCGTAGCCGAAGGCCTCCCGGTCCCCAGCTCTGGACCGGAGGTGACCACGGCCCGGTGATTGATTCGGTAATGCCGGCCTGCAGCTGCGAAGGCGTCAACGAAGGCGGCAAGTCCAGCTTGGGCAGATTGACGGGGTTCACCACAGTATTTGCCGTCGGCCCGGCGGGTGACGGAAGGTCGATCTTGGTCTTTGACAAGGCCTTCTGAGTCTGTGACAAGGCCTTGGGTACAGGTTTTACGTTTCCCGCAGTCCGCGGGGTGTACACGGTCTTTCCCTTCGGGCCCGCCAGCTTTGGCTTCAGACCTACGGGTTGGCGCTTGAATGCTTTGATCAGTGGTTGATCCGATTTAAGTTGACCTCCCTCGCAGTACATGCCTGTAAAGACAGCTGTTGTGAAATGCGTCGCCATCCAGCCAAACATGCTCGAAGCGATAGCGCCACTCGCCATAAACTCCGCAACGTCCGTCAAGCTCGGATTATCGTACCTGCCGCGAAAGAAATTCACGTAGTCCTTTAGCATCATGCCAGTTCCGATAAGTGTGGCGATCTTCGACAGCGGGCCCAGCTCACAATAGATCCGTCCGATCGTATTCTTTAACCGCGTCGCCGCTGAAATATTCTCGACGCTGTTTCCCTCGAGAATAGTCTCTTCGGTTGCTGCATCATGAGCGCCATTCGCCATCTCGTCTTGCAAGATTCCGGTCTGCGGCGCCACGACCCACCAACCATACGTGGGCACGCCATCGATTGATACGGCTCGATCCGGTGCCAACACGGAGTTTCCGCTAAAGAGCTCACCCAACAGTCGGAGCCGCGCTTCTGGGGACGCGTCGACGGGAGGGACTTTGTCGGCGTCGCTGGGACGAAGAGCGGCGATCGAAACGCCGGAAGCCTTGGCGAGACTGAATACGGTTGAGACGTCTTGTCCAATAGTGCTAGAAAAATCAGCCTGACCCGCAGCAAGTTGCACCGATGCAAGCATTACGCAGCGCTCCGCTTCGAGTGACGCGACGCCCCATACAACGCCCGCCTGCTCAGAACTCGCAGTGCCCCCGACGTTCACTACTGCCACGCTATCATAGATTCGGTCGAAAGCCGCGCCGGAGTCCGTCGACGTAAGAACACCGATGCTCGGGCCGGTTGTGGCAACCTTGAGCGTGCCGTCACGCTGCGATTCCTCTGCCAAGGTCTGGCGTAACGCATAGTATGCCCGGCCGGTAACGCCGAGCAACTGAAAGGCTCCAGCAATCCCGTACGGTTGGCTCGAATTGTCCAAGCCGGCCAATGGGCCATATCGTTCGCCGACCCACGAAGTAACGCTCCAAAATCGAGCCAGCGCGGCATACTCCCCGCGGTCGACCACCAGCGAACCGAGCGGGGCGTCGTTGGCATGTCCGATCGCGCGTTGCGCGAACCCGATGCGATCGAAAATCGGTTCCTCGACAGTCTTGCGATAGCCATTTGGACCGGCGATTTCAAGATTCAACCACACCCCGGTTACCTCGGGGATCTTGTTGGCGATTGCCGCTGCTGCAGGCGTAGGAGTCGCCGTCGCGCCGATCGCATCGAGCGCGTTTCCCAACGCGCCGAACCCAGTCGCTGTTTCGCCTGATATGCTGCGGTGAGCGCCCAGCGACGCAGTGGGCAAGATGATCGGCTGACCGACGCCGAGTTCGCGGTCGATCGCGACGACAGGCGTGTATGCCTTATATCCCAACGGGACGGAGGTCGACGGTACGTCGCTCAGTCCAAATGGTTCGGCGAAAGTGAACGTGATTGTCGATCCAACAAGATCGGCCGTGCGCCATCCGGTTTGCATCGCATATCGACTTTGGAGCGCACCATCGGAACGGGTTTCCACTCTTACGTTGATCGCGACGTGATGGTACCATTCCTCGGGTAGGTCGACCATCGTCTGCGCCGGAGCGCAGAGCTGTTTTCCTGCTGCGCCAATCGTAGGATCGAAGTCAACCCAACTGCCCTTCTGTTGAAGTTGAAGCCAGACGTGTGTCGTCGAGGCGGCGATCAGCGCGCCTCGCACGTCGGCTTGCGATCCGAGGCCCGTACTATGGAGCTGCGCCGCCAGCGCCTGGGCCTGGTCATCCGTCGATTGAATCAGCGCACGCCACGCGGTGAGCGCGTATTTCGTTTGCGCGAGTTGCGTTTGATCGAGGTGAACCGGTGCTAGTTGCGGCACGCGGGTAGGTACCACGGTACGGCTGCCCAGCCAGCGCTCGACAAGTTGAGCGGCCTGCGCAGGTGAAATCGTGCACGACGCAAAGCGCGCGACAGCGTTTTGGTCCGAAGCTCTACGAAGCGCGGCGAGCAGGAGTGATTTGTCAGTTGAGTTTCCGGCCGCGGCCCAAATCGTCCCGAGCGGTCCGCGTAGCGCTCCTTCGTAGGGTTCAAAGGATAGGTTGTTAGTTACGTATGCGAGTTGTTTTTCAGGGTCGGTACCGATCGTCTTGAGAAGAGCCGCAATTTGAGGATATTCGCGCGATCGTCCGGTCCACGGACTAGCGAAATCTCCGCCGGAAACAGATCGCGACGGTTCAGCACCGCTTGCAGTAGCGGATTTTTGTGACGTCGAGCAGCTTGTGAGCGATAAACAAATCGAAACGGCGCAAGAAATAGCCGCAAACCAGGAAAAATCGCGAACCAAGCGTCGCATAGTCGCCACCCCTAGGTGCGCAAAGCGAGACTTTCTGGCCGGGCGTTCAATCGACGTTTAAACAGTCCTCTATGATTGCGTCGGCTCGATTCTTTAAATCATTGCCGGAGCTTCAGCGTGATAGCAACGGTTCTTCGATCATCGGACCAGCTTCCGGCTCACTCTCTCATTCCATTTTTGGACGTCCACGCCCATCACGATGAGCCAGAGGCAAAACGAGGCTTCTGCAATCAACGCGGGCACGATGATCGCGGGGAATAGAGTGGAGGCCAATGTGGGTGTGCGCTAAAATTGAGCCATGCGGCGGTCAGTCATCGGTCCGAAAGTCTTTTCGTTTGGCCGCCTAACCGACGCCAAGTAGTCTCGCCGAATGTACTTGACTCCGTTCGAATAGACGCAAGAGCGTGCCGGCCCGAACATGGCATCGTAACGTCCGCCGCGTGCGCCCACGTACGACCGGTACGAGGTCGACCAGCTAATGGAAACCGAGGTGGGCCAAGCGGTTCAACAACTGTTGACGCGAAATTTTACCAGAGCGTTTGATAAGGATACGGGGTCATGCCAATGATTAGTCGGCAAGATAGTTCGGCGACCGCGCCAATCGTGGCATTTCTGGCCGTGTTTGCCGTCGTTGGTTTCGGGCTTCTCTCCGCCGAGGTTGCGACGGGTCATTCAGCTACGCCCAATGCCGTCCCAACTCCCAATCCAATTTTTGCGCCGCTTATTTCAACGCTTCACTCAAAAACATCCGTGCCGCTGTTGTTACCTACCGTGATGCCGCAGAACGATCTCCCAATCTACGCGTCGATTGGAAACGCTACGTCGACGGCATTTCGCGTGATTCTCGAACGCTCCACGGATTGTGACGGTGCCTACGCTTGCCAATACGGTAGGTACGCTGGTAAGATCTCAAGCGGCACGCCACCCGGCGTTCCCGTTCAGCTCGCAAACGGCATCACAGCATACTTTCAAGCGGCAACGTGCGGAGGAGCCGGGTGCACCGCATCAGTCTTGGCGTGGAACGTGAACGGCTATGAGTACAGCGAGGAGAACAAGGCTGGGCAGCAAGCGGACATGGTTTCGGAAGCGAACTCCGTTGCGAGCTTTTAGACGCGCACGCAAACCAGGGCTTAGTGCGAGCCGCTCCCTTTCGGAGCTTCTAATTGAATATTGAAAGACGTTAGAGAGAGAGAGTCGGGTGCTTATCTTAGATTTTGGTCGTGACATAACGAGTTCAGTCAAGCTGAACTCGTTATGTAGGACTGTCCGAAAACGTCTCGTGTGACTAGGGGGGACCGTCGCTCCCGCCGTTCGGGTATATAAACCATTTGGCATGATGGAGTGCTATCGCTAGCGCCAACATTATCTCGAAGACATTCATGGGCACAATCTCCTTTCGGCGTTGTTACACGTCAACTATATTGTGCCTCAGGTTCGTCCGTTGAAACGTCGACCTCTCAGGCTTGGCATTCCTTTGGCACTCGCAAATCGTATCGATTTTGTGGGCAGCGATCCCTGAATTCAAGTAGGCCGGTTTTCAGCATGTGAACTTGCCTCGCAATACATGATCGCCATAGGTAATCACTCGCGCACTAGGCGAATCGCTTCGTCAATGCATCTGCGCGAGCCGCCTGAACGAAGCGAGATTGGCAACGGATTGGCAAAGACCCCAACGCAGGCCGTGTCAAGCCCACCGGGAAGGCGACGAAAGCCCGTCAAATAAGGCGCGGCGTCAGTACGGGAGAAGCATGCGGCTGGTGCCGCTGCCGGTCTTCAAAACCGCGTTGGGCTTCGCAAGGGGCCTGGTAGGTTCGATTCCTATCTTCTCCCGCCAAAATCTGCCCCTTCATCTAACGTGGGCCATCCAGAGCAAATCGCGCCACGCGCCGTTGTGGTAGATGGAGCTGCGCAGCAACGCCTCGCGAGAAAATCCGCACGCCTCATAACACCGGATCGCGGCGTGATTGTCGGGGTACGTGCCAAGTTCGACGCGCCCGGCGTGCAACTCGTCAAATGCGACATCGCACAGTGTGCTCACGGCAAATCGTCCGACGCCAAGACCACGTGATGCCGCATCGAATATTGCGATCGCTAACTGCACGCCGGCGAACGCCGGGGCGAACAACGAACACACGCCGACGACGCTCTTATGACGTAGAATTGTGAAGTTGCGGATCGTCCGATGACGACGGCCGCCCTCGTAACCAGCCGACAGCGCGACGTGTGATCGAGGGAGGTGGTACAGCGTCGATTCCGCGACATCGCCGCGGTTGAACGCCGCCGCGATGGCCGGGATATGCGATTGCGCGCGAGCGACCACGCGCACGCCAGCGGGCCGCGAAACGCTTCCTAGGTCAATCCTTGCCACGGCCACGCCGCCACTCTTCGTGCAAGATGCTCATGATGACGACGTCCTGATATTTGCCGCGGCGATATTCGCGCGCGCGCAGGACACCCTCTTTTGAGAAGCGGGCCTTCTCGTAGCAGCGAATCGCTCGCACGTTGTCGGGAAAGACGATCAGTTCGATGCGCAGCAACGGGAGCGCGCGAAATGCGCCGTCGACCAACGTTTGCACTGCGTCCGTTCCATAACCGCCGCTCCAATAGCGAGGCTCGTGCAAGGCGATTCCCAATTCCGCGCGTGCGCCGTGCAGCGTGAGACCGATAACGCCGATGTCCTTTCCCGTTCGCGTCTGGACGACGAAGGTTGGAGTTGCGGGACTCACCGCCGCGCTCGCGGCCCACGCCCGTTCATTTTCGCGCGAGAGCGGCAGCCTCGTCATCAGCCAATCCCGCGCGGGCGATTGATTGATCCACTGGTGGAGCATCGGGACATCCTCGGGCTCGATCGCCCGCAACCGGACTTTCGCCCCAACGAGCCAGGTCGGCGGCAGGGCACGCGATGTTGGGCGGCTTCTCATTAGAACGCCGACTTTAGCGAGCTCGACGCAGGCTACCTGGCGCAAGGCGCGAGGGCAAACTTGCCGCGCGCCGCGAACTTCTAGCACATGATCGCAGCTCTCGTCGCACTTGCCCTCGCGGTTGCGACAAGCGCCACCGCTGCTCCGGCGCCGCCCATTCCGTTGCCGACGCCGCCGGTTTTCCTACCGACGGTAGGCACGCTGTTCGTACGCCATTCGCAAGCATTCGGACTGCTTCCAGTCGGTAGCATTCGATGGACCGGCACAGTCACGTCGGGCGGCACGCAGGCGACATACGACACGATCGCAGACGCGAAGGGACACTTTCGGCAAGATTTCACGCTGGCGCTTTCAACCCACGCAGAAGGCGATGACGGGGCGCACTTTTGGCAGCAGGACGAAAACGGCAACGTCACCATCACGGACACAGACAACCATCACAACGCGGTCAGCCGGCTTCTCCGCCTTAACGATTACAAATTTGATACGCCGGGCGCGAAGGTCACCGGCATCACGTACCTCGATGGGCGACGCGCGTACGTCGTGAACACGAGAGTCGGACAAGTCGATGCGACATTATACGTCGATGCCGCAAGCGCACTCGTCGACGGCGGCGACTTCGCCGACAGGACGATCCGATACAGCGCGTACCGGCGGTTCGAAGGCGTGCCCGTGCCGACGCTCAGCGTCGACACCGACTCGACGGGCACGACAACGACGAGTGTCGACGACGTCCACTTCGCGGCGCCGGTCTCGAGCACGACGTTCACCGCGCCGTCGCAGCGCGAACCGGATATGCCGGCCGGCAAAGGCGAAGTCACCGTTCCGTTCGACACGGATCGCGGATTGATCATCATCGGCTGCGCGATCAACGGCTCGTACGTGCATTTGCTGCTCGACAGCGGTTCGTCCACGAGCGTCATCGACGCGCAAGTCGCCACGCGATTGGGCATGCCGACCGGCGGCGTCGCCCACATCAACGCCGCGGGAGAGCTGACCGGAACGGTGACACGCGCCACGACGCTTGCGATAGGCGGCGCGGTCTTTCACGACTTCGTGATGGAAGCCGTGCCGCTCCAATTGCCCGAGTCGCTCGCGCACGATCACATCGACGGCATCGCGGGTTTCGACGTGTTCGCCCAACTCGTCGCTCGGATCTCGTACTTCGACTCCCAAGTCCGCTTCATGCTGCCAAGTGCGTTCACGTATAGTGGCACCGGCGTGGTGCTGCCGCTCGCGATCGACAACCGCGTTTCGCGCGTCGGCGCCAAACTCGGCCGCGGCGATCCGGTCACGCTCACCCTCGACACTGGAAGCGATGCCGCGCTCGTGCTCTATCGCGAGTACGCCGATGCGCACCCCAACGACTTCGAGACGCAGAATACCGTGGCAAACAACGAGTTGGGGATCGGCAGCAACCAGGGGCCGGTCACGCCAGATCTCGCTAACAACCAGCGCGCGATCCAAAGCGCACGTGGCGCGGGCGGCGGCGAGATCCCGGTGCGTATCACGACCGTCTCGCAGCTAAGCCTCGGCGATTTTTCGCTCGTAAACCTGTTCACGCAAGTCGTGCTGCATGCGACAGGCGCGTTCGCGCCGACTGTGTCGGACGGCATCGTCGGTGCCGGCGCGCTATCGCAGTTCGGCGCGGTGTTTATCGACTATCCGGGCCTGCGCTTGATCCTCGAGAAATAGCGACCAACTCCGCGAATTGAAGGGGCCGATTTTATATCGGCCCACGTTATGTTCGCCTGGGCCGACATGAAGTCGGCCCCTTCAGTAGGTCGGCCCCTTCAGTAAGTCGGCCCCTTCAGAAATGTTTGCCCTTCAGAGTTACGAGCGGCCGGCGCGGGCCTCCACGAACGTCGAGATGCGATCCATCTGATCATCATGCAGCTTGATAAACGCAACGCCGAACTCGCCGACCTCCGCTGTACGCACGATCGTGGCGTGGACATTTATGGTCGCGTCGAGATCGATCGGCAAGTGGATGACGATCTCGGTTCCGTTGTCGAGCTGCTCGTCTGTCAGCAAGAGAACCCCGCCCATCGAGATATTGTCGACGGTGGCGGCGCAGATGCGCCGCGTGGCCGGGATGCTGAACGTGACCGGCATCGAAATATTGAAGCGCGGAGCGCCGCGCCGATCCGATGGCTTCTGACCCTCGAAGCTCACCGCGTCTGCTCGATCGTGTCTACGACCCAGTCGGCCGACGTCGTGCGCGAGTACGCGCCGCAATAATCGCACTTGCCGTTGTTGAGGTGCAGCGGCGCGCCGCAGTT
Source organism: Vulcanimicrobiota bacterium (assembly GCA_013290125.1). GTDB lineage: Bacteria > Vulcanimicrobiota > Vulcanimicrobiia > Eremiobacterales > Eremiobacteraceae > JABCYQ01. Next base: position 183,262 of record JABCYQ010000001.1, read on the forward strand.
CGGGCACGTGGACGAAAGCGACGTAGAACCGACCACGCTCTTCGCATCCGATCGCCGGATGAACGTCCAGTACTCGGTGAACGTCTGCTGATAGCGGTCGCCCGAGACGACCTGCTTGGTGCGATCGTCGATCGTGTAGTCGGTCATGCTCGCGGTCATTGCCACTACAATGGAATCGAACGGCATGCCGGCGCGCACGTCAACGATCCGCGCGCTGCCGATCACGATGTTCTCGAGCACGTCGGTCTGGTGCGCGGCGATCAGTTGATCGGTCTGCATCTTGTGGCGCTCGTAGAGAGCATCGCTCATCACGTCACGAGCGATATCCTGGTCGCGCGCGTTCCAGGCCTGCTGCAATTTGAAGAACGCGGTCTGCGAGCGGTCGAGGAATGCGCGCTCGTCGAAATTGGGATCGCGCTGCTTGATGGCCGCCAGACCTTCTTCCACCGAGCTGCGATCGAAGGTCTTGGTGGGAATGGGAGTGGCCAGCAGAGTCGACTGCGAGCCCGGGTCCGGCGTGCCGGCTAGAAAGCCCATGTTGGCCGCGCGGCTTCTGCGGCTGATCGCCCACAATATGATGAGGAAAAAGAAGAGTCCGCCAAAGCCGCTGCCGTGACCCAGGAACAAGAGCGGCCACAGACTCCACAGGCCGCCGCCGAAATCGTCACCGCCGAAGCCGCCCCCACCGCCGCCGCCGAATCCTTGACCGCCGCCTGCCCTCGCCAATGCCTCAGTGGGGCCGGCCAGCGCAAGCGCGATGGCGGCGAAGATGCCCGCGAAGAGGTAAAAGCGAGACGGCTGCATGCTGCGTTAGTCTACTGTTAAGCGCGGCCTTTGGTTTCGGTTTCTTCTATTTCTTGCGCGTCCCGGCCTTTGGTCTGCCCGCCAGCCGCTTCACGGTCGCGACGTTCTCGCGGTCGAGCTCGGGCGTTTTCGGCGTCTCGCAAACGCCCGCGACATGATCGAGCGCCTTCGTGCGGAGCAGGCTCGCAAACCCGGCTTCGCCGATGCGCCCTTTGCCCACATGCCAGTTCCGATCGCGCCGCCCGCCCAACTCTACTTCCGTGTCGTTGAGATGAAGCGCCCGCACTCGGCCGAAGCCGATGTGCTCATCGACGAGCGTCAAGAATTTCTTCACGCCGGCCGCATTGGAGATGTCGTAGCCCGACGCCCACGCGTGCGCGGTGTCGAGGCAGACGCCCAATCGCGGACTGTCGACCGCATCGAGGATCTCGCCCAGTTCTTCCATCGTTCCGCCGCAGTGCGCGCCGGCGCCGGCGGAATTCTCCAGGAGCAGCATTGGACCAGGGCGCGCGCGGCGCACGATCGTCGCGATCTCTTTGCAGATCCGCTTGAATCCGGCTTTGCGATCCGCCGTGCCGTAACTGCCGAGATGCGTGTTGACGAATTCGATTCCGGCACGCGCCGCCACATCCAAATCCCGCGCCACGAGGTCAGCGCCTTTTTTTCGCAACGACGCATCGCTGGTCGCGAGATTGACGAGATACGATGTGTGGATGACGGTCGGCTCGATGTTCGCCTTGCGGCGGCCCGCCGCAAACGCATCCCATGCGGCCTTATCGTAGTCGCCCAGTTTGAACGCGCGCGGATTTCCAGCGAATATCTGAATGCACTCGCAGCCCGCTGCTACAGCTTCGTCGATCGTGCCTGCGAATTTGTTCGAAGTGCCGACGTGAACGCCAAATCTCATGTCAGCGCCTTCGGCTTACGTAGACGTACTGCATTCCGTCGACCGTGAACTTGCCGGTCGGACCGGCGAGCGCGCCGATCCGTTCGCGGAGGTTTGCGAGAAAGAGATCGCGCTTAGTGCCCAAGTGAAACCGGGCGATCTCGCGCGACGAATGGAATCCGACGAACGAGTCGACGGTGAACGGCAGGCGTATTGGCAAGCGCCATTCCTCGTGCTCGAAGAACGCGCGCTTGGCAGCCCAGAAGTCGTCGAACCGGCCGGTCTGCGCGCGCGAGATGTTGGCAGGCTCGTCCTTCTCCGAAAGCTCGCGCAGGCAGTCGAAGGCGCATCGTTCGAACGGATCGTCCTTGAGTTCGTGCTTCCAGAAGAGCGCCATCAGGCCCCCACGTTCGAGCACGCGGGCGATCTCGGCAAATGCCGGCTGCGGCACGAACCAATGGAACGCTTGCCCACAGACCACGAGTCCGAACGCTGCGTCCGCAAACGGGAGCCGCTCGGCGCTCGCTTCGTAGAACGACGCGCGGTCGCCGAGCGCCGCGCGCGCTTCGTCGAGCATCGGTACCGCGACGTCCACGCCGGTCACGGCAAAACCGCGGTCGAGAAATCCGCGCGTGCTCAAGCCGGTGCCGCAGCCCAGATCGAGGGCCCGCAGAGCGCTGTGCGCGTGCCGGCGCGCATGCTCGGCGACCAGATCGAAGAGATCGTCGCCGTAGGACGAGCGATAGCGCGCATACGCGCTCGCAAGCGTCGAAAAATCCGGTTTCTTCGGTCGGCTAAAGGTCAAGCGGATTCGGAGAGCGCGCGTTCCAGTTCGAGCGCGACGTTGTCGCGCAGCGTCGCGTCGCCGATCGCGACTATCTCGTCTTCGTGGCCTTCGACGGAATCGTGGATCTGCTCGAGCGCCTTCTCGCGTCCGTCGGGCAGCGGCAACTGGATCACCTGTCCGTCGACGCGGACTGGCGCGCCTTCAGGCAGCGGCGGCAGAGCGTCGAGCGATCTAAGATCGAAAGATTCGAGAAACAATTCGGTGGTGCCGTAGAGGATCGGCCGGCCGACGACGTCTTTGCGACCGAGTTCCTCGATGAAGCCGCGTTGCTCGAGCGTGTCGATCACGCTGTCCGAGACGACGCCGCGGAGACTTTCGATCTCGGGGCGCGTCACCGGCTGGAGGTACGCGACGATGGCAAGCGTCTCGAGCGCCGCCGGCGATATGTGCGTCTTCGGCGGAAGCAAAAAGCGCTCGACATCTTCGCGGAAACTGGGGTTGGCGGTCAGCCGCCATCCGCCGCCGACTTCGCGCAACGTCGTGCCTCGGTCGCGAAGGTCCGATGCCAATGCCTTTAACGCGGATTCCACCGCGGCCGGATCGGCGCCGGTGGCCGCGCACAACTCCTTGAGCGTCGCCGGTTCGGCGGCGACGAAGAGCAGCGCTTCGAGCCGGCTACGCAGATTGGGCAAGATCGTCGATCGCCCCCTTGGGTTGCGGCGTGAAAACGATATCGTCGAAGAGCGCGGACTGTGCGTACCGGATCTTGCGCGCGCGGATCAATTCGAGCACCGCAAGAAACGTGACCACGATCTCGAGCGTGCTGCAGCCTCGGATCAACTCGGAAAAGGTCATGGTCGCCCGTTCGCGGATGAGCCGCAGCGTGTGGTTCATCTTGACGACGACTGAAAAAGTCTCGCGCTTGAGCACGGCCGGACGCGCTTCGGCGTTCTCGAGCGCGCGTTTGAAGGCTGCCGCGAGGGTGGCGGCATCGAGCGCGAAGCGCTGCACGAGACCGTCTGTGTCGGAATTCTCGGCCGGCCGCGGATAATACGCGGCGGCGATCTCCATGCGCTCGCGCAAACCAGTGGCGGCGTCTTTGAAGTGCCGGTACGCGATAAGGCGCCGGCGCAATTCTTCTTCTGCGAGTGCGGCGTCGTCCGGCATGTCTTGATCGAACGGCGGCGGCGGCGGCGGCAGAAGTTTCTTTGACTTGATGAAGATCAGCGTGGCCGCGATCACCAAGTAGTCGCTCGCGATCTCGATGTCGAGCGCGTCCATGAGCGAGAGATAGGCGAGATACTGCTCGCAGACCGAAGCCAGGCTGACGTGTGTGATGTCCACGTCTTGCTGGAGGACGAGCTGGAGCAGGAGGTCGAGCGGACCGTCGAAGACGTCGAGTTTGACCAGTAAAGCAGGCTGTTTGGGCGCGACGGATTCGGACGCCTGAGCCTCTATGTCGGTGCGCTCCTGTATAGCAATTAGTAGCTGATATGAAGTTTCCCGACGTCGAGCCGACCGCCCTGCGGCAGATACTCGATGTAGATCTGCCCGGGAATCAATGCGATCGACTGTCCGGACGCATCGGAGAGATATGGCAGATCCTTTGGCCCGGGTGCTTCCCAACGCGCTTGCGTCACGCCGTCCGTCCGGACGACGGCGGCGGGAAAATCGCCGTAGACATCCATGGCCAGATCGCCGAGCGAGTCGAGAACGCGGGCTGGAACCCAGACGACGATGACGTCTGCGACGCGATATGGCCGAGGGTCGTCGCGATCGTGCTGTACGACCCCCTTGATTGTCCGCTCGAACGCGTCGCCTTCACGTTGGAATTCGACGGAGTAGTTGAGCCAGAACCCGAGGCGGAAAGAATCCACGGTGTTGGGGGTTGCGGTGGCGACAGTCTCCACGACGGGAGTCGTTGTGGCGACGGGTTGCGGCGGGTCGTCGAATCGCAGCGCTGTAGCCGTGAACGGCGTATCCGGCCAGCCGTGATCGGGGGCCGATTTGCGCAGCCGAGCGATGGATGTGTAGAGGTTATGCGGCATGTCGCGCGTGTCGTCGCGCCAGAACGCCTCTGGGGTGCCCACGATCTCTTCCATGTCCGCGAATCCGCCGGCGCGCAATTCTTTAAGCGGCTCCCAGACGTTATCGTTCTCGCCGGCGTGCGCGAAGAGCGGTTCGTAGGGTTGCGCAAGATCGACGAAATACGTGCGCGTGGATCGCACCGGACCGATCTTCTCAGGACTAGCCGCGAGATAAAGCGCCATGTAGCGGGTGATGCCGCCCTCGGCTTCTACTTCGTACACGACTTCGGCGTCGTGCAGACCGCTCTGCGGCCGCGCGTCGAACGGATAGTTGTCGATCATCACCGCCGCCACGCGATGTTGCAGAACCGCTGGATCGACCAGTTCGCCGTTCAGCGGATCGATGGCGAGCGGCTTCGGCGTGGCCGTGGGCGACGGCTGCGGAGTGGGCGCGGGTTCCGGTCGATGCGCGCAGCCAGCGGCCGCGAATGCTATCGCTATCGCGGCGGCGACGGCCGACGCAGCCCGCGAGAATGGCACGTTAGAATCCCAGTTCGGCGGCCGTGCGCGTCTCGACGATCGAGCGCGCGATATCCACGAGGCGCCGCTCGTTGCGATGCGTCATGACGCCGGCCATCTCATCGAGCTTGCGCCACGCCGTCTCGTCCACTTCGCCTTCTTGCGGTTTGTGTTTGCCGCCCTCATAGCGCATGAGGAAGAAATGCACGATCTTGCTGTGCTTCACGTCGCGGCTGTAGAACCAGTAGCGGATGTCGGAGAGCTTTGCGACGATGGCCGCTTGGATCGCCGTCTCCTCTTTTACTTCGCGGACCGCCGCCTGTTCGATCGTCTCGTCCGCTTCGACGTGGCCTTTCGGAAGCGACCAGATGCGCGGCACGTTGCGCCCGATCAGCAAGCCGCAGTAGACGCCGTCCTCGCGCTTCAAGACGAGGCCGCCCGCCGACCGCTCGTGTTTGACCCTGCCCGGACGGCGCGGCGGTGCGCCGGCGGCTACTTTTCGGCGTTCCAACGCAAGCCGATGCCTTTGTTCGCAAGCCGCCCGACTTGTGCTTCATCCACGCGCCTTACCGGCGTGTGTAGCGGAAGCTGGGCCATGGTCTCAGGCGCTTCGTGCGCCTGCTTGACGAGCGCGCGGAGCGTTTCCACGAATGCGTCGAGCGTCTCTTTGGTCTCCGTCTCCGTCGGTTCGATCATCAGACATTCGGGAACCACGTGCGGCCAGTACATCGTCGGCGCGTGCACGCCGGCGTCCAGCAGACCTTTCGCTAGATCAAGCGCCCGCGCTCCGGTCTCGCGTTTCAACGTTTCGGCGGAGCAGACGAACTCGTGTCTGCAGTAGTCCGCATACGGCACGGTGAGCACGTCTTTGAGTTTTGCGCGGATGTAGTTCGCGTTCAACACGGCGAGTTCGCTGTTGCGGCGAAGACCTTCGGCGCCATGCACGATGATGTACGCATACGCACGTACCAGCGCGATGAAGTGCGACGAGAACACGCGCACCGGTCCGATCGATTTCGCAAAATCGCTCGAAAGCGCGTACGTTTCCGTCGGGTCGGAATTCCCCGCCGGCTGCGCGCGCACCACGCGCGGCACGGGCAAGTACGGCGCGAGCTTCGCGGATGCGCCGACGGGACCGGCGCCGGGGCCGCCGCCGCCGTGCGGCACCGAGAACGTCTTGTGCAAGTTGAGGTGCATGAGATCGAAACCCATGTCACCCGGGCGACATAGACCGACGATCGCGTTGGCGTTCGCGCCGTCGTAATACATGAGGCCGCCCGCGGCGTGCACCGCTTTCGTCATCTCGATGATGTCGTCTTCGAACAAGCCGAGCGTGTTCGGGTTGGTCATCATGCAGACGGCGACGGTATCGTCCAGCGCCGCGCGCAGGCTCGCGAGATCGGTGCGCCCGCGCGGCGTGGACGGTATCGCGACGACCTTGTAGCCGACCATCGCCGCGCTCGCGGGATTCGTGCCGTGCGCGGTGTCGGGCACGATGCACGTGGTGCGCTTGTCGTCGCCGCGATCGCGATGATATGCCTTGGCCATCAGCATGGCGGTGAGCTCACCATGCGCGCCGGCGCACGGCATCAGCGAGAACTCTTCCATGCCGAAAAGCGCCGCGAGCGTGCGCTCGAGCGTCCACATGAGTTTGAGCGCGCCTTGCGCGCACGCATCCGGTGCGAGCGGGTGCAGATCGGTGAAACCGGGGAACGATGCCGCTGCTTCGTTGAGCTTCGGATTGTACTTCATCGTGCACGAGCCGAGCGGATAGAAGTTCGTGTCGACGGAGAAATTGCGGTGCGAGAGCGCGACGAAGTGGCGCGTCACCTCGAATTCCGCCAGATCGGGCAGCGGCAGATCGCCGCGCAGCAGCGCGCTATCGAGATAGTCTGACGGTGCGCCCGACGGTGCGACGAAATCGGAGCCGCGCCCCGGCTCGCCTTGCTCAAACAGCAGCGACGGCACGAGTCAATCCTTCCTGGAGCGCGAGCGCGAAGCGATCGATCTCCGCATCGGTCGTCATCTCGGTGGCGCAGACGAGCAGATCGTTGTCGTGTCCGGGCTCGAGATCGGAGAGCGCGAGCGTCACGATGCCGCGCTGGCGCAGCATGTGAACCGCGTCGCAGCCTGCGATCGGCAAGCGCAGCACGAATTCGTTGAAGAACGGCGCCGCGTATGGCGCGCTGACGCTGGGCAGCTGCAACAATACGGAGCGCAATTGCCGCGCGCGCTTCAAGTTCGCGGCGGCGATCGCGCGCAGACCATGCGCGCCGACGGTCGCGAGATAGATGGTCGCGAAGAGCGCGCAGAGCGCCTGATTGGTGCAGATGTTCGAGGATGCGAGTTCGCGGCGGATATGCTGTTCGCGCCCTTGCAGCGTCAAGACATACGCGCGGCGGCCGTCGACGTCGTGCGTCTCGCCCACGAGCCGGCCGGGAAGCCGGCGGACGTGTTCCTTCGTGCACGCGACGAAGCCGACGTACGGTCCGCCGTAGCCCACCGGCAAGCCGAACGACTGCGCCTCTCCCACCGCGATCGAAACGCCGGACTCCGCAGGCGTCTTGAGCGCGCCGAGCGACATCGCTTCGACGACGACTTGCACGGCAAGAGCGCCGACGTTCTTCGCGGCGCGCGATGCGGCGGCGACATCTTCGATGCAGCCGAGGAAGTTCGGGCTCTGCACGATCACGGCGCCGACATCTGCCGCGACGCCGGCGAGATCGGTTGTGCATCGGCTGAGAGCGGCAGTTCGTCGATGTCGAACGCCATGCCGTCGGCGTACGTCCGCAGCACCGCGCGATAGCCTGGGTGCACGCCTTTGCTCACCGCGACTTTGCGCCGCCCGGTCGCCTGCGACGCCATGATGACGCCTTCGACGAGCGCGGTGGAACCATCGTAGAGCGACGCGTTGCTGACGTCGAGACCGGTCAAGAGACAGATGTAGGTCTGCCACTCGAAGATCGCTTGGAGACTTCCTTGACTCGCCTCGGCTTGATACGGCGTGTACGCGGTGATGAATTCGGATCGCGTTGCCAGATACGGGACCGCGGGCGGCTGATAGTGCCGATACGCGCCGGCGCCGATGAAGCACGCGTGATCGGTGCGGTCTAACGCAGCGAGATCGCGCAGATGCGCATACGCCAGCGATTCAGGCAGCGCCGGCGCGATGTGCAGATCGCCTTTGATCTCGAGACCGGCGGGCGGCGCCGACAGCGCAGCGAGCGACGGTGCTCCGATGACGGCGAGCATCTCTTTGACGTCGCGTTCGGTGTGCGGCGCGTGCATGAGACTTCTAGTGACCTTCCGCTTTTAGGAGTTCGTCGTATGCTTTCGAATCGAGCAGCGTCGCTGATTCGCCGGCATCTGCCACTGTGATCTTCGCGAGCCAACCGTCGCCGTATGGATCGGCATTCACTTTGGCTGGATCGTCTTCCACCGCGCCGTTGACAGCGGTGACGGTGCCAGAGATCGGCGCGTAGATATCGGAGACGGCTTTCACAGACTCGACGACGCCGATGGGCTTGCCCTTTGTCAAAACCGCACCGGGCTTCGGCAGCTCGACGTAGACGATGTCGCCGAGCGCGGATTGCGCATGCTGCGATATGCCGATGGTCGCGTTCGCGCCTTCGATTCGCACCCATTCGTGTTCTTTGGTGTAGAGCCGGTCGCTGGGTTCGGGCACGGATCTCTCCTTATTTCTTGCGTTTGTAGAAAGGCAATGGCACGACGACGCCGCCGTGACGCGTACCGCGGATCTCCACATTCAGACGCGAGCCCGGCTCGGCGTGCTGCGCCGGCACGAGGACGGTTGCGATGTTCTTGCCGCCCATGCTCGGGCTTGGCGATCCGCTGCGCACGTCGCCGACGCGTCTCTCTCCCGCGTAAACGGAATAGCCGGCCCGCGCTGGCGCCTTGCCCTCCATCACGAAACCTGCGATGCGGTCGAATGCCTTGGTCTGCGCTTGCGCCGCGAGCGCCTCGCGGCCTCTAAATTTCTTGCCGAGTTTCACCGCCCAGTCTAGGCCGGCTTGCAGCGGCGTGATATTTTCGTCGAGTTCGTGACCGTACAGCGGCATGCCGGCTTCGAGACGGAGCACGTCGCGCGCGCCCAACCCGGCGGGCAAGAGACCGACTCGAGCGGCATCGCGCATCAGCCGCTCCCACAGCGCCGGAGCGTGTTCGGCCGCGACGAACAGTTCGAAGCCATCTTCTCCTGTATAGCCGGTCCGCGCGATCTCAGCCGGCATCCCGGCGACGCTCCCCGTCGTGGCGTAATAGTATTTCACGCCAGAGAGATCCACGTCGGTGAGCGGCTGAAGATATTCCAGCGAGCGCGGGCCCTGGAGCGCGATGAGGGCCGAACGCTGTGTGCGATCGTCCAGCGTGACGTCGCCGCGTTTCGCGGCGTTGAGTGCACGCCACATCTTCGGCGCATTCGAGGCGTTGACGACGACGAGCCAGTAGTCGGCGAAGCGGTAGATGATCGTGTCGTCCATCGCGCCGCCGTTATCGTTCGTGAAGATGTTGTAGCGCGCTTGTAGCGGGCGCATGGTCGCGACGTCGTTGCACGCGAGGCTGTCGAGCCACTCTGGCGCAGAGTCGCCGCGCACGACGAACTGACCCATGTGCGATAAGTCGAACATACCGACCGCGGTGCGCACTGCGCGGTGCTCGTCGATGATGCTCGAATAGGAGATGGGCATAAGAAAGCCCCCGAATGGGGACATTTTCGCGCCCAGGGCCACGTGGATGTCGTACAGCGGCGTTCTCGCCGCCCCGATTTCTACGGTCACGGGCCGTGGTTCGAGCACGTCACGGATGCGTCCTCGGCGAACGGCGCGCTGCAAGTGTCAACGGTCGCTGCGCCGCTCGCGTCAACCCTCGCGCCAGCCGAGGATCTTCGATGCCAGCGCCGTGCGCGATCTGACGCCCAGCTTCGTGAAGATGCGTTTCATGTGGTCTTCGACCGTGTACTCGGTGAGGAACAACTGATCGGCGATACGCCGATTCGGATGGCCGTGCAGCAATAGCATCACCACTTCGCGCTCGCGACGGGTCAGTGCATAGCGCTCGAGATTGTGCTGGACTGCGTCTTTGCGCTCGACGCGCTCGAACACGAGCAGCAGATGACGGCCCGATCCGCCGTCCACGTGGCACGCTCGCACGCAGAGATCGACTGTCAGCAGCGCGACGGTCGAAGTGTCGAGGCGGTCGCGGACCCGAGACCGGAGTTCGGGCAAAAGCGCCTGGAGCACCGTGGGAAGCGCCGGATTGCCGTCACTGCGGCCGTCCCGGCCGACCATGTCGCGCAGCAAACGAAGCGCCCGGTCGTTCGCGAGCACGACCGAATCGTCGGAATCCAAGAGCACGATCGCGGGCATCTGCCGGCTGCGAGCAGCCCCGAGCGGTAACGACGGGTCTGTTTTCGTCTCGGGCGATTTGGGTAAGCGACGATCTGGCATCCGGAACCCCTCGTGCGCAAACGCACATTCCCTTAGGTCCTATAGACCTCACGACGTAATTATATGGGACGTGCCCCGATTCCCGGGGATGCTAAGCCGTTAGGGATTATGGTATAACGCTAGGACCGGAAGAGATAGATAACGGACCTAAAGCACCAATCTAGACGACTGCAGGATTAACCCGCGCCGCCGATTGGTCTTGGGACGGGCCTGGTGCCCTAGCCCTGTGGCTACTTCACGGTTGCCGTTGCGTAAGTGGTCGATAGATCACGAGAAGAGGATACTCACGATGGACCGAGTTCGGATAGCCGTAATCGAACAGCAGGCGCTGTTCCGCAAGTCGCTGTGCCAACTGCTCGCAAAAGACGAACGCTTCAGCATCGTGACAGAATGCATCGAATCGTGCGAGCTGCCCCGCATCGCCGCGGCGAAACCCGACATCGTCCTGCTCGACGTCGACTTCCACAAAGGCGATCCGGTCGACGCGATCCGCTCGCTTCGTGAAGCACATCCCGGCGTCCGCATCTGCTTGCTCTCGATGCACGCGCAGCAAGATCTGCTCTCGCGCAGCCTGATATTCGGCGTCGAAGGCTATGTCATCAAAGACATCAACCCATCCGACCTCACACGCGCGCTGCTCATGATCCACGGCGGCGACGTCTACGTTGATCCGCGTCTTGCTGGCAACATGCTCCGCCGCTTGAGCACGAAGCGTTATCGCAACGATCCAACGGAGCTCTCCGAGCGTGAGACCGACGTCATCCGCCTCATCGCGCTCGGGCTTTCGAACAAGCAGATATCCGAGAAGTTATTCTTGAGCGAGAAGACGGTGAAGAACCACATCAGCCGCATCTTCAGCAAGCTCAACGTCACGGCGCGCACGCAAGCCGCGATCCACGCGATCAAAAGCGGAATCGTCTAACTCGAAGGGACCTACTGAAGGGGCCGACATAAAGTCGGCCCCTTCTTTTTTTCTGATGGGCCGGCGCTAGTCGGCCCCCTTTTTTTTGGGCCTTAGCGGGCCGAACGAAGGGCCAACTTTATGTCGGCACAGGCAAACGTCATGCGGGCCGATATAAAGTCGGCCCCTTCGGATTACACATCGTCCTCCGCATCCACAGCCAAGCATGGGCCCCCCGACTAGTCCCATAAGGTCGTTGAAATCGCTCATGCCCTGCGGTCCTAGACGGAACGTGCGGTCGCTGCGAAGGCCGTTGGGTCGAGAGTCCGCCGCGCAAATGAGGCTGTGGGAGGCTCGACGTTCTCGCTCCACCATGCTATCTTGAAATGAACGCGCCGGGACGTTCCGGCGAGAGTGCATCTCGCATTTGGGGGCGGATCGTCCGAAAGTCGGCGTTCAACGACATGAACGGCCTCCGACCGAGATTGATGGATGTCGGCGTGGAGTTCGACATCTTTGGTAACGCGAATTTGGGAAACGCGCTTAGGGTCGCGGTCATAGTGCCTCAAGGTGTGTTCCGGTCGTCGCTCTCAGCGGCGCTCGAGCAATACACCGATATCGAGCCGTTTGGCATGCCCGCGGTACCGGAAGAAGGCTTCAACGCGACGGTCGACGTCGTCGTGTTGGATCTCGATTTCCAGCCCGAGAACCACCGCGAGCTCATGCGCCGCCTCATGAATTGCGCGCCGGAAGCGCGCGTCTGCGTGCTCGCCTTCCGCTCGCTCCCCGCCACTGTCCGACAATGCTTGAGTCTTGGTGCCAGCGGTTTCATGCTCAAAGACTGCACCCTTGAGGAACTGCACCGTGCAGTGCGAGCGGTAGCGCGCGGTCAGGTCTTCATCGATCCGAAGATCGCCGGACTGCTGCTCCGTTCGCCGACGGCCGGACCCGCGCCGAAAGCGCCGGATCTTTCTAGTCGCGAGACAGATGTCATCCGCTTGATCGCGCTTGGATTGACGAACAAGCAGATCGCGGAAAAACTCGACTTGAGCGAGAAGACGATCAAGAATCACATCTCGCACATCTTCCGCAAACTCAAGATCACGGCGCGCACGCAAGCCGCGATCCACGCGATTTCGAACAACCTCGTCCGCTAACGTCTGCGATTACCCTGAATGGGCTGTTGAAGGGGCCGATTTTGTGTCGGCCCACGTTATATTCGCTCGGGCCGACTAGCGTCGGCCCCTTCAGTACGACGATCTATTTGAAGACGCGGGTTTCGCGGGTGTACGCGTCGCGCAAGTAGCGCGGCACGTTGAACGCCCGTGCATGACTCTGCCCGTCGTAGTGGCGCAGACCGCCGCATGCGCGCGCATGCGCGTCGGCCCGAGCGATGGCAGCAGCGCCGCGCGCATCGAGCGCAGTCGCGCAGAGCGCAAAGCCCCATTCCGTATCGAATGCCGGGATATACGCGGTGTACGGTGCTACTGCAGGCCACGCCGCACGCAGCGTCGAGATCATCTGCGCGTGCAGTTGGAAATTATGCGGGCCGGCCATAGACGTCTGAATGGCATATGCACCACCGTCAGACAACAGCTCGCGAGTGCGACCGTAGAACCCAGCCGTGTGCAAACCGTAGGACGGCGAATCAGCAAGCGGTTCGGTGAGATCGCTGATGATCACATCGAACTTCTCATGCGAGCCTTCGACGAACGCCTTCGCGTCGCCGACGATGAGCGCGACGCGTGGATCCTCAAACGCACCCGCGCCCCACTCGGGCATATGCGTGCGGCACGCGGCGACCACTTCGCCGTCGATGTCCACCATGACGACGCGCTGCATGGTCGGAACTCGCAGGAGCTCGCGCACGGTCGCACCTTCGCCGCCGCCGAGCACGAGCGCGCTCGCCGGCTGGTCGACGTGCGCACAGGCCGGATGCACGAGCGACTCGTGGTAGATATGCTCGTCGAGCGACGCGCTTTGCGTGTCGCCGTCTAGGACGAGCATCTTCCCGAATAGAGGGCTTTCGACGATCGCGTAGGTCTGGTAAGCGGAGGTGCCTTGCGCCAGCGTCCGCGTCAGCGCGTGGCTATGCAGTTCGCCGTCGGCGACTTGCTCAACGTACCACTGAAAGTTTTCGGTTTTTGGCAATCGGCTCGGTCCCTGTCGACTTCTTGCCGACGGTGTGGCTGAACACGCCGGCGTCGTCCGTCATGCCGCGGCGCACTTCCGTGGTCAGCATCTGCTTGGCCTGGAACGCTTCAGCGGCAAATCGGCATGCCTTCCAAGGATCCGTGTGGTCACCGCACGTGTAGATGTCCATCGCCGCGTAGCCGTATTCGGGCCACGTGTGGATGGAGAGGTGCGACTCAGCGATGACAACGACACCGCTGACACCCTGCGGATTAAACCGGTGAAATGCTGTCTGTAGGACTTCCGCGTTTGCTTCCTTGGCGGCTTGCACAAGGATGTTCGTGACTTTCTCGACGTCGCTGAGTATCCGAGGGTCGCATTCAGACAATTCGACGAGGATGTGCGTTCCGAGTGCTTTCAACCATTCAGCCCCCATGCGACAAAACCGTGACTTGGGAAGTCCCCACCTCCGGCGGCGACAACTGTTCGTCGTAACTGTCAGTTGCCAAGAACAAATAGTAGGGCATTTGTTCGTCTTTGTAAATACTTTAGCCACAATTGAGGGCGGAACATGCCGTGTTTGACGCTAAAAGCACGGTTATGGTACGATTATGCGTCTAAAACGCATAAGAATTTGAGTTCGAAAGGCCTTTGCATGTACGCCGTCATCGAAGCAAACGGAAGACACCTCAAGGTGAAGGAGGGCGAGATACTGCGTCTCGACCGCGTGGCGGGCGAAACCGACGCCGAAATCGTCTTCGACCGCGTACTGCTCGCCCACGACGGAAAAGACCTCATCGTCGGATCGCCGCTCGTCGACCGAGCTTCTGTCAGCGCGAGAATCGTGCGCCAGTCACTGGCTCCAAAAGTCATGGCCTTCCGCTACAAGCCGAAGAAGCGCGTACGGACGCGGCACGGGCATCGCCAGCCGATCACCGAACTGCGCATTGAAAAGATCTCGCTCGGCTAAGGCTCCCCTCCTTCGAATACGCTGCGATCGATCGCGCGGCGCGATCGTTCGCATCACCGTGACCGGCCACGCCGGATTCGCGCGACCGGGCAAGGACATCGTGTGTTCTGCTGTCAGCGCTCTCGTGCAGACGGCGGCGAACGGCGTGTCGGCCTATTGCGGCGCCGTCGCAGAAGTGCGCGACGATCCCGCCGGCGATTACGTCTTGGATGTTCCTGGCGGCGGCGGCGCGCGAGCTCAGGCCGTCCTAGAGACCACGATCGCTGGGCTGCGCGCCATCGCGCGAAGCCATCCAGAACACGTGGCCGTCAGGGGTGCGGGAAAGTAGCAGGCACCGCCGAAGCCCTCGGCCCCACGAATGAGGAGTTTCGACAATGGAGAGTTCGACTGAATCGCGGATCTCAACACGCGTGAACGGCGCGACGCGCATCGAGACAGATGACGGGACCATCTTTCGCCAGACGATCGCTGCCGCGATCATCGGCGCCATCGTCGCATCTGCCGGATTCCTCATCTATAGCCGGCTCGAAGAAGAGCAGCGGGAATCCGTCCGCAATTCCGTGCTGAAGTTCCTCGAAGAGAAGACGCGCGAAGTGCGCGCGCAGTTCAAGCTCTAGCGGGACAAATAGCGCCACCCCTTGATGGACGGCGCTAGGATTCCGATACGTCACTTATGCGATGTCTTTTCATTGCCTGCGCCGTTGTGGCGCTCGCTTCGGCGAGCGCTGCCGGCGCGTCGCGCGCGGCTTCTACTTCCTCGTTGCCGACCGATGCGATGGGCGCGTACGTCGACGCGATCCGCTACTTCAATCCCGGAATAGCCGAGCCCGAAGCCGAGCGGATCGTCACCGCCATCATGCGCGAAGCGCCGGCACAAGGCGTGGACCCGCGGTTGGTCGTGGCCGTGGTCGCGACTGAGAGTTCGTTCGATCGCACCGCACGCAGTTCGTCCGGCGCGATGGGACTCGGTCAGCTGATGCCCGGCACCGCCGCAGACGATGGCGTCTCCAACGCAGACGACGTCGATCAGAACATCCGCGGCACGGTGATGACGCTCGGCGGCGATCTGCGGCACTACGCGAGATACGACCAGCAGCGGCAGTACCTCTACGCGATCGCAGCTTACAACGCCGGAAGCGGCGCCGTGGACGAGTACGGCGGCATCCCGCCATACGACGAGACCGTCCACTATGTGATGAAGGTGATCGTGCTGTGGCGGCGGCTGTCCGGCATGTCCGCGACGTAGTTCGTAGTAGGGCAAGCATCGCTTGCCCATTATGGTCTGCCGGTTATCTGCGTGTGGGCGGACCTTTACGATCCGCCCGGCAAGCGTTACTTGCCCTTCCACGAGAACGCCGGCGCGCCACAAAGGCGCGCCCTACATTTCCGGCGGCGGATGCGCAACGCTCGGGTCAGCCGTGCTCGGCGCATCAACGCTTGGCGCATCAACGCTCGGCACATCACCGCTCGGCATCTCAGCGCTCAGGGCATCAGCGCTCGGCGCAATAGCGGCGGGCGCGACATCGTGTTCGCGCGCGGCCCGATCCATCTCCAGCATGAACGACTGCGTCGTGTTCTGCATGTGGCGCATGACTTCGCCGACTTGGCGGGCGACTTTCGGCAGCTGCTCAGGTCCGAAAAGCAGCAGCGCGACAACGAAAATCGCTGCCATGTCGGTCGGTCCTAGCCACAGGAGCATCGCGCTGAGAGGGCTCCCTTCCATCAAGAGCCGAACGTTTCAAGACCGGCTTCGTTCGTCCTCGCGAGGCGCTCCTTGAAGATCATCTACACAAAGAGCCAGCGCGAAGAGGCTGTCGCCACGCTCGCGACACTCCGGAAAATCCTCGGCCGGTTCGTCCGGCATCGCGTTTTCTATGAGATGTCCGCGCGTCACCGGCGTTCGCACGAGCTGTATTCGGCGAAGAACGCCTTCACGGTGGGCGCGGTAGAAGTCACCGGCGTCGCGGAAGTCGTCGTGACGTTCTTCGACGCCGTCAATCCGTCGCACTCGGTCGAGATCGTCAACCCGCACGCTATGCGGATCTACGACGACAACCCGAGCAAGGGCTTCGCCGTCGCGTTCTACGCGGGCGATGCGACCGACTTCGACATCCGCTATTACATCCGCGATGAAGGCGACGACGACCGTGCGCCAAAGCGCAACGCGCTCGAGAAGATCACGCTGCCGCAGTTGTTCGAGTATCTCCAGGAGATCACGCAGGCCGACGTGATCGAAGTGGGCGAGAAGCGCTAGCCGCGTCGAAACGCCGACCGCAAACGTTCGATCAGCGCACGCGGGCGGGATTCGAGGACGCCAGCTGCGCGCAGTTCGCGCACGCTCTCCTCGACCCGACCGAGCTTCCGGTAGAGCACGCCGAGATTGTGGTGCGCGGGCGCGTAGTTCGCATCAGCGGCGATGGCCGCTTTGTATCGCTCCAGCGCCGCATCGAATCGGCCTTCTTCCTGCTCCATGTTGCCGAGGTTGGCGAGCGCGGGCGCAAATCGCGGATCGCGCGCAAGCGCGGCTTCAAAATCAGCGCGCGCACCGTCTGCATCCGCAAGCCGCACTTTACAAACGCCGCGCTTCGAAAGCGCGCTCGCCGCATATCGCGGATCGAGCGCGGCTTCGGTGAAGAGCGCCATCGCCTCATCGAATCGGCCGCGCTCGAATGCGCGCAATCCGTCAGCGAAGGGTGAGCGCAATGTCATCCGTGAAGTTCCGGCGCGAACCGATGCGCATCGATATCGTCACACTTTTCCCGCAACTCGTCGGGCCATTGACGCGCGGCAGCATACTCGGTCGCGCGCAAGCCAAGGGTTTGGCCGAGATCGCGGTCGTGGACCTCCGTCTTTATGTCGCCGACGGCGAGCGAGCCGACGACTCGCCATATGGCGGCGGCGCGGGCATGGTGATGCGTTTGGCACCGCTCGTCGAGTGTCTTGAAGATCTTCTCGGAGGTTCGCTAGCAGTGCCCGACGGTACGCGCGTCGTCGTGCCGGCGCCAGCCGGCAGCGTCTTCACACAAGCGATGGCGCGCGAACTCTCAAGCCTGCAGCGCTTGATCCTCATTTGCGGTCACTATGAGGGCATCGACGAACGCATATTCGACCTCGTCGCCGCCGACGAAGTATCGCTCGGCGATTTCGTGCTGACCGGCGGCGAGATTCCCGCCCTTGCGATCGCGGACGCGTGTGTCCGCATCCTGCCCGGAGCTATCACAGCCGAAAGCGCCGCCAACGACTCCTTCTCGGGCGACGGCCTCGATTGGCCGCACTATACGCGCCCGGCAACTTTCCGCGGCGTCAGTGTCCCGGAAATATTGTTGTCGGGAGACCATGGCAAGATAGCGCTGTGGCGCGCGGATCGCGCGCGAGAAAGGACCGCAAAGCGGCGTCCAGACCTCCGGTCTTGAAGCATTTGACCGCCGTGTGCTATACTTAACGGCGTTCGATTTTTTTGTTTGGCGCCGGCCGGCGGCCGGCGACGATTGACGCGGCAGCGGCGTCGGGCCCCGTGAGGCGGCCGACGCTTTTTTAGCGGCCCGAGGGATAGCGACGATCATGGACATCACACGCGTGATCACCGACGCGCAGAAGAAAAAGCAGACGGTGGAATTCGGTCCTGGCGATTCCGTCAAGGTGCATTCGCGCGTGACCGAAGGCAACAAAGAGCGCATCCAGGTGTTCGAAGGCGTGGTCATCGAGCGCAAGCATGGCGGCCTTTCGGAGAGCTTCACCGTTCGGCGCATCGCGCACGGTGTGGGCGTCGAGCGCTCGTTTCTCGTCCACTCGCCGCGCGTCGAAAAGGTCGAAGTGATACGCCGTGGCCTCGTGCGCCGCGCAAAACTTTTCTATCTGCAGGATCGAGTCGGCAGCAAAGCTACCCGCATAAAAGAGAGAAAGAGCTGAAGCTCGCGGCATGACGCCGTCCATCCTGATCGCCGTTCTGTGCGTCCTTGCGGTCGCACGCGCAGTCCTCTGGATCGCTCCAAACGCGATCTCGGACGACAAAAGCCGTGCCGTCGCGCGCGAATATCTCGACGCGTTTCTCATCGCGGGCATCGTCGCGCTGCTCTTGATGCACTACGTCATCCGGACGTTTTACATCCCTTCGGGTTCGATGGAGCCGACGTTGAAAGTCAACGACGTGCTCTTGGCGTCAGAGATCGAGTACCGGTTCTCCGATCCGAAAGACGGACAGATCGCGGTCTTCGAGCCGCCGCCGCAGCTCGGTACGACCGACTTCATCAAGCGCGTCATGGGCGCGCCCGGCGATAAGCTTAGCATCCACAACGGCATCGTCATCCGTAACGGCGTGCCCGTGAGCGAACCGTATCTGCCCGCTGCCAATCATCCGGACTACGAACTCGAGATCAAGGGCTACGATATCTGGGTCGACGGCATTCCGGTCGATCCGTCGCGCGCGCAGATCCCGCCAAAGAAAGACTGGCAAGCGCCCGATCGCATCCCCAACGGCTGGTACTTCATGATGGGCGACAATCGCAACAATTCCGACGACTCGCACTTGTGGGGATTTCTGCGGCGCGATCAATTCGTCGGTCACGCGTTCTTGGTCTTCTGGCCGTTCACGGACGCGCGACTGTTGCGCTGACGCCGCTGACGGAGGTCGGCCGCTTCCATCTCCTGAACACAGGAGTCCGTGTCCGCGTACAGCCCGCGCCTAACCGACACGGACGAATCCGCGATCACGCGTGCTCCGTCGTTCGAGGATGTTCTCGCTGATGACGGACGCCGTTTGGCGCTTCGCCGCCGCATCATCCACGTCGTCAGCCTGATCGCCGAAGCCGCCGTCCTGTGCGGACTCATCCTTCTCTTGTTCTGCCGCATGCCGCAAGTGGACGGCAAGAGCATGGAACCGCAATTGATGGACGGCGAACACGTCTTGATCGACACGCTTGCCTACGATCTGCGCATCGCCAACCCGTCGAACGCAGACCTTCCGCTCGTGGAACTCGGCCTCCATCCGATCGCGCGCGGCGACCTCGTCGCGTTTGAGATGGGCGCAGGCGACGAGCGCCGCATTCTGCTCAAGCGCGTCGCCGGTCTGCCCGGCGATACGATCGCGATCGACAACGGCGCGGTCACCGTGAACCGCGTGCCGTTCTCGGCGGCTTCGAACGAGACGCTCGATCGATCGAATCTCGCGCCGCTGACCGTGCCGAAGGGCGATCTGTACGTGCTCGGCGATAATCGCGCGCAATCCGTCGACTCACGCTCGTTCGGCCCGATACCCATCGCCGCCGTCATCGGCCGAGCGAAGATCGTGCTCTGGCCCCTCACCCGTGCCCGCGCGCTCCGCTAAGCCTGCGAAGGCAGCGGCGTCGTGGTTTCCCGGCCACATGGCGGCCGGACTGCGCGCCGTCATGGAAAATGCCGCGGTCATCGATGCCGTCGTCGAAGTACGAGACGCGAGACTGCCGCGCGCTACGGCTGCAACGGGCTTGCACCCGACGCTTGCGCGCAAACGCCGATTGATCGCGCTCAATCGCGAAGATCTGGCGGACCCGGCGATGACCGACCGCTGGCTTGCCGCGCTCGGCCGCGAAGGGATCGACGCGTTCGCCACGATCGGTACGCACGCCGGTTCGCTCAAATCGTTGCGCAGCGCGCTCTTCTCGAAGCGGCCGCGCGACGGCCGGTTGCGAGTCGCGGTCGTAGGCGCGCCCAACACGGGCAAGTCATCGATCATCAACGCGCTTGGCCGACGCAAGCGTGCGGCGGCGCAGGACCGCGCGGGGATCACGCGACACGTCCGCTGGCTGCGGCTTGCCGAAGGCGTGGACATACTGGATACGCCGGGCGTGTTACCGCCGCGCATCGTGGACGAAGCTTCGGCCTGGCAACTGGCCCTATGCGGCTGCCTGCCAGAGACGGCATACGATCCCGAAGAGGTCGTGGCGCATTTCGAAGCGTGGGTACGCCGCAATCGGCCGGACAAGTCGGGCGAGATTTCGCTCGCTTCGTTCGCTCGTCAGCATGGGATGATCCGCCGCGGCGGCGAACTGGACGGCCTTAACGCGGCACGCAAGTTCATCTCCCGTTTTCGCGCGGGTGCGTTCATGCGAGTCACATTCGAACCATCCGACTAATCCGCGCCTTTCTAGGTGAAGATGGACGCAGGCGAACGGCGGCGGTTGAGCCGCCTGCACCGGTACGAACGCGCCGCTTGGGAAAACGGTGCGGCCTCCGTGTGCGGCGTCGATGAGGTCGGCCGAGGTCCGCTCGCCGGACCTGTGACTGCATGCGCGGTCGTGATCGCGCAGCCGCTAATCCTGGAATATCTCAACGACAGCAAAGTGGTGACGGCGTTGCGCCGCGTTGAGCTCGCGTCGGACATCCGGCGCTGTGCTGTGGACGTCTCGCTTGGCTGGGCGGATCCGGAAGAGATCGATGCACACAACATCCTAGGCGCCACGCGGATCGCGATGGGGCGGGCGCTAGCCGGATTGCGCGCCATGCCGGCGCAAGTGTTCGTTGACGCGATCCACATCCCGGCTTGTCAAGCTCCGCAGACAGCGATTATCGGAGGCGACGCGAAATCCGCCGCCATCGCGGCCGCGAGCATCGTCGCGAAAGTCGCGCGCGACCAATACATGGAAGAGCTCGATGCGCTCTACCCGGGTTACGGATTCGCGCACAACCGCGGCTACGGCACGGAAGAGCACGTGGCTGCGCTGCACAAACTCGGGCCGTGCCCGGCGCATCGGCGCTCGTTCACGCCGGTCGTGCAGACGTGGCTGTTCGCCGAGTTGCTCGCGTGAAACCGCCCACGTTGAAGCCGCCGGTCGGCACGGTCGGCGAGGCGTTGGCCGCCGACTATCTCACCGGCCGCGGCTATCATGTTCTCGAGCGGAACTTCCGCTGTCGCGGCGGCGAGATCGATCTGATCGCTCTCGATGGCGGCACACTTGTGTTCGTCGAAGTCAAGCTGCGCCGCACGCTATCGCGCGGATCGCCGCTGGAAGCCGTGACCGCGGTCAAACAGGCTCGAGTCCGCAAAGCGGCACAGCAGTACTTGAGCCTTTGCGGCCGCGTCTTCGCTCGCATCCGATTTGACGTCATCTGCATCATGAAAAGCGCCCGAACCACCGATATTACTCATATGAAAGCCGCCTTTTCGCAGCCGTAAGGTTCCCTTTTTCTGATGCAGATCGCCGCAGACAGCGTCCTCGCTAATCGCTACCGCATCGTCAATAAGATCGGCAGCGGCGGCATGGCCGAAGTCTATCGTGGTATGGACCACGTGCTCGAACGCGATGTCGCCGTGAAAGTCCTCACGGAGCGCTCGGATGAGGTCTGCCGCAGGTTCTTGCTCGAAGCGCAGAGCATGGCGCGGCTGAACCACCCGAACATCGTGGCGGTGTACGACGTCGGCGTCGATCGCGACATGTCGTACATCATCCTTGAATACGTACGCGGCACGACGATGCGCGACATCGACCGCACGAAGATCTCGTTCGACGATGCGCTCAGCATCACGATCCAGCTGCTCGAAGCGCTCCAATATGCGCACGGCCAAGGCATCATCCACCGCGACATCAAGCCCGGCAACATCATGCTGACCGGCGACGGTTCGCTCAAGGTGATGGATTTCGGCTTGGCGCGGCGCATGTCCGACGTTTCGAACCTTACGCAGAGCGGCGAGATCGTCGGCACGATCGCCTATCTGCCCCCGGAACGCTTTTTAGGGAAGTCGGGCGATCGCACGAGCGATCTCTATTCCGTCGGCGTGCTGCTCTACGAATTGCTGTGCGGCAAACTTCCGTTCTCGCACGAGTCGGACGACCTCGTCGCCGTCATGTTCTCGCACGTCAACGATCGGCCGAAGCCGCCGCGCCAGATCAATCCGCTCATCCCAAGTTCGCTCGACCGCATCATCATGCGCCTGCTCGACAAGGATCCTGCGCGCCGCTATCCGGACGCCGCGTCGCTGATCACCGATCTCAAAGCGGTGCAAGACGCTCTTGCGCGCAGCGCGACGAAAGCGGCGGAGGTCGCTAGCGCGCAAGCAGGGGCAGCTCCCGTTGAAGCGCAGGCACAGACTCCGATCGCCGTGCCGGCGCCGACCATGCCCGGCGCGCCGATGCCGAGCGCGCAACTGGAAGCGACGGCCAAGAAAGATCACCCATCGGGCGGCTATTTGAAAGGCGATCTCGTCACGAGCAAGACGTTCACCGCCGCGCTCGCGCGCGTCATGCAAGGCATGATCGCAGCACGCCGGCAGGCGTGGGCGGAGGCGGAGGATCATTACGGTTCTGCGGTGGGTATGTTGACGCCGCTCAACCATCCGTCCGAGCTCGCGCGGACGTACGCGCGGCTCGGCCAGCTGTACGTCGCAAAATCAAAAGCATCTGGAACAGCGTTGCCGAGCGACATCGCCGCCGCGCGCGAATACTTGAACAAGGCGCTGCCCGTCTTGCGCGAAAAGCGCATGTTCACCGATGTGAAGGAAGCCGAAGCAGCTCTGCGCTCGATCTCCTAGAACTCATCATCGATTCCCGATCGATTCCCTAACCTTAACATCAGCGATTGGCCTTAAAGATCGGCCCAACGGGGCTGACGTATGCCGGCCCGGGCCATAGAGTCGTTATGTAGCGCCTCGCGAACCATGAAGCTAATGAGAACGAACTTGGTCCGTCTTATCTGCGTGCTTTCCTTTCTTGCATTCCTCGGTTGCCAGCAAATCCGGAGCCCCCAATTTACAAATCTGCCAGTCCTTGACCACATATGCCTCGCGGTTTATCGCCCTGCTGCGCTCGCTATCGACCGCCATCACGACTTGATAGCAACAAGCGATTATGAAAATGCGGTTCTTGTATTTGCGCCCGGGATGGACAGACCGACGCGAGTCATCGAGGGCCACAAGACGCTGCTTTCGAATCCCCTCGGCGTCGCCGTAGATTCAAGGGATAGAATCTATGTTTCGAATTACCATTCAAATGCGATAGTCCGATTTTCGTCCGGCGCCAATGGGAACGCATCGCCAGAGGTCCTTCTCGCAGGTAGCAAAACGCGGTTGGATGGTCCGGGGGCTATCCAACTGGACTCCAGCGACGACCTTTACGTCATCGAATCAGCTCCAGATTCGCTAGACAACGAGATTTTGGAGTACAGTTCGCACGGCGTTAGAAACCGTTCGCCGATTCGGATTATCGCGGGCCCAAATACGATGCTCTCTGGCGCGTCAAACTTACGGGTCGATCGATTCGGAGAGATTGTAGCCGCGAGTTTCATAACCAACTTTAGCTTCCTGGAAAGCAGTAAAGCATATATACTTGTCTTTTCTAGAGCGCAGTCGGGCGACGCCGCTCCGGCCGAAAAAATCTCGTTGCCTACGTCGGATCGACTGTTCACTCTGAACAAAAACGGTGATCTTTACGTCTTGGGTGATAGTGACGCTATCGAGCTTTGGTTGCACGACCAATTCACGGCCCCATCTGTGATCGGTCAAGTTCTTGGCTCCTTGAACACAACCGATCTCGCGGTTGACGGAAACCTACTCTATACCGCCGATTACCAGAACGGGCAGGTTTGTCGCTATTCACTCCACTAGATAAACTTCAGGATTAGCGAATTTTCGAGGACCGTTAGTGCGCGTTCGCGAACATCGCCTATCGACTATGATCCAATCCAAATCTCGCCTGCGCTACAAGGTCTTCACGTCCTTCGCAATAGCCGTGCTGGCACTTGTCGCGCTCGCGCGTTTCGCCGCGCTAGGGACGGCGACGACGCCTGCGATTTTCGTTTACGCTATCTTCCTAGTGCTCGCGGGCGCCAGTTTCTGGCGCGGCTTGATCTATCTGCGCGCCGTACGCACGATGGCAGGTCCCTGATGAACCCGCAGACCTTCGATCCGATCGGCGTCATTATCGCCGCCATTCTCGCTGCGGCGATCAGCGCGACGCTTTACTGGATGCTTCACCCGCCCTCCAGCCGCACGCTGCGAATCGCGGAGAACGCCACTTCGGCGGCCGCGCAAATCACCGGCAACATTCTCGTAGCCTTCTCGGCCGCGGTGAGTTCGGAAGTCCTCATGGCCCTTGCCGCCAAGATGGCCAGCCGGACGCACGCGAAACTCTTGGCGATCTACGTGATCGAAGTTCCACTGACACTGCCGATCAGCGCCGAACTGCCGAAAGAAGAGCGCCGGGCGCTCGAAGTTCTCAACGCCGCTGCCGAGATCGGGCGCAAAGTCGGCCTCGAGATCACGACGCGCACGGTGCGCGACCGGCAAGCCGGTCCGGCTATCATCCAGGCGGCCCGCGACGAAAACGCTCACCTCATCGTTATGGGGACGTATCGCGAACATCGCTACGCGGGCGCACCGCTCGCGCACCTCATCGAATACGTCACGACGCATGCGCACGTCGACGTACTGATCGGCGTCTCGGCCAACTCCGAGACGGGAAGCATGTTCGCGCTCGGCTCGCTGGACACGGCGGCGCCGCGCGGGGGAAAGAAATGAAGATCGGCGTTCCGGTCGTGTGTCTCGCTCTGATCGGCTCGATGCTGGTCGTAGCCGGCACGCGGTCGGCGGCAGTCGCCTCACCAGCCGGCGACGCGGCTCTTGCGAAGTGGACCACCGCGTGGTCCGCAGTCCGCTCGTATACCGTCACGATGACCGCGCACGAAGTCAAAGGCAACGACGTCCAGGATCGCGTGTATAACCTCTATTACTTGGCCCCGAGCCACGTGCGCATGGACATAGTCGGCGGCGCGGGCAAGGGATCACAGGCCGTGTGGAGCGGCGGCGATACCGTCGATGGACATCAGGGTGGGTTTTTGCGCTTCATCCATTTGCACTTGAAACTCACGAATTCGCTAGCCGTGAGCATGCGCGGCGTCACTATCGCGCAAGCCACGTTCGGCGGCGTTCTCGACATGATAAAAAGCTTGAAGATGTCGTCGACCGATGCCACGACCGTCGGCAACACGACGACCTTTACGGCGATCGTTGCCGATCCGACCACCGATGGCGGCATCACCAAAGACGTGGTGTTTCTCGCGAGTAACGGGCTGCCGACCGCCTACGATCAGTACGAAGGCGACGTCAACGTCAATCACATGATCTATTCGGACACGAAAGTGAACGTGCAGTTGCCCGACTCAACCTGGAACATCTGATCGACGCCGACCGCCCTAGGCTTCTCCGGCCGATTCACGATCCGCGATCTCTTCAGCCGCCTCATCGTACGCTGCTTTGAGCGCGCGTAACGCATCGTAGCACTTCGCTTCTTTCGCGTCGGCTGCGGTGGTCGCGCCGAGCTCCCCGTTGTCGTACAAACCGTATTTCGCTTCGAGCGCCGAGCAGTACGAATCGATGTCTGCTTTCGCCGCGTCCACCTCGCGCATGAGCCGCTGCAATTCCGACGTCGGCGCGTGTTCGAGCGCCGACAAGCGATCGGCATCCTCGTGAGGTTCGAACTTCTTCCAGCGGGCGATGAGCGGATCGAGCCGCTCCCAGATCTGGTCCGTCATGCTCCTTTACCTTGACGCGAAGTATCGTTTGCGCAGTTCGTCAAGCAGCACCGCAATCAGTATCACCGCACCGAGGACGACTTCCTGCGCGTACGACTGTACGTTGAGCAGATTCATCAAATTGTTGAGGACGCCGATCAACAGCGCACCGACAAAAGTCCCCACGATCGACCCTCGTCCACCCATGAGCGAGGTGCCGCCGACGACGACGGCCGCGATGGACTGCAGCTCGTAGCCGGAACCCGATTGCGGAATTCCGGTGCTCAAGCGACCGGCGAGCAACAGGCTCGCGAGACCCGCGAGCGCGCCCGAGATGATGTAGACGCCCATCTTGACGCCGGCGACGTTGATGCCGGAGAGTCGCGCTGCTTCTTCGTTGCCGCCGATCGCATAAACGTACCGCCCGAAGCGCGTGCGCGTGAGGACGAAATGACCGGCGATGACCACGGCGAGCATCACGAGCACCGGTGCGGGAATGCCCGGGAGTCCGATCAGATGACCGAGTCCGGGGAAGAGCGTGCCGCCGCCGATCGCGTTGAACGCGGCGTTGTCGATCTCGATCGGCCGGCCGCCAGAATACATGAAAGCTAGACCGCGCGCCATGAGCATCATCGCGAGCGTCGTGATGAACGGAGGAAGATTGAAGCGCACCACGGGCAGACCGTTTACCGCACCCGCCACGCCGCCGGCGCCCACGCCGACGCCGATCGCAACGAGCAGGCCGACAGCCGCGATCGGCTCTCCGACCATGACGCCGGCCATCAGCACGCCGGTGAGCGCGATGAGCGACCCCACCGAGAGATCGATGCCGGCCGTGATGATGACGAATGTCTGGCCCACCGCGAGCACCGCATAGACCGCGATCTGCTTGAGCACGTTGCTGACGTTGAACGGTCGCAGAAAATCGCCGTGCGTCCAGGCGTTAAGCACGACGAGCAACACGACGAGTCCAACGATGAATCCGCCGGCGCGCAAGAGTGTCTGGCGTGCCGCAGGCGTCAGATTCATCTACGCGGCCACCGTGCCGGTCGCATAGCGGATCACGTTTTCTTGCGTGGCTTCAGCGCGATCGAAGACCTTGACGATGCGGCCGCCGCGCATGACGCCGATGCGCGTGGACATGCCGAGCACTTCCGGCAATTCGGACGACGCCATCACGATCGCCACGCCGCCCGCCGCCAGACGCGCTATGAGTTCGTAGATCTCGGCTTTGGCGCCGACATCGATGCCGCGCGTCGGTTCGTCGAAGCAGATGACCTTCGCAGTTTCCAGCAGCCACTTCGCGAGCACGACTTTCTGCTGGTTGCCGCCGGAGAGATTGCGCGCGAGCTGTTCGAGCGATGGCGTACGGATGCGCAGTTCGTCGCTGAGTTTCTGGACAGCGGTTGTCTCTTCTCGCCGGTCCACCATCAACAAGCGCACGAAGCGCGCGAGATGCGGCAACGTGACGTTCTCGCGCACGCTCATGCCCAGCACGAGCCCCTGCGCTTTGCGGTCTTCAGTGACGAACGCCAAGCCGGCGGAGATCGCGTCGCTCGGACCGCGGATGCGCAGCGTGACGCCGTCCAGTTCGACCGTGCCGCCCGCGGGCACGTCCGCGCCGCAAACCGCACGCAAGAGCGATGTCCGCCCCGAACCGACGAGTCCGGCAAGCCCGAAGATCTCGCCCGGCCGCACTTCGAAGGTCACGCCGAAGTCGCGGCGCGGCACGCGCAGCTCGCGTACGGCGAAGCGCGGCGTGGTTTGCGTTGGAGCAGGCAGCGTCGGAAAATGCGCCGATAGCGGACGGCCGACCATGAGGCGGATGACGTCGTCAGCCTTGTAGGACGAGGCTGCGCCTGTTTCCACCAGTTTGCCATCGCGTAAGACCGTGATCCGGTCGGCGATCGTGAAGATCTCGTCGATGCGATGCGAGATGTAGACGATGCCCACGCCGTCGCTCCTGAGCTTGCGGATCACCACGAAGAGCTTGTCCACTTCGTCCGGGGTCAGCGCGGCGGACGGTTCGTCCATTACGATCAGGCGTGCGTTGACGGAGAGCGCCTTCGCGATCTCGGTCTGCTGCTGTTGCGCGACCGCAAGCGTGCGGATCTCTGCGCGTAGCGGCAGGTCGAGTCCGAGCCGTTTCAAGACCGATAGTACTTGTTCGTCGAGCGCGCGCGCATCGATGACGCCGGCACGATTGGGCTCTCGTCCGAGGACGATGTTCGCGGCCACATCAAGACCCGGAACGAGATTGAACTCTTGGTAGATGATCGCGACGCCCAATCGCTCGGCATCGCGCGGCGTCCGGATGTTGACGGCTTGACCGCGGATCTCTATCGTGCCGGCATCTGGAGGGGTCGCACCGGCGAGGATCTTCATCAGCGTGGATTTGCCGGCGCCGTTCTCGCCCACAAGCGCGTGCACTTCGCCGGCACGCACGTCGAAGCTCACGCCGTCGAGCGCGTGCACGCCGGGGTACGTCTTTGAGATCCCGCGCATCGCGAGGTACGGCGCAGCGTCCACGTCGTTACTTTGACTTGCCGGTGTAGGCTCCCACGGGAACGGGGATGACTTTCTTCGGCGTCTTGCCGGCGAAGTAGTCGCTGATCGCGTCGATCGTGAGCTTGCCGATCACATCCGGGTGTTGCTGCGGATCGCCGACCATGTCGCCTGCGTCGATCGCTTTTTGCGCGATCGGGCTCGCATCGTATCCCACGATCTTGATCTTGCCGCCCTTGCCAGCCGCTTTTACCGCCGAGAGCGCACCGAGCGCAGAGTTATCGTTGATGCCGAAGACGCCCGTGAGCGACGGATACGTCTGCAAGAGATTGTCCATCACGGTCGCGGCGCGCGTCTGGTCGCCGCCGGCGGATTGGTCGGAAACGATTTTGATATTCGGGTACTTCAGGCTGAGTTCGGTTCTAAAGCCTTTGACTCGATCTTGCACTGAAGTGACTTCCGGCTGATCGATGATGACGACTGTTCCCTGACCAGCGAGCGCTTTGCCGAGAAGATCGGCTGCGACCCTACCGCCTTGTATGTTGTCGGACGCGACGTGCGCGATGACGACGCCTTTGTCCGACGAATTCGCGATATCGGCGGTGAAGACCGGGATGTTCGCCTGATTCGCCTCGGCGATGCTCGCACCGACGGCTTTCGAATCGGCCGGAGTCAAGACGATCGCGCTGACGCCCTTGCTGATGAAGTCCTCGACTTGCGAAGTCTGTTTTGCTTGATCGCGGTTCGCGTCCACAAATGTGATCGCGTAGCCGAGCTTGGCGGCCTCGGCTTTCATCCCGACTTCCATATCTTCGTAGAACTGCGCTTGCAGATCTTGAATGGAGACGCCGATCGTCTTCTGACCCGCGCTTCCGCCTTGCGAAGCGCTCTGACCGCTTCCGCTCTGGCTGCTATTTCCGCCGCTCGTGCAGCCGGCCGACGCCAGCGCGACGATTGCTAGCAATGACCCAAGCCGGCCGAACCAAGTCACTTTGTTCTCCTTTTGCCTGAACGTGCGTACTGCCCATCGGAACGAAGCCTTGCCACGCTATGCGCGGCGACCTGATTTGTGCTCCCTATCCACATTGTGATTCTCGCGGCATGTGGATATGTGGATAAGAGTCGCTACCGCGTTAACCTGGGTTAAAGCCGTACCGCACGGTCGTCTAGACCTTGGCGGACACCTCAACGGCCGTCCACTACGCCTTTGTGAGCGCTTCGGCCTTTCCCGTTGTGTCTCTTGACCACGACGGCTTTAGCGGTATCAAATCCGGTATGCTTGCCATCGGACATGCGGCCGCATTGCGCGGCATCGATGCGATCGTCGTCCGTGTGGAAGTCGTCGGCGTGCCCGTCGCCGACGCCGGCATCCACATCGTCGGACTTGCGGATCGATCGATCCAAGAATCAAAAGAGCGTGTAAACGCTGCGATACGAACGTCAGGATTCCTATTTCCCACTTACAAGGTCGTGGCCAACCTCGCGCCCGCCGATCTGCGCAAGGCGGGAGCGATGTTCGACCTCGCGCTTGCGCTCACGATTCTTGCGATGGATCAGCAGATCGACGCCCGGCGATTGATCGATATCGTCTGCTTGGGCGAACTCGCGCTCGACGGTTCTGTGAAGTCTGTTCCCGGCGTGCTGCCGTCCGCGATTGGGGTCAGACATGCCGGCTACCGCCGTCTGATGCTGCCCGCAGAGAATCTGCCAGAGGCGTCCCTGGTGGACGGATTGATATTGCATCCGGTCCGCACGCTGCAACAGGCGGTGGACGTCGTGCTCGGCCGCGGGGGCCCGACGGTCAGTTCCGGTGGTCAACAATCGTTCGCGACGGCGCTCGAAGAGGCGTTGCCTTACGCGGAAGATTTCGAAGACGTGCGCGGACAGGCTCGCGCAAAACGCGCCATGGAAATCGCAGCCGCCGGCGGTCATAACCTCTTGATGGTCGGCGCGCCCGGAAGCGGCAAGACCATGCTCGCGCGCCGCATGCCTTCTATCTTGCCTTCGCTGACGCGCGAGGAGGCGCTTGAGGTCACAAAACTTTTCAGCGTGAGCGGTCTGTTGCGGCATGCGTCACGGCTTGTCACCGCGCGGCCATTTCGATCGCCGCACCACACGGTCTCCGCGAATGCGTTGATCGGCGGCGGATCGGTGCCGCGCCCCGGCGAGGTCTCGCTCGCGAATTGCGGCGTGCTGTTCCTCGACGAACTGCCCGAGTTCCCGCGCGGCGTTCTGGAAGTGTTGCGCCAGCCGCTCGAAGATGGAACGGTAACGGTCTCGCGCATGGCTGGCACCGTGACGTATCCCGCCAAGTTCATGCTCGTCGCGAGCTTGAATCCGTGTCCGTGCGGCTACAACGGCGACCGGCTGCGCGGCTGCACGTGCTCGCCGCACGCAATTCGGAAGTATCTTTCAAAAGTTTCCGGGCCGCTGCTCGATCGCATCGATCTGCACGTCGACGTGCCGCGCCTGCCGTACGAAGACATGGCGAATCGCGCTGCGTCCGAGAGGTCTTCTATGGTTCGCGCGCGCGTCGAAGCGGCGCGGGAATTGCAGCGTCTTCGGCTGGGTGGTGAAGGCTGCAACGCGGCCATGCCCGTCAAGTCGCTGAAGGAAGCGTGCCAGCTCGACGATGCGTGCCGACATCTCTTGGGCGGCGCGGTCGCTCGGCTGCATCTCTCGGCGCGCGCGCACGATCGCATTCTGCGTGTGTCGCGCACGATCGCCGATTTGGCGGCAAGCGAACGCGTGTTGACAGAGCATTTGGCTGAGGCCGTCGGCTATCGTTCGCTCGACTGGTCGCTCTGGGCCACCTGAAGGGCCGCTAGTTTCTTGGCGCCAGTCCGCGTTGGCCCGCTCCGTTGGGAGCCGGCACTTCGCGTGTTCACCAACCCCGGGCGCTAAAGGTTCACCTCATGAAACGCCGGGCGGCGGTGGGTGTGCTTTTCCGAACGCTTCGTAGCCGCGCACGTCGGCGCGCAGTTGTTCGATACACACGGCAAGATGTTCGGCCCGATATGCACCCGACAACATATTCACGTCGCCGATCTCGTTGGTGATCAAGAACGTCGGCACCACGGTGCATGGCATAGCCCGAAATTCCGCTGTCGAAGCGCGCATCCGAGTTGCGACCGCCGGGTCGTCCATCGCAGCGCGAAGACGATCTGCACTCAAACCAGCGGCGCGCGCCGCGACTTCCTCGGCGATGTCGCGTTGTTGTATGGGGCGGCCATCGAACAGCGCGGCTCGCGCAAGCGCCAGCCTGACCGTGTCATCGACCTTGCCGAGTGATCGTGCGGCCTCGGCCGCTATGTTCGGCCACCACGTACCTTCGGGCGACTGGATCCATGCCGCGGTGAGTTTTATGCCGCTCATGGAACCGGAACGTTCGTACCACCACGCCATCCCTTCTTGCGTGAATCCCGGGGGTTGTCCGTCCTTAACCGCCGCGATACGCCACTCGTAGTCGAGATCATCGCCGAATCGCTTGCGCACTTCCGCGATCGCGGGTTCGGCGTACGTGCACCACGACGACATCACGTCCAAGTAATAGATCATTTTTACAGCAGCCATGCCGACTGCATTTGGCTGCGGCCCCCTTACACCCTATCGCGTATTCAGATGGCAAGTATTGGCAAGAAAAGGTCGGGGTAGCGGTCGCGCCCTAATCTGGCGGCTGTGGAAATTCTTAACGCGAGGCAAGCCGCGGAATGGCAGGCGGCTCGCACCGTCATGCTCTGCGAACCCCGGTTGGAAACTGCGCTGGGCCTTTTGGTCGCAAGCGCTCAAAATTTCCCGCGGCCGTTTGGTCTCGAGGTAGCGCAGGCGGAGCACCGGCGCTTTCGCGATGCCCTGGTGGCCCATGGTATCTCGGTCGTAGACCTGCGCAACGCTCTCACGCTCGGCTGCCGCGAGTCGCCTGCCACGCAAGCGACACTACGCGATGCGGTCCTCAAAGATATTTCTTTCGATTTCACAGATGACATCGATGAATCCCGACGCGAGCGCGTCCGTCGCGATGCAGCGAGCGCGCTTCACGGCATGGCGCCCGAGCATCTCGCGGAATTGTTGCTGCTCCGGCCGACAGTGCACGTCGAGCGCAATCTCGACGCGCTCGACGAGACGACGGCACTCGTCGCGCGCTACGGCATGGACGCGGCGACCAACGCGTACTACATGCGCGACCCCTTGATCACGACCGCCGCCGGTTGCACGATCGGGCGCCTTCGGCTTGCGGTGCGTCAACCGGAGAACGATATCGCCGAACTGGCGCTGTCGAGTCTTGGCATCAAGCCGATCTGTCGCGTGCGGGAACCTGGCACCCTTGAAGGCGGCGACTTCATCCCCTGCGGCGATTTCGTGCTGCAGGGTCAAGGTCTGCTGACCAACGCCGACGGCGTTGCCCAGTGCCTTGCGGCGCGAGCATACGGCCGCGTGGAGGTAGGCATCGTTCGAGACGAGCGCGCGCAGATGGACGAGATGCATCTCGACTGCTACCTGGCCGTTTTCGATCGCGACCTATGCGCGCTCTGCGACGACAGAACCGGTGCGCTCGAACCTTTCGTGGACGTCTACGAGCCGCATGGCGGAGCCGATTTCGAATATCGACTCACCCGCACGGTGCCACTGCGCGCGTACTTGGAATCCAAACGCATGCGGGTGCTCGGATTTTCGACGGAGCAACGCGACGCCTTTGCCGCGAACGGTCTGCTGGTAGGCCCGCGCCGCTACCTCTGTCCGGCGCAAAGCGGTCAAGCGTGGATCGAAACGCTCCGCGCCGCAGGCGTCGAGGTGGAGATCCTCGACTTCGCGCAGCTCACCGGCGGCTACGGCGGGCCGCATTGTTCGAGTCAGGTCTTGGTTAGAGGATGAACGCAAAGATGTTCCCAGCGGAATTCTCGCTGGGTCTCGTGCAGATGGCGTGCGGCGCGGATGTACGTGCCAATCTCGCCAAGGCTGAGGCACGCATTCGCGACGCTGCGGAGCGTGGCGTCCAAGTCATCTGCCTGCAAGAGCTCTTCGCGTCGCAGTATTTCTGTCAGCGCGAAGATCGGCGCAATTTCGATCTGGCTGAACCGGTGCCGGGCCCGATCACCGCGCGCATGGCGGCGCTGGCGGCGGAACTCGACGTGGTGCTGATCGTCTCGGTGTTCGAACGCCGAGCAGCCGGCATCTACCACAACACCGCCGTCGTCATCGATGCGGACGGCACGCTCGCCGGGATCTACCGCAAGATGCACATCCCCGACGATCCGCTCTACTACGAAAAATTCTATTTCACGCCGGGAGATCTCGGCTTCCGCGCATTCGACACGAAGTATGCGCGCATCGGCGTGCTGATCTGCTGGGATCAATGGTTTCCGGAGGCGGCGCGGCTCACGGCTCTAGCCGGCGCTTCGCTGATCGTCTATCCGACCGCGATCGGCTGGCATCCGTCCGAGAAAACCTCCGACGGCGCGGCGCAAGTGGACGCGTGGGAGACGATCCAGCGGGGACACGCCGTTGCCAACGGCGTGTACGTGGCCGCGGTCAATCGCGTCGGGCGCGAAGTGATCGAAGGCGACGGGCTTGATTTTTGGGGCCGCTCGTTTGTCGCCGACCCGTTCGGCAGGATCGTGGCGCGCGGCGGAGGCGACGAGGAAACTGTCCTTGCGACGTGCATTGCGCAGAAGATAGAAACGACGCGGCGCTATTGGCCGTTTCTGCGCGATCGCCGTATCGACGCCTACGGCGACCTGAGCAGACGTCTGCGCGACGACGCGCGTTAACTCGCGTAACGAATCGCGCTAACCTTCGCTACGCCGCAGGCTGCAGCAGCGATTGGATCGCGGCTTTGATGTCTGTGATATCGCACTGCGACTGCTGCGCAAGCCGCACCAACAGTTCTTCTTGCACTTCTTGATGGTGCAGCAGGCGCGCGATCGATTCGTGATCCGCTTCCGCTCGCAGCTCCGCGTGTTCTCCGGATTGCCGCTGCGCCACCGCGATGACGAAGATCAATATCAACTGTAAGATGTTCGAGCATGTCAGTAGGAAGACGAACGGGAAGGGATCCCACTTCGTCGCCACGCCGACGACGACCCAGATGATTTGCGAGACGATCGCCAGTGCAAGCGCGGCTGGCGCGCCGGTGGCATCGGCGATCTTCTTGCAGTATTTCTCGACTGGGCTTAGGTTCTCTTGATGCTCGGCGTTGACGTCGCGCACGAGCGGATGATCGTCGACGTTTTCCTTGGGGTGCGAAAGCAGAGAAGCGCGCTCAGTCATATGGTCCTCCATTGACGCGGCCGACGTTGCCGCTGGCGTTACGCCCCTAGCCCGACCGGCCCTGCCGCGTGACACAGACCGTGCAAGGTGGCTCGGCATTGGTTTGTAGCGATCGATACGCAGCGTTTGCGGCCGCTGCTGCGCGGCAACCTGCGACGGGTCGCGGCTCGCGAATTTGAGTGGGCGTGCAACGCGCGCGCTGTTCCCGTCTTTGCAGCGAGCACGGTCGCCCACGGAATTCGAGCGATCGTGATCGCGAAAACGCGCGAGCGCGTGCGCGAACTCGTGCGCGCGTTCTGCGCGCGCGCTGCGGCAAGTTCGCATGGCATGATCCGGTGGCGCGCCAGCGCGTTGATCGAATCGATCGCTCGCGCTGATCTCGCATCCCGAGCCGCATTTGTCCGCACCTGTGCTGAAGCGGATCGAGGTACACTGATGACGATTCGACCTGTGAAACCGGGAAGCGCCGCGGCGGTTCGCCGCGCGGCAGCAACTTTGAAGTCTATCGAGGATGCGGTCAACGCGCGTCTTGGCGCCGATGAAGCTGCGCGCCGCATCCGGCGCTATGTGGGCGATCACGATGCGCCGGCGGATGACGGCGTCGCATTCGGACGACTCTGCGCTGTGATCTTCGCTCAGGGACTCGGCTTCCAAGCCGTCGAGTCCAAGTCCGATGCGCTGCGCGAAGCGTTTGCAGGCTACGACGCCGCCTTGGTCGCGCACTTCGATGACGGCGACATCGCGCGTGTGATGGCCGCGCCGATCATCCGCAACGAGAGTAAGGTACGTGCGTGTGTCGAGAACGCGTCGCGCTGGATCGCGATCGCCGCCGAGCACGGTACGTTGCTCGGCAGCGTCGCTGTCGTCGCCGCCGATGACGATGCGGTTGCCGGCTGGCCGGCGCTCGCAGAGCGGATGCGCTCGTCGTTTGCGCGCATCGGCGAAGCGGCTGCGCGCCAAGCGCTCAAACGTTGGGGATTCTTCACCGCGTTCGCACACCCAGGCAGCCGGCGCGTGCTCGAGCGCCTCGGCATGATCGCGGAGGGCGCCTCTGATTCGGACGTGCAGTGCTTCGTGGGCGCTATTGCTCGATCTGCTGGCCGCGATCCGTACGAAATCGAAGCGTGTCTCGCGCTATTTGCCTCGCACGGACCGTGCCGGCCGCTTCCCAAATGCGCCACCTGCGAACTCGCCGACCGCTGCCCATACGGCCAAGCAAACGCGGCATGATGTAGGGCGGACCTTTACGGTCCGCCGGGGCACGCGATGCTTGCCCTACCACGGGAATTGACGTCGGCCTGCCAGATACGTGCCACCTGCAGTGAATGATCGGACGCGTATATAACCGACGCGGCATGAGATGCGCACTAGTCGTGCTCCGCGTCTTTCTCGGAGTCATCTTTGCGATCGCTGTGCGGCCGAAACTGATGGCCGGTCCGGCCTTCGCGGGAATCCTGCGCGGCTTCCTGACGAACGTCGGGCTGCAGAACGCGCATCCGTTCTATCAATCGATCATCACGAACTCGCTGCTGCCGCATATCGACGTCATCGCGACTCTCGTCGTTATCGCAGAGTCGTGCGTGGCCGTCGCACTGATCACGGGCACGGCGACACGCCTCGCCGGACTCGTGGCGATGTTTCTCGTCACGAACTACATGTTCACCAAGGGACTTTGGTGGTGGAATCCGTCGAGCAACGACGGCGCGGACTTCATGATTGCTCTGGCATTGGTGATCGGTGCCGCCGGACGCACGTGGGGCGTCGACGCACTTTTGGCAAAAAAATGGCCGCGGGTTCCCCTCTGGTAGCCGCGGCCGACCGTTAAACTCCGGTGTTCACTTCCGCTTCTTGCGCGGCGCGGGGGCGAGCGCAGACAGCTCCCAGCGATAGCCGTCTGGATCATGGAACCAGAGACCGAGGTTCGGCGAACCCGGCGCTTCTGGTCCGATCTCATCGCCCGGATCTTCCAAGTCGACTTTCTTCCGCTTGAGTTCAGCCAGCGCGGCGCGCAACGCGGCTTTGCCACGCACATGGAACGAGATGTGGTCGATGGTCTTGGGACTTGGTTTGCCGCGCAGGAGCGCGATTGCGACCGCGTCGTTGCCGACTAAGACGCCGCCGGGAAATTCGAACTCTTTGCGGAGGTTGAGTTTCTTGGTCCAGAACTGCGCGCTGCGTTTGGGATTGCTCACGGCGATGCAGATGTGGCCGATCGTGCCGAGCGTCAACGGCATGGCAGATACCCTTTCGATAAGCGTTATGGGTTAGTGCGCGCCGCTTCGATGTCCGCCCGCAGTTTTTCCGGCTTCCCGCGGTACACATCGCGATCGACGATGCCGACAGCGATGCCGTCGACGATCCGGGTGACCACTGCGTTGGCGGGCGCCTTCAGCCGGACAGCCGCTGCGCGTGCGGCGACCGCGCCGTTCAGCCAATCCACTTCCGAGCTTTGCCGGCCCGAACGCGCGTCCAGGAGCAGCGACGGCAGCTTCCCGGCTCGTGCACCTGAAACGCACCGCGCCAAGAGCATCTTCAACGCACCGCTCGGCAGAGAATGTATCGCCCAGGCGAAGAGCGGTACCGGCAAGTTGACGAGCGGCACCGGCTCGATGCCGCTTGCCTGCATGACGTCGACCGCTTCGCGCAGGCACTCGCGCTCGATGGAAAATGCCGTCGCATCTGCGTATACTTGCGCTGGCGTCATGTCGAGCGCAGCGCAGACCGCGTTTGCCGTAAGGTTCACAAGCAGTTTCGACCACTTCAGTGCGCGCCAGTCGTCGGCCACGCGCACGGTCAGACCCGAATTCGAAAATGCCGCGATCACCCAGTTGTTCGCCGCTGTGCCGAGCGGTGCGAGCGACAGGCCGCCTTTGGATGGAGCTTCGATCGTCGTCTGGTCGACGCGCTCAACCGGCACGGTCAGCGCTCCAGCGAGCACGCGATCGGCGCCGAAACGCGATGCTAAGATCTCTTCATTGCCGAGTCCGTTTTGCACGGTGAGCAATGTCGATTGATCGCACGCGCCGATCGCGGCGATCGAAGCTGCCGCTCCCTCGGTGGAATACGCCTTGACCGCGACGATGACCAGCTCGAACGGGTCGCGCAACCGCGCATCGTCCGGAGCGGCGGCCGCGTGGACCGCGGTCGGCCACTCGCCACCCGCGCTTCGCAGCGTGACGCCGCGCTCGTTGATGACGTCGCGCGCAGCTTCGCGCGCGAGCAAGACCGGCTCGTGACCCGCCATCGCGAGCCGTGCGGCGAAGTACTGACCGACTGCGCCGGCTCCGACGATCAGGCAGCGCATCCGACCGCTACATCCCCGTGGAGCCGAAGCCGCCGCGTGCGCGCGACGTCTCGTCGAGCTCGGTCGCGACGTCGAACGCGACGCGTTCAACGCGGGCGATGACCATCTGCGCGATGCGATCGCCGCGCCGCACCAGGTACGGCGCGCGCCCGTGGTTGATAAGGATGACGCCGACAGGACCGCGGTAGTCCGCGTCGATCGTGCCCGGTGAATTCAGACAAGTCACGCCGTGGCGCAGCGCGAGACCGCTGCGCGGCCGCACTTGCGCTTCGAGTCCTCGCGGCAATGCGATCGAGAATCCGGCGGGTACGAGCGCGCGATCGCCCGGCAGCAGCAGCAACGGTTCTTTGATTGCGGCGCAGATATCGCAGCCCGCGGCGTCGGGCGTCATGTATGCCGGCAACGGCAAGCCTTCGCCTTCGGGCAGTACGAGGATGCGCGCCGACGCGGCCGCGTCGCCCGCGCTCATTCGCCGCCCGATGAGAGTTCGGCGATCTCGGCTTGGAACGAACTCAAGTCTTCGAACGATCGGTAGACCGAAGCGAAGCGGATGTACGCGACTTTGTCGAGTTTCTTTAGAGCGTCCATCAGCAATTTGCCCACGAGCGACGATGGATATTCGTTCTCGCCGCGCGCATGCAGTTCGCGCAGGACGCTCTCGGCGGTCTCTTGCATCGCCGTCTCCGACACCGGACGCTTTTCGCACGCGCGGCGCAGACCAGCGAGCAGTTTTTCGCGGCTATATGGTTCGCGCCGGCCATCTTTTTTGACGATGAAAAGACGGGCGGCTTCGATCCGCTCGTACGTGGTGAAACGATGCCGGCAGGCAAGACATTCTCGGCGCCGTCGGATGGCGCTCTCGTCGTCGCGGCTGTCGATGACCCGCGTCTCGCCGACGCGGCATAGCGGGCAGAGCATGGACTAGCGCGCGGCCGAGGGCCGAGCACGGCCAGTCGTCGAGGTTACGAAGATGCGCCGATCTTGAAGAGTTTGGTGGAACAGTCGGGGCACGATCCTTGGACGGCCGGGCGGCCGTTCTTCATCGTGACTTGCGTGGGATTTTTGATCTCTTTTTTGGCTTTGCATTTCACGCAGTACGCTTCGGGCATCGAGTTGCTCCTTTGCACGCGCTACGGACCCGTTGATGAGGGGACCACCCCACGCCGCTGCGAACAAATGGGACGTGGAGAAACGGGACGTGCGCGCAGTCTTCTTCGACGCGGGCTACACGCTCCTCTGTATGGAGCCCGATCAGGAGACGTTGTTTTTGCAGACGTGTAAGCGGATCGATGTAGCAATAGATATTAGCAGATTGACGGCAGCCGTCAAACGCGCGAATACAATGCTTGGGCCAAAACCCGCAAACGCAGTGGCGGTACCGTTTTCCCAAGATTCCGTCGACACGTTTTGGATCGCGTACCATCGCGAATTGCTCGTCGGTTGCGCGTCCGACCCCGGCGCCGCCGATCGAGCTGAAGACGTCTATAGAATGTTCACTGCGGCTTTGGACTGGCGCGTCTACGACGACGTTAGGGGTTTGTTGAGGTCGCTGCGCACGCGCGGACTCATGCTCGGCGTCATCTCGAATTGGACCGGCGACCTCGACGAAGTCTTGCATCGCGTCGCGCTGCGCGAGCATTTCGATTTCGTCCTCGACTCTGCGCACATCGGATTTGAAAAACCGCATCCCGACATTTTCGCGGAGGCGCTGCGCCGCGCGGGTTGCGCACCGCACAACGCATTGCATGTCGGCGACTCGCCCGAACACGATGTGGACGGCGCGCTCGCGAGTGGTCTGCACGCCGTGCTGCTCGATCGTCACGACCGCCACCAATCCTTCACCCGCTCACCCCGCGTCCGCTCCCTCGCGGACCTACTGCAGCTCATGTAGGGCGGATCTTCATGGTCCGCCTCGCCAATGAAGGGGCCGACTTTATGTCGGCCCGCCTCGTTCCTTCGTCGTTCCCGTAGTAGGGCAAGCATCGCTTGCCCGGTTTTTGTCGTCGCGTGACACCGTTCGTCATGACCGACGATTTCGAACTCGGCTGGCTGCTCGCCGTCGCGGGAGCTGCCGTGTGGGCACCGCGACCGATCGCCGCATGGATCGCGGCTCTCGGAAGCCCTTGCGCAATCATCGCGCACGTCAAGTCTGGCGAGCCGGCTCCTGATGGCGTCGAGCCGCTGCCGCGAGAAGCGACAAGTCGACTTGCCGCTCTAGACGACGAAGCTGCGCAATCAGCGCTCGAAGCGGCGCGAGCGATCGGCGCGCAAATCCTCACACGCGATGACGCGGCATATCCGTCACGCCTGCGCGAGATGTGCGACGCTCCACTAGTACTCTATTGTCTCGGCGATCCCAAAGCTGCCGAAGGGCGCGCCATCGCGATCGTCGGAAGCCGCGCCGCAACACAATACGGCCGCTCAGTCGCCGCTCAATTCGCGCGCGAAGGCGTCGGCTACGGAGCCACGATCATCTCGGGTCTGGCTCGAGGCGTGGACGCGGCCGCTCACACGAGCGCGGTCGAATGCGGTGGTAAGACGATCGCCGTCATCGGCTCCGGCATTAGCGCGCTCTATCCAGAGTATCATTCGTTGCTCGCCGATGACATCGTGGCGGCAGGCGGCGCCGTGTTCTCAGAGTTCCCGCCAAAGATGAAAGCGCGCGCGTTTCATTTCCCGATGCGCAACCGAATCGTGGCGGCACTCGCCGATGCGACGATCGTCACTGAAGCCGCGAGCCGCAGTGGCGCGCTCATCACTGCGCGGCTCGCCGACGAGTTCGGGCGACGCGTCTTCGCCGTGCCCGGCGACATCGACCGGCCGACGAGCGCGGGGACCAACGCGCTCATCAAAGACGGCGTGATGGCTGCGACGAGCATGGCCGATGTCGCGGAAGCTCTCGGATGGAGCAGACAGACTCAAGCCGACGCGGCTCCGACCGATGCACTCGTCGCGATCATGCAGACGCGGCCGTTCGACGTCGACGAGTTGGCCGAGGTCACGGGTCTCCACGTGGCCGAGCTTGCGGCGCGGCTCACGCTGCTCGAACTTCGCGGCGACATCGAGCGCCGCTCCGGGAGCACGTATTCAGCGGTGACCCGGCGCCGGCCGAAGAACAGCGCACAAACATGAACCTGGATGTCATCGCAGTCGGCAAGATCCGAGAATCATACGTGCGCGAAGGCTGTGGACTCTATGTCACGCGCCTCGCGCCGCTGCTTCCGGTGCGCGTTGTCGAAGTCAAGGCGTCAACGATAGCAGAGGAAGGCACCGCGCTTCTGAAACGGTGCGCGCAGGATTCCGTCATCTGGGCGCTCGATCGCGGCGGACGCGAGCTCGAATCCGAAGCGGTGGCGCGCCGCCTGCGATCGATCGAAAGATCGGGATCGCGCCGCTTTGCGCTCGTCATCGGCGGGGCGGATGGTCTCGACCAAGCCGTGATCGCGCGCGCCGACTTCGTCTGGTCACTCTCGCAATTGACCTTGCTCCATGAGATGGCGCGACTTGTCGTGCTCGAACAGTTATACCGCGCCGTGAAGATCAATCGCGGCGAGCCCTACCACCGCTAGAGCCGAAGCGAGGGGCTTGCGGTATCGCACGCCAACTACAGTATATGCGCAGCCGCCATCTCGCGAAACTCGCCGACATCGAACGTGGTCTTGCCGCGCGCGTCGCCGCGGTTGGCGCAGCCTTCGGCGCGGATCACGCGCCGCTGCCGCCCGTCTCGCTCGGCCCAACGCGCGATCCGGCGCATGGCGACTACGCCACCGCCGTCGCGCTCGCCGCCGCCAAGGCGTGGAAGCGCAACCCGATGGAGATCGCTGAAGCGATCGCGCGCGACGGGGCAAAAGATCTCCCCGATATCGAGCGCCTGGAGCCGGCGAAGCCCGGTTTCCTCAACCTGCGCATGTCGCCCGACTACTTCCGCGACATCGTTCGCGACGCGCTGGAGCGCGGCGACGATTTCGGCGCTTCGGATGCGCTCGCAGACTACGGTCCGCTGCTCATCGAATTCACGTCGGCAAATCCCACCGGTCCGCTCAACGTTGTGCAAGGCCGCTCCGGATCACTCGGCTCAACGCTCGTCGCGCTCTTCCGGCGCTCGGGCACGAAGACCGAATCTGAAACCTACGTCAACGATGCCGGCAACCAACTCGACATTCTGGCAGAATCGTTGTACGCCCGCTACGCGACGCTCTGCGGCGTCGACACGCCGCTGCCGGAAGAAGGCTACGAAGGCGAATTTCTCATCGATATCGCGCTCGCGCTCAAGCAGCGCGACGGCGACCGTTGGCTGCGAGCAAATCTTGACGAAAGGGTCAAGGTGCTCGGCAAGTTCGCGCGCGACATCATCGTCGAAGGCCAACGCCAGGACATGGAGCGCTTCGGCGTCCACTTCGACCACTGGACGTCTGAGGCGGCGCTGCACGACGCCGGCGAGATCGATTCGGTTCTCAAGGAACTGACGGCAAGCGGTCACGCCTACGAAAAAGATGGCGCGTTGTTCCTGCGGACCACGGACTTCAATGACGAGAAAGATCGCGTGCTTCGGCGCAGCGACGGTCGGCCGACGTATCTCGCGGCTGACGCAGCCTACCACCGCGACAAACTGCGCCGCGGCAATCGCCGTTTGATCAACGTGCTTGGGCCAGACCATCACGGCTACATCGCACGGCTCAACGCGCTCGTAGCGGCGCTGGGCTATCCGGGATCGCTTGAAGTGCTCCTGGCGCAATATGTCACGCTCAAACGCGGCGCCGAAGTCGTCAAGATGAGCAAGCGCGCCGGCAACTTCGTCACGCTCGCCGAAGTTATGGATGAAGTCGGCGTGGACGCAGCTCGGTTCTTCTTCATCAACCGGGCGCCGGAATCGCACCTCGTCTTCGATCTCGAACTTGCGCTGGAGCAGTCCACGAAGAATCCGGTCTATTACGTGCAGTACGGCCACGCGCGCATCGCTTCGATTCTGCGCAAGGCGGATTCCGATCAGCATCGCAGCGCGTTTGAGCGTGCCGGACGCGGCGCGGATTTGGCGGGGCTGAATCACCCCGCGGAATTTGCGTTGATCTCGCGTATCGCCGATTTCGAACGCACGGTCGTGGACGCCGCGAAAGCGCGCGCGCCCCACAGGCTAGCAGAATATGCGCGCGATCTCGCCACAGGCTTCCACGCTTTTTACACTGATTGCATCGTGCTGAGCGACAACCCGACAACGACGAGCGCGCGGCTCTCGCTCTGCATCGTCGCGAAGACGACGATCGCATCCGCATTGAAATTGCTCGGAGTTTCAGCGCCGGACCAGATGTAAGTGGAGCTTCAGAGCGGACCAAAGGGCCAGGCTGAAGGGGCCGACTTTATGTCGGCCCTGGCAAACGAAACG
Source organism: Vulcanimicrobiota bacterium (assembly GCA_013290125.1). Lineage (GTDB taxonomy): Bacteria > Vulcanimicrobiota > Vulcanimicrobiia > Eremiobacterales > Eremiobacteraceae > JABCYQ01. Next base: position 226,688 of record JABCYQ010000001.1, read on the forward strand.
TGGGCCGACATAAAGTCGGCCTCTTCGGTCAGCCCCTTCAGGCGAGCGGCGAAAGAATCAGGCGGTTGTTTCGGGGACGCCAGTGATCCAGGGATGGATCCACAGATTCCACGCGATCTTGATCAGCGCGGCTGCCGGAATCGCTAGCACGAGGCCCCACACGCCGAACAGTTCGCCGCCAGCGAAGATCGCGAAGATCACGGCCATCGGCGAAACGCCGACGCTCTCGCCCATCACCTTCGGGACCAAGATGATGTCCGCGATCTTCGATATGATCGCGATCGTGGCCGCCGTGATGATCGCCATCGTCCAGCCTTGCAGCGAGCCGAGCATCACGCCGAGCGCGATCGCCACGATCAGACCGAGGAACGGCAGCGCATAGAGCACGCCCGTCAACACGCCGAGCAAAAGCGCATATTGCGAGCCTGCGATCGTCAGGACGATCCACGTCGTGATGCCGACGAATAGGCACAAGACGATCTGACCGAACACGAAGCCGCCGACCACTCGCGAGATCTCGCGCGCGATGTCCGCCGCTGACGCTCTGTGGCGTCCTGGGAACAGACTATAGATCGACTCCCGTATCTCATCGCTGTGCGTTAAGAAGAAGAACGAAAGCACGACCGCGGTCACGCCGACGACGATGCCGCTCGCAAGGCCCAACAAAGCATTGCCGGCGCGCGAGACGATATTGTTGATGCCCGCCGTGAGTTGCGCGAGCAGATTGGTCTCGATCCCCTGCAATTGCGCCGGAAGAGCCCGATTGCCGAGATGCGCGGCGACCCACGTCTGAGCGGAGTTAGCCGCGCCTTGCAGCGCCGTGGTCAAGTCACCGCTGCTTGCAAAAAACGTCTGCAACTGCGCGACCGTGTCCGGCACGACCACAAAGAAGAGCGCGAGCACCGCAAGCGTCAACACGATGTAGACCACGGCGACGGCGGCAACGCGTGGGATGCGCGTGCTCAGACGCCTAACGATCGGATTGATGCCGTACGCGATGAGCGTGGCGACGATGAACACTTCGACCGTCAGCGGGATGCGCGACAGCGCATACAGCACGAGTGCGGCCAACGCGATGACACCCGCTGCGCGCCACGCGCGCGGCCAGTTCGGCGACGATGCTGAGGAAGCGGCCGAACTCACGAACCGGTCGGCTCGACGCGCTTGGTCAGCACGAGACGTTCGTCCGTGAAACCGGAGCGCCGATACAGCGAACGCGCCGGCGCATTATCCGCCGTGACCATGAGGCTGAGATGCGGCAAGCCGAGGCTGCGCGCCTCTTCCTCCGCCGCCGCCAGGAGTTTCGCCGCCGCGCCGCGCCGCCGCACAGCAGGCTCGACAGCCATGTACGCGACGAACGCCTGTGGCGATTGCGTGACGTCATCGGGTATGTCGGTGACGAGCAACAAGAAACCAACGGGAATCCCGCCGGACTCCGCTATGAGCGTCACCGTTTTCGGGCGCTCGTCGCAGAACGCGAGCAGACGGTGAAAAGCGCGCGCGGTCGTGTCGGCGTCGGCCGGCCGTATGGCGGACACGCCGATGTGCGCCGTTTCGGCTCCCAACGCTTCGATAAAACGTCGATCGCCTGCGCGCGCGTGGCGGACGCCGATCGTCAACGCGCTTGGATGGGTTCGGGCGCGAAGCCCAATCGAGCGGAGAGCTTATGGCCGCTGTCGAGCAGTTCGGGTAGCACCGCGTCGACGCGCGTGTCGCTCAACCGCGCCGCAGGGCCGGAGACGCTGAGGCTCGCCACGACCTGTCCAGATGCGTCGCGCACGGGCACCGCGATGCAGCGGACGCCTTCTTCGTGCTCTTCGTCATCGCGCGCATAGCCGAGTGCGCGGACCTGCTCGAGCTCGCGGAACAGTTCATCCGAATCCGTGACCGTCTTCGGCGTGCGAGCGGCCATGCCGTACCGGCGCAGGATGCCTTCCACGGCTTCGCGCGGCAAAAATGCCAACATGGCCTTGCCGCTGCCGGTCGAATGTGCGGGCAGCCGATTGCCGATCTGCGTGAACATGCGCAGTATCCGCGCCGATTGCGCTTGATCGATGTAGACTACTTCGCCGTCGTCGAGCACCGCGAGATTGGCGCTTTCGCCGCTCGTCTGCATCAAGCGCTGCAGATATGGGCGCGCTTCTAGCCTCAGGCTGAAGCGCTGGCGCATGTCGTTGCCCATCTGCAGCGCGCGGAAACCGAGCGAGTACTTTCTATTCTGCCGGTTCTGCTTGACGTAGCCGCGCGTGATGAGAGTGCCGAGCAGCCGGTGGACCGTGGCGAGCGGAAGCCCGACGACTTGGCTGATCTCGACCAAGCCGACTTCGGAACCGAATTCGACGAGCGCTTCGAGGATGTCGAGTGTGCGCTCGACCGATTGGACGCCGGTTCGTTCGCGTTTTATGGGATCGCCCGACGCGTCCTGGGAGGCCTTTCGCATGCGTCACGCCGGCTCCGCACCGGAAGTTCGTTTTTAGGATGCGGAAAAATCGTAGCACTAATGGCGAAATGCTGTCAAGGGCCGGTCTCCGATTGCGTGGCGCTCCGTTCGTGCTCGACCGCATATTCGATGCGCTCGTCGAGCGGCGGGTGATCGTAGAAATACCAGACGGCAAGCGCGGGCGGATGCAGGCTTGAGAGATTCTCCGTTCCCAAGCGAGCGAATGCTCGGACACCGGCGTCGCCGAGCGCGGTATGTTCGGCCGCGAACACGTCCGCGGCATGTTCGATGCCGCGTGAAATCGCGTTGGAGACCGGCGCGGAGATGATCGACAGAGCGATCAGAAATGCGCCGAGCAATGGCAGCGCCGCTGGATCGGAAAGCTCGGTCGCTCCATGCGGACCGTGCCTCAACTTTAACGGCAAGATAAACGCGACGAGCGCGATGATGGCGAGACTGCCGAGCCACGTGTAGAGCGAGCCCCACCAGAGGTGATGCAGCTTGTAGTGGCCCATCTCGTGCGCGACGACATACAATACCTCGTCGGGTTTGAGATCGCGCAGCATCGTGTCGCCGATCGCGATGCGCTCGAACGAGCCGATACCGGCGACGTACGCGTTGCCTTCGTTGGTTTGCCGGCTCATGTCGTATTCGTAGACGACCGAGGCGGATATGCCATTGCGCGCGGCCATTGCAAGGATCGAGCGCGAGAGCGCCGAGTCCGGCAGCGGTGCGTAGTGGTTGAACAGCGGCGTCACGAATACCGGGAAGATCGCATTGCCGAACAGTATGAGCGGCGCCGCGACCACGCCGGCGATGACCGGCCACGCCTTCTCGCGCCTCGCCACAAGGCGCACGAAGCCTGCGCCGATCGCGGCTCCGATCACCGTGGTCAATGCGAGGTCCTTCGCCCAATCCGAGATCCACACACTGAACGACGCGTCGCTCAGACCGAATCGATGCGGGAGTACGTAGCCGCCGAACCACGCAAACGGCAAAAGCGCGAGTGAGAAACCGAGCAGGGTGAGAAACGTAAGAGCGGCGGCGGAGAAAAACGGCAAGCGGATGCGCCGGTCGCAGGCCGCGGCAAGACGCGACGCCGCGCCGGATTGCCAGAACCAGACGAGCAGAACAAGTTCGAAGGCCGCGATGATGAAATAAAGCGGCCGGCCGATCGCAGCGATCTCGTACGCAAGGGCTTGGCGAGCCGGCGGATAGATGGTGTCGACCAGTCGCGCGACATCGGGAGAAAACGTGACCATGAATCCGGCCTTCTGTAGTAGGGCGAGCATCGCTTGCCCTTTCATCACTACCGCCTTGTCGTTCCCGTCATTTGCGGCATCGGGATCGTGATCATAACGCGACCGACCGTCGTCTTTGCCGGAGCCCGGGTCACTTTGATCTCGACGTCTCTTTTCAGCCTGGTGAGAAGCTGTACGATCTTGTCCATCGTGAATCCCTGAGTATCGCCGCGGAGAAGTCGCGAAACCTTCGGTTGGGTCAGTCCGATCATTTTTGCGGCTTCGAATTGTGTAAGATTTTGGGAGCTAATCGCGCCGGCAAGCGCGAGCACGAGCCGTGCTTTGGCCAAAAGGACGTCCGCGTCGGGCAGATTTAAGTCTGCGAAGACGTTCTTGCCTCCGCGGATCACCCGAATCCGACTAGTTTTCACGGGCTTTTTCATACCGATCCCTCGCAAACTTCATCCGACGTTCGATGGTCTCGATGTGACGCTTCGGAGTCTTTGAGCCCACCGTCGATTTCTTGGTAAAGGCATGAATGACGTATACAATGTTGCCGAAATCGGCCACGTAGACGACCCGAAATGCGTCACCAGTCGAACTTACGGATAACTCGTGTGCGCCTCGAAGGTTCCCTTTCATCCGCTTGGCGTCGAGATGCTTCCCGCCGGCTTGCGCGTACACGAGTGCCTGGCCGATTCTACGCCGCACGTCTTTTGGGAATGAACGAACAATCTTCCGCGACCCGCCTATCCATTCAACGGGCTTCCACAGTTCCGGATTCGGACGTTTGGATTCCACTCGGGCTCCTTATTATACCATAACAGGTATACGTCGACAACCCCGCTCAGGTAAGGATTCATCGGCGATTGGCTAGCTCACGCGGCCGCCAACGCCCGGCAAGCATCGCTCGCGCGGCCTATAAAAATGCATGGCATGCGTTGCATGCCTGGCGGACAATAAAGGTCCGCCCCACATTCCACAAGGTATCTCCGCGCCGACGCCGCAAGCATCTGTACGGAATCTCAGCCACATCACACATGCATGATGGAGTGCGCCCATGCGTCTAGGTCCGATCTTCGTAGCTTTCGCCGTGGCGGCAATCGCAACTGCGAACGTGGCCCAATCCGCGTCGGCGGCGCCGCTGCCGTACGCTTCGCTTAACTGGCGATCGATCGGACCGGCGATCTCGGGCGGCCGCGTGGCGGCGGTGGTGGGCAGCGATACGAATCCGTTCCTCTACTACGTCGGAAGCGCAGGCGGGGGCGTCTACAAGACGATTGATGGCGGCGCGCATTGGCAATCGGTGTTCGATTCGCAGGACGTCGCGTCGATTGGCGCGATCGCTATCGCACCTGGCAACGGAAACGAAGTCTGGGTCGGCACCGGCGAGGCGAATCCGCGCAACGACGTCGCGGCCGGCGACGGGCTTTACCATTCGCTCGACGGCGGCAAGACGTGGCAGCGCGTAGACCTGCACGGCACGTCGCAGATCTCGAAGATCATCGTCGATCCGCACAACGTCAACGTCGTGATCGTCGCCGCGCTCGGCGACCCATTCCACGACAGTGCGGATCGCGGCGTCTACCGCACGTCCGATGGCGGCAAGACGTGGTCGAAGACGCTGTACCTTGGCCCGCGCAGCGGCGCGTCGGACCTAGCGATGGATCCGAAATCATCGAGCATCGTCTATGCGGGCATGTGGCAGTATTCGCGTGTCTCATGGGACCTTGAGAGCGGCGGACCACTCGACGGACTTTTCAAGTCCACAGATGGTGGATTGACCTGGACGAAACTAGAGGGGCACGGTCTGCCGGACGGGCTGCAAGGCCGCGTCGGCGTGGCCATTGCACCGAGCGATCCCCAGCGCGTCTATGCGCTGATCCAATCAAAGCAAGGCATTCTCTGGCGTTCGACCGACGGCGGCAACACGTGGACGCTCGTCTCGTCCGACACCGAAGCGAACCAACGGCCATTCTACTACACACACCTCTACGTCGACCCGACAAATCCCGATCATCTCTTCTCGGTCTCGGTCGACCTCGTCGAAAGCAAAGACGGCGGTAAGACGTGGGCCGTCGTGCCGCAGGCGGTGCACGGCGATCATCACGACATCTGGTGGGCGGCGGACGGGGAACGCATCGTCAACGGCAACGACGGCGGCGTGGCCATCTCGCAGGACGCCGGCGTGACGTGGGAATGGCGCAATAATTTCGCGATCGGCCAAGCGTATCACGTTGGCTACAGTCGCGAAGTGCCGTATCAGGTCTGCGGCGGGCTGCAAGACAACGGTTCGTGGTGTGCGCCCAATGTCGGCGCGTGGGGCAGTTCGATCGAAACGCGCGACTGGCTGGCCGTTGGCGGCGGAGACGGCACGTTTGTCTGGCCGGATCCGAGCGACCCGGCTATCATCTGGAACGCCGCGGGCGGCGGCAATAGCGCGGGCGAGCTTTCGATTTTCGACGCACGTTCGAATCAGAGTTGGGATATCACGCCGTACGACCGCGACACCAACGCGCGCGAGATCGCCTCGCTTCCCTATCGTTTCAACTGGGAGTTGCCGATCGCGTTCTCGCCGCAGGATCCGCACGTCGCATATGTCGGCGGAAACGTCTTGCTGCGCAGCACCGACCGCGGCTTCCATTGGACTCCTATAAGCCCGGATCTCACGCTCAACGTGAAGTCGCACCAGCAAGTCTCCGGCGGACCGATCACGCTCGACGTAACCGGCGCCGAATTCTCCGATACTATTCTGTCGATCGCGCCGTCGCCGTTGCAGGCCGGCCTGATCTGGGTCGGCACCGACGACGGTGTCGTGCAGATCACGCGCGACGGCGGGCGCAATTGGTCGAACGTCAGCATAACGGGGATCGGACCGTGGGGACGGATCGACTCGCTCGACGCATCGCGCTTCTCGCGCGGCGCGGCGTATGCGGTTGTGGATCGGCATTTCGCCGGCGACCCACGGCCGTACGTGTTTGCGACGTCGGATTTCGGTAAGACGTGGCATTCGATCTCAAGCGGACTTCCCAGCGACGAGTACGCGCATGTCGTGCGCGAAGATCCGGTCAACGGCCAAGTGCTTTACGCGGGTCTCGAAGAGAGCATCTGGGTCTCGTTGGATGGCGGCGCGCATTGGCAAAGCTTGCAGCTCTCCATGCCGACCGCGTCCGTGCGCGACATCCAGATCCAACCGGATTTCGACGATTTGCTCATCGCGACGCACGGCCGATCGTTCTGGATTCTCGACGATCTCGCCGCGCTGCAAGGCCTCACGGCCGCGCAATCCGCCGGCGCACCGACGTTCTTCCGCGTGCGCGACGCCTATATGTTCTACACGTTTGCCGGGCAGACCGAGAGCGGCGGATCGAGCGCGTTCCAGGGGACCGATCCCGACTACGGGGCGCTGCTCACGTACTATCAGTCAACCGCTTCGAGCGGTGCGCCAAGTTTACAGATCATGGGACCGGGCGGACGCGTGGTGCGCACGATCTCGGGAACGCACGATTCGGACGGCAAGCAGGTGCCGAACGTTCCCAATGCCGCGGGTGTGAATCGAATCGCGTGGGACCTCACGTCCGACCCCCCGGTAAGGTGGAGCGGCGCGCCCAGGTGGAATCGCGGACCCGGTCAAGGTCCGTATGTCGTGCCCGGCATGTACGAAGCGCGGCTGACCCTCGGCGGAAAGACGTATTCGCAGTCCGTCGTGGTGAAGGCCGATCCGCGCGCGCCGTGGACGCACCAAGAGCTGGTGGCCAACCGCGCGTTTGCCGTTGCGCTCTACGACGATTTTTCCGCCGTCGACAGCGATCTGAACAGTCTCGATTCGATTGAAAAGCAGCTCACCGGTCGCCGGGCGGCGGCGGCAGCAAACGCCAGCCTTGTCGCGCGCATCGACACGGTTCGAACGTCGCTGGACAACCTGCGCAAATCGTTGAGCTCGAATCCGCAAGGCGATCAGGACAACGACTTCATCACGGACAGCTTGCGCGAACGGCAGCAGTCGCTCATGGGTTTGATCAGCTTCGCGCCGCCGACCGCTGCGCAGTTGTCGGAGCTGTCGGTTCTACACCAACTGTTCCTCTCGACCGATCAATCGTATCACTCGTTCATGACGAACGACGTCGGCGGACTGAATGCGGCGTTGGGCGGCGCGCATCTAGGGCAGGTCAAACCGTGATGGCCGAACTCGAACTCGACCCCCGGACCGCGCTGGTCGTGATCGACTTGCAAAAAGGCGTCGTGGGCCGGCCGTTATTCCATCCGGTGCCGGAAATCGTGGCGAACGCCGCCCAACTCGCAGCCGCGTTCCGGAAGGCGTCGCTGCCGGTCGTTCTCGTCAACGTGGCGTTCTCGCCCGATTCCGCCGACCGGTTGAATCCCCGTGCCGACGCACCGCAGCCGCCTATGGCTCTGCCTGCCGATTTCTCCGAGCTCATCGCCGAACTCGGCGCACAACCGTCCGACATTCGGATCACCAAGCGACAATGGGGCGCCTTCTACGGAACGGAGCTGGATCTGCAGCTGCGAAGGCGCGGCGTCACCGGCATCGTGCTGTGCGGGATCGCCACGAGCATCGGCGTAGAATCCACCGCACGAGCGGCGTTTGAACACGGCTATCAGCTGACATTTGCGAGCGACGCGATGACCGACTTCAAAGAAGCGACGCACAACAACAGTTTGCAGAACATCTTCGCGCGCATCGGTCAGGTGCGCACGACGCAAGAAATCATCGCGGCTCTCTGAGGGAGCCGACTTCTCTGAAGGGGCCGACTTTATGTCGGCCCTGGCGAACGTAACGTGGCCGACTAACGTCTGCCTTTTCAGGCTTGCAAGCGCCCCAGTTGATTTCTTAGCGGGTGATCGCCGATCGCCGCTCGCCTAGCGGCACCGCGCCGAGCATGCGCTGCAGCTCGTCGGCATGCGTGGCTTTGAGCATCGCTGTCTCCATCGCGACCGTTCCCGACTGCACGAGTTGCGCGAGATGGCGGTCGAGCGACTGGATGCCCTCCGGCGTTCCGGTCTGCAGCAGCTCGGCGAGCTGCGCGGTATTGTTCTCGCGGATCATCGCGCGTACGGCCGGCGTGCCGAGCAGCACTTCCATCGCGCAAACACGCCCGCTGCCGTCGGCGCGCATCACGAGCGCTTGTGAAAAAACGGCTTCGATCACACTCGCGAGCTGCACGCGGACTTGATCCTGCTGTTCGAACGGAAACACGTCAACGATCCGGTTGACCGAATCCGACGCGGACAACGTGTGCAGGGTGGCGAGCACGAGATGCCCTGTCTCGGCTGCGCCGAGCGACAGCGCGATCGACTCGAGATCGCGCATCTCACCGATGAGGATCACGTCGGGATCCTGGCGCAGCGTTGCGCGGATCGCGTCGGCGTACGTCTTGCAGTCTTTGCCGATCTCGCGCTGCGTGATGTACGCCTTCGCGCTCTCGTGCACGAACTCGATCGGCTCTTCGATCGTCACGATGCGCAGGCTGCGCGTCCGGTTCAGATATTCGACGATGCCGGCGAGCGTCGTGGATTTGCCAGCGCCGGTTGGACCCGTGACGAGCACGAGGCCGTGCGGCCGCGTGGCGACTTCGGCGACGACCGGCGGCAGCAAGAGATCTTCAAGGCGCGGCGGTTGGAACGGAATCACGCGGAATTCGGCGTTGAGCCGGTCGCGTTCGTACGAGACGTGGACGCGGAAGCGTGCCACTCCGAGAAAGTCACAGGCGAAATCGATCTGCCGATTCCGCTCGAGCATCTCGGATTGTTCGGCGGTGAACATCGGCGCGAGCAGCGAGCGCGCGTCGTCGGCGGAGACTTTCGCCATCTCGAGCGGCACGAGTTCGCCGAAGCGGCGCACGATCGGCGGGCAGCCGACGATGAGGTGCAGATCGGATGCGTCCATCTCGACGACGCTCATCAAGAGCTCGCCGACAGACTGCGAAAACATGCGTTCTTAATTCCGCGGCAATCAGCGCCGTTCCCGCGCTCGCCGTCTTGAAGGGGCCGACGCTAGTCGGCCCAAGGTTCAAAAACGTGGGCCGACATAAAGTCGGCCCCTTCAGGCACTAGTGATCCATTTTCATCGCGAACGGCCCGTTGCCGTTGATCTGCACCACCGTGTCGCCCTTCGCCATCGCGAAGTGCCAGAGTTTCGCTGGAATCACCGCAAACGAACCGGCCGGAAGCGCCATGAGTTTGGACGCGTCGAACTTGCCGCCGATCCCCGCCATGAACGTTCCCGAGATGACCGTCACGCGTTCTGTGTCATCGTGATAGTGCGCCGGGAACTTCGTGCCGTCTGGGATATTGAGCCGAATGGTGAACGGGCCGGGCTTTGACGGGTCGCCGTCGAGCACTGCCACGCCAACGGTCGCCGGAATCTGACCAGTGCCGGGCATCCAATGGATAGCAGCCGGCGTGACGATCGTTGGTTTGAGCATCGAGCTGGCGAACGCGGACGTGCCGCCGGCGAGCAGCGCTACCGCCGCAATGGCGAACGCGAAATGCTTCATCTGTTCTCTCCTCAAGCAGAATCGGAGTCTGCACGAGATGCAGGCCCGCACGTCGCTTCAGGCAGCGCGAGGTAAGAGCCTCTTAGACTCGCGGAATCGGTCCTTCGCCCGGCAGCGGCTGCCTGCGCGGGAGCGCGCGGCCGAGATTGAACGCCACCTGGTTGCGGCCGCCGCGCTTGGCCTCGTACATGCGCGCATCCGCCGCTTCGAGCAGCCGCCCTGCAGCCTGCGATTCGTCGACCGCGACGTCGTTGGGATAGTGCGACACGCCGATGGAGAGCGTTACGCGCGTGCCGTCGGCCGCCGCGATGCCGAGCTGCCGTGCGAAATTCGTCAACTCGACGCGCGCGCGCAGGCCCTCCGCGAGTTTGATCGCCTCTTCTTTGCGCCGGTCGAGCAGCGCGATGCAGAACTCGTCGCCGCCGTTGCGGCCGGCGAATCCGTGATGCGTCGTTGCGGTCTCGCTGAAGATGTCCGCGAGCGCGCGGAGCAATTTGTCGCCGGCCGCATGGCCGAACGAATCGTTCCATAGTTTGAAGTTGTCGGTGTCGATAAAGTAGAGCGCGAGATCGCGGCTTGCGAACGGATCGGCGAATCGGCGTCCGTCGACTTCGTCACGCAGGCGTTGACGAAATGCCGCCGGTGTCAGCAATCGGGTGAGCGGATCGGTATTCGACGCGTGCCGCAAGCTATCTGCGAATCGCGCGCGCTGCAGCGCGTCGGATGCGAGGCGCCCGACTGTTTCGACAGTCCGAACGTCGCTTTCTGAAAGCGGTTGATCCTTCGCGCGCTCGACGTAGAGCACGCCGACGATCTCCGGTTGGCGGCCCGAACCTCGATCGCGCGTCAGCGGAACCCCGAGCGCCCACACGCGGTCGCGGCTTCCCGCCACAGGGCCGACGCCTGACTTCGACGCCGCAGAGTCGCGCGAAAGGTCCACGACGCTGGAGATGAACGACGGTTCCGGTCCCACGATCGCCGTGAGCGCATGATCGCGCACCCAATGCACGATGGTCGCGCCTTCGTATGCTTCGCCGTCGCGCAAGTAGCCGGCGTAACCCGTGCCGGTCTTTGCGCCGAGCACGAGCCGGCCGTCCTCGTTGAAGAAGCAGAGCTGCACTTCCGCCGGTACAAGTTTGTCGAGCCGATCCAAAATGCGCGCGCAGGTGGCTGCGGTGGACTCGGTCGCGACGTCCGTCAACGCCGGCGCGACGTCCTCGAGCAGAAAGAAGCGATGTTCGGCTTGTTTGGCACGTCGTTCAAGCGCGTGTAGACGCCGCGCAAGCCGAAACCAGAGCACGGCCCCGGTCACCGCGATGATGACGGCGACGATCCAGCCGAGCTCGGCGATGAGGTTCACTTCGGTTTCTTGGGAAGTGCTTTCGCCGGATTACCTGCGACGCGTTCTCCGGCCGGCACGTCGTGCGTGACCACGGCGCCGGCGCCCGTCAGCGCGCCGCTGCCGATCTCGATCGGCGCGACAAGCGATGAATTCGAACCGATAAACGCGCCGTCGCCGATCGTCGTGGGATGCTTCTCTTTTCCATCCCAATTGCACGTGATGGTGCCCGCGCCGATATTGACGCCAGTCCCGATCGTCGCGTCACCGAGATACGAGAGATGACCGGCTTTCGAACCGCGGCCCATCTTCGTCTTCTTGAGTTCGACGAAATTGCCGATGTGCGCGCCGTCTTGCACGTCGGCGCCCAAACGAAGATGCGCGAACGGACCCACCGTCACGCCGCGGCCCAACCGCGTCTCTTCGATCACCGACCAACGCACCGTGCATCCTTCGCCGATCTCTGTGTTACGCAACTGCGTGCCGGGGCCGAGTTTCGTGCCGCGGCCGACCGACGATCTGCCGAGCACATGCGTTTGCGGAAATATCGTCACGTCGGGTTCGAGCTTCACTCCTACATCGACATACGTCGCCGCCGGATCGACGATCGTGACCCCGGCGAGCATGTGCTCCACAAGGATGCGCGACTGCATGACCGCGCGAGCCGCAGCGAGTTCCGCGCGATTGTTCACGCCCATCACGAGGCGTGGATCTTCGCATTCGACGGTTTCGATACGTCCGCCGTCCGCCGCGATGCCGGCGACGCAGTCGGTGAGGTAGAGCTCGCCCTGCGCATTGTTCGGCTTTAAGCGCGCGAGTTGTTCGCGCAGCGTCTTAGAATCGAAGCAGTAGACGCCGGCGTTCACTTCGTTGACCCGGCGCTGTTCTTCGCTGCAGTCGGTATTTTCCACGATGCCTTTGACTTTGCCACCTTCGCGGATGATACGACCGAAATTCGTCGGCAGTGTTACACGCGCGGTGACAAATGCGAGCTGGGCCATTGCTGCGTGCCGCGCCGCGACCACGGCTTCGAGCAGGCTGCTCGGCACGAGCGGCATGTCGGCACTGATGATAAGCACGGGTTTTTCATCGCCCGCAATGGCGGCCATCGCCATCTGCACGGCGTGGCCAGTGCCGTTCTGCGGCTCTTGCAGCACGCAGGCGAGGCCTAGCTCTTTGCACGTCTCGAGCAGATCGGCGTTGACGACGGCGGTCAATTCCTTTGCGCCCGCCGCGTGCGCGTTCGCGAGAACGTGATCGAGCATCGAACGGCCGCAGATCTCGTGCAGGACCTTCGGCGTCCGGCTCTTCATGCGCGTGCCTTTGCCAGCCGCGAGAACGATCGCGCGCGCGTCGATGCTCACGAGCGCGGCGCCGGCGCGAGCGCGAGCCGATTCAAGAGCGCATCGATTCGTGCGAGCGCGACGTCGCGACCCAGAATGGAGGCGACTTCGAAGATGCCCGGACTCACGGCCTGACCTGTGAGCGCCACGCGCAGCGGATGGATGTATGTGGCGGCCTTCGTGCCGTTGGCTTCGGCAAGGCCGCGTATCGCCGCCTCAACGCCCGCTACGCTGAAGTCGTCGGCTTTCACTAACGCGTCACGAACCGCTGCGAGCCGTCCGACTGTGTCTGGCGCGGCGCAATGTTTGCTCAACGCTTCCGAAGTCGGCTCCGGCGGATCGGTGTCGAAGAAATACGCGCCGTGTTCGATGATCTCGGCAATCGTCCGGACGCGCTCTGCAAGCAGCGCCGTGACGCGCGCGACATGAGGCGCATCTTTGCGCGCCGCATTGGGGCGCAGCACCGGCAGCAGCGTTGCCACCATGTGCGCTAAATCGTCCGGCGCGACTTGCTTCATATACTCTTTGTTCATCCAGGCGAGTTTGGCCGGATCGAAGATCGCCGGATGTTTGACGACGCCGGCAAGCGTGAAATCGCGAATCATCTCTTCGATAGACAGTATCTCGCGGTTGTCGCCGGGCGACCAGCCCAAGAGCGCGAGAAAATTCACGAGCGCCTGCGGCAAGAAGCCCATCGTCTCGTAGTCGTTGACGAACGTGGCGCCATCGCGCTTGGAAAGTTTGCGGCGCTGTTCGTTGAGGATGATCGGGATGTGCGCGAACGCGGGCGGCTGCCAGCCGAGCGCTTCATAGATCAGGAGCTGTTTGGGAGTGTTCGCGAGATGCTCTTCGCCCCGGATCACGTGCGTGATGCGCATGCTATGGTCATCGGAGACAACCGCGAAATTATACAGCGCGCCGCCGTCACGCTTGACGACTATGAAGTCCGGCACGGTGCCCGGCGGAAACGTGACGTCGCCGCGAATGAGATCGACGACGGTGATCGCGAGCGTCGGGTCCACGGCCATGCGCAGCGCGGCCGGCTCGCCGGCAGCCATCCGTTCCAGCCGAACTGCCGGTTCGAGCGCGCGGCACGGGCAAGATGCTGCAGTGCGATCGGCAGCGGTCCGATCTGTGGGTACCGACTCGCTCGATTGAACGTCCGGTTCCGTGTCGGTACAGAAACACTCATAGACGTGTCCGGACGCTCGCAACTTCTCAGCAGCTTCGCGATAGAGCGCCTGCCGTTCGCTCTGACGGTATGGCCCGAACGCGCCGCCGATATCCGGTCCTTCGTCCCACGTCAAGCCGAGCCAGCGCAAACCGTCAAAGATGCCGCGCTCGAACTCATCGCGGTTGCGTGCGGTATCGGTGTCCTCCACGCGCAAGACGAATTCGCCGCCGTTGTGGCGCGCGAAGAGCCAATTGAACAGCGCGGTGCGCGCTCCGCCGACGTGGAGATATCCGGTTGGGCTTGGCGCAAAGCGCACGCGGATTTTATCGGTCATGATTTCGATCGCACGCGTCGCGCGTGTCCGCCGTCCCCGTAGTAGGGCAAGCATCGCTTGCCCAAACGTGAATAGACGTAGGGTGCCGCGCTCAGGCCCGTGCGCGCTTCCCGCATGCGTCGCGCACGAATTCGATCGTCGTGGCGATCGGCGTCCCCGGAGTGAAGATCGCGGCGACGCCCCCTTCGAGCAACGGCTTCACGTCTTCGTCCGGAATGGTTCCGCCGCCGAAGAGCACGATGTCGCTCGCGCCTTCGCGGTCCAGGAGTTCTTTGATGCGCGGAAAGAGCGTCATGTGCGCGCCGGACAAGACGGACAGGCCGATGCCGTCGACATCCTCTTGAATGGCGGCTTCGACGACCTGCTCCGGCGTCTGATGTAGACCGGTGTAGATCACTTCGACGCCCGCATCGCGCAGCGCGCGTGCGATCACCTTGGCCCCGCGGTCGTGACCGTCGAGCCCGGCTTTGGCGACGAGAATGCGTATCGGCCGTTCGGTCATCTACACGAACGCCGGTTCGCGGTAGCGCCCGAACACGGGCACGAGCGCTTCGGAGATCTCGCCCAGCGTGGCGTGGCTGCGCACGCAGTTCAGATAGTGCGGCATGAGGTTCTCAGTGCCTTCGGCGGCGCGTTTGAACGCCGCGAGCGCTTCCTCAACCTTCGTGCCGTCGCGCCCCGCGCGGAACTCCGTTACGCGCCGGCACTGCTCGAGTTCGACCGCGCGGTCGATCTTGAGCAGTGAAATTGGCTGCTCTTCATCAGTGAGAAACTCGTTGACGCCGACGATGATCCGCTCGCCGCTCTCGATCTCGCGCTGGTAGACGTACGCAGCGTCCGCGATCTCCTTTTGGAAGAAACCGGCGTGGATCGCTGGGATGACGCCGCCATACTCATCGATCCGCTGGAAGTAGTCTTCGGCGGCACGCTCGATGTCGTCGGTGAGTTTTTCGAGGAAGTACGAACCGCCGAGCGGGTCGATGACGTTTGTGACGCCGGTCTCGTAGGCGATGACCTGTTGCGTGCGCAGCGCGATCTGCACGTTCTTCTCGGTTGGCAGCGCGAGCACTTCGTCGAGCGAATTCGTATGCAGCGACTGCGTGCCGCCGAGCACCGCCGCCAGCGCTTGGAACGCCGTGCGCATGATGTTGTTGTCGGGCTGCTGCGCCGTCGCCGAACAGCCTGCGGTCTGCGTGTGGAAGCGCATGGCCCACGAGCGCGGATTCTTCGCGCCATACTTCTCGCGCATGTGGCGCGCCCAGATGCGCCGGGCCGCGCGGAACTTCGCGATCTCTTCGAAGAAATCAGAATGCGAGTTGAAGAAGAACGAAAGTCGCGGCGCGAAATCGTCCACGTTCAGTCCGCTCTTGATCCCCGCTTCCACGTACGCGAAGCCGTCGGCCAGCGTGAACGCGAGTTCTTGCGCTGCGGTGCTGCCCGCCTCGCGGATATGATAGCCGGAGATCGAGATCGTGTTCCACTTCGGCACGTGCTTCGAGCAATACGCGATCATGTCGATGATGATGCGCATCGACGGTTCTGGCGGGTAGATCCATTCCTTCTGCGCGATGTATTCCTTGAGCATATCCGCTTGCAGTGTGCCGCCAAGCTTGTCTTGCGGAACGCCGCTCTCTTCGGCGGCGGCAATGTACATCGCGAGCGCCACGGGCGCAGTACAATTGATCGTCATCGACGTCGTGATCTTGCCGAGGTCGATGCCCTCGAACAAATCCTTCATGTCTTGCAGCGTCGAAATCGCGACGCCGCACTTGCCCACTTCACCGAGCGCGCGCGGATGATCGGAGTCGTAGCCCATCAGCGCGGGCATGTCGAAGGCGACAGAAAGGCCCGTCTGCCCCTGCGCCAACAAGAACTTATAGCGCTCGTTGGTCTGCTTCGCCGTGCCGAAACCCGCGAACTGACGCATGGTCCACAACCGGCCGCGGTAGCCGGTGGGGTGCAACCCGCGCGTGAACGGATATTGCCCAGGGTAGCTGAGATCATTCTCGACATCGAGGTCGGCGACGTCTTCCGGACCATATAGCGGCTTCAGCGGGTGGTTGGAGATCGTGCGGTCGTTCGCGCCAGGCAGCTTCTTGCCGGCCTCAAAGGCGCTGCGCCACGCCGAGTCCTTCGAGTTCGCTCCGTTGGCGCGAGCGGACGGTTTTTCGGACTTTTCGTCGACGATTTTCGCCACGAGATTGCTTCCTACGGCGTTGGTGAGTGTCAGATGTTCGCGGTACCGGGACGATTCGCGCCGAAGCGCGGACTGGCCTGCGCTCGCGGCGAACGCCCGGACCACCGGCTGCCTGTAGCGGGCGCTCTTCTTTATGCCGGTCAGCGAGGTTTCGCGTTGTTCTTCAGAGAGTTTTACGACGAAGGTCTTGCGCAAGCTTCGTATCTGATCGCCGATTCGCACGCCGGCGTGGCGCTTGTCGTCGATCCGCGCAGAGACGTGCAGCCGTACTTGGATCTGGCAGAGCGCGAAGAATTCCGCATCATCGCAGTCACCGAGACGCACATCCACGCCGACTATCTTTCCGGATCGCGTGAACTCGCTGCGGC
>JABCYQ010000002.1 GCA_013290125.1 Vulcanimicrobiota bacterium
CGACGTGGCCGGTCAAAATAGTTCGCAACAGGATGTCGTCGTCAACCATATCTTCGACGCTCGACGCGAGCGCGTATTCAAAGCGTGGACAGACCCGAAACTTGTGCAACGCTGGTGGGGACCGCATGGGTTCACGAGCCCGGTTTGCGAACTCGACGTGCGCCCGGGCGGCGCGTTCCGCATCCACATGCAGGGTCCCGACGGCACGATCTATCCCATGATCGGCGTCTATCGCGAGATCGTCGAACCGGAGCGCCTTGCGTTCTCGAACACGCCGCTCGATGACAAAGACAATCCGCTGTTCGAGATCTTGACGACGGTGACGTTCGTCGAGCGCGATGGTAAGACGCATGTCAGCGTCCACAACCGTATTCTCATGACTACACCCGGCGCCGAAATGTATCTGCAGGGAATGGAGGAAGGTTGGAGTCAAAGCCTCGAGTGTCTTGAAGAGATCGTCATGGAGAAGATCGCATGACCGTCAGAAGAAGCTACAAGCCCGGAGAGTTCTGTTGGACCGATCTCGGCACTACGGACGTCGCGAGTGCCAAGAAATTCTACACTGCCGTCTTCGGATGCACGGTGACCGACTTCTCCCCCGGGCCGGGCAAAGATCCGTACTCGGTCTTGAGAGCCAAGGGCAAATCCGTCGGCGCGCTCTATCCAATGACCGCGGCGGACAAAAAGAAGAAGACGAAGCCGGCGTGGATACCATACGTCTCCGTGAAAAGCGTCGCTCGATCGTTTGCAAAGGCGAAGGCTCTCGGCGCAAAGGTCGTCGATTCGCCCGTTAAAATCGATGACGCTGGCCGCATGGCCTTTCTAAAAGATCCCACCGGCGCGGAGTTCGCTATCTGGCAGCCGGGGTCCACAGCCGGCGCCGAACTCGAAGACGTGCCGGGCTCCGTCAACTGGCACGATCTGAACACGAAGAAAACAAAAACCGCCGGCTCGTTCTATGCGAAATTCCTCGGCTGGAAGATCGTCGAGCAAGATTTCAGCGGCAACAAATACTTCGCGTTCAGACTTGGCAAGGAGATGGTGTGCGGCATGTGGCCGGAATCATTTAGTAAATTGGGGCCGTGCTGGATCACGCATTGGAAAGTTGCGGATTGCGCAAGAGCTGTCGCGACGGCGAAGCGGCTCGGAGGACGCGCCCTCATGGGTACGACAGCGGTCAAAGGCATGGGCCACTTCGCGATCTTGGCGGATCCTCAGGGCGCGGCGTTCGGGGTCATCGGAAAGTGAAGCACAGGTAGCCCGGACCATACAAAAGAACCCGCGATGCGATACCGTGCCGCGGGTTCTGAATTTTCAGGAGGCGTCAATGTCTTTTCGTTTTGCGCGCATGGCTGCGCTTGCAATCATAATGTTCGCGTTCTCGAGCGCCGGTCGCGCGCTTGCGGCTGGCGGCCCGGCGCCCGACGCGTCTGGCTCGGGCGGCGGGGCTGGCCCGCAGCCGTACGATCAGTTCGTCGCGAGCGCGCAAGTGCAGAGCGGGCTGTTCCCGATCATCACCAAGGATGACAAGGTCTATCTGGCGATCGCGGCGAGCCAGCTCGATCGTCAGTTCATCGAGACGTCCGTGCCTTCCACCGGGCTTGGCGGCTTCGGGCCTGCGCCGGGTGAGCCGTACGTCGCGCCCGCGCGGATGATCGAGTTCTCGAAAGTGGGCGGCAAGATCATCATCTTCTGGCCCAACACGAATTTTCTCGCGCCCGCAGGATCACCGCAATCCGTGTCTATCGACGAATCGTTTCCGACCTCGGTCATTGCGACCGAACCGATCGTCGCGTCGGACGCAAGCGGAATGGTCTTGATTTCGGCCAGCGCGTTTCTCGGGGATGTCGGAGACCTTGCCGGCAATTTTCAGCAGGTGGTCGGCGATCCGTCGCACGGCTACCGGCTCGATCCGACCCGCTCGTTCTTCACAAAGACCGCCGCGTTCCCCGAGAACGATCTTCTCGAAGTCGACCAGACCTGGGCGAGCTCGGATCCAAACCTCATCGACAACGTGCCCGATCCGCGCAGCATCGCCGTGCGGATGGAATACAATCTCGTCCAGCCGCCCAGCGACAACTACATGCCGCGCATCGCGGACGATCGCGTCGGCTATTTCGAAGCGGGATATCTCGACTTTGGAAACGATCAGACGTATTCGCGCCAGACGTTGTACATCTCGCGCTGGAACTTCGCTCCGGCCACGCCGGGCAAGCCATCCGTGGCGACGCATCCTTTAGTCTTCACGATCAGCAAGAACATTCCGGTCGAATATCGCCAGACGGTCAAGGACGCGCTTTTGCAGTGGAACGACGGTTTCCGGCGCGTCGGAATCCTGAACGCCATTCAAGTGCAGGATCAGCCGGATGACCCGACGTGGGATCCCGCCGACATGCGGCACAACATGGTGCGCTGGATCGACACGTCGTCGCCGCAATACGGCGCCGAAGCGCTCATCGTCAACGACCCGCGCACCGGCGAGGAGATCAACGCGGGCATCAACGTCGACGCCGTCGTCGGCACCGGCGACAACACATCGTACACCTATTTTGTCGCGCCGATGCGCGGACTGCCGGATGATCCGAACGCGCGTCGGGCATTCGTCCAGCAAGATATCCGCGCAACGGTCTTGCACGAATCCGGTCACGACATGGGGCTGCAGCACAACTTCATGGGCTCGATGGGCTATACTGCCGCGCAACTCCAGAGCAAATCGTTCACGGAAAGAAACGGCGTCGCGACGTCCGTGATGGAGTATGCGCCCTTGAACGTCTGGCCGAAGGGCACGCCGCAAGGCGACTACAGCCAAGTAGCCCTCGGTCCGTACGACTACCATGCGATCCAGTACGGCTACGGCTACATCGCCGGTGCGGCTACGCCGCACGACGAATTGAGCGCGCTGCGCCGCATCGCGTCTGCGTGGAACGATCCGCAGTTCCGCTTTGCCTCAGATGAAGACGTCGCCTTCGGCAGCGGACACGCGATCGATCCGCGCAATCAACAGTTCGACCTCACGAACGATCCGCTCGAGTGGTGCGGCGTTGAGATGCACGCCGAACACGCGATCATGGACGCGGTGAACAGCCGCTTCCCGTCAGTCGGTCGACCGAACGATGACGCGCGGGAAGGTTTTCTCGTGCCGCTTCGCCAGTACGGGCGCTGCGCGACGATGGCCGCGCATAACATCGGCGGCGAGTATCTGTCGCGCAGCCGCGCCGGCGATCCTGGCGGCGCCACGCCGCTCGCGTATGTTCCGCGCACGCAAGAGGTGCGCGCGTGGCAGCAGATGGACCAATATCTCTTCTCGAATGCGGCTTGGAACTTCAACCCGTCGGTATTGACGAGGCTGACGTACACTGAAGCGAGCATCTTGAATGGCGGCGGGACGTGGGCGTACAACCCCACAGATCGTCACGACGTGGCGGTCGTCGAAATCGCGGCGACCGATCAAGACATCGCGCTCAACGAGACGTTCGCGCCGTTGACGCTGCAGCGCATCGACGACTTGTCCTTCAAGTACGATCGCGGCCGGACGATGAGTCTGTCCGATCTGTTCGACTGGGCGCAAACGTCGGTGTTCGGCGATATCGCTCGCGGTCGAGCCGCTTCGGATGGCGTCGTCTTGCGCAATCTCCAATCACGGTACGCGCGGCGTCTCGCGACGCTCTGGGTCAAGCCGATGACCGGCACGCCCGACGATGCAAAAGCGCTCGCACGCGCCGAACTGGTTGCGCTGCAGCACGATTGTCGGGTTGCGGCGAGCCATGGCGGGCTGGACGAACTGACGACGGCGCATCTCGAAGCGCTCGATGCGATCGCGCAGCAAGCGCTATCGGCGCAGACGATGACGGCGCCGTAAGGAACGACTCGTCGGGCGGACCATGAAGGTCCGCCCGACATAACAACCGTGTAGGGCGGACCTTTATGGTCCGCCGCATAGAAGGGTCCCATGCTCACGACGCAACCCACCGATTTTGCGGAAGCCAAGATCATCGTGCCCGACGTCTATCGGGATCAGCGCGGATTTTTCAAAGAGACGTACTCCAAGCGAAAGTACGCAGCGATCGGTGTGACCGATGAGTGGCTGCAAGACGGGGTATCGCTATCCGGCAAAAACGTGTTGCGCGGCATGCACTATCAACCCGGTATGGCCAAGCTCGTCAATGCGCTGGCCGGTGAGATCTTCGATGTGATCGTGGACGTACGAGAAGGGTCGCCGACCTACAAGAAATGGCAAGGCTTTCACCTCTCGGCCGACAACCATCTGCAGTTGTACGTGCCCGACGGCTTTGCTCACGGCTTTCTCGCACTCACCGACGGTGTTGTTCTTCATTATAAGATGAGCGCGCATCACGATCCGGCCACCGAGAAGATCTTGAGCTGGCACGATGCGACGGTCGGAATCCGCTGGCCGCTCGACGGTTCGCCGGTCATGTCCGCCAAAGACGCGCAAGCCTGATCGCGCAAGCCTGATACGGAAGGCCGAAACATTCACTTCGCAGAAACCTCGCCGCAACACCGGGCCGGTGGAATGTCACTGGCCCGCTCGCGTATCACCTCGCCGCGATAGAGGTCGCAATATAGATGGCCACCGTCCCTAAGACGACGACCGGACTCTTCATTACCCGCTCGATTGACGACCTCAACGTCGAAGTCGAACAGAAGGGGCCAAAGCTCAAGCGCGAACTCGGACCATGGATGCTCATCGCGCTCGGCTTGGGCAACATGGTTGGCGCGGGCATCTTCGCGACGGTCGGCACCGGCATCCACAACTATGCCGGACCGGCCATTTTGATCTCTTTCGCCATCTGCGCGGTGGCGTCGGCATGCGCCGGCCTCTGCTACGCGGAGTTCTCTTCGATGGTTCCCGTCGCCGGCAGCGCGTATACGTACACGTATGCCACGCTCGGCGAATTCTTGGCGTGGATCATCGGCTGGAATCTCATCCTCGAATATGGCATGTCGGCCGCGCCGGTCGCGACAACGTTTTCGGGCAATATCCAGCTGGTGCTGGTGCAATATCTCCATGTCGTGCTGCCGCAATGGGCCACGGGCCACTACGATCCCGTGCACGGCACGTATTTCGACGTCATCGCTTTTTTCTGCGTGCTTGGTTTTGCGATCTTACTGACGGTCGGTGTAAAAGAATCGGCCGGCGCGAATACGATCATCGTCATCATCAAAATGGGCGTGCTCGCATTTTTCGTGCTGGTTGCGCTCCCGCACTTCGTCGGCGCGCACTTCACGCCGTTCATCCCCAACGGCTGGTACAAGCCAGGCCCGAGCAGCGACTTCCCGGTGGTGGGTATCATCCCGGGCGCATTCTTCGCGTTCTTCGCGTTCATCGGATTTGATTCTGTGACCGTCGCCGCCGAGGAGGCAAAAAAGCCGCAACGTGACGTGCCCATCGGCGTGCTCGGTTCGCTGATCCTCGGCACGATTTTCTACACCGCGGTGGCGATCGCGCTCATCGGCTTGCAGCCGGCGTCGAAGGTCGATCCTATCACCCCGCTGCCGACAGCGCTTGCGGCGGTCGGACTTGGCGGCTACGCGTGGGTCGCAGTCCTGGGCGCGGTGCTCGGAACTTCGTCGGTCGTGCTCACCTCGATCTACGGTCAGAGCCGCATCTTCATGGTGATGGCGCGCGACGGACTGCTGCCGAAAGGCATCGCGAAGATCCATCCCAAGTTCCGCACGCCTGCGAACATGACGCTGATAATGGGATTGGTCGTCGGCATCATGGCGGGAACGTTCTCGCTTGACACGTTGCTCAGTTTCGTCAACACCGGCACGCTCAGCGCGTTTCTGCTCGTCTGCCTCGGCGTGCTTGTCTTGCGCTACACGCAACCCGATCGGGCGCGCGGCTTCCGCACTCCGTGGGTGCCGCTCATCCCCGCCATCGGCGCACTGCTTTCGCTCGGCCTCATGGTGTGGGGGACCAACGTCTTCATCTGGACGCGCTTCGGCATCTGGATGGTCGTCGGACTGCTGGTCTACTTCCTGTACGGTTACTCGCACAGCGAAGCGCGCAAAGCGGCGCTAAAGCGACTTGGGGACGGCTGACGCTGAGATAGAGCCCGCGTCGAGCGCGACTAAGTATCGCTGCGTGTCCACGATGCTGCCGTGCGCGGATTTGCCGGCGCCCAACATTGTCAGCGTATCGCGCACATTGAGATCGAGCGCGACGACGCGAGCGTTCGCCCGATCGTAGTCGAAGCGCAGATCGAGTTTCGCGGTGCCGCTCGCATAGCCGAGCATCTCGCCGGTATTTGTGACCACGGGCTCGCGCATCGGTACGGTTCCCGTCGCTTCGATCGAGTAGACGCTCTGACCCAAGACGTAGCGCATGCCGGTCACGGAGAACGACAAGTCCGGGCGCGCGGTCATGCCGTAGAGTTTCGTGCCGAGCTTGCCGTTCCACGAATCGCCGATGGCGAGCACTGCGCCGCCCTTCACCGCTCGCTCGCCGAGAAAACCGAGCGGGAGCAGAAAGAGACCGCCGAGCGTTCCGTGATCCCGTACGACGACGCCATCCGTGTTCACGAGCGTCCAGCCGGTGCCTGGCTTGCTAACCGGACGCCCCGCGACCGTGGCGGTGATCGCGCCGGATCGATGCAGCGTCAGTCCGTCCGAAGCCGCTTGCTTGATCGCGACGCGCTCTCTGCCGTTGAGCGTCGTGGGCATCGCGCGCTGATCGACTTTGCGGCCGAGCGCATCGCTGCCGGTGATGCTCTGACCGACCTCGCCGTGCAGACTATAGTCGTAGACCTGGCCGACCCGGTGCGCCGCGATCGCGGTCGACGTCGGCGTGGGAGATGGGAGAACGGGAACAGCTTTGACCGGACCGCTCGGCGGGTCCGCCGATGCGAGCGTTGCGGCCGCGATGGTCGCGGCCGCAAAGGCGGCGAACGCGCAAGCGGCGGTGGAGAGTTTGCGAGTCAAATCTGTCTTTCAGCGGAATTCTGGAAGTCGGGCACACGGAATTCGAGGGGTGATGATAATCGCCGCCCGCCCTGTGGCAAAAATTTGGCGTTTCAGCAGTGAATAACCTGTGGTTATTTGTTCGAATGGGACACACGCATGAGGCGCGCTGTCGCGGCGCGAATTGCGCCGACGTGACGAAGATCATGGTCTGCACGATCGCTGCGATCGTTTTGTTCGCAGCGAGCGGGTGCAGGCACATCACACCTTCGTCTGCGCCCGCGACGCCGACGCCTGCGCCATACGCGACCGGAGATTATCCCGAGTACGGCTACGCACCGGATCTCTCGTGGGTCGCGGGCAAACTCTTCATCGGTCTGCGTGTTCCGCTGTGCACGTACGTGTTGTTCTCAAACGGGCGCGGCGCCGCATGGGGCGGAACATTCGCGTTGTCAGCGGCGCCCGGCATCTTGGACGGCTTGCATCCGGGCGATCACGTCGTCGTGCACGGTACGCTTTCGCCGGCGACGAAGAGCGGATGCGACGCGCGACAGTTCAATGTGACTCGCGCGGAGCGCCACTAGAGACGGATTGGATCGTACAAACGTGACGCAAAACTCCGACATCTTGCTCTTTGCATACGCGCTGATCGTGGTCGGGCTGACCATCGGGCTGCAGATGCTCTACGTCGGCACGCGCGATCGGTCGATGTATTTCGCGGGTCGCGAAAAGCCGCCCGTGCTGCCCAAGCAACTGCGCGTAGCGGGAATCGTCTTCTCGATGTTCGGCGTCGCGATGCTCGCGGTCATGGCGGTGGAGGTTTTATCAGGCGCGGCCGGCACGAATATCGTGGCCTTCATCATCGCGACGGTAACGATCCCGCCGCTCGTCGCGTGGTACAACTCGCGTTTGATCGGTTAGACTTTTTTCGCACGAACCGACGTAACGAACCGACGAGCTGAAGGGGCCGACTTTATGTCGGCTCACGTTATATAAGCCAGGGCCGACATAAAGTCGGCCCCTTCAGCCAGCCCCATCAGCGCGTCCGCGTATTCATCTTACAAATGGGCGAGGAGCAGCTGCGGCACGATGCCCAGCAGCAGAACGCCCACTGCGCCGGCGGCGACCGCGACCCACGACACCGCAGCGTTTCCGTCCGACGCGACCGCTTCCGCATCCGCCGGCGCGAACATCTGCCATATCACCTGGAAGTAGACGTAGAACGAGACCAGCGTGCCCACGATGAGCGCTACAGCCATCGCAACGCCCCAGGGACCCGCGCCCATCGCCTGGCCGAGCAGCAAGACTTTCCCGATGAAACCGGCCGTCGCCGGAATGCCGGCAAGCGATAGGAAGAAAAGCATCATGAGCGCTGCGACCATCGGCCGGCGAAACGCGAGACCACGATATGCACTGAGGTCGGCGTGCAGCTCGTCCCCGTTGCCGATCAGCGCGATGACCGCAAACGCTCCAAGATTCATAAATGCGTACGCCGCCAGATAGAAGACGAGCGTTGCGACCCCGCCGCGGCCCACTCCCGCAAGTGCAAGCACGAGATAACCCGCCTGCGCGATGCCCGAAAACGCCAGCAGACGCTTGAGATTCGTCTGCCTAATGGCGCCGACGTTGCCGACGATCATCGAGAGGATCGCGAGGATCCACAGCGGCACGAGCGCCGATGCATCGTGGCCGAATACGACATACGCGAAGCGCGCGAGCACGGCGAACATCGCCGCCTTCACGGCGACGGCCATGAACGCGGTGACCGCGAGCGGCGATCCTTCGTAGACGTCGGGCGTCCAGAGATGGAAGGGCGCAAGCGCGAGTTTGAACGCGACCCCAACGAGGAAGAGCGCGAAACCGCCGATGAAGAGCGGCCCGCCCGCATACGCGGCGTGCGACATCGCGGCTAGCGAGATACTGCCGGCACTGCCGTAGAGCAGCGCCATTCCGAAGATCAGAAACCCAGATGCGAGCGAACCGAGCAGCACGTACTTGAGCGCGGCTTCCTGTGATGAACGGCGCGGATAGCCGGTGCCGGCGAGCACGTAGAGCGCGAGCGAGAGCTCTTCGAGACCTAAGAAGATGCCGATGAGCGTCGTCGCTCCGGCGAGAATCAGACCGCCGATCGTGCAGAAGATCAGCAATGCCGCGTATGCACCGGGATTTGCGCCGTCTTCAGCCTTGCCGAGACACGAAAGCGCCAGCGAAATAGTAAGCGTGAGCAGCAGCAAGACGTCGAACGGCCACGAGAACGAATCGCTCGCGAACGCGCCGCCGAACGTGGTGAGTTCCTGACCGCGCAACGGCAGCATGGCGGCAAACGCGGCCAGCGAACCGACGATGCCGATGCCGTAAAGCAGCTGGCGCGGAGCGCTGCGGCTGAGAAGATCCACGACCAGCACGAGTAGCCCCGTCGCGACGAGCACGACGACGGGCGCGATCACATTCCAATCGATGGCGACGCTTTGGATCACGCGTGCGGCCTCTGTCCGTGCAGCGCAACCGTGTGCGCCGGCGTCGCGCCTGTGAGCGAACCGCCGCCCGGTAACAGAACGCCTGGCCAGATGCCGAACAAGAAGATGCCGGCGATCAGCGGCGCTAATATCCAGATCTCGCGTGCGCGAAGATCGCCGTAAGTCCGTCCGCCAGGGACACTCTCAGGTCCGTGCATCGCTGCCTGGAACATCTTCAACACGTAAGCGCTTGCGACGACGATCGCGATCAGCGAGATGGCGGTATAGACGGGCTGCGTCTGCCACGCGCCGATCAAGATGAGGAATTCGCCGGCGAAGCCGGAGAGGCCGGGCAGTCCGAGCGCGGCCATCGCAGCGACGAGCATGAGCGCTTGCAGCCGCGGCGCGTGCGCGGCGAGCCCGCCGAACGCTCCGATCTCGCGCGAACCGGTCCGCTCTTCCACGAACCCGAGCAACAGGAAAAGCGCAGCCGAGATCAATCCGTGGCTCACGATCATGACGATACTGCCTGGTACGCTCGTCAGATCGAAAGCGAATAGCGCGAGCACGACGAGCCCTAGGTGCGAGAGCGACGAGAACGCCACAAGCGTCTTCATATCGCGCTGGCCGAGCGCTGCGAATGCCCCGTAGACGATGCTCGCGACGGCGAGCACGAGCAGCACGGGTGCCCACGTGTGCGCTGCGACCGGGAAAAGCGGCAACGCGAAAACGAGGAATCCGAAAAGGCCTGCCTTGCTCTGCACGCCGGAGACCATCGCGACGAGCGGCGGCGGCGAATTCGTGTACGTCGGCGGCATCCACGCATGGAACGGGAACGAAGGCGTCTTGATGAGGAATGCCAGCGCGAACGCTGCGAATAGCCAGTTCTCGAGCGTGCCGAACGAATACGTCTGTCCGAGCACTTCAAACGTGCCGGTGTGCAGCACGACGCCGACGACGCCGAGCAGCAGAACCAATCCGCCCGCGCCGTTGTAGAGGAGATAGCTCCACGCGGCCGAGCGCGCTTCCGCCGAACCCGAGTAACCGACTAGTAATAGGAAGACCGGGATCAGCATGAGATCCCAATAGACGTAGAAGAGCAGCAGATCGGCGGCTGTGAACAACCCGAGCAGCGTCGTCTCGAACAACAGCAGCAGCGCGAGGAAGCCGCGCAGTTTGCCTGCGTCAGAGTACGAGAACGCGCCCCAGATCGCTGCGACGGAGACGAGGGTTGTGAGCAAGACGAAGTAGACGCTTAGCCCGCCGACGTGGACATGATACGCCGCGGTCCACGTTCCCGAGATCCACGGAATCCGCTGATCGAATTCATTGCCGAATCCGCCGGTGATGAAGCCAAGACTCAGAACAAAGGTCGCTAAGGCACCGATGAGCGCCACGCCTCTGAGCGCGCGTTGCGCATCGCGAGGGATGCAGAGCAGCGCGATGGCCGCGATCGCCGGCAAGAAGATGACGAGATCGATCATCATTGCGGCAACACGCCTTGCGACGCCGCCGCGTACGCGGTGATCACGTACCACGCGAGCAAGAGCACGACGCCGACGGCGATCGTGAGACCGTAGCGCCGCAGCTGACCCGATTCCCAAGCGCGCGCGAAGCCGCCGAGGGCAGCGGCAGTGGCGCTTGCCGCAAGCGGGATCGCGCGGATGATGAACGTTTCGAAGAATCCGGCGGCGGCATCAGCGATGGCATACGCGGGGACTTCGACGAGCCAATGGTATACCGTGTCCAGATAGTAGGCGTTCATCACGAGCTGGCGTGGGCCCGCGAGCGCGCGAATGAGCGACTCGCGCAGCTGCGGCCGCACTTGATACAGCGCGTACGCCGTCGCGATACCGGCGACGACCAATAAGAAAGCGCCGGCCGCAACCGGCCAATTGATCGTGGCGATGTCTTGGTCATGCAGCGCGCCGACGAACGTCAAGCGCAACGCCGCTCCAAGCGGCGCGGCCAGAAATCCGCCGACGGTGGCGAGAATCGCAAGTACAACCACGGGCACGTTCATGGAGACCATAGGATGATCGTGCGGCGCGCCGTCGCCACGATACGCGCCGCTGAAGAACGTGAGGAACAGCAGCCGGAACATGTAGAACGCGGTGAGGAACGCAGCGATGATCAAGAACGCGCCGAGCACCGGATGGTGCAATGCGATTGCCGCATCGATAACCGCGTCCTTGGAGAAAAATCCGGCGAACGGCGGAACGCCCGCGATGGCGACCGTGCCGATGAGAAACGTCCAAAACGCGAGCGGCATCTTGCCGGCGAGACCGCCCATCTTTCGGATATCTTGTTCGCCGCCGAGATTCTGGATCACGATGCCCGCCGCCATGAAGAGCAGCGCTTTGAAGAACGCATGTGTGAGAAAGTGGAAGGCGCCGGCGGTATACGCGCCCGCTCCCACCGCGAACATCATGTAGCCGATCTGGCTCATCGTGGAGTACGCGAGCACGCGTTTGATATCGTACTGTACGCAGCCGATCGTGGCCGCGAAGAGTGCTGACGTCGCGCCGACTACAGCCACAACCTCCGCGGCCACGGGCGCATGATCGTAGATCGGGTAACAGCGCGCGATCAAGTACACGCCGGCCGTGACCATGGTCGCGGCGTGGATAAGCGCGCTGACAGGAGTCGGACCTTCCATCGCATCCGGCAGCCAGGTGTGCAGCGGCAATTGCGCAGACTTAGCGACGGCGCCGAGCAGCAGCCAGAGGCCGATCGCGGTGAGCGCCGGCGCGCCGACGCTAGCGACGCGGGCGAAGACGTCACTGTATGCCGCGCTGCCGAGGTGCGCATATATGAGAAAGATCGCGATCATGATGCCGACGTCGCCGATGACGTTCATGATCAGCGCTTTGCGCGCCGCGAGAACCGCCGACACTCGGTCGTAGTAGAAGCCGATGAGCAAGTAGGAGGCCAGGCCGACGCCGCCCCACCCGACGAGCAGCCACAAGAAGTTATCCGACATCACGAGCAGCAGCATCGTGAAGACGAACAGATTCATGTAGGCGAAAAACGTGCGGTAGTTCCGGTCGCTTGCCATATAGCCGACCGAATACAGGTGTATCAAGAAGCCGACCCCGGTGATGATCAGCATCCACGTAAGCGCGAGCGGATCAATCAAAAGGCCGAACGAGATCTTGAGCGGCGGGATCAGCGCCCACGTGCCATAGGCGAAGTGTTGTGGGATCGTTTGTCCGGACGAAGTCGCCTGCCAACCTGTGAGCGCGACGATGCCGGTCATAAGGAATGCAACAAGCAAGGTGCCGTTCGCGATCACAGCGGCAGCGACGCGCGGGAGATACGGCCCGGCAAATGAGATCAGCACCGCGCCGGCGAGCGGCAGCAAGAGAATGACGAGCACGAGGGCCGCGAACTTATCCATCAGCCTCTCATCACCGAGATGTCATCCACGTCGACGTCTTCGCGGTGGCGGAAGACCATGACCACGATCGCAAGCGAGATGGCGGCTTCAGCCGCCGCCACCGTTATGACGATGAAGACGAAGACTTGCCCGGTCATGTCGCCGAAATTCCGCGCAAATGCCGCAAACACAAGATTGCCCGCGTTCCACATGAGTTCGATGGCCATGAGCATCGTGATGGGATTGCGGCGCACGAGAAAACCGACAAGACCGATCACGAAGAGAACGGTCGCGAGGATGAGATAGTCGGCCAGCGGTACTTGCGGCATCGCTAGAAACGTATCTCCTTGCGGCCGGCCATGAGGACGACGCCGATGATCGCGACCAGCAGCACAAAGGCGGTCGCCTCAAATGCGAAGACGTGCGTCGTGAGCAGCGCGGTGCCGAAAGCCGGCACGGTGCCGAGGTCTGCCGGCGGCGACGCGGCGCTTTGCGACCACGCGGTTCGCACGCCGAAGGCGATCAAGCCGAGCGCGGCCACGCCCGCGGCGATGGCGGGCACTGTCTGGTGGGCAAGGCGACCTTCGCCCGTCTCGATCGGCTGGTTGCCGACGGTCAGCAGCGCGATGACGAACAGGAACAGGACTAAGATCGCGCCGGCGTAGATGATGATCTGCATCATCGCCAAGAACTCCGCCGAAAGCGTGAGGAACAGCACCGCGAGCGCCGAGAAATTCACGATCAAGCCCACTACCGAATGGACCGGCTGACGGCTTCCGACCACGGCGATGGCCGTGCCCACGAGCACGATGGCGCAGACCCAGAAAAGAACGACCATCAGATGACGCCCGGTTCCGTCTGGGCCGCCGATTCCGTATTGGCGAGATGTTGCTTGAACGGGTCGGTGACGACGAGGCGATCCTTACCGTACACTAGACGCTCGCGCGTGTAGTCGGCGATGTCGAATTTAGGAGTGAGGACGATGGCATCGGTCGGGCACGCCTCTTCGCACCAGCCGCAGAAGATGCAGCGCAGCATATCGATCTCGTAGCGGTAGCCGTAACGCTGGCCGGGAGAGGTCGGCGCAGCGGGGTCGTTTTCCGCGCCGATCACCGTGATCGCATTGGCCGGGCACGCGACCGCGCAGAGCTCGCAGCCGATGCAGCGTTCGAGCCCATCATCGTACTTGCGCAGTTCGTGCACGCCGCGGAAGCGCTCCGGATGCGGATACGGAACGCGAGGGTAATCGATCGTGGACTTGCGTTTGAAAAGATACTTGAGCGTGACCATATGTCCGGTCACGATTCCCCAAGCGGCGCGCAACACGTTCATGGCTATGCCTTCACGAGAGCGACGATCGCGGCCGTCACGAGCAGATTGAGCACGGCGACCGGCAGCAGCACCTTCCAGCCGAACGCCATCAGGCGATCGTAGCGCAGGCGCGGCAATGTCGCACGCATCCATATCAGGACGAACAAGAAGACCATGACTTTCAAGACGAACCAGGCGACCGAGAGCAGCGGTAAGGTGGCGAGAAACGGACCGTCTCCGCCGCCCAGGAACAGCAGCGTCGCCACGCATGACACCGTTATCATATTGATGTATTCCGCCACGAAGAACGTGCCGAAGCGTAGGCTCGAGTATTCGGTGTGGAAGCCGGCGACGAGCTCGGTTTCGGCTTCAGGCAGATCGAACGGCGCGCGATTCGTCTCGGCCGTGGCGGTGATGAAGTAGATGAGGAAACCGACGAACTGCGGCAAGATGTACCAGACGTGATGCGCCGACTGCGCGGCGGTGATGCCGCTCAAATTCGTGGTGCCGGCTAACAGCAGCACGCCGATGATCGACAATCCCATGGCGAGCTCGTACGAGATCATCTGCGCGGTGGAGCGGATGGCGCCGAGCAGCGGCCATTTCGATTGGCTCGACCAGCCGCCGAGCGCGATGCCGTACACGCCGAGCGATCCCGCAGCGAGGATGTACAAGATGCCGACGTTGAGATTCGCGATCGCGACGGGGCTGCCGTCGGGGAACGTGCCGAATGGGATCGCGGCGTATGCGAGCACGGACGTGAGCACTGCGATCGCCGGCGCGAAGCGATAGATCAGCGGATCGGCGTCGCGCGGTGTGAGATCTTCCTTCAGTACGAGCTTCACCGCGTCCGCCGCCGGCTGCAGCAACCCCCACGGCCCGCACCAGATCGGCCCGAGCCGCAGCTGGAACCACGCAAGGATCTTGCGCTCGAAGAGCATGAGGTACGCGAACGACGTGATCACGATGAAGATCAACACGCCGGACTTGATCGCGACGACGAGGATGAAGCGCAGCCACGGATCGGCGAGCAGGTGGTTCATCCCGCGGCCTCCGCTGCCCCGGCGATGACTTCAACGTTCGCCCAGCCGCCGCCCGATGCGTCGAGCAGCAGGTTGTGCGGCGCTTCCGGCATCTCCGCGAGGACGAGCACGCTTCCGTCGGGCACCTGCTGCGCGATCCGCGCAGAGACCTCGATGCTGCCGCTGGCCCCGCTGAGCTTGACACGCGCGCCTTCGTCCAACGACAAGCGCCGCGCGTCGGACGGACTGAATACAGCGTATGGCTCCGGGCGCATCGGTTTGGTCCCTGGATCGTGGGCAGCTGCGCCGCCGCCCGCATACAGATGCGGTATCGGGATGACCGTGAGCGCGCCATCGGGGACGGCGATGGGCGCGCTAGCTCCTGTGACTACTGGACGAGCGAGCGCACCGCCGCCGGTCTTCGCGCGAGGGGCCGATTCCGCGGCATTCAGTTCTGCGAAAAGTGTGGTGGGGTCGTCGCCTATCGATCCGCGCCGCGTCGCCAACGTAAGCGCGCCGATGATCTGTGCGTCGGTACGGACTTCGAGCGGCGACTCGACGGCTGCAGCAAACGCCTGGCGAATACCCTCGAGATTGGTCGTATGGCCGCGTTTTTCGGCGAACGATGCCGCCGCGAAGACTATGTGCGCATACGACGCGGTCTCGGTCATGACTTGATCGGCGACGGCGAGGAAAGGGACGCGTTTGAGCGCGCGCCGAGCGAGCGCGCCGTCTGGGAACGTCAGCGCCGGGTTCGCGCCGATCACGAAGAGCGCGTCCAGGCGGCCGTCGGCGGCCGCAGCCAACATCTGATCGGTGGTCATCCCCGGCTCGCCCGACACCGGCGCATAGCCAGGGCCAAGATTCGGCACGCAGCCCGCCGCTTCTGCGCCGCGCGCGTTGCCGGTCGCGCCCACGACCAGGATTCCCGCATCGCGGCCGCTCTGCTGGAGCGTCTCCACTAGGCGCTCGATCGCGTCGGCGCTCGGCGCGTCCTCGCCCGAATGGATCGCGACGATCTTCTTCGCCGCTGCAATGTCGGATGCGATCGTCGCCACATCGCTGCCGCCGGGCTGACCGGCGCCGCGCCGCACGGCGTCGCCGAGATCGTCAAGCTCCTTCGGCAGCGTACCCCGTTGGAGTTTGACATAACGCGTCTCGATCGTAAACGCCGGCCGATATGGTCCCATGTAGACAAATTTCGCGTGGCCGCGTGCGACCGCGCGGCGGATCCGCAGATCGAGGATCGGCGCCAGCTCCGGCGTGACCGCCCCGAAGGCGAGGATGACCGATGCATCGTCGATGTCGGTCAGGCGAGCGCCGAAGCGCGACGGCGACGCGTAGACCTGCGCATGCGTACGATAGTCGATGTTGTTCGTGCCGAGAACTTCGCGCGCAAAGCGTTGCAGCGCGTACGCCTCTTCGTCTGAGAGCCGGCCGCCGCCGATCACGCCCACGCGTCCACGCGCGGCGGCTTCTGCGAGTTTCGATCCGGCGAGCACAGCCGCTTCGGCGAACGTGACGTCCACTCGGCCGCCGTCGCGTTTTATAGACGGCGCACGGAGGCGCTCCGGCGCGTAGAGATAGTTGAACGTGTAGCGGCCGCGGTCACATATCCAGCCGTCGTCCACCGCGGGGTTCTCGCGCGTGAACGTGCGCATGACGCGGCCAAAACGCGTGTCGACGCGATAGTTGCAGCCGACCGAGCACTGTGTGCAGACAGAATCGGTGTGATTGAGGTCCCATGGCCGCGAGCGGAAGCGATACGCCTTGCTCGTGAGCGCGCCGACCGGACAGATCTCAGTCGTGTTACCGGAGAAGTAGGATGCGTAAGCGCCGCCGTTGCGGGTGGAGATGAGGCTCTTGAAGCCGCGATCTTCGACGATCAGCGTGCGTTCTTGCGCGATCTCATCGTCGAATCTCGTGCAGCGTCGGCAGAGGATGCAGCGCTCTTCGTCGAGCACGATGGTCGGGCCGAGGTCAACGAGCTTCGGCTTGTGCAGCTTCGGCTCGGTCAGACGGCTCTCGCCCGGTCCGTACGACATCGTGAAGTCCTGCAGTTCGCACTCGCCGCCCTTGTCGCACACGGGGCAATCCAGCGGGTGGTTGAGCAGCAAAAATTCCAGCACGCCGCGCCGCGCCTCGGCGACTTTCGCCGACGACGTGTGCACGACCATGCCGTCTGCGACGCGCGTCGCGCACGCGATCTGCAGCTTCGGCATCTTCTCGATCTCGACGAGACAGATGCGGCACAGGCCCGCCGGTTCGAGTTTCGGGTGATAGCAGTAGACGGGGATCTGCGTGCCGAGATGCTTCGCGGCTTCCACGACCAGCGTGCCTTCCGGCACGGCGAACGTGTTGCCGTCGATCGTCACCGAGACTTCGCGCACAGCTTTTTCTGGGCTCACGCGGCGCTCTCCGAGCGTGCGTGCAGCGGACAGCCGGCGAGCCGCACGTGATCGTGGAACTCTTCGGGGAAGTGCTTGTATACCGATGACAGAAACGGCATGATCGAGTCGCCGAGCACGCACAAGTTCGTGCCGGTGATCGTGCGGTTGATCGTGGTGAGGATCTTCAGATCGGATTCGGATCCTTCGCCGGCCTCAAGGCGAGCGACCATGCGATGCACCCACTGACCGCCTTCGCGACATGGCGTGCACTGTCCGCAAGACTCGGTTTCGAAAAATCTGTTGATGGTCAACGCGCAGCGCACCATGCACGCGGTATCGTCCATGACCGTTACAGCGCCTGAGCCGAGCATCGTGCCCTTCGCGGCGAGCGAATCGAAATCGCACGCCACGTCGAGATCTTCTTCGAAGATCGCCGCGGACGAACCGCCGCCGGGCTGGATCGCTTTCACGCGCCGGCCAGGGCGCAAGCCGCCGGCAAGCTCCATCACGAGTTCGCGCATCGGGATTCCAAGCGGGACTTCGTAATTTCCCGGGCGCATGACGTGACCGCTCACCGAGATCACTTTCGGGCCAGGTGATTTTTCGGCCCCGATCGACGCGAACCACTTCGCGCCGCGCTCGATGATGTGCGGCACGTACATGAGCGTCTCGACGTTGTTGACGACGGTGGGCATGCCGTAGAGGCCGGCGTTGGCGGGGAACGGCGGCTTGAGCCGCGGTTCGCCGCGCTTGCCTTCGAGCGAATTGAGCTGCGCTGTCTCTTCGCCGCAGATGTACGCGCCGGCGCCCCGGTGCGGCACGATTTCAACGGAATATCCGCTGCCCAAGATGTCGGCTCCGACCAATCCTGCATCGTACGCCTGCGCGAGCGCTTTTTGGAAAATGCGATAACCCGCAAGAAATTCGCCGCGTATATAGATGAAGACGCGCTTTGCGTTCACAGCATACGCCGAGATCACGAGTCCTTCGATCAGATTGAAGGGAGAGTTCTCGAGCAACATCCGATCCTTGAACGTTCCGGCTTCGGCCTCGTCGCTGTTGCAGACCAGATACCGTGGCCGGCCATCCTTCGGAAGGAAACTCCACTTCTTGCCGGTGGGAAAACCTGCGCCGCCAC
Source organism: Vulcanimicrobiota bacterium (assembly GCA_013290125.1). Taxonomy (GTDB): domain Bacteria; phylum Vulcanimicrobiota; class Vulcanimicrobiia; order Eremiobacterales; family Eremiobacteraceae; genus JABCYQ01. Next base: position 18,618 of record JABCYQ010000002.1, read on the forward strand.
GGCCGCGAAGATTCGAAGCCATCACTTCGGCCACGACGCCGTCCGGCGTCATCTCGCGCAGCGCCTTGGTCAGCGCCGCGAAACCGCCCACCGATCGATAGACGGCGAGATCGGTCAAGTCGAGCGAGCCGAAGCCCTTGGTCAGCACCGGTTCAATCGGCATCACTCACTCCGCCGGCAGTGCCGCGGCCGGACTCTCGCGCCGCCAAGTCTCGAGCAGCGAGTCGAACTTCTCCGGCGTGACGTTGTAGACGAATTCGAGATTGTGCTGCAGCACGGGCGCCCTGTCGCACGCCGCGAGGCATTCAACTTCTTCGTACGTGATCGCACCGTCCGCGGTGGTCTCGAGATTCTCCACGCCGAGGCGCGTGCGGATGTGCTCGCGCAATTCGTCCGCGCCGCCGAGCATGCATCCGAGCGTCCTGCAGACTTGGATCACGTGCTTGCCGATCGGGTGGCGGAAGAGCAGCGAATAAAAGGAAGCGGTGGATTCCACTTCAGCGGGAGTTATGCCGACGAGTTCCGCGGCATCTGCGATCGCCTGATCGGTGACGTAGCCGTCTTCCGCTTGGCAGTATTGCAGGAACGGAACTAGTGCCGAGCGAGCTTCAGGGTATTTCGCCACGAGTTCGGCGCCGCGCCGCTCGCGTTGCGGCGTCATCGGTCCACCTCGCCAAAAACCGGATCTAGGCTGCCGATGATCGCGACGAGGTCGGCGATGAGGTTGCCGGGTGCGAGCGCACCGAGCGCCTGCAGATTGTAAAACGACGGCGGCCGCCACCGCACGCGCCACGGCTTGTTGCCGCCGGCGCTCACCACATACATGCCCAGTTCGCCGCGCGGCGACTCCACCGACTGATAAATGCGCCCCTCGGGTACGTTGAATCCCGACGAGACGAGTTTGAAGTGATGGATGAGCGCTTCCATCGAATGCTGGATGACCGTCTTGGCCGGCGGCACGATCTTCGGATCGTCGATCACCACCGGGCCGCCGGGGAACCGGTCGCGACCCTGCTTGATGATGCGCCAAGCCTGATACATCTCGTTGAGCCGGACGACGAAGCGGCTGTAGCAGTCGCCACCGTCGTGCACGCAGATGTCGAAGTCGTAATTCTCGTAACCGCTGTTCGGCAACGCTTTGCGCACGTCGTACGCGACGCCGCTGCCACGCAGGTTCGGGCCGGTCAAACCCCATGCGATCGCATCCGCGGCCGAGATCCGACCGACACCGATCAGGCGGTCCATGATGATGACGTTCTTCTCGAGGATCGCGCGCATGTCGCTGAGGCGTTCGGGAAACGACTCGATGAATTTGTCCAGCAGGGCGATGAAGCCGACCGGCACATCCAGCGCAAGACCGCCGACGCGGAACCACGACTGATGCATGCGCGCGCCCGTCACGAACTCCATGATGCGCAGGATCTGCTCGCGCATCTCGAACGCGTACATGAAGATGGATTGTGCGCCCAAGTCCATGGCGTGCGTGCCGAGCTGGACCAAGTGGCTCGCGATGCGCGTCAACTCGGTGAAGATCACGCGCAGCACTTGCGCGCGGACGGGGATCTGCGCGTCGATGCCCAGCAGTTTTTCAACCGCGAGCACGTAGCAGAGACTGTTGGAAAGCGGCGCCAAGTAGTCCGCCCGGTCGACGACCGTGACCGCCTGCTGCCAGAAAAGATTCTCGGCCTGCTTCTCGATGCCGGTGTGGAGGTAGCCGATCTCGGACTCGGACGTGATCACCGTTTCGCCGTCCAGTTTGAGCATGACGCGCAGCACGCCGTGCGTGCTTGGATGTTGCGGACCCATGCTGATGACGAGCGAGTCTTTGTCGTCGCCTTGCGAGATCAGGAGATCGGGGCTGCTCTCCAGTTTGGATAGATCGAGCGTGCTCATGTCACGGATTCACCGGGGGAACGGTGCCTTGACGGCCGCCCGCGACGAAATCGCGATCGGTTCCGCGCAGCGGGTAGTCTTTGCGCAAGGGATAGCCGACCCAATCATCCGGCATCAAGATGCGCTTGAGATTCAGGTGCCCGTCGAAGCGTATTCCGAAGAGATCGAACGCTTCACGTTCGGCCCAATTCGAGTTCGGCCAGACCGACACGAGCGACGGCACGACGGGTTCCGCATCATCTGGAAAAACTCGAAGCCGAAACCGCACGGGCACGACTGGTTTGGCGGCCGCATCGATCGCCTGGATGTGATACGCCACTTCAAAGCGCGGTGAGAGCGGGTGGTGATCGACCACGCCGATGTCGGCGAGCATGTTGAAGCCGGCGCTGCGCAACACGTCCACGGCGTGCAGCAACGCGCTGGGAACGATTGCGGCCTCGTCCATATCGGCCGCAGAGACCGCTTCGAGGAGATCATCGCCGAGAGCCGCGCGCAGGCTGTCGAGCAGTGCCGCGGTGCGAGTGCGTTCGGCTCCAACGGGCGGCTGTTCAGGCATTCTTCGCGAGCACCATCGCCTTGCCGCCGGCTTCGATCTGTTTGCGCAACTGCATGATCGCGAAGATCACCGCATCGGGACTTGGCGGACACCCGGGCACGTAGACGTCTACCGGAAGAATGCGGTCGACGCCCGGCAAGACCGCGTAATTATCGAAGATGCCGCCGGACGATGCACACGCCCCCATCGAGATGACCCATTTCGGATCGGGCATCTGATCGAAGAGCTGCCTCAGGATCGGGGCCATTTTGTTCGAGACGCGACCGGAGACGATCATCAGATCGCTCTGACGCGGCGACGAGCGGAAAACTTCGGCGCCGAAGCGCGACGTGTCGTAGCGCGGCGAGACGATCGACATCATCTCGATCGCACAGCACGCTAGGCCCATCGTCATCGGCCAGATCGCGGACGTCCGCGCCCAATTCGCGAACTCGTCGAGCTTGGTCGTGATGTATGGCTGGTGCGGGCTCATCTCCATGAGAAGCCGCCTTTCTTCCATACATACGCGTAGCCGACGCCCAGCACGACGATGAACGTCACCATTTCCATGAGCCCGAAAGCACCGAGATCGCGCAGCCGGACGGCCCACGGATAGAACGAAGCCGCTTCGACGTCAAAGATGACGAACAGCATCGCGACCAGGTAGAAGCGGACGGGGAACCGGCCGATCATGGCGGACGTGGGCGGAACGCCGCATTCGTATGCTTCGCTCTTCGCTCGATTCGGCCGCTTGCTCGTGAAAATGCCGGGCACCGCGGAGATGAGCAGCGCGACGACGACCGCTACGACAAAGAAGATGGCGACGGTCGCCCAAGGCGAGAAAAGCACGTGAAATGGACGCTCCCGACGACTTTGTGAAATTTATCCCAAAGTCCCGAGTTCGCCCCGACGCCCGGAAAACCTACGGTCGGATCGCCGTATCCGCAGGCGGTCGGATCAAAGAAAGGAGAGGTCCTTGCAGACCGGTTGCAGGTCGTTCTCTGCGAGCCACGCGGGGTTGTATAGTCGCGACATGTAGCGGGCACCACCGTCGCAGAGCACCGTCGCGACGACGCTCCCTTGCGGCAGGTCCCGGCTCACTCGCGCCGCCGCGGCGACGTTGAGCGCTGCCGAGCCGCCGAGCAGCAGACCTTCCGCTCGAACGAGATAGTGCGCCATCTCGATCATCGTCCGGTCATCGATCCTGCATGCGTCGTCTGGTACAGCCGCCTTGAAGTTGTCCGTGATCCGCTTGATGCCGATGCCCTCGCTGACGGAATCGCCTACGACTTCCAATGTGCCGCAGCGTATGTGAGAATATAACGCAGATCCCATCGGATCCGCGACCACAGTCCGGATCGACGGGTCTTTCTCTTTCAGGAACTTCGAAACACCCGCGAACGTGCCGCCGGTTCCGCAGGCGCACACAAAAGCTTGGATGCGCCCGCCGGTCTCCTCGTAGATCTCGGGCGCGGTGGTGGAATAGTGCCCGCGCCAGTTCGCCGTGTTGTTGAACTGGTCAGCCCAGACGGCGCCGGGGATCGCTTCCGCGGCGCGCCGCGCGACGTGATAGTAGTTGGCGTCGTCCGTGAACGGCGCGGACGGTACGACGCGCACGTCTGCGCCGAGGGCGCGCAGCAGGTCGATCTTTTCGTGCGATTGGTCGTCTGGAATCACGATGACCGTGCGGTAACCGCGCGAATTGCCGAGGAGCGCGAGCGCGATGCCCGTGTTGCCGGCCGTTCCCTCAACGATCGTGCCCCCCGGCTTGAGCCGGCCGCTGCGCTCGGCATCTTCGATGATAGCCTTTGCCGCTCGGTCCTTAACGGATCCGCCGGGATTCAAGAACTCCGCCTTGCCGAGAATCGTCCGGCCTAAAGCGTTTGAGAGCGAGGTGAGCCGCACGAGCGGCGTGCCGCCGACGGTTTCGAACAAATCGTTGCGCATGGCTTGTCGAAAGGCTACACTTCCAAACCGGGGAATACCTGGCCGCGTGTCCGACGAGATCAGAAAAGTCATCATCATCGGGTCCGGTCCGGCTGGCTTGACCGCGGCGATTTATGCCGCACGTGCTGAATTGTCGCCGCTTGTCTTCGCTGGAGGACTGTACGGCGGCCAGTTGATGCTAACGACCGACGTCGAGAACTATCCGGGCTTCCCCGAAGGCATACAGGGCCCTGAACTCATGGAGCGATTCCGCGCGCAGGCCGAACGCTTCGGAGCCGAGATCCGCAACGAGGACGTCGTCTCGGTCGACTTCAAGCACGACATCAAACGCGTCTCTATCGACGGCGGCGAATTCCGCGCTTCGACGGTCATCGTCGCGACGGGCGCCTCCGCGCTCTGGCTCGGACTCGAGAGCGAAACACGCCTGCGCGGCAAGGGAGTTTCCACGTGCGCGACCTGCGACGGCGCGTTTTTCAAAGAGAAGGACATCACGGTCGTCGGCGGCGGCGACACCGCGCTTGAAGAGGCGCTCTTCTTGACGCGCTTCGGCAGCCGCGTGACCATCGTGCACCGGCGCGACCACCTTCGCGCATCCAAGATCATGCAAGCGCGCGCCCACGCTCATCCGAAAATACACTTCCTCTGGAATGCTCGAGTCCGCGAGATCGTCGGCGATCGACACGTCGAAGGCGTGATAGTGGAAGACACGCGGACCGGAGCGTTGATGGAACGCCCAACCGACGCAGTTTTTGTGGCGATCGGCCACCACCCCAATACGTCCGTCTTTGCGGGACAACTGATTCTCGATTCGCGCGGCTATATCGAGTCGCCGGACGGGGTTTCCACGAGTTCTGCGGGCGTATTCGTCGGCGGCGACGTCCAGGATCGGCACTACCGCCAGGCGGTGACCGCTGCGGGCCTCGGTTGTCGTGCCGCTATGCGCGCCGAGCAATACCTGGAGGCCCTGGATGCCAAGGAGGCGGCCGTTCGCTGAGAACTCTGCGCTCCCGAAGAAAAACGCCGATATTTTGAAGTAGGAAGCGCATAGCCGCACGCGATCGGCAACCGCCGTGGACGCGCGTTAGATTTACGTTCAGCCCGTGAAGGACGTTCGCTATAACCATGGATTCAAAACAGAACGATCAGGAACTCGCGAAGCTGCGCGAGGCCGCCGGCGACGGCGCTACGGATCCGGCGGATCGAATGGCCGCGGCCGAACTTCTGGCCGAGGCTGGATCTACCGCAGAGGCGGTTCCGGCGTTCTTGAACGCGGGCCGCGACTTCATGGACGCGGGCGACGTCGAGAACGCGCGCGCGTGTTTCGTTCGAGCCGCCGCGCTCGAACCAAAGAATTACGACGCGCTGTTCGAGATCGGCCGTGCGGATCTCGCCAACGGTAAACGCGACGATGCGCTGGCCAAGTTCGTGGAGGTGCTCCGCAAAACGAGCCTTCGGCATATGCCGGCGCTTTTCGAGACCGGCTGCCTCTACGAATCACTCGGCAAATACGATGAAGCGATCCTCGCGTTCAAGCGCATCGTGGAGCGCGACAAGACGCACGTCGATGGTCTGGACCATCTCGGCCGCGTCCATCAAGCGAAGAACTTGAAAGCCGAAGCCGTCTCGTACTACAACTTGGCAGCTGACGCGGCGTTCGCAGCCGGACGGACTGCCGACGCGCGCCGTTGTGCGAACGCGAGCCTTGCGCTTGAACCCGATAATGCAAAGGCGAAAGGCATGATCGCGTCGATCAAAGCCGCGCCGGCACCGGAGCCCGCGCCGGGTCCGAAACCGCAACCGAAGCCGGCCGCTGCGACGCCGGTTGCCGCGCCTGTGCAATCGGTCGCCGCGCCTGCTCAGTCGCTCGCGGCCCAACCCCCGCCTGCTGCGCCGCAGGCTACCGCGCCGGCAGCACCGCAGGCCGCCGCGCCGGCACAACCCGTTGCGGCCGCGCCTGTTCAACCAAGTACACCCGCGCCGGCTGCCGCTGCTCCCGCGAGACCAGCGGACGATAGCCCGGTCTTGAGTTCGGCGCTTCCCGCGGAAGTGTTTCTCCTCGAGCAGCAATCCGAAGCGATGTCGCGACTTGCGCAGGCGAAATCGGAAGTCGCGCAGGCCTTCAAAAAGCGCATGGCCGTCGAAGAAGAGATCAAGGCGGCTAAGGCCGCTCTCGAGGCACTCGAGCGCGAACGCACCACTGTCGAAGGCCGCCTTGGCCAATTGAAGGGCGAAGTCGACTCGGCTGCGCAGGCCAAAGCCGCCGAGGACGCCTCGCTCGTCAAACTCGCCGCCGACGTGAAAAAGGTCCGCGACGAGCTTGCCGCTCTGGCCTCTTTGCCGAACGACGTGGCGGCCATCCGCGCGAAGGTAGAAGCGGTTGCCGGCCAAGTAAGCAAAGCAAATGAGGCGCTTGCGGCATCGCAAGCCCGCGCCGAACAGGTCATGGCCGAGACGGGCGCCGTCGAGACAAACGTCAACGACTTGCAGAACAAGTTCGCGGCGGCGCGCCAAGGCGCGGACGCGGTGGAGAAGCAACTCGTCGGACTTTTAGAGCAGACCCGCGGCGTCCATGCAACCGCGAAGAGCGCCGCCGACCAAGTCACGGCGATCCGGGCGGACGTAACCGCGCTGAAGGCGATGGCTGCCGAGCTTTCCACGTCGCGATCGCGTCTCGAGGCCGATGCGAAATCGGTCGAAGTAAAGCACGCCGAGGCGGTCGCCGCGCTGAAGCGCGTTGACGAGATCCGCGCCGCCCGCTTGGGAGAATCGGCCACTATTGATCCGGCGCCGGCACGTCCAACTCAACCGGCGGCCGCGAAACCCGCAACAGCGGCCGCTGCCCCGGCACCTGCGGATACGGCGAAGAAAACAAACGGCACGTCGAGCGCGGCGTCGGTCGCCGGTCCGGGCACGCTCGCATCCGAAGCCGATGCACTGCGCGCCGCTCGCAATTTCGCGGCCGCGGTCGAGAAATACAAGAGCGCGCTCGCGCTCGACGCGTCGAACGTGAGCGCGCGCTACGGCATGGGTCTTGCGCTGAACGGATTGGGTAAACCCGTCGACGCCATCGCCGCGCTCCGTCCGCTCGAGAACGACAAATCGTACGGCGTGCTCGCGCGCACGGCGCTCGCCAACGCGATGCGCGCGGGCGGCGACCTCGACGGCGCCGAGGCTTGCCTCTCGCAGGCCCTCGAACTGACAGGCTACCCCGAAGAACACTATCGTCAGGCGCTCTATGCGCTCGCCGCACTGCACGAGAGCAAAGGCGATCCCGATTCGCTCGGTCTTGCTCTGTGGTCGTACGAAGAGATCGTCTCGGGAGATCCGGGCTTTGCAGATGCGGCCGCGCGCGTAGAGAAGATCAAGGCCGTGCTCGCCGCGCCGGAAGGCCGCAACGGAGCGAAATGAACTAGTGCAAAACGCCGACCAGCTTCTGACGACGGCGCAGGAAACAGGCGCGCGCGACGGATTGCGCAACGCGGTGCCGGCGTACATCGCGGCGATCGACGCGCTTATCGCGGACAAACGCGTGGCGAACGCGATAACGGTGATGATCGATCTTCTCAAGGCGCAGGAGAAGAAAAAAGGCCTGTTCGCGCGCACTGAAAAGAACCCGCTCGGTCCGGAGCGGCTCACGGTAGGACTGAAGTTCGCGGAACTCACCAAAATCGCGCCGCCGACCGAAGAGGCGCTCGACCAGCTCGGCTATCTCGCGCTGGATTTCCCTGACGAGATCGTCATCAGACGCGCGAATGCCGATGCGCTGCGTCAGGTCGGATATGCCGCCGATGCGATCGACGAGTACCGCTATTGCGCGGCGCACACCGACGACGCAGAAGTCAACCAGCGCATCGCGGATCTCTACGGCGCGGTCGGGCGCCCAGACGACGCGGCCGTCTACCTGCTTCGCTCTCTCGTGCTGTACGCCAAAGAAGGCGCTTTCTCCGAACTGGCCGCGCACGCGGAAACGTTTCTTGAACTTCGACCGGCCGCGATCGGCGACCTGATCGAACTGCTCTCGCCGGCGCCGGGAGATGCTCTGGTCGGCCGCGCGTTTCTCTTGGACGAGTTGTCGCATCGCGTCGAACACGCCGGCGTGATGGACTTCCGGCAGACCGAGACGGCTCGCGAGCAATTGATAGCTTTGTACGAACGGCTCGTTCACATCGATCGTACTGACGAGACCGCCGCTCGTGGACTCGCGCAGCTTCAAGCGATCGGTGGCATCGGCGCGCCTCAAGCAGCGCCCGTGCCGGCGTCAATATTCGTATCAACGGCTCCAACAGTCATCGAGCAGCCAGTTGTAAGCGCGCCCGCGCCTATCGCGGCAGAAGCTCCAGCGGCACCCCAAGCACTTCAAGAAGCGATCCCGGTCGCGGCGACTCCGACAACCCCTGAACCCAAGCCGGCGGCACCTGCTCGGACCACTCCCGCGTCGAACGCGCTGGCCGCCTTTACGCGTCGCAAGGCGAAGGAGCTCAGTGCAAACGGCGACCATCAGGGCGCGGTGCTCTGTTACGAGCGGCTGTTGCGCACCGGATCTGACATCGAATCGCTCGAAGGCGCGCTCGATTGCTACTTCGCGTTGGATCGCGTTCAGGATGCGCTGCGCATCGGCGTGGAGTTGGTCAACGAGAAAGCGGACGCCGGAGATTTGGAAGGCGCGCTTGCGGTGATCGATCGCATGAGACTTGCAGCGCCGGAATCGAACTTCAGCGAGCGGCGCAGCGAGCTTCTTGTGGCGCTGGGCCGCCCGGAGTCGGTCGGCCGCTGATTCTCTCATCAAAACAAATCAATCAAAACAAAAGGGGCCGACATAAAGTCGGCCCCTTCAATTAGGCCCCTTCGATTAGGAAATAAGAACGCTAATTGTTCAGCGCGAAGGTGTAGACGATCCGATACGTCTCGGTCGCCGGGTGGCCGTCCACTTCAGGCGCTTGGAACCTGCTTGCACGGGCGGCGTCGAGCGCCGCTGCGTCGAGCAGTCTGTTGCCAGTGGATTGTCCGACCGACTCATCGATGATGTTGCCGTGCGGGCCGACCGTCGCGAGGATGATCGCCGTTCCCTGAATGCCCTGCTGCTTGGCTATCTCGGGATAGATCGGCTGTATCTGGCTGATGAAGCGCGCTTCCACAACAACCGCCGGTTCGTAGATCGGCGTGGCTTCCGGCGTCGGTGTTGGAGTAGGCGCCGAAGCTGTCGCCGGCGGCAATGTGGCGGGCACGGTATTCGAAACCGGGGTGATCGAAGATGATTGCGTCGCCGCGTTCGGATCGAATGCGAGCGTGCTGGACGACACCGGCTTCACGTGGTGGAGGTGTTTCGCCGCGATCTTCTGCGTAAGCGGGCTCGTCGTCGCCGCGGTCGTCGGAGTTGCTGCAGGCGTCGGAGTCGCGCCCGGGGTGGCGGTGGCCGTCGGCGTCGCGCCGTGTTTGACGGGTTTCTTCGGCTTGACAGGGTGTGTGACAGCGCTCACATCGTTCAACGAAGCCGACAACGGCTGGTATGCGATCGACGTCGCCAGCGGCGCAGGCGCCGCGGATCCGTGATGGTTGACGGTTACCGCATAGGCTATTCCGCCGCCGACTAAGACCACGCCGGCGATCGTCGCGAGCAATGCCAGCGGCGCGCCCGGACCGCCGCCGTCACGCGGTTTCAGCGTTCTTCGCAAAGGTTGCTGGGGATTGATCGTGCTCACGTACGGGCGGCCCTCCGGATTGATAGACGCTCGGCGAAGCCGTTTGTGACAGCCGACCGAATCACGCTATCTATAGGAGAGTTATCGTCGTCGCGCGCCGCCGGGATTAGAGGTCGGCGGGCAGCCTGTGGGCCAGGGCACGGAACAGATGTACCCCCACGGGCAGCGCGCTCTCGTCCAACCGGAACTCGGCGGAATGCAGCATGGGAGGATTGGCCTCACCGGGCTGCGCCACTCCAAGGCGGATCATGCATCCGGGAGCTTCCTGCGTATAATACGAGAAGTCTTCGGCGCCCATCGTCGGACGGTCGAGATCCACGACGGCCGGAACGCCGTCAGTGGAGCGGGCGATCGCCGCTATCCGATCCGCGAGCGCCGGATCGTTGTGGACCGACGGATAACCGTGAAGGATCGTGACCGTTCCGGTCGCGCGATGCGCTTCGCAGACACCGCGCGTGATGCGTTCGATTCTCTCCGGCACACCCTCGCGCACTTTCTCGTTCAGGCAGCGCACGGTGCCCGCGATGCGCGTCGTGTCGGCGATGACGTTGCGACGATAGCCGCCGTCGATTCTTCCGATGGCGACGACGATCGAATCCAGCGGATCGATCTCGCGGCTGGCGATGCGCTGAAGCGCGCCGACGAGCTCCGCCGCGATCGGTATCGTGTCGACCGCGGTATGCGGATAGCCGCCGTGACCGCCGCGTCCGCGGATCTCGATGTCGAAATCGTCGCACGACGCCATCGCAGGACCGCGGCGAATGCCGATCGTGCCGGCCGGAAGCGTCGGCCAGACATGGATCATCGCCACAGCGTCGACGCCGCGCATCGCGCCCGCTTCGATCAGCGGGAGCGCACCGCCCGGACCTTCCTCGGCCGGTTGAAAGAAGAACTTGACCGTGCCGCGCAGTGCGGCGCGCTCGCGCGCGAGCGCCACCGCGGCGCCGAGCAGCATCGCCGAGTGGCCATCGTGCCCACACGCGTGCATCTTACCGGGAACTTCGGATTCAAAAGTTTCGCCGCTGCGTTCTTGGATCGGCAGCGCGTCCATGTCGGCTCGCAGCGCGATGGTCTTGCCCGGCCACTCGCCTCGCAGCGTCGCGATGATCCCTGTCTTGGCGACCCTGACGGCCTCCACACCGGCGCGCGCCAATTCCGCCTCGATCAGCGCGGCCGTGCGTTCTTCTTCGAAACCAAGCTCTGGGTGACGGTGGATCGCGCGGCGCCAACGCACGACATCGCTCAGGATGTCCGCTGGGACTGCACCGTTCACGCGAAGAGCGGTTCGCGCGTCGCTCTGCCCTCCGCGATGACGGATTCGATCTCAGCGGCGGATTTCGGTACCTCTTCGGAGAGATTTGTGCAGCCGTCCTTGCGGATCAAGATGTCATCTTCGATGCGGACCCCGATACCGCGAAAACGCGGATCGACATCGGCGTCGGCCGCGAAGTAGAGCCCCGGCTCGATCGTCACCACCATGCCGGGGGCGAGCTCGCGCCAATCCCCTTCGATTTTATAAAAGCCGACGTCGTGCGTGTCGAGCCCGAGATAGTGGCCCGTCCGGTGCATGTAGAATTGTTTGTAATTCTCGTTGGTGAGATTTTCGTCGAGCGAGCCCTTTAGGATGCCGAGATCGATCATCCCGGCCACGAGAATCTTGACGGTCTCGTCGTGCACGTCGGTGTTGTAACGCACGCCGGGCCGGCACATGCCGATCGCCTTCTCGTTCGCGGCGAGGACGATGTCGTACACGGCGCGCTGCTCGGGCGAGAAGCGGCCCGACATGGGCCATGTGCGCGTGATGTCGCCGTTGTAATAGTCGACTTCCGCGCCTGCATCGATGAGCACGAGCGCGTCGTCGGGAACGCGATCGCGATTTGACGTGTAGTGCAAGACGGTCGCGTTCGCGCCGCCGGCCACGATTGAAGGATAGGCTGGAAATTGAGCGCCGCGGCTGAGGAAGATGAACTCGATGATCGCTTCGATCTCATACTCGTGCATGCCCGACCGCGCGTAGCGCATGGCGGCGACGTGCCCTTCGCCGGATATGCGCACCGCGCGCTCCATGCCCTCGATGTCGTACGGGGTCTTGATCGTGCGCAGCTCGTGCAAGATCAGCGCCGGATTCTTGACGATCATCCCGCCCTTGTCGGAGCGCCGGCGCGCTGTGGACATGCGTTTGAGTTCCTCTGTGACCAGCGCGTTCGCCCGATCGTTGGCGCCGAACGCGTAGTAGAGCGTGTCAGACGTCTCGAGATACGCCGGAAGGCGCGTCGCCAGTTCATCGATGGAATAGGAAGCATCGACATGGTACATCGCAGCGGCGCGTTCCGGTCCGCACCGATAACCATTCCAGGTCTCTTTCGCGCGGTCGCGCGGCCGCACGAACAACACGCTCTTCTCGGTCGGGTGACCCGGCGCGATGACCAGCACGCTTTCCGGTTCTTCGAATCCTGAGAGATAGTATAGGTCGCTATCCTGGCGGTATTCGAAGTTCAGGTCGTTGGTCCGGTACGCGGCCGGCGCGCCGAAGAACACGGCGACCCCGTCGCCCATGGATTGCGTGAAGGCCTGCCGCCGCTTTTCAAATTCTGTCATAGCATGCGGCTTCGCTGCCTGCTGCTTCTACCACTTCCGGCGCCGGGCACGCAGGGACTCAGCCGGCCGCAAGGCCAATCGTCGGACTATGAATGCGAAGCATCTTTTCGGCTCGTACGGTCAGTTCATCGCGTTTGTCGACCGTTGGAACGTCTTCGCCGCAAACGGTTCGTACATCGGATTCGTGCGCGAAGATCGCGTCTATCGCCCGGACGGGAGCTACCTCGCGACAATTGTCAACGACCGGCTGCTGCTCGAGCCCGCGCCGCCGAAGCACCGCGTCGATTACCGGCCGCTGCCGCCGCATTCCGCCGCGCCCATCCCTGTCGATCCGTTCGGGCGCGCACCAATCGTTCTTCCGGCAGGCTTTTCCGACGTTCGCCTGTAGTAGGACAAACATCGCTTGCCCTTTCGAATCGTTGATTCCATATGGTGTTCGACGGCGACACGTCCCGCTCGAACATCCTGTTTGGGTAGTTTGTCCTGCGAGCGCGGATGCGCTTCCCGGCCCAAGAGGTCGCTCGGCTCACGAAGCAAAGGTCCGTTTTCGCTAAAGTAGTCCTACACGACAAAGTCACGATGACATAGTCGCCATGACTTTCGGCGACCACGACTCCCGGACGGAAGACAAGCATGCGGGTGACTCCCGACAACGGCGACGGCGGAGCGTTAGCAGACGTCGAAGCCGGGCTTTTGAAGCTCATCCACGTCGCCGCGCGCTCGGCCGACGAGAACGGCATATTGCGCACCGCCGCCGAGGGAGTGGCGGCGCTGCTGCGTACCACGTGCGTCATGATCGTCGCGCCGCCCGGCGGCGAAGGCCTTCGCATCGTCGCATGCGCAGGACCGCGGACGCTTCCGGCGGACGCGATAGGCGCGGAATGGCCGGAACTTTCCGCCGATCCGATGCTGCGTAGCGCGATCGACGGCGCGTCGGTCGTCGTCGAACGCGAACCCGGCTTCGGCAGCCCCGATGCTATGTTGCGCTTGCTGAGCGATTGGGAATCAGTGCGCAGCGCCGCGGCCGTGCCGCTGATGGCCGGAGCGGAGACGATCGGCGCACTCGTATTGTATAGCGACGAACTATCAGCGTTCGATATCCGACAGACCGATGCGATGCAGTGGTTCGCACGATCCGTGGCCTCTGAAGTCGCTCGGCGTCGAGAGTTGTCGGCTGCTCGCGCCGAACGCCGGCGCCCCGACTCGCCGCGGATCTCTCGAAGTCTCGACCCGCGAGAGGTCGCGCGCAGCATCGCACAGGCGACGGGCGAGTTCGCCGGAGCAGCATTCGCGATCGCGTTCACGCTGGAGCGCGACACCCTAACCGCCGTCGGCGGCTGGAAGGAGCCGGGCGAACTGGGTTCGGCGAGCTACAGCATGACGGACCCGTCAGTGAATATGTATCCGCCGGTTTGGGCGGCGCGCGAGCAGCGAGTCGTGCGCGATGCCGATGTCGTGAACGATCCCGTCTGGTTGCGGCACGGTTGGGAACGCCAAGCTCTCGCCCACGGCTTTACCGAAGTCGTCGCGATTCCGCTCGTAGCCGGCGCGACGACCGTCGGCGCGGTCGCGATGTTCTTCGGGATCCCGCCGGAAGCCGAAGCAGACGACGACGTGTTGCTGCGGCTCGGCTTTCAAGGCGCTGAGGCGCTCATGGCGGCGCGCCGCTACGGTCGCACGGCGCTTGCAGCCGGCGTGCTCGAACGCCTTCTCGGCGTCACCTCCGACGCCGTCGTCGAATCGGATGACCGCGGCATCATCACGCGCTGGAACGAAGGCGCCGAGCGGATGTTCGGCGTGACCGCGGGGAACGCGATCGGCACGCCGGTCGTCGACTCGACACTCGTGCCTGACGATCGGCGCGAAGATGTCCGCGAGATGCTATCGCGCCTGTCGCGCGGCGAAAGCACGCGCTCGATCGAGATCAAAGGGCGCAATCGCGACGGTCAACCCATAGAGTTGCTCTTCACGCCGATTCCGTCCGGCGATTCGCGCGGCGACGGATTCGGACTGGTCGCGTTCGGACGCGATGCGCCCGCGTCGCGCCTCACCGTCGAGCACCTTCGGCGCCAGAATCATGCACTTGGCGTGATGCGCGATGTCGCGCGAACTTTTGCCCGCGAAGTCGGCCTTGCGGCGATCGTCCACAAAGGTCTGGACAAAGTCCTCGAAGTGCTGGGCTTCGAAGCCGGCCGAGTCTACCTCTACGCACCGGAAGAACGGCAACTCGTTCCGCTCGCCTCCCGGGGCTTTGTGGACGGATCGGCTGCGCCGATCGCCGTGCCCGCCTCGCCAACAGGTGAAGAGGGAGCGGCTGCATTCAGCGTGATCTATCGCCAGACGGTCATTCTAGGACAGAAAGATCTGCGGCGGATCGAAGCGCCGAATTTCGAACAGCACGACGTGGACGAGCTCTCCGTTGCGCTTTCCAAGCCGCTGCTCGTCGGCGACACGGTCGTCGGTGCGATCCAAGTCTTTGGGTTCGGCGGGCGCGTCGCCGATTTCGAAGAACAGAGCATGTTCCATGCCGTTGCGGACGAGCTCGGGTTCGCGATCCATAACGCACAGCTGCTCGAAGAGGCATCGCGCCTTGCGATCACCGATCCGCTCACGGGTCTGTACAATTACCGCTTCACCCAAGACTTCTTGAAGAAACGGCTGCATGAAGCGCGCCGTCGCAAGCGCCCATTCTCGATCATCATGGCGGACGTGGATCGCCTGCAGTCGGTCAACGAGCGGCTTGGCCGGAGCATCGGCGACGAAGTGCTCCGTCAAATCGCGAACAGCCTAGCCGCAAGCGTGCGCGGATCGGATGTCGTCGCCCGCTACGGCGGCGACGAGTTCGTCGTGGTCCTTCCGGAGACGCAGCTCGGCGAGGCGCTTATGCTCGCCGACCGGCTTGCCGTGGCGATCGCCGACGCCGAATGGCCGGAGCAACTCGGGGAAGAGCCTGTCACCGTCTCGATGGGCTGCGCATCATTTCCGGAGGCAGGCTCGCAGGTCAACATGCTCCTGCGCGCCGCCGACGCGGCGCTCTTCCAAGCGAAGCGGAGCGGAACGAGCAGCATCCATCCCCGCTTCGACTAGTCCACTCTTCACCAAGGTCGGCCCCTACCGGCGACGCGAACATCGCAGCGCATGAAGACCGCTTTAGATCCGCTGCTCGCGAAACGCGCGGATTTTCCGATCCTCTCCACGTGCACGTATCTCGTCTCGAATTCGCTTGGAGCGATGCCCGCCGGTGTGCGCGAGCGCGTCGCAGAATTCGCCGACGACTGGGCGACCCAAGGCGTCGTTGCCTGGGAGAAGTGGTTGCCGCTGGTCACGCAGGTCGGCGACGTCGTGGCGCGGATCATCAACGCGCCCGCCGGCAGCATCACGATGCTGCAAAACGTCTCGATCGCCGAAAGCGTGATCATCTCGTGCCTCGACTTCTCGGGGACGCGCAATAAAGTCGTCTACTCGGATCTGAACTTCCCGACGGTGCACTACAATTGGATGGCGCAGCGCGCGCGCGGCGCGGAAATCTGTCTGGTCAAAAGCGACGGCGTGACGATCGATACGCAAGCCATGTGCGATGCGATCGACGAGCGCACGCTGGCAGTACCCATCTCGCATGTGATCTTCAAATCGGCCTATATCCAAGATGCCGCGGCGATCATCGAGAAGGCGCACCGCGTCGGAGCGCTGGTCATATTGGACGCGTATCAGTCCGCGGGCACGGTGCCGATCGATGCGCTGGGCTGGAATGTGGACGTGGTGGTCGGCGGCGGCGTCAAATGGCTGTGCGGCGGGCCCGGAGCTGCGTACCTCTACGTGCGCTCCGATCTCTTGCAGCGCCTGACGCCCACGGTCGTCGGCTGGTTCGGCCAGCGCCGCCCGTTTGATTTCTCGATGGAGCCGGACCTCGCCGACGACATCTGGCGCTACGCGGGCGGCACGCCGAACCCCGCCGCGCTATATGCCGCCCTCACCGGCTACTCGATGATCGCCGACCTCGGCGTGTCCGCGATACGTGCGCGCAGCATGGGACTGACGGCGCACGCCGTCGCGCGTGCGCAAGAAGCGGGCTTGCGCGTCAATTCGCCGCTTGATCCTGCGAGACGCGGCGGCCACGTCACGGTTGATTTCAAAGGCGCGGAGGCCGCGTGCGCAGAGCTGATCCGCCGAAAGTTCATCGTCGATTTCCGGCCGGGCGCGGGCATCCGCATCGGTCCGCACTTCTACAACACGATCGAGGAAGTCGACGCGGTGATCGCCGAGATCGTCGCGATCCGTGATGGCGGCTGACGTCGTCGCGATCCGCGATGACCGCTGACGTCATCGTAGTCGGCGCAGGGCCGGCTGGTTCTGCGGCGGCGTACGCGCTCGCGACGGCGGGCGCCGACGTGCTCATGCTGGACCGTTGCCGTTTTCCGCGCGATAAATCGTGCGGCGACGGCGTCGCCCCGCACGCCGTCGACATGCTGCGCGAGATGGGCGTCTCTTTCGATCATTTTGCGGGGCCGGCGCGCAAGACGTACGGCGGATTGATCTCGGGACCTGACGGGCGATCGTTTCGCGCCGATCCGCCGCGCGGGCCAGATGGCGCGCGTCTAGAGTCGTGGATCGTTCCGCGCGCGGAGCTCGACGCGCGTGTCGCGCGCGCGGCCGTTCGCGCAGGCGCTATACTTCGCGAAGGCGTGACCGTTACCGGGCTTCTTCGCGAGCGCGGCCGCGTGAGCGGAGTTGAAATCCAGGACGGCGCCGGCACGTCGCGGGTGCGAGCGCGCGTGGTCATCGGCGCGGACGGCGCGCACTCTGTGATAGCGAAGTCGCTCGGGTTGCGCGAAAATGGCCCGCGCCACATCGGCTATGCGCTGCGCGGCTACTTCGACGGAGTAGATGATCTGCGCGACGACATGGAGATCCATTATTTCGATCGAGAACTGTTGCCGGGATATGGTTGGGTCTTTCCCACTGGCGAGCGATCGGCCAACGTCGGGGTAGGAGTTTATTTCGGGGAGCTTCGCCGAAGCGGGCGCAAATTGCGTGATATCTTAAACGATTTCATCTCGTCGGCGCCCGCGGTTGCGGCGCGTTTTCGTCAAGCAAGGCCGACGAGTCGCGCGATCGGCTGGCCGCTACCGGTGTCGAGCGCGCGCAGGCAAACGGTTTTCGACGGCGTCATGCTCGCGGGCGATGCGGCCTCGCTTGTGGATCCGCTCACTGGAGAGGGTATATACACTGCGCTCGTCTCGGGGCGGAGCGCCGCGCGAGCGGCGATGGCCGGCATTCGAGCCGACGATGTATCGGCGGCCGCGCTGCGCGGCCACGAACACGAATGGCGCGAGACTGTCGGCGGTTACCTTGGCGCTGGACGCGTGCTGAAGAATCTCGCCAAGAGCGCTTGGCTGTTCAACGTCGTCGTGCGTCGCGCGGGCGAAAATCCGCAGCACGCCAGTCGCGCGATCGGTTACGGCATCGGCACGATCGATCGCGCCGTTGCGCTGCGCGGCGTGATGCGGCGCGTGTTCTTGCAACCGTCATTCTTCCGCTGACGTTAACTCGCCGGCCGATCCAATCCGTCTGAAGGGGCCGACTTTATGTCGGCCCACGTTACGTTTGCCAGGGCCGACATAAAGTCGGCCCCTTCAGACAAGCCCTTCATTTCAGGAATTTCTTCGCGCTGGGGCAGAGCGCAAGCAGCGGGCAACGCACGCATTCGGGATTGCGCGCGTGGCAGATCTCGCGCCCGTGGTGGATCAGCCAATGATGCGCGTTCGACCAATCGCTCTCGGGAATCACGCGCATCAACTGCTTCTCAGCCTGCGCCGGAGTCCGCGCCCGCGTGAGGCCGAGCCTATTCGCGACGCGGAACACATGCGTATCGACCGCGATCGCCGGCGTTGCGAAAGCTACGGAGAGCACGACGTTTGCCGTCTTCCGCCCAACTCCCGGAAGATCGATCAGTTCTTCCATTGCGTTCGGCACGCGGCCGCCGTGACGCTCCATGAGCAGGCGGCTCGCGGCGATGATATTCTTCGCCTTCGATTTGAATAAGCCGCACGTCATGATGAGCGGCTCGATATCGGATGGATCGAGCGCAGCCATGGCCTCGGCATTCGGATAGAGCTCGAACAGCTTCGGCGTCACCATGTTCACGCGCGCGTCCGTGCACTGCGCCGACAGCATGACCGAGACGAGCAGCTGGAAATCCGTTCGATAAAGTAAAGCCGTTCGCGCATCGGCATAGGTCGAGCGTAGAACGTCTAGGATTGCCGCGCGTCGGTCGGCAAGCGAACGTGCGCCCGGTTTGCGTCCAACGCCACGAGCCCGTCGCGCTCGAGTTCCGCTAACAAGTCGCGCAGCCACGCGACATCGGTTGCCGCAAAATCTTCCTTCACCTGCTCGCCTAGCGCGAGCAAGCTCAAGCGCGGCGCGCAAGTCAGCGCGCGCACGACCCGTCCGCGATAATAGCGTCGCGAGCCTAGAAAGGGAGCCTTCGCCGAAAGCGCACGACCGCGACGAGCGCCGGTCTTTCGCTCAGGCTTTCCGGACGTAGAGAACACGCAATTGCGCCGAGCCGGGCACCCGGCGCAGTCGGGGTTTGGTCTGCAGAACAAGGCACCGACATCCATAAGCGCGTGGTTCCACATACTCGCGCGTCCGCGCGGCACAACGCGTGCCGCCAGCTCCCATATCGCCGAGCCAGTTATGCGATCTTTTCCTAACAGCGCGCGCGATAGTACGCGGCCCACATTCACATCCACAGCCGCCTCGTCCGCGCCGTACGCAAACGAGGCGACTGCGCCCGCGGTGTATCGGCCGACGCCGGGAAGCGTCCGCAGGTCGTCGATAGCGTGCGGCACTTGTCCGTTGAAATCGCGAAGTACGGTCCGCGCTGTTTCGTGCAGCCGCTTCGCGCGCGAGTTATAGCCGAGTCCAGACCACATCCGCAACACATCGGCGAGCGGCGCGCATGCGAGCGATGCTATCGTCGGAAATGCGGCGAGGAATTTCTCGAACTTCGGGATGACGCGCGCGACTTGCGTCTGCTGCAGCATCGTCTCCGAAACGAGTACCGAGTACGGGTCGGAGCGCCGCCGCCACGGGAGGTCGCGGGCGTTTCGCCGATACCAACGGATGATCGCGGCGTGAAAAGCGGGCACGCGATCCGTGGACTTGACCTTCACGCCGGAAGCGATTCAACGCGGCGGCGCGAATCCCAGCCGCGTGGACGCGCGCGTCTGGCTCGGAACCCAGGGTTGGCACTACAAGGACTGGGTCGGTAATTTCTATCCGTTCGGTACGCAGTCGCGAGACATGCTGACCGAATACGGCCGCGCGCTCTCCACGACCGAGGTGGATTCGACCTACTATGCGACGCCCCCGGCGCGCTCGGTGGAAGGCTGGCGCAGGCGAACGCCCGCGGCGTTCAAGTTCGGACTGAAGACGCCATCCGAGATCACACACGTCCGCAGGTTTCGCGACGCAGACGCCCAGTTCGACGAATTCGTCGATCGCGCGCGCCTGCTCGGAGACAAACTCGGTGCTATCCTCGTCCAATGTCCGCCCGATTTCGACCCGACGCCTGAGAATCGCGACGCGCTCTTCCATTTCATGGCGCATCGGCTTCCGAAAGATTGCCCGATCGCGCTCGAACTTCGCGATGGCCGCTGGTACGACGACGATCTCTTCGCGCTGGCGCGTCGCCACGGCTTTACGATTGCAGCAACGGAGGGCAAGTACGCCCCGCTATCGCTTGCCAACCAGATCGCGGACGAACTCGTGCGCGATCCGCCAGCGCCGTTCGCCTACTTGCGTTGGCTCGGCGACCGCACGCTCACGGTCTTCGATCGCGTGCAGATCGAACGCGCCGAATCGCTCGATGTATGGGAGCGGCTCATCAAACAATTGCGGCGATCTGTTCGCGACATCTACGGCTACGTCAACAACCACTATCAGGGTCATTCGCCGGCGACGATACGAGCGCTCGCGGCGCGACTCGGCGAAGAAATCCCGCCTGAATCCACGGCGCCGCGGCTTTTCTAAGGCTGCGGACTCGGGGTAGCGCTGGCGGACGGCAGCACTTGATCGGTCGGCGGCATTTGATTGGTCGGCGCTCCTGCGTCTGAGGTCTGCGTGCACGACTTCACGACGCGCGTCGCCGCTGTGACGGCGCGCGTTTCGGCCGCGCGGATGATGCTCTGCTGGCGGGAGAATTGCATCACGTCTTGTACCGTCGTCTGCGAAGACCGCGGTCCGCTGCTCGTGATGATGCCGCCTTCGCCGGGTTGCGGCACAGGATCATCGCCCGGATCGCCGTTGAACGTCTCGCCCAAAGGCAACGTCGCGCCGATCCGTGTCGCAAGCGTGTCTTCGGAGCCATGCTTGTCCATGAGCACGTGCACGACGCTCGACAGATCGTTTGCAAGCGCGCGCTGCCGGTCGATAGATTTCTGCAGCTGCGATGCGCTTTCTTGAAGCGCCTTTTGCCGAGTGGGATCCGTGGTCTGTTTGGCCTGCGCCAACATGTCGTTGACCGCGCCTTGTTCGACCGGAATCGAGTCGAGCATCTTCTGGACGTAGCCGATCAACTGCACGCGATGATCGTACGCCGTCAGCGCGCCGTCTCGCCTATAGTAGTCGTTCTGAACATCGTTGAGCGATACGTTCGAAGAACTGATGCGGTCGTCGTTTGCGGCGATCGTCACCACCGCGACATTGTAATGCTCGACGAACCGCGTGCACGCGGCGCTCGCCGTGACTTTGCCGAGAAGGCGCGGATAAGGCCCGGTGGATTGCGGATCGGGTGTGGAATCAAGACTAACCGGAGCAAGTGGGCTCGTCGAGGTCGGAATCGGTGTGGGCTCCGGCGTGCGCGACTGAGAGGGAGACGGCGACGGTGACGCTGTTCCGGGATCGCGGCCCAACGCGGGAGCGACAAGCGTCGCCGCGAATGCGATAATGCAGCCAAGCAGAGCGAGCGGCGGTCGAACGCGCATGGTAACGGCAACATTTTGTAGCTCGCGCTCCGTGCACCTGTGGTCCTCATGAAGGTCTCATATATGGAAGAATTCGACGTGGTGATCGTGGGCGGCGGCATGGCCGGCCTCTCCGCAGGCGTGTTCCTGGGACGAGCCGGGGTGCACACTTGCCTGCTCGACGGGACCGAGTCGAGCCTGCGACGGGTCGAGCGCGTGAACAACTATATCGGATTTCCCGATGGCGTAGGCGGCACGGAACTCCTAGAGCGCAGCCGCGAACAGGCCGCGCGCTTCGGCGTCCGCGTCAGTGACGAGAGCGTCTCGTCAATCGCGCCTGAAGCGCCGGGCTTCGTCGTAAAAACCGGAACGAGTGCATTCGGTTGCCGGTTCGTCATATTAGCTTCGAATAAACGAACCGATCTCGCGACCGGACTTGGCCTATCGTTAGGCGGCCACGGCGGGCGCTTCGTGGCTGTGGATGCGGACGGTCAAACGGCTGTTCCGGGCTGCTTCGCGACCGGGCGGATCACGGGCATTCCGAGTCAAGCGGTCATCGCGGCGGGCGATGGCGCTCGCGTGGCGATCGCGATCATCCAGCAGATACGCGGCGGATACTACGTGGACCACGACACGTAGGGCGTCGCGCGAGCGGTACTGAACGTGCGGCCCTGCATCAGATGAGTAGCGGAACTCGACGGCGCTGGTCGCGGACCATTCGCATCGCAGCGACGATTGCGGCCGCGTCGCTCGCGGCCTTGATAGTTGTCGCCCTCGTCGCTTTTGCGTGGATCGTCCGCGCTCCCATTCCGAAAGTCGACGGTTCCATCGCCGTCGCGGGGATCTCAGGCCCGGTCACGATCCGCCGCGACGACCGCGGCATACCGCACGTGGTCGCGCAGACCGAAACTGATCTCTTCTTCGGAGACGGCTATGCGTGCGCTCAGGACCGGCTCTGGCAGATGGACATCCTGCGCCGGGAGTCCGAAGGCCGGCTCTCGCAGATATTCGGCTCGGTCGCACTTCCGCTCGACCGCTACTATTTGGCGTTGGGGATAGGGGCGAAGGCGTCGTCGGATGCGGCGCATCTCGACGCGCGGACTCGCGCAGACTTCGACGCCTATGCCGCGGGCGTGAACGCATATGCAGCGGCCAGCGAGCCGGCGTTAGAATTCCGGCTGCTCGGCTACCGGCCGGCGCCTTGGACTGCGGTCGATAGCCTCGCGATCGTAAAGCTGATGGAGCAGCGGCTCGACGACGAAGCCGACACGATCGCGGTCCGCGCCAAACTTGCTAGCGTCATCGGCGATTCCGCGATGCGCGCGCTGACGACGGACAGCGTGCCTGCACTCGAGCATCCGGTTCCAGGTTACGGATCCACCGGCCGTCGCGCTTCCTTGGTGAACGGTGCGACGTCACACGATGTCACCGGATGGGCGCTTGCATTTTCCGCGCCGGCCGGCGCCGAGCGCGTGCCCGATTCGGGTTCGAACGGATGGACCGTCTCGGGGCGGCGGACAACCACAGGTTTGCCCGTCCTCTCGAACGACACGCATCTCGAACATTCCGTGCCAAGCACCTGGTGGGTGGTCCAGCTCAAAGGCGCTGGCTTCGACGTGGAAGGTTTCACGATTCCGGGTCTGCCCGGCGTGACGCTCGGCCACAACGAGCGGATCGCATTCGGCGTGACGAGCGCCTACGGTGCCGCGCAAGATCTCTTCGCCGAACGATTCCGCGATGCACGTTCCGATGAGTATCGTTATGGAACGTCGTGGCTGCGCGCGCATCACCGCATCGAGAGCATACCGATCAAGGGCAAACTGGATGCGACGCTCGATGTGCTGGAGACGATCCATGGCCCCGTCGTGATACGCGAGGGTGCGAAAGCGTATGCGCTTTCTTGGACCGCGCTGCGCGATCCGGACCCGTCGCGAGGACAAGGTGATCTGGACCGAGCGTCGGATTGGGCGCAATTCCGAGCGGCCGTCTCGGAACTCGTCGGGCCGAATCTCAATTTCGTCTATGCCGACGTCGATGGACACATCGGCTATCAGGACGCGGGTCGACTGCCGGTGCGGCAAGGCTTCGACGGATGGCTGCCGGCCGATGGATCCAATCCGCGACTTCGCTGGACGGGCGACGTGCCGTTCGCAAAGTTGCCGCACGCCTTTGACCCGCCGGCCGGTTTTCTTGCAAGCGCGAACAATCAGTTGACCTCGCCCGGATACTCGCCGCAGCTCTCGACCGCGCTATACGCGCCGCCGTATCGCATTCAAGAGATCACGCGCCTTATGGGCATGACGTCATTCCGAAAACCGAGCGACTACGGAGCGATGCAATCGAATCCGACTGACATTCCCGACGCTGAGCTCGCAGCGGCGACGGTTCTGGCGCTCCAGGATACGCAAGACGCGATGCTTTCACGCATTCGGGGCGATCTCGCCGGGTGGAACGGAAACGCGGAGATCTGGGATCGAACCCCAACGTTTATCGCGGTCGAGCGCGACGACTTGACGCGCGATCTCCTCGAACCGAAACTCGGATCGCTGTACGCGCAATACAAAGCCCACTTCCATCCGATTACAATCGTCGATCGAGCGCTGCGCGGCGATCGGTCGCTAGCGTCGCTCGGGGTGACTCGGACGAGCGTCATCGCAACCATCTCACGAGCCGTCCGCGAAGCCGTCGCCGATCTCAAGATGAGGCCCGACCAGGGAATCGACTCACTTCGTCCGTGGGGTGAGGTCGATGCAGCCGTCTTCGACCATCCGCTCGGCGTGGTGTGGCCGCTGAATACGTTGCTGAATTTCAAACCGTTGCCGCAGCCCGGCGATCCGTATACGATATTTCAGGCCAAGCCCGATTTCGGTCCCTCAATGCGTCTCGTCGCCGATACGCATGACTGGGATGACTCCTCGATGGTATTGACGCTCGGCGAATCCGGCCACTTCAGCGACGAGCACTACGACGATCAGATGCAGGACTGGGTCAACAACCGCTACCGGCCCACGCCATTCTCGGACGACGCCGTGGCCCGCGCGACAAGACACATACTCGTCCTCGAACCCAAACCCTAGCTTGCGGTAGGTAAGCAACCCTACCCATGGGCGAGCGATGCTCGCCCTACTACATTGGGGCCGCGCACGCTGCTCGCACGTTCCTCTGCTACCGTTTGGGCGAACGGAGAAATATCATGCAGAGTTGGAAAGTGCGCGCCGCTCTATGCCTGACTGCCGCGCTTGCGGTTACGGCCGCGATCGTGTCAGTCGGCCCGGCTAGGGCAGAAGTCCTGGCCATTCTTTCATGCGGCGGTTCGTCGCCGTGCCTGGAATGGGTGAACAGCAAGAATGGCGACGCGATCAAAGGCGTCTCCACCAACGGCGTCGCGCTCGAAGGCCGGACCCAGTTCAACAGCAGCGGCAAAACTCTCGGCAAGTCCGGCGTGCTTGGGGCAGATGCGAGCGCAAGCGGAGCGCTCGATAGCGGCGTCACCGGAACGTCGGTCAACGGCACCGGCGTCACAGGCACCGCAACCGGATCCGCCGGACAAAATGGCGTGGCAGGCTTCTCGGCGAGCACCTTCGGGAGCGGTGTCTATGGCCAGAATAGCTCGACCGGTTTCGGCGTCGCCGGTCGCAACACGTCGACCGGGCACAACAATGGAGCGGCCGGGGTACTTGCGGATGGCGGCCCGGCGAACGACGGTTTGCACGTAACCTCGGCGGCCGCCAACGGAGTCTATGCGTTCGCGCAGACCGGAACCGCGCTGTTTGCCAATCAAGGCCCGAACACATTGGCACCTGAGTTATATCTGCAAGACACATCAAGTTCGAACAACAAAATCATTCAGGCGGTCGGGCCGTCCGGAAACGTCTTCGAGCTTGACACCCACGGCAATGTCACTATCGCCAGCAATCTTCTCGCTGCCAGCGCTAATCTTGGTTCGGCAACGCTCGGCAGCACCAGTCTGAGCGGAAATCTCGATATTTCGGGGACCGGCAGCAAAATCGTCAATACGACCAGCTCGAACGATGCGCTTACGCTCTATGGCGGCGGCGTCGGCACGGGCAGTGAGGTGTTCTCCGTCAGAGATAGCAACGCTGACGAGGAGCTTGTGGTCGATGACAAAGGCGACACGTATATCAGCGGGTTTCTCATCGTGTACGGCGGCTGTCAAACCGGCTGCGTCGCGGGAGGCAAACGCGTCAACGCCGTCACCGAGTATGCGCCGCTCGAATCCGAGCCGACCATCGAAGACAACGGCGAAGCGACTCTTTTCGGTGGATTTGCATACGTGCCCCTCGATCCGAAGTTCGCGAACGTCATGGATAAGAACGCATCGTATCTCGTGTCCGTGACGCCCGAAGGCGACTGCAACGGACTCTACGTCGCGCAGCGAACCCCGAGCGGTTTCGCCGTGCGCGAGCTCCGAAACGGGCGGGAATCACTGGGCTTTGAGTATCGCATCGTGGCAAAGCGCTACGGCGAGCGTGCAGCCCGCCTGCCGATGACCGGCATCATTTCGCGACCGCCGCCGCGGCGTTTACCGCGCGCCTGATTTCACAGAAATGGAGAAAAGAATGTTGAAGTTGAGCAGGGTCGCCGCGTTCGTCGCGATGGTCGGAAGCGTTGTTCTGCTCGCGTGGGCCGCCCCGTCGCAGGCGCGCACGCGCACATATTATATAGCGGCGGATGAGGTGATCTGGAATTACGCTCCGAGCGGAGAAGATCTCATCGCGCAAAGACCGCTTCCGCCGCTGGCGCCGATGCAGCTGGGCTGGTCTTATCACAAAGCGATCTACAGGGAATATCTCGACAGCACATTCCGCAAACTAAAACCGCGGTCTCCGGAAGATGCGTACCTCGGTATACTCGGACCCGTCATCCATGCAGAAGTCGGCGATACCGTCGTCGTCGTGTTTCGAAACAATGCCAGATTTCCGTTGACGGTGCACGCGCACGGTCTGTTCTACACCAAGTCTTCTGAAGGGGCGCCGTATCAGGACGGCGTTTCCGCCTGGAACAAGAATGGCGACAGCGTGCCGCAAGGTCAGACGTTCACATATACGTGGCAAGTGCCGGAGCGCGCGGGGCCGGCCCCAGGTGATGGTAGCTCGGTCGTGTGGATGTACCACTCGCACCAAGACGAAGTGGGCGATGTCAACACCGGACCGATCGGGCCGATCGTGGTGACCGCGAAGGGCATGGCGAAGGCCGACGGATCACCGAAGGACGTCGATCGCGAGATTTTCGCCATGTTCGCGCAGTTCGACGAAAGTTCCAGCCGCTATTTCCAGGCCAACATCAGCGACCCGCGTATCAATCCGCGTCACGTCAAACCGGTCGGGAACTTCTCCACCACCGATGACGACATCTGGACGATCAACGGGTATTCGTTCGGCAACATGCCGGTTCCGAGCATGCGCGTCGGTCAACGCGTGCGCTGGTATCTCCTTTCGACCATGAGCGACTTCGATTTTCACGCGCCGCACTGGCACGGGAATACCGTCGTGGTGAACGGCATGCGCACGGATCTTGCGCAGCTGGGGCCGATGGCGATGACCGTCGCCGACATGATTCCAGACGACGCAGGCACGTGGCTTTTCCACTGTCACGTCAACGTTCATCTCGCCGGCGGCATGGAAGCGCGTTACCGAGTGCTGCCATGAAGAGCGTCGTCGCTTTGGTCGTCGTCACCATCGCCGGCATGCTTTGTTTCGTCGCGCCGGCCGCGGCGCGTGACCGCGTCCACTTCATCGCAGCAGACGAGGTTGTTTGGAACTACGCTCCGCAAAATAGAAATATCATCTCGGGCAAGCCGTTGCGCGCACTTCGCCCAGCCCAGCTCGGTTGGGTCTATCGCAAGGCCCTGTATCGAGAATACACCGACGCGACGTTCAAAACACTCTTGCCGATTCCACCGGGCGAACGCTACCGCGGTCTCGCCGGCCCGACGGTCCACGCGGAAGTCGGTGATACCGTTATCATCGTCTTTCGGAATCGAACCACGCTGCCTCTCGACATCGCGCCGACCGGCGTGGTTTCCAAGCCCATGCCGACTGCGGTCAGACCGGGAACGACGGTCACGTATCGTTGGCCCGTCACGGCGGCCGCTGGCCCCGCATCGGCGGATACGAGCTCCCTCGTATGGGCGTATATCTCCGACGTCCGGCAAGGAACGGTCGATAGCGCCGGGCTCATCGGTCCGTTGATCGTGACGCGTCGCGGCGAAGCTCGCGCCGATGGCTCGCCCGCCGATGTCGACCAAGAGATCGTCACGCTGTTCTCGTCGCAACTTGAAGATCAGAGTCCGCTCGTCGCTGAGAATCTGCAGGATCGCTCGATAAATACGCGGGGGATCAACGGACATGCCGGGTCGTTTTCCCCCGATAACGCGTTTCCGTCGATCAATGGATACGTCTACGGCAACATGCCGATGCCGGCGCTGCGTGAGCATAGCCGGGTGAGGTGGTATCTGCTCACGACGATGAACGGTTTCGACGGTCACACGCCGACGTTTAGCGGTCAAACGGTTGTCACTCAAGGCAATCGCGCTGACGCGGTCAATTTGGTGTTCCGTCAAGCCGTCGTGGACATGGTGCCGGATGATCCCGGTATCTGGCTCTTGACGTGCAGCAATGACATCCACCTCGCGCTGGGAATGGAGGCACGCTACGAAGTGCTGCCGTGAGAGGCGCGCGTTAGCAGACGGAGGCGACGAGGTTCGACTTCGGGCCTGATTGAACACGTCGCGATGCCTTCAGGATCGCAATTAGACGTGATCCTCTTCGGTCAGCCGCGTGTGCTCGCCGGCGACCGCGTTCTGAAATTCTCGAAACATCAACTGTCGCTCTCGCTCTTGGCCTACTTGGTCATGCACAAGGGCGAAGCGATATCTCGGCCTTTTCTCGCGTTCACTCTTTTTCCCGACGAGCCTGAGGAAACGGCCCTAGCCGAATTACGGCGCTACCTTTCTTTGTTGAACAAAGCGCTTCCGAAGCCGGCGGATGGTGCGTCTTGGATCATGTCGGACGCGGACAGCGTGAGTTGGAACGCCGCTGCCGAATGTTTTGTCGACGTCGCGGAGTTCGAACGGCTCGCCGGGGAGTCGGATTCGCTCGCGCGGGCCGTGGAGCTCTATCGTGGAGATTTCCTGGAAGATGCGTACGATGATTGGGTCGTCACAGTTCGGGAGCGGCTTCGCTCCGCGTACATCGCAGCGCTGGGACGACTAGTTCTCCTACACCGAAGCCGGCGTGAATTCGCGAGCGCTATCGGTTACGCGCAACGCCTGCTCGCAGCCGAGCCGTGGCGCGAGGATGCCCTCCGCCAACTCATGGCTGCTCGATATGGCTCTGCGGACGCGGCAGGCGCGCTCGCCGAGTACGCTCGCTTTGCCGATAAGCTTCGAGCCGAAATGCGAGTCGAGCCGATGCCGGAGACGGTGGCCGTGCGCGACGCCATCCTCCGCAATGCTGCCCTGCCCGGCGCCTTGGATGCCCCTGCGCCGCGTGAGTCAAACCACAGACCGGCGGCTCGCGGCCTTCCGTTCGTCGGGCGGGCGAACCAACTCGCCCACTTGCGGATGATGTGGAGCCGCGCGGCACGCGGAGCGGGTTCGGTCGTATTCGTCGGCGGCGAGGCCGGAATCGGAAAAACGCGCCTGCTCTCCGAATTCGCGCTCGCCGTCGAATCGGAAGGCGGACGGGTGGCCGTCGGGTCGACATCCTATCCCGAAGCCGCGCCGTATCAATGCATCGTCGACGCTCTGCGCGCCGCAATGCCTGCGTTGAAGTTGGACCAACCCGACCGTTCGTCGCTCGCGGTCCTGGCGCAAATACTGCCTGAACTGGGCGCGCTGTATCCGGACATCGGCCCGCCACCCGCCTTGCCACTCGAGCGTGAAGCGACGCGCTTACTCGATGCACTTGCTCGCTACGCGGTCGAGTTCGCCCGAGTCCGGCCAGCGATGTTCGGGTTGGAAGATCTTCACTGGGCCGGAAACTCCACGATCGATGCATTGTCGGCTATTGCCCGCCGCGCATCGCGGTCACCCTTGCTCGTCGTCGCCACATTCCGAGACGAAGATACCGAGCGCGGGCATCCGTTGCGCGCGGCGATCCGAGATCTCACGAGTCAGCGCTTGGCGAGCCATCTCACTCTCGGCAGACTGGGCCGCGACGAAATTCGGCTCTTGCTCGAGACGATGCCGGCCGCCGCGTTCGGGAGATCCGAGGAAAGCACGGACCAGCTTTACGGCGCAAGCGAGGGCAATCCGTTCTTCTTGAACGAGGCAATCGCGGAACTCGCAGAGCGCGATGCAAGTGACGATGAGGCGACGCGAAAAGGACCCTCGTCGAGCGCGGCGATCGTCGCTTCGCGTATCGCCCGGCTTTCCGCCGGCGCCCGCGCCGTCGCTGAGATCGCCGCAGTGGCCGGGCAGGCGTTCAACATCGAGGTCGTGCGTCAAGTCAGCGGGCTAGACCCGACGCAAGTCGGCGACGGCATAAACGAGCTTATCGACCGTGCGATCATCCGTGACGCGGGGTCGCGAAGCCGGTTCGACTACGCGTTTTCCCATCATCTTATCGCCGACGCGGTCTATCAGTCGATCGACGTGCAAGCGCGCACGCGCCGCCATGCTCGGGCGGCACACGTGCTTGAACAACTCGTGGGGGATCGTACCGACGAGATCGCGCGCGATCTAGCGTTCCATTACGAGTTGGGCGGCCTTTCAGCGCCGGCGACGGCGTGGTATGCAGTCGCGGCGCGCAGGTCCGCCCGCCTCTATGCAAACGAAGAGGCGCTGGAGTTCGCCGAAAAGGCGATTTCGGGTACCAGCGATCCCGCGGCGCGCATCCCGCTCGTCCAGCTCTCGGAAGATCTACGGAGCCGGCGCGGCGATCGGGAAGGCCAACGCCGGGATATCGATCTCCTAGCGCGACTTGTCGACGAAAGCGGCAGCGATGCCCGATCGGCCGCGACGCTGCGCGCGGACGTCCTGCGACGGCGCATCAAACTTGCGCGAAGTCTTGGTGCGGCGGACGAAGAGACATCGCTCATCGACGAACTATGCGTCTTGGCAAAAAAATCCGGGGATGCTGCCGCGCGCGCCGATGCTGCATTGCAGCAAGCGACACACCTGCTCTTGCAAAGCCGGTCGCGCGAGTCCCAACCGCATGCGCGACGCGCGCTGAAACTCTACGAAACAAGCGGTCACTTCGCCAAGCAGATCGAGTGCCTATGGCTGCTGGTCGACGCGGCGACCAATCTCGGCGACTTCCGTGCGTCTCAATCGTACTTGGATCTCTTGCGAAAACGTGCCGCGGAGTCCGGCGATCGAGCGGCTCAGGCGCGCGCGCTTTCGGTCATCGCCACTGAAGCGCTGCTGCACCAGCGCTACCGGGAATGCTATGACAGAACGTACGAGGCGTTGGCGCTCAATCTCGAACTCGGCGACCGCGAGGCGGAAGCCGCATCGCGTTCGCGGATCGCTGTCGCCGCGGCGTGGCTCGGGATGTTCGACGAGGCCCTCGCCGAGTTCTCCGCTGCCCTCGATACCTACGAATCGATCGGCCATCGGCGCGGTCTTGCGACAACGCTGACCAACAAGACGGTCTTGACGATGCGGCTCGGGCTGTTTGGCGAATCGAAAGATCTCATCGGTCGGTCCGAGGAACTTGTCGCAGTCGTGCGCGAGCGCCGCATGTCGGTGGCCAACGCCGTCAATTTGAGTTTCATCAATCTGCATCTCGGCGACGCGCGCGCGGCGAAGGATTTCGCTGCCGGGGCGCTCGCCGAGGCGCGCGAGATAGATTTCCCTGTCTTTGAGGCGGCGGCTCTCGCGAACTTGGGCAACGCGGAGCGCGTGCTCGGTGATAACGAAGCGGCGATCTCGCACATGTCCGCCGGCATCGCTATTCGCCGCAAAGTGCAAGAGCCGGGCGATTTCGCCGACGATTTGTCCGACCTTGCGCTCGCGTATGTTCAGGCCGGGAGGCTGGACGACGCACGACTCGTCGCTGACGAATTGTCGAATATAGCTTCGAAGCCGCTGGACGGCGCTTTTTGGCCCCAATACATACATTGGGTGATATCACAGGTCTATCGCTCGTGCGGTGATCACCGCCTTGCCGGCGAGTCGGCAGGCCGTGCGGTTAGCGCGCTCGAGGAATTTGCCGCGAAAATCGGGCAGCCGGCCATGCGCGAGGCGTTCCTGGCAATCGATGTGAACCGAGACATTCTCGCCGCCGCCCGTACGTGAGGCGCACGGTTGTCTGGTAGGCTTGGGACCATGGATGACGAGCGGGGCCCGCGCGACCAGGTCTTTCTGGTCCGGATGTGGCCGGCGCGGCAGGCGAGCGAACGGCATATCTGGCGCGGATCGATTCAGCACGTGCCGTCCGGGCGAAGGCTCTACGTCTCGGGACTTGCAGACGTCCTCGAGTTCATCACGACCGAGCTATCGGAATCGACGGCCGAAGAACGCGCCGGCTCGTAACATTTGGTCTTTCTGAAGGGGCCGATGCCGAAGGGGCCGACTTTAGATCGGCCCACGTCATAGGGGCAGACTAGCGTCGACCCCTTTCAGGCAGTTAGAGCACCTTCAACATGTCGATGCGCACCAGGCCCCTGCCCTGGGAAGGGTCTGACTGTTCTCCGTCTACTCGGTACCCCAGCCGCTCGTAATATTCGATCAGACCGAGCTCGCGATACGTCTGAAGGTAGACGACTGCCGCGCCCTCGCCCCGCGCCGTCTCCTCGACTTCGCAAACGAGTCGCTCGCCGATACCACGACGGCGAAACGGTACGACCACGCCAAGCCTGAATAGCTGCACGACCCTGCCCTCCCGCGCGCTCGATATCGTGCCCACGTCGTTCCCATCGCAGCGTGCGATGAACGACGCGTTGCCGCGCTGTGCGAGAAACGCCAGTACTTCCGCCGCCGTCAGCGGCGGAAGCGGAGCTAGCCACGCGGTGGTTTCGTACGCGGCGACCGCGATGCGCACGACCGAGCTAGCATCACGCGCGCGCGCGCGGCGTGTCGTTATCGCGACCGGGTTGGACCGAGCATGATGCATGTCGTGTTCGCTCGAAGAGACGGTGCGGTTGGGCGGCGCCGTTCGCCACGGCGGGGCGCACATCCTGAAGCCAGAGGAGCGATTTGTCGCGATGCGGGTACGACTGCGGCTGCTGTTCACGAGCTTTAATAAGGCGATCGCCGAATACGTGCTTGCTCGGCTCGAGCTCTCGCTCGTCAATCCCGAATCGGTGACAGCCCCGCTGGTCGCACGTCTCGGCGCATATCTGCCCCTAGATGAGGGGCTTCGAGACACGTGGCCTCGCGCCCACGCGCAAGTGCGCGAAGCCCAGGCTTACGTCGGCGCGGTGGAGCGCGGCGAGCTTAGCGTTCGACGCGACGAAGTTTGGGAGCGCTTCGCCTTCTCGGTGCGCCAGATGGCGCAGTACGCGAGCGGCATAGACTGGCTGCAGACGAGCATTCGCTCAAAGCGCGACGACGTCTCGCCGTGATCAAGACGTGCGCCGTGCTGGGCGCCGGCGTCATGGGGAATGGAATCGCGCATAGTCTTGCCGTGGGCGGATTTCGCGTTCATCTTATCGATGCGTCGCCGGATGCCGTCGCAGCCGGCCTAGCCAAAATCGACGAAAATCTTGCGACTGGCATATCGCGCGGCAAGACGACAGAGGCGGACGCGCGCGCGATCCGGGCGCGCATAACGACATCGAGTGCGCTGCACGACGCGGCGCCGGCGGAACTCGTGATCGAGGCAGTTCCCGAAGTGATGGAACTGAAGCATGCGGTCATGCGCGAGATCGAGGCGGCGTGCGCGCCCGATGCGATCTTCGCCACCAATACTTCCGCGCTCTCGGTGACCGAGATCGCCGCAGCACTGGCCGATCCATCGCGCGTCATAGGCATGCACTACTTCAACCCCGCGCACATCATGAAACTCGTGGAGATCGTGCGCGGCCTTGAGACGTCCGACCGGGCCTACGAAGTCGCAGTCGAAGTCGCCGCTGCCTGCGGTAAAGAAACCGTGCTGATGAACGAAGCGCCCGGTTTTGCCACGAGCCGCATCAACGCCCTCATCGGCAACGAGGCGTTCTATATGTTGATGGAAGGCGTCGCATCGGCGCGCGACATCGACAAGGCGCTGAAGCTCGGGCTCAACCATCCAATGGGACCGTTCGAACTAGTCGATCTTGTCGGCCTCGACACGCGCTTGAGGATCCTCGAATATCTGCATGGCGCACTCGGCGATCGATTCCGTCCGTGCCCGCTGCTCGTGAAATACGTGAAAGCCGGCCGCCTCGGCCGCAAAGTCGGCCGCGGCGTGTACGACTACCCGTAATTCATTTTCGTAGTAGGGCAAGCATCGCTTGCCCACACAAACAAGACGTGGGCCGATTAGCGTCGGCCCCTTCAGATAGATAGGCAGTATCAGGTCGAGTTGTAGCGGTGAACCGCGCCGGCGGATTCGCGGGATAACGCACCCCGCAGACGTAGATATTCCAAGTGCGCCGCGATTTCTACGATCGCAAAGCGGACTTCGTGCGGAGAGAGTTTGTCGCCCCAGAAGTGCCGTAAGACGTCGAACGACGTAACTCCGCCCGAGCCGCCCGCGACAACGCGCTCTCGTACGCCGGCGAGCCGCTCGTCATGGTGCGCTTTGAGCTGCCCTATCCGGACAGGCAGTTCATCGTACGGCTCGCCGTGCGCGGGCAGCACGCGATACTTCGCCTCGTCGCCGAAACTGCCGAGCGACTCGAGATAGTCACCGAGCGGATCGGGTCTGCATTCCGGGTAGAGTCCGATGTTGGGCGTGATCGTCGGAAGAAGATGATCACCGGCGAAGATCAGTTTTGCAGCGTCGTCGACGAGCATATAGTGGTAGTCGCTATGGCCGGGCGTCCAGACGACGCGCGCTGAGCGGTCACCGACGGGGACGATATCGCCGTCAGCGAGATATTCGAACATAGGCGGCAGCGTGACGCAGGCACGCAGATCAGCCGCAGCACCGGTCGCACCGGCCGCGGCGGCGTCGGGCATGCCGTGGCTTTGCAGATATTCGGCCCACTCGAGCGGGGCATTCCCCCACACGTAGCGCGCGCGGCGCTCTTCATCCGGCATGATGAACGCGCGTGCCCCGGATTGAGCGTGCCGGCCCGACATGCCGATGTGATCTGGGTGCATGTGAGTCACATACAGCCGCGTGATCTGCGAAGGCTGAACCCCGAGCTGCTGCAACGCGTCAGCAAACGCCGCGCGAGCGGTCGGCGTATCCAAACCTGCGTCGATGAGCGAGTAGCCATCCGCGCCGCGAACGAGATACAGATGCACGGCACGCAACCGGAATGGAAGCGGCAGCGTGATGCGCCAGATGTCCGGCGCGATCTGCACCGTTGATTCAATCGCCATCAGCGACCGATCCGAAGTAGCGCCACGCCCCATCGGTGAGGAGCGCGTGATAGCGTTCGAAAAGCGAGCGCGCTCGAAAACCCGGCCAACCGCGCGGCACGAGTTCTCTTGGTAGGTCCGGGTCGATAAAGGGAAACCGCCGGAAGTCGTGCGTGAGCGCGAAGCGCACGACGAACGCGTCGGCATCCGGCAATTGACCCGCGCGAAGCCGGCGCTTGTCGCGAGCGAACAGAGGCGCGTAATGCGTTTCGAATGCGCGATAGCGGCGTCCGATCGACGCAAGGTCCCAGCAAGCGCGGACGAGATCGACGTCGGAACCCGGACTACCGCGCAACTCCGCGCGAAATATCCTGGCGAACGGTTCGACACCGTGCGTGCGCAACAGATCCTGCGCTTCGTCAGACACAGCCCGCGGGCTCGCGTATGCACCGCCGCCCATCGCGCCGAACCCGAGCCATGCGAGTTGGCGTCGCATCCGATCGCGCAGCGACCGCCTCGACTCCGGAATAGAATAGGTCAACAGACACCACGATCCGGTCCATTTCGTCGAAGAAGGCCGGTAGATGCGCTGGGTTCCTTCGTCTATTAGACGGCGGCCGGCATCCGTGAGCCCGTAAAGCGCGCGGCGGCCATGTTTCTCGGCGTGAAGCCAGCCTTGGCGCGCGAGCCGAGCGATGGCCGAGCGCACGGCGACCTCGCCAATCCCGAGGCGCGCAGCCATGGCGACGATGGCCCGCAAGCCGATCGCCCGCCCGCTCGGATAGGCGTAGTCGCCGTAGAGAGTAAAGAGCATGGACCGCGGCCGCAGGGGTGCGAGCGCGGGTCGCTTTCGACCGCCGGCGCCTTGCGTCACTTGGCCAGACCTGCTACAATCAAGTACGTCAAATTTTGCACGACCGTGCGAATTATAGCACAAAACGGCGGAGGCTCCAAGCGATGGCACGCATCAAGACGTTCGACGATTGGGTCGAGGTCATGCGCGAGTGGCAGAAAGGGATCGATGTCGATCCCGAGATCTTCAAACGCGTGCTGGGCGGATACGAACTCGAAGCCAAGTACGGCGATCTGAAATCCGACGAGATCCAATTCGGCGAATTCGCCGGCCAGCGCAAGTGGGAGAAGGTCCTCGAGATCCCCGACCAGCGCATGCGCGACGCCGTGCTCAATATGATCATCTATCAAGGCGACACCGAGTTCGCTTCCAACGAACAGCAGAAGCTGCTGTTGGGGAATGCTCCGTCGGAGTACGACCTCTATTCGATCTGCCGCGTCTTCATAGAAGAGACGCGCCACGGCTACCAGATGTGCCACCTGCTCGTGAACCACTTCGGCAACGACGGACGCATCGAGGCGGAGAAAATGCTCTCACGCCGCGCCGATCAGGGCACGCGCCTGCTCAACGCTTTCAACAACACCGTGAAGAGCTGGCTGGACCTCTACGCGTATCAGAACTACATGGACCGCGACGGGAAGTACCAGCTGCAGATGCTCTCGCACTCCGGCTTCGCGCCGCTCTCGCGAAGCATGGGCCCGATGCTGCGCGAAGAATCGTTCCATCTGGGCACGG
Source organism: Vulcanimicrobiota bacterium (assembly GCA_013290125.1). GTDB lineage: Bacteria > Vulcanimicrobiota > Vulcanimicrobiia > Eremiobacterales > Eremiobacteraceae > JABCYQ01. The sequence goes on from JABCYQ010000002.1 coordinate 55,264, forward strand.
GCGTCACTGGGCTGCGACGCGTCGCCAAAGCGGGCGTGATTCCGGTCTGGCTGCAGCAGAAGTATCATAACAAGTGGTTTTCGGGTTCGCTCGACCTCTTCGGCAACGATCACTCATCCAGCGCGGTCTGGGCGTACATCTGGGGCATCAAAGGGCGCCCGCTCGAGGATAAGGAGCTGGGCGAGCCGGATAAGGAACGGCTCAACGTCTACGCGCGCGAACTGTACTACGACGAGTGCAAGAAGATCATCGAACAGATCAACGTGATCATCCCAGGCGATGAGAAACTCTACGTACCCGACATCCGCTTCAACCGGCAGATCGGCGAATACGCCGGTAAGCATTACTCGGTCGACGGCCGCGTGCTCGACAGCGATCAGTACCTCGAGCATCTGCGCGAGACGCTCCCCACCGAGGAAGACGAAAAGCTCGTGATGGAGTATTGCAAGCGCGACGACTGGGTCGCACCGAAAGCGGCGTGAGCCGCACCTAACGCGGCGAGATCCGCACCCAAAGGAGAATCCATGGCAACCGCTGTCGAGACAAAGACCCTCGTCGAGTACCGAGTAGAAGCCGGCCACGTCGCCGTCATCACGCTCGTCGACCCGCCCGCGAACACCTACACGCACGAGATGATGCGTCAGTTGGACGATGCGATCCTCAAGGCGCGCTTCGACAAAGACGTCCAAGTCATCGTGCTCACGGGCTCGGGTGAGAAGTTCTTCTGCGCAGGCGCGAACATCGGCATGCTGCAGACCGTCGACCCCACTTTCAAGTACTATTTCTGCCTGCACGCCAACGAGACGCTGACACGATTCGAACAGACACCGAAGCTCGTCATCGCGGCGCTCAACGGGCACACGGTCGGCGGCGGCCTCGAGATCGCGATGGCCTGCGACATCCGCGTCGCGCGGCGCAGCGCCGGCAAGATCGGCTTGCCTGAGGTGGCGCTGGGTGTGCTGCCGGGGACTGGCGGAACGCAGCGGCTCGCGCGCATGGTCGGCAAGGCGAAGGCAATCGAGCTCATGGTCACCGGCCGCACGTTCTCGTTCGAGGAAGCCCAGGAGATGGGCATCGTCAACGAGATCTACGACGGCGACGGAGCGTCGTTCATGAACGACGTCCTCACGTACGCCAAGCAGTTCTGCACGCCGAACAAAGCCGCCAAAGCCGTCGGCAACATCAAGCGATCCGTCCAGTCGGGTGCGGAAGTGCCGTTCTCTGAGGCGCTCGCGATCGAACGCGAACTGCAGCAGTTGCTCTTCCAGAGCAAGGACGCGAAAGAGGGCCTCAACGCGTACGTTGAAAAACGCATGGCGAAATTCACCGCCGAATAGATCGGTGAGCGCCTTTGGATGCGGGCCGGCGTAACGCCGGCCCTTCCGATATCATGCAGTCCAAATTGATGACGATGCCCGATGCCATCGGGCGATACGTGCCCGATGGATCGTCGGTCGCACTCGGTCTCGGGCTCGAAGCGCTGATCCCATTTGCCGCCGGCCACGAGATCGTACGGCAACACCGCCGCGACCTGACGCTGATCGGGCCGATCTCCGACATCCTCTTCGATCAGCTCATCGGCGCGGGGTGCGCCGCACGCGTCACCGCCGCCTGGGCGGGCAACGTAAGCGCTGGGCTCGGGCATTGTTATCGCCGCGCGGCCGAATCAAGCGTGCCCCGCGCGATTGAAATCGCGGATCATTCAAATTTCAGCATCGCACTCGCGTTGCTCGGCGGCGCGCTCGGCGCGCCGTTCATCCCCACGCGCACGCTTCTGGGATCGGACATCGCCGCGCGCGCGGATGGCTCGCATCTCACGATCGGCCGCTCGCCCCTTACCGACGAACCCCTCGTGTTCGTGCCGGCTCTGGTGCCGGACGTCGCGATCGTCCACGTGCAGCGCGCGGACGAATACGGCGGCTGTCACGCCTGGGGCAATCTCGGCGTGATGGAGGAAGGAGCGCTGGCCGCGCGCAGCGTCATCGCCGTCGCAGAAGAAATCGTGCCTCAATCCGTTATCGAGAGCGATCCGAATCGAGTCCTAGCGCCGCCACACAAAGTCTCGGCGGTGGTGCACGAACGCGGCGGAGCTCATCCGTCTCCGGTCCAAGGCTGCTGGCTGCGCGATCACGAGTTCTTTCTCGAGTATCACGACGCGACGCGCACACGCGAGGGCTTCGAACAATGGCGCACCCGGTGGATCGACGGCGTGCCCGATCGAGCGTCCTACTTAACGCAGCTCGGCGCGGCCCGTGTCGAGAACCTGACGGTCAAACTGACGAATCCAGCCGCGCCCGTGAATTACAGCGCGTCGTGACCCTTGCGCCCACGCCCGCCGAGGTCATGATCGCCGCGGCGGCGCGCGAGATCCGCGACGGCGAAGTTGTCTTCGTGGGTATGCGGCTGCCGCTGCTCGCGTTCGCGCTCGCCAAACGCACGCACGCACCGCGGGCGGTCGGCTTGTTCGAAAACGGCATCATCCGCGAGACGCCGTCGAGCGCCATGCTGCACACGATGGGTGACCCGCCGAATATCGAAGGCGCGCGCATGTGTTGCCGGATGACGACAGTCATGGGGCTTTTGCAGCGCGGCGACGTCGATCTCGGATTTCTCGGTGGCGCAGAAGTCGACCGATTCGGGAACATCAATACGTCGTACATCGGCGACCCGAAGCGGCCCGAGGTCAAACTGCCCGGCAGCGGCGGCGCCGCAGACATCGCGTCGCTCGCCAAACGCTACGTCGTCGTGATCGACCACGCGCCCCGGCGGCTGCCGCGCCGCGTCGGATATGTGACGTCGCCAGGCAACGGCGATGGGCCGGGCTGGCGTTCGCGCGTCGGACTGCCGCGCGGCGGACCGAGCGCGATCATCACCGATCGAGCGACGCTTCGATTTTATCCATCATCCGGCGAAGCGTATCTCGCCTCCGTGCACGACGGATTCACCGCGGAGGACGTAGTGGCGCAGACGGGCTGGGAGTTGAAGATCGGATCAGATTGCGCAGCGACGATCGCGCCGACGACAGAAGAGCTGCGCATCGTGCGCGAGTGCGACCCGCAAGGCTTCTGGACAGGTCGCCGGGAGTCGCGTTGACTTACGAGCGCTGCGCCAGCAGCCCGAGATAGAACGCGCCGGCGGCGCTCGCGAGCGCCAGCAGCGATAGGATCATCGCCGCCGCCCTGCGTTCCCGTCTGCCGGCGAAGATCGCGGCCTGCGTGGAGAGAGCCGCGAGCAGCCAGAGCGCGGGATGCCACGGGCTCACGCGGTATCCGATGTAGATCAGCCAGAGCCCGACGAGCAATTGCAGGCCGAGCGACCAGATCGCAACGCGACGGCCCACCGGCGTGATCACAGCGACGATGAGCGCCGCCACGACGATGAGCGCCACGACGAAATGGACGAAGATCGGATTGATCACGCGATCACCTTATGCCGGTTTGACAGCGTGGAAGAGCGGTGATTGGAGAAGTCCGTTGATCATGAATTGCACCGCGAGGGCCGACAAGATGATGCCGAGCACGCGCGTGACGACTTGAATGCCCGTGCGGCCGGCGAAGCGTAGCAGCTTGTCGGCGCCGCGCATGCATGCCCATGTCACCAAAAGTGCCAGACCGTAAGCCCCGTACACGATGGCGAGCTTTTTTGGATCGCCGTTTGCCAGCGAGACGAGGAGCAGCACTGTCGCGATGGTTCCGGGGCCCGAGATCATCGGGATCGCTAGCGGGAACACAGCGACGTTCTCGTGCTCGCGGATATCGCGGTCATCGTCCGGCGATTTTTTCGCCGCAGGCGGGCGGGCGAAGAGCATGTCGATCGAGACGAGCAAGAGCAGAATTCCGCCGGCTATCGAGAACGCAGGCAGCGTGATGCCGAGATAGCCAAGAAGCTGACGACCCACAGCCGCCATGAATACGATGATGCAGGCCGCCACCAAGACTGCGCGGTCGATGACCTTCGGGCGGATAGCCGCCGGCATATTTGACGTCATCGACAGGGCAAGGGGTGCCATGCCAAACGGATCGATGATCGTGAACGCGGTAGCCAGCGCCTCGACCGCGAAGTGCATGTCCATGTGCTAATCTTTGCGAGGCGGGCCTGTTGGGCCTAGGCGTGCCGAATCGCCACGCGATTGCGTTAACGATCCACTGGAGGCGTGTCGTGATCAGCATTCAAGACAACCACATCCGTGTGCGCGGCGCCGCCGCACTTGCGCTTGCCGCGGTACTGCTCGCCTTGAACGGCTGCGGCGGGCGGACAGAGCCCGGGCCCAACACCGCCGCAGGCACGGTGACCGGCGTCGTCACAGCGCAGAGCGGACCTGTCTCCGGCGCTGCCGTCACTATCGTCTCTGGAGACGGATCTCAGTGGACCGCCACATCCGGATCAGACGGTTATTTCGAGCTCGACAAAGTTGCGGCGGGCTCCGCTCAGCTGACCGTCTCGCGTGATGGTTACGGTCAATGGAGCGGCCAGGTGCTCGTCTTGCCTAACAGCACCACTACCCAGAACGTTCATCTGAATGCCATATAACGTCGCGAGGGCCGCACCAGCGTGCTTCATATCACTTTCCTCGCGTGCCGCGGCACGGGATACAGTCGTCGACCGACCGCTTGACCGATAACTCAATTGGGGAGAATTATACCAAGGCACTCAGATGGAGATCCAGTTGCAGACGCTCGTTGACACGTATAATCAGGCAGCCGACCGCTTCAATTTGGCGCGGCTCGATTATGCTTTCTCGTATGCTGCGCCCGCTCCACCGCCTGCGCTTCGTCTGCCGTCCGACGTCGGTTCTTGGGATGCGGATCAGCGCCCTGTGACCGCGGCCGTGCAAAGCGTGCGTGAGTATTTCGAATTAGTTGTCGAAGGCGAATTGCACGCACCGGGTGACGCAGCCGCGTTCGAGCGCATGCGCGCTGCGGCGCTCGATCTCACGAAACGCTTCTTCCAAGTATCGCTCACGCAGCTCGGTATCTCTTGTGATGGGATCATCGAGTCCGACTGATTCGTCGCATTCCGCGCGAACATCCAATTCACTGAAGGGCCGATTTTATATCGGCCCACGTCATATCGCGCTCGCATCACCGGTTGATGTCGATAGCCGGGGCGTCTGAGGCGGCGAGAGCCGCCGAAGTCGAGCGGCGGAGCTCGATTATCCCGTCTCCCGCCGCGTCCCCGGCGCAGACATCGACCGGTGATGCTGCGGGCGCAAAAAGGCGGGCCGACTAGCGTCGGCCCTTCAGGTAAAATGTATCGCAATCAAAAAGTGGGCCGATATAAAATCGGCCCCTTCAAAACGTCAAGAAACTAGAGACGCGAATTGCTCCACCATCACCGGATCGAACTGTTGCCCTGCGTGCTTGCGCAGTTCGGCAAGGGCGGCTTGCCTGTCCATCCCCTTGTGATACGGCCGGTCATCGGTCATCGCCGAAAACGCGTCGATGATGCTGACCGCTCGCGATAGCGCCGGGATCTCTTCGCCGGCTAGTCCGCGCGGATAGCCGCGTCCGTCAAAACGTTCGTGATGATGCAGCACGGCCTGCGCGACATCCGCAAAGCCGGGGATGTGTTCCAACAGCATCGCCCCTATCTCCGGATGACGGCGCACGAGTTGCCGCTCTTCCGGAGTGAGACTGGTCGGCTTACAGAGCACGTGGTTCGGAATCGCGATCTTTCCGACGTCGTGAAGCACGCTCGCGCGAAGCAGCGCTTGCGTCTCGGTGGACGATAACGTGGCGATCTCCGCGAACCGCGCCGCGAGATGGTTCACCTGTTCGAGATGCGCACGCGTTGACGGGTCGCGTGCCAAAAGCGCCTCGAGCAACTCGTGCACCGGCGCGAAATCGCCTTGCAGATGGACCGTCCGTCGGGATACGGCGCTGCCGCTGCCGATCGGCACGCCGGCACGCTTGCTCTGATACAGCGCGGCATCAGCGCGCGCGATAAGGTCGCTTCCGCGCAGGCCGTCGCGCGGATATTCCGCGACGCCGATGGACGCGGTCAGCGGGATGCTCATCCCGCGCAGCTGCAGCACGCGGCTGTCCAGACCTTCACCGATGCGTTGCGCGGCGCGCAGCGCCTGCGCTTCGTCGCCGTCGGGAAGGATGATGAGGAATTCGTCCCCGCCGTATCGGCCCACGATGTCCGATGCCCGACACGTCGCGACGAGCACCGAAGTGAGCGTGCGAAGCGCTTCATCGCCGGCGGGATGTCCGTAGTTATCGTTGACCAATTTGAAGCGATCGATATCGAGCATGAGTACGCACAGCGTGTTTGCGCCGCGCTCCGCACGCTTGATCTCTTCGTCTAACCGGGTCTTCAAATAGCGATGGTGATAGATGCCGGTCAGAGGATCGCGGTCGGCGCGGTTCTGCGCTTCGGCGAACATCTGGGCGTTTTGTATCGCAAGCGCCATCTGTTCCGCGATCGCCGACAAGAGCCGGACGGCGGTCTCATCGTATGCTCGTTCTTGATACGACTGCGCAGAGAGAACCCCCAAGCAACGGTTGCCGAGACGCAGCGGCGCCATAGCGATCGAGTGGACGAACTTTCCGTCGTAGTGCAGGCGGCGAAACGGTGCGGCATAGATCTCTGGCTGCGTCTGAAGGACGAGCGGTGCGCTCGCGCTCACGACGCGGAATGCGATGGACTGGGCTAGGGGCATGGGATCCACGGTGAACTCAACATCGCCCTGGACGCAGTACTCCATGGATAACATGACGCCGTCAGCCGATATCAGCCCGACGAAGAAAACCGTCGCGTCCATCGCGCGCCGGACTTCACGACAAACGGTTTGATAGAGCGAGCGAAGGCTGAGCTGCGCGGAGAGCGCCCGCGAGACCTCGGCCAGCAACGTGAGCTCGCGGGTCTGCTGTTCGGCGCGCATGAGCTGGTGCGAGTGCTCGACCGCGATGGCGGCTTGCTCCGCGATGGCCACGAGGAGCGTGAGGTCGCGGTCGCTGTACGCGTCTTGCATCGCGCTCTGCACGGAGATGACACCGATCAGGCGTTCGCCGATGCGCAAGGGCGCGAAGAGCGCGGATTCGACCGGCTCGCCTTCACCCATCAGCACGGACGGCATGCTCTGCCAGTCGCCCTCCGTCCGCAGTATGAGTGGGCGTCCTAAACGCAGTGCCGAACCCGACGCCGAACCATCGATCGGATATTCGCCTGCCTCGACGACCTTGCCGATGTCCACGCAGTACGGTATCGAGACCGTCGCCTTTTCCCAGTCCGCCAGGGCGATGAAAAACGTCGCGGCATCCATGATGCCGCCGACGAGCCCATGGACGCGCTCGAACAGCCGCTTGAGATCCCGCTCGGACGAAAGCGCACGCGCGGTGTCGAGGAGCACGCGCAGCTCTTCGTCGCGAGCCGACGCTGCTTCAAACGACGTCGCAGCATTGAGCACAAGCGAGGCGACATCCGCGGCGGCGATGACGTCATCGACGCTTGGCCTGTCGAATGGCTGCCGGCCTTGCGCTCCGACGGCGAGAAAGCCGCGGATGCCGGACTCCGTTCGAAGCGGTGCGACGATGAACGACGTCGGACCCGAAGTGGCGATATGGAGGTGCGTCAGCGTCCGGTGATCGGGCGAAGAGATCTGCGCCACGCCGCTCTGCAGCGCGGCGGCGACGAGCGATTCATCCACCAAGACGTCTTCTGCGCCGCGAGGTGCCGCACTGCGATAGACCGCTTGGCGAGCGCCGTCTGTGTCGACGGCGGTCAGCTCGAAGAAATCAACCGGCATCCGCTCCGCGAGCGCCGCCTGAAGCGCGGGAAAAAACTCCGCGCGCGGCCTGTCGACCGCCAACGCGAGCAACGACGAGTAGTACGGGGTGACGCGTGCGGCGTTTGTATCCACTAGGTCATAGTTATCGGTGCGTCAGCGCCGCCCAACCGTCGCGACTCCGATGAACCGCTCGACAAGGTCCGGATCGAATTGCGTGCCGGCAGCCCGGCGTACGGCGACCGCGGCTTCGGCCGCGGTGACGCGCGGCATGTGAGGGCGATCACAGGTCATCGCCAAAAACGCGTCGAGCAGCGCCAGCAGTCGGGCGAGAAGGGGGATGGTTCTGCCCGCGAGGCCTTCGGGGTATCCGCTTCCGTCAAAGCGCTCGTGATGATGCCGGATCGCGATCGCCACCGCCTCGAACGCGGGAATGTTCTCGACGAGCATGGCGCCTATCGTCGCGTGGCGTTTGACCAGTTCATACTCCGCGGGTGTCAACGGCCCCGGCTTGCGCAGGACATGTTCGGGAATGGCTATCTTGCCGACGTCGCGCAGGACGCTCGCGAGCAACAGCGCCTCGGCGTCAGACACCGAAAGTGCAAATGCGGCGGCGACGTCCTTCGCGAGGCGATTCGCGTTTTCGAGGCGCACGCGCGTGTCGGGGTCGCGCGTCAGAAGCGCCGCGAGCAGCTCCGCGACCGGAGAGAAGTTGCCCTCAAGCCGCAATTCAGTCGTGCCGATCCGCTGCAGCGCGGCGACCGGGCGGCCGTGGCGCTTGCTGTGATACAGCGCAGCGTCGGCCCGCTGGATGAGGTCCGACGCGGTCGCGCCGTCGGCAGGGTAGGTCGCGATGCCGATGGACGCGCGCAGCGGCACGGCAGCACCGCTCGGAAGTCGGAGCCGACGACTGCTCACGGCGTCGCGGATTCGCGCGCCGATGACGTGCGCTCGATCGGCGGTCGTAGCCGGCAAAATGACGAGAAATTCGTCGCCGCCATAGCGGCCGACGATGTCCGCGCTTCGGCACGTCGCGTGAAGGACGCCCGTGAGGACGCGCAGCGCTTCGTCGCCTGCCGGGTGACCGTGGGTGTCGTTGACGAGTTTGAAATCGTCGAGGTCGAGCATGAGGACTGCGACTTCGCTCTCATCGCCGCGCGCACGCTCGATCTCTTCGTCCAGACGCGTCTTGAGATACCGATGATGGTACAGATTCGTGAGCGGATCGCGGTCCGCTCGGTTCTGGGCCTCGCGGAACATCTGCGCGTTTTGCACCGCGAGCGCCATCTGCTCGGCTATTGCGCCGAGCAGGCGGACATCCGAGTCTCTATACGCGCCTTCCATGTAGGATTGCGCGGTCAATATTCCGATGCAGCGATCGGCCAGACGAAGCGGTGCCATCGCAAGAGAGCGAACGGTCGGGCCGCCCGTCTTGAGGATATGTCGCGGCCCGATCGTCAGCTCCTCGCGGTTCTGCAAGACGATCGCTTCGTTGGAAGTGATGACTTTTTCAGCGAGCGTGCCCGCGAGCGGATAGTCCGCGAGCTCGATCTCTGCGTCGCCTTCGGCCACGAACTCGATGTGCATCGTGTCGCGTTCGCCGGCGAGCAAGCTGACGAGGAAGATCGGCGCATCCATCACACGGCGCACTTCGCGGCAAACCGTCTGACAGAGCGTGCGTAGCGAGAGCTGCGCGGAGAGCGCGCGTGAGACCTCAGAAAGCAGCTTCAGTTCGCGAGCGCGCTGTTCCGCACGCTCGAGATACTGAGAATTCTCCACAGCGATCGCGCCTTGTTCCGCGATCGCGACCAGCAGCTCGAGATCGCGTTCGGTGAATGCCGCCTCGTGTTCGCTCTGCACCGAGATCACGCCGATCGTCCGGTCGTTGATCCGCATCGGTACGTAGACTGCCGACCGGACATCGTCGCCTTCGCCTGCGGCTGACGCTGGATATGCAGCGAAGTCCTCCAGCGTGCGCATCAAAAGCGGTCGCCCGCGCGAGAAGACATGTCCGCACAACGTGTCGCTCCGCGGAGAGGTGGGAATCGCGATCGCTTTGCCGTCGCTCACCGCGTACGGGTATTCGATCTGATCGCCATCGTGAGCGCCGAGTGCGATGAGAAATGTGCGCGCGTCCATCACACCGCCGACGAGCTCGTGGAATTGCGCGAAGAGCTTTGGAAGGTCACGTTCGGTGGACAGAGCGCGAGTCGCGTCGAGAAGCAGCGCGAGTTCCTCAGCGCGGTCCTTCGCCTCGCCAGCGGCGACGAGCGCACCCGCGACCAGCGCCGTGATGTCGGCGGCGGCCGCGATGTCGTCTGCTGCGCCGGCGAAGACATCCGGGCGGCGGCTCGCGATCGCCAAAACTCCGAAGCGACGGCCTGTCGCGCCGAGCGGAGCGAGGACCATCGACCCGCCAGGAAACGGCAAGCGGCCAGCATCAACGGATTCCGCCGTGATCACGAAGTCGGTCGGCGCATCGCATGCGCGCGCGAACAGCCCGGAACTTACCGGCGCCGCCGCGCCGTTCAGAAGTTTAGCCGATTCGTGGATCATGCGGAAGCGAGTGATCTCACCGTCATCCGCAACTGCAACTCCGACGTATTCCGCGTCGAATCGAACGCGCAGCGCGTCGCACAGCGCGCGGAAGAACTCTGCGTATCCGAGTTTGGTCGCGAGCGCCAGCAGTTCCGCGCGGTCGAGCGGCGACGCCGTGCCCCCGACGCGGGGAGTAATCTCCATGGACCGGTTCCGTTAGATCTCTTGGAAAAAAGCGACGATTGTTCTTAACGGGTTATCGGCGTCCCGGCGGTCCCAGCGTACGCCTCGTCGACCAGTTCCAGCAGGTGACGGACCGTCAAATTGAGCCCCCGGCGCTCGATAGCTGCCCGCAGATGCATGTCGCAGCCCGGATTGCATACGACGACCGTGCCGGCACCGGTCGCGACGACATTGTCGAGCTTTTCATCAGCGAGCCGGGCGGCGATCTCTGGGTGCGTCAGCGCGTGCAGACCCGCCGCACCGCAGCACCGATCCGAATCGGCCATCTCGATGAGTTCGACGCTGCCGATGCTTTGCAACAAAGCGCGCGGCTGTTCGCGGATCTTCTGGGCGTGAGCGAGGTGACACGCGTCTTGATAGGTCACGCGCGTGCGAGCAGACAGGCTACCGTCGCCGGCAGAAAGCGGCCGCAGCACCTCAGATACGTCGCGCACGGTCGTTGAAAAGCGGCGTGCCCGCTCGGCGTACTGGGGATCGTCGCTCAGCAGTTCGCCATACTCTTTGAGCATCGCGCCGCAGCCAGCGCTGTTGGTCACGACCATCTCGACCGCTGCAGCGTCGAATGCGTCGATGACCGAGCGCGCCATCGACTTTGCGCTCGTGCGCTCGCCGGCGTGAACGTTGAGCGCGCCGCAGCACCACTGCTTGGGCGGCACGACGATTTCAAAACCTTGCCGGCGCAGCACCCGAACCGTTGCCGCATGCACGTGCGGATAGAGCTCGTTCATCACGCAGCCTAAGAAGAGACCGACGCGAGCGCGCCGTTCTCCGGCTGCCGGTATGACGGCCGGCAGTGGACCACCCGAGCGCGGCGCGGCCGGCAACATGGCGATCATCGTCCGCGCGCGCGCCGGCAAAGGAAGCGCGAGCAGAAAGTTTCGCACGGATTTATGACGCGAGATGAAGCGAGCGGGCGCAAGAAATGCAGCGGTGAGCGCACGGTTAGGCAGCAGTCGCCGCGTGAGAAAATCGCGGAAGAATCGAAAGCCTGCGCGGCCGGGAACGGGCGGCGCCTTGGCTTCGACTTGCGCGCGGCCGAGCTCCAGCAATTGGCCGAAGCGTACGCCTGACGGACAAGCCGTCTCGCACGCGCGGCATCCGAGGCACGCGTAGAGATGTTCGGCCAAGAACTCGTCGACTTGCGCGCGGCCTTCGGCTACATCTTTCATCATGAAGATCCGGCCGCGCGGAGAGTCGGCCTCCACGCCGAGCAGCCGGTACGTCGGGCACGCCTGTTCGCACATTCCGCAGCGCGTGCAGACATCGAGATCGACGAGTGCCGGGCGATCGGCTGAGCCTGATTTCGGCGCGCTCGCGACGTCCATCAGATCGCGCCGAGCATGCGCCCGGCATCGAGCGTGCCGGAGGGATCGAACGAAGTCTTAAGCCGGCGGAAGAGCGCGTACGGCGCATAACTGCGCGGCGGCATCGCGATTTCCGTTCGGCCGGGCGGAGCCGACGTGCAGATCGCGCTGCCTGCGGCATCGCTGACGGCGCGCCAGAGAGCTGGTGCCTCGACCGCGGCGTGGGCAGGCGAGTGTCCGAAGACCACGCCCAACGTGGGGTGCGCGCTGATCTCGAGCATCGGCCATGATGTCGCCGCTGCAGCGAGGACCGACGGAACATCTGTGGGCAGGCAGGCGATGCGATAGGCGCACCACTCGACCGCCGGATACATGCGTCCGCCCGCGAGTTCGGCGATGTCTTTCCATGCGCGCTCCATGCCGCCGCGGTCGAGGACATCGACGGCCGTGCATCCGCGGTCGGCGCATATCTTTCGAACCGCCTCGATAGCACGAGCCACGGCTCGGCGAAGTCCGCCGAAGCGATAGACGGCGAGCCACTCATCCGTTCGCGTCAGCGCCGTCAATGCCGCGATGCGCTCGGCTGAGCGCGAGCAGTGCAGCGTGACCGCGTATGGGAATATCGGAGCGGCTGCGACGTCGAGCGCCGCTGCGCAGGCGCTCCGCGCGTCGTTGAATCGAACGGCAAGAAGCCGTTCGTCGGGTGGCATCGGCGCGAGTTTAAGGACTGCCTCTCCAATGAATCCAAGCGTGCCGCGCGATCCGATGAAGAGCTTGTGCGAGTCAAAGCCCGCAACGCTCTTGACGACGTGCGATCCGGCGAACGCGCGCGATCCATCCGACAACGCCACGCGCATCCCGAGCACATTGTCACGCAGCCCTCCGAATCGCGCGGCGAGCGCGCCGTTCGCTCCCGCGGCAAGCGCGCCTCCGACCGTCGCATCGTCCGCAAAAGGCACGTCGCAGGGGAAGAATCGCTCCTTCGCGGCAAGCGCAGCGCGCAGATCGGAGATCAGAACGCTCCCGGCGGCGACCGCGGTAAGATCGTCGGCGCGAACGTCGATCGATTTCGCTACCGACGAGACGTCGACCACGACGTCGAGCGCAGCCGGTGCGGGAGGCTGCGCGGATTTTGTGCCCTGACCGCGGATGACGACTTGCGCGCCTTCGAGCGCGCAAGCCTGGAGCGCGTCGGCGGTTTGCTCGAACGTCTTCGGGGAAGCGACCACAGTCGGAACGCGGCCAGCTATCGCAAATGCGGCGCAATCGTCTGGGTGGACCGTGAGCCGATCTTTCACGGCTTCGCGCAGCGACGAATCGAACGGGACCGGACCGATGCCCTTCGGACGGCGCGTCAAAACGCCGCGCCCGCCGCGCGCGCGACGCGCGGATCGACTTCGCCCCGCTCGACGCGTCGCGCCGATTCGCCGCAGCGACGCGAGGTCGGAAATATCTTGCCCGGGTTGCACGATCCGTCCGGATCGAACGTTGCGCGCACGCGCCGCATGAGCGCGAGATCGTCCGGACTGAATTGCAACGGCATACAGTCTCGCTTTTCAATACCGACGCCGTGCTCGCCCGTGATGCTGCCGCCGTTGCGTACGCAGGCCTCAAGTATTTCCGCGCCGGCCCGCAGCGCGCCGTCGAGTTCGCCGGGCACTCGATCGTCGAAAAGAATCAGCGGATGGAGATTGCCGTCGCCCGCATGGAAGACGTTCGCGATGCGCAGACCTTCACGTGCGCCTGCGGCCTCGACGTCGCGGAGGACCTGGGGCAGGCGGCTTCTTGGGATCACCCCGTCTTGGACGTAGTAGTTGGCGCTCAAGCGCCCCATGGCGCCAAACGCGGCCTTGCGGCCTTTCCAGATGCGCGCGGCTTCGGCGGCATCGCGGGCGATCCGTACTTCGCGCGCGCCGTTGCGCTCGCAGACCGCGCGCACGGCCGCTGTGATCTCGTCGGCGACGTCGTCCGGTCCATCTGCTTCGACGATCAGAATGGCCGCAGCGTCGACCGGGAAACCGGCATGCGCAAATTCTTCGATCGCGCCGGTCGCCGTCTTGTCCATCATCTCGAGCGCGGCGGGCACGATGCCGGACGAGATGATGTCGGACACGGCCTGAGACGCTCCATCGATGTCGTCAAAGACGCACAGCATCGTCTTGGATCCGGCCGGGAGCGGGCACAGCCGAACGCAGATCTTGGTGGCTATACCGCACGTGCCTTCCGAACCGATGAACGCGCCCAAAAGATCATATCCATAGTTCTCGCGGGTCTTGCCTCCGAGCCAGACGATGTCGCCCTCGGCCGTGACCAGCTCGACGCCCAAGACATGGTTCGCCGTCACGCCGTAGGCGAGACAGTGGAGTCCGCCAGAATTCTCGGCGACGTTGCCGCCGATCGTGCACGCGGCCATGCTTGACGGATCGGGAACATAGCGCAGGCCACGGCCGGCGACGGCTGCACACAGGCCTGAATTCACGACGCCCGGCTCTACGACGGCGAACAGATTTCGGTCGTCGATTTCGAGAATGCGATTCAAGTGCACCGTGGCGATCACGACGCCGCCGAGTTCGGCGATCGCGCCACCCGAAAGACCGGTGCCGGCTCCGCGTGCGACAAAGGGGACCTTCGCTTCGCGGCAAGCCGCGACGATCGCCGCGGTCTGTTGCGCGTCTTGCGGAAGGACCACCATTTCGGGGAGCGCGCGCTCGATCGACGCATCGTAGCCGTACGAGCGAAGATCGCCCGGCTTCCAAAGCGCGTTTCGTTCGCCGACGATGGCGGTCAAGCGTTCGCGCAGCCTTACATCCATACGCTTCTTCCGGTTCGCTTCCGGCACAAGGGCATCCCGGTGTGGAGGCGAACACAAGCGGCCGTCATGGAGATCGCTCTTCGCGAAGTGCGCTATTCGCCCACCAAAGATGTCTACAACCCTGGCGACGTGCTCACCGTCGCATTGTTCTTCGCCAAGGCTTGGACGGGCGAGGTCGAGGTCGGCCTTGCGCCCGATGGCGCCGTGAGCGGTTCGTATCCCACGACGGTGTTCGCTCGAAGCGGCGGCGCTCTCTACGAGGGTCAAGTCCACGTGAGGCGCGAGCATATCGGCACGTGCCGAATGCTGGCGACGTTCACCGGCGTGGACGGCACGGCCACGGTCGTGCCCGCCGTCGGCACGCCATTTGCGGTGCGCCCAATCGTCCCCTGATAGCCTGATGAGGTCGCATATGCCAATTTCTGTCGGTGCCGTGATACCGAGCATCCGTTGTGAAACGCAGGACGGTCAGCTTGATCTCGATGTATATCGAGCGTCGAAAAACCTCGTCATCTGGGCCTATCCTAAGGATGACACCGCGGGCTGAACGTTAGAAGCGAAGGACTTCAGTCGGCGGTCCGCCGACTTCGCGGCTGCCGGCGCCGTCACGGCCGGAATCTCCACAGATGATGCGGCTTCGCACCGCAAGTTCGCAACTCGTCACTCGCTCGAGGTGCCCCTGATCGCCGATCCAGGCGGCGCGATCTGCGCGCAGTTTGGCATACCGGTCTCTGCCAAAGGAGGATCCGCCGCGCGAACGACTATCGTCGTGGACAAGCTTGGCATCGTCCGGCGCGTCTACGAAAATGTGATGCCGCTCGGCCACGCCGACCAAGTGTTGTCGTTCGTTAAGGGGCTCTGACACCCAGGTATTGGCGGCAGGAGACTGTTGCGCCTCAAGACAAACGCCGCGCAGCGCAGCGCAGCGCGGGCTGATGGCGCGCAGCTGACGACATCGATTCGCACCACATCCGGAGGCTTCAAGCATGGCCATCAAGAGACGCGCCAAGAAATCGGCTTCGGCCAAGAAGGGCGCAAAGCGCGCCGCATCGCGAAAGACCACTAGACGCGCGCCTGCTCGCGGCAAGGCGAAAAGCACAAAGCGAACGGTTAGGAAAGCGGCCGGGCGGAAGCGTTCCACAGCGCGTAAGGCGCCGGCCACGAAAAAGGCTGCTGTGAAGAAAGCAGCGCCGAAAAAGGCTGCCGTCAAAAAGGCCGCGGCGCCGCACAAAGGCGGCGGCGAAAAAGCGCCCGCCGCGCCAAAACCAGTCACACCGAAGCCGGGCGCAAAGCCGCGCGGCGTCGGAGCGACGCCCACGCCGAAACCGCTCTTCGATGAGATCGACGTCACGATTGAAGCGGATGAGTTCGAGGACGAAGACGAGTTCGAGGACGGGTACGACGAGGAAGAAGAGGAAGAGGAAGAAACACATTCCGAGGAATCGGAGAACGGATTCTGACAAGCGCGATATTTCAAGCGTGAAACGACAGAGCGAGGCCCCGGGCCTCGCTTTGCTATGTGCCGTTCAATGCGCGGCCGCAGTTCTCGGAGGCGTTGCCGCGATCTTCGCTTCGCTCGATGCGCGAGAGGCGCGTCGTCCGCGGCCTCCTGCCGAGAATGCGAATCCGCTCAGCGAAGGCCGGCGAGTCTCGGTCATCGGTCCGATGCGCAACGAGGCTGCAAACGTCCGCGGTTGGCTGGAGGATGTCTGCGCACACGATGAGATCGTAAGCGAAATCATCGTCTCCGATGACGCTTCGGCCGATGAGACGCGCTCGATCGCGATCGACGCCGCTCGTATCGACCAGCGCGTATGCGTGATCGAGGGCGCACCACCTCACGGCTGGCTCGGGAAGACCTCTGCGTGCGAACGCGCGGCCCGCGCTGCTCGGGGCGACTGGCTCTTGTTCAGCGACGCGGACATGCGGATGGCTCCCGGAACGATCAACGTCGCGGTCGCTGCGGCCGAAGCGTATGCTGCAGATGTCTGTTCGCTCACCGCGACGCTAGAATGCGAGACATTTCTGGAACGCGTCGTCATGCCGACGATGGCAGCGGTCATCATGTCGGGGCACCCGCTGTTCTTGATTCACGATGCTCGTTCGTCCGTGGGGCTCGTCTGGGGCGGATTTCTGCTCGTGCGCCGCACTGCGTATTTCGCTGTCGGCGGACACGCTGCCGTCCGCGCCGAGATCGCCGAAGATCGTGCGCTTGCAGAGCGGTTCAAGGCATTTGGATATCGGATCCGGTTGTTCGACGGTCACGATCTCGTTCGCGTTCGCATGTATCGAGGTGCGCGCGAGATGTGGCTCGGCTGGCGCAAGAACGTCTACGAAGGCGTTCGAAGAAACCCGATCGCTGCGGGCTTTTTCGCACTGGCGCAGGTCGCCACGCTCGTGGTGCCGCTTCCAGCACTCTCCATCTTGGGCTTCACCCGGCTAACGCGTCGCCTTCGACCATTGGAGAGCAAGCTCGCGATGTATAGCGGTGCGACTGCTGCAGCTTGCGTTGTAACGCGGGCACTTCGCGACCGTTCGATTGGCGCAAATCCGCTCACGGCGTTTGGTGCGCCGATCGCCGGTTTGTTCATCGCCGGCGTCATGATCGCCGCCGCGTGGCGCGACCTGACCGGCCGCGGTCAGGTCTGGAAAGACCGCGTTATCATTTCGTAGCGCATTCGACTGAAGGGGCCGATTTTATATCGGCCCTCATTTTAATTCTCACGGCATCACCGGTCGATGTCGTCGACGGGGAAGTCGAACGCACGGCTTGCCCCGCGAGGACGCTCCTTCGCTCGCCTCCCGCTCGCTCAGTCGCTCGGTTCACTTCGTCGCTCTCGCCATCCGTGGCTCCGCTCCTCGTTCAACGCCTCGCTTGGGCATGCCGTGCGTTCGCCGTCCGACCGCAATCGGCGCCACGGCATCACCGGCGATGTCGAAAGCCGGGGCGTCGAAAGGCGAGAGCCGCCGAAGTCGAGCGGCGGAGTTTGGTCATCCCGATGATCCGCCGCGTCCCCGGCGAAGACATCGTCGGTGATGTTGAGGTTAGTCGAAATGAGGGCCGACATAAAGTCGGCCCCTTCAGGAAAAGTGTCGGCCCCTTCAGGAAAAGGGTCGGCCCCTTCAGGAAAATAAGCCGCGGCGGTGTAGCGCGTAAAGCACGACGGCGCCGACTGCGAGTGCGAGGAGAGAACTCACCCCCGCTTCGGGGCCGAACGATCCTCCCGTCAGCCAAATCGGACCGCCGACTCTCGACGTGATCGCGGTACTATTGCCGAAGATAAGTCCGCTGACCGGCAATCCGTACACGGGCCCTTCAAACATATTCCAAGCTATATGAGTTCCGAGCGCAAGCCACAGCGAGCGCGTCCAAATGACCGCAGCACAAAACCACGCGCCGGCGAAAGTGATTCCGATGATGGTGAGCGCGAGGTTTTCGCGAGCACCTGGATTCGTCAGGTGAAGCAATCCGAAAAGCACGGACGTGCCGATGAGCGCGCGCGGATCACCCCATGCGACGCGCAAGTTCTGAAACAGATAACCGCGCAGCGGCAGTTCCTCAGCGAGAGCGGCGATCGCGATGAGTGGAATGACCGCGGCCCATGAGAGCAGGTCTGCTTGAACCGGAGCGACTGCGGAAATGTGCAGCGAGCCAGCCGCGTATTCCAAGATGAACACCAGCGTCTGCATGCCGGCGCCGAACGCCACCCCCAGAACGAAGAGGCTCAACGATTTCATGCCAAGCGAAAGGCCGAGCGAGCTCGCGGGCTCACGGTCCAAGAAACGGCGGAAGCCGAACGCCAGGAGAAGCGCCGCCAAGCACTCGCCCGCGGCGGCCGCATAGTCGAGCTCGGCGCCCGAGCACGTCAGGCCGCGATCGGCTGCGCAGAACAGCGCGACAAGACCAGAGCTGCACGCGAACGCAAGTCCCGGCCAGACGAGAAGGAACACGAGCGCTCGCAGAACCGGCGGGAGAAGACCGTTGTCCGACGGGGGCGATGCGCCCCGCCGTTCGATATCGGTTGCCACGACCGCCCGTTTTCCGCGTTGCCCCACGTTCCTGCGTTGCGAACACCATGGGATGAGTGCGCGACCAAACTCAAGAATGAGTCGCGCGCATGAAGACGTCCGTAAGCAAGACAGAGCTTAACCTTTGGATGGCGTTCGTCGACGAGTCGAAGACGCACCGCCTCTACGAGGCTTACGCGATGCAAGCCATGCGCGAAGGCAATCCGGAAGTCGCGGAAGTGTTCATGGAGGCTGCGGGCTCCGAGGTCGTGCACGCGATGGCGGCACTCAACGCCCTAGGCGCGGTGAAGTCGAGTCCGGAGAATCTGCGCAAAGTCGTCGAGGAAGAAGCGGTGGAAAGCCGCGAGACGTACCCGCGCTACATCCGCGAGGCCGAAGCCGACGACCGGCCGGACGCCGTGCGGGCGTTCCAACTCGCGCTCGCGCGGGAAGAGCATCACGTCCGTCTCTTCTCGGACGCTCTGAGCGCGCTGCAAGCCCGCGGTCACGAAGCGCCGGCCGCGCGCGATTCAACCGGCGCCGCTGCGATCGCCCAGAAGATCGTCTCCCGTCAAACCCCGCAACTGAAACCGCACGGTCCGGCCGAAGTCAGCGGCGAGCGCGAACGAATCGCTGCGCGCTCGCGGATACGCGAACTCGTCTTCGGCGCGCAGGATGGCATCCTGACCACCGCGGGTGTCGTCTCATCGTTTTTCGGCGCCGCACAGAACAACAACGTGATCTTGTTGGCCGGCGTCGCCTCCGCATTCGCCGGCATGGTCGCGATGACTGCGGGTTCCTATCTGTCGTCAAAAGCAGAGCACGATGTCGCGGTCTCCGAACTCGACGCGGAGCGGCGCGAGATCCGCGAGCATCCGGCCGAAGAACTTGCTGAGCTCGTCGAGATCTACAAACTGCAGGGCATGAGCGCGACTCGCGCCCGCGATGCTGCATTGGAAGTCGCCAAAGACCCGAAGAAAATGCTTGCCGTCATGGCGCACGAGGAGCTCGGGCTTCACTTGGATTCGTCCGGCGACGCGCTCAAGGACGCGATGGTGATGGCGCCATCGTTCCTCGTCGGCGCCGCCGTTCCGATCGTGCCTTACACCTTCATGCACGGCATGCCGGCGCTCATCGCATCGATACTAGCGGCGGCAGCCGCGCTCTTCGGCATCGGCGTCGTAAAGGCGCACGCGGCCGCCACCAACCCTTGGCGCTCGGGCGTGGAAGCGTTCGCGATCGGCGCCAGCGCCGCGCTCCTCGGGTACGCTATCGGCACGCTCGTGCCGAACTTGCTCGGCTTCACCGTGCCGGCCGGCTAGGGAATAGAAGAGATCGCCGGGTCACCCCGCTTCGACTCTGAACGGCTCGGAGCGCTCATCGTCGATCACTATGTGCGCCGCTTCGGGCCGCCCGACGACTCCGCCCATCGCTTCTTTCCGGGCGCCGGATGCTGGACGAATGTCAACCGCCACCCGCCGAACGATACGCGCGAAGTGTTCACGTACGCGAGCGCGCACGCGCATCCGGGTATGGTGACGTGCATCGACGACGGGCACGCGCACGCCGAACAGTATTTCGCCGTGACGCGCGAACCGCGCGACGTGCTCTACGACCTGACCGCGGTGTGCGCGACACATGCCTGCGGCAACGGCACGCGATTGGATGAGTGGTCGATCGTAAGGCTGGGCCAGGAAGTCCCAGACACGCTCGGCATGCAGGCGCTTGCGGTCGTGCCAGCCGTCTTTGAAGGCGACGCCTTCGAATATCTTCGCGCCGATGATCTCCATTTGCGTTTCCTTTGGGTCGTGCCGCTATTCCCAAGCGAGGCGGCATTGCGCGAGCGCGCCGGCGCTGAAGCGCTGCAGCGGCTTTTGTTCGTCAAAGGTGTGGATTTGGCGGATCTGCACCGGCGCCCGGTCGCGTGACCCTTTAGTCAGGGCCGATCGTCGACCCAAGTCGCGCCGTCCGCCGCGTACTCTTTTTTCCAGATAGGCGCGATGCGCTTCAAGGTGTCGATCGCGTGGCGGCAAGCGTCGAACGCCGCCGGACGGTGCGCGGCGGAGACCGCGATGACCACGCTTATCTCGCCAACCGCGAGCGTGCCGACACGGTGATGGATCGCGATATCGACGATGTCGAACTGCTCGCGGATTTCACGCGCGATGCGCGCGAGCACCAACTCCGCCATTTCCTGGTACGCTTCGTATTCGAGCTTCTCGACGGTGCGTCCACGCGACTCGCCTCGCACGCGGCCCACGAAGGTCACGACCGCCCCCGCGCCCTCGCGCGAAAGATTGCTTACGACGGACTGCTCGTCGAGGATGCCGGATGACAGCGCAATGCGAGCGTTCATCCGCCGGCGACCGGCGGGAGAACTGCCACTTCATCGCCCTCGGCAAGCTGCGTTTCGGGCTTTGCGAACTCCCGATTGACCGCGAAGGCGACGCCGTCGGTGGATGCAGGCAGCCCCGCGTGGATATCGCGCGCCCGCCCGTATGCGTCGGCAGCGGTCGCTCCGGGCGCGAGCTGGACCGCGACGGAACCGGCGCCCGCGGCTTCGCGATGCGATGCGAAAAGTCGAACGATGATATGCATCGGCATACGAATGATGGGTACAACGTGAGTTGGGAAGAGTCCCGTAGCGCTTCCCGGGCTAGGACACCGAGCGGTCGGCGGCCAAGCCCAGATGCCTTTGCGAAACAGATAACACGACCTTCACAGATTTGGAGAGAAGAAATGCCATTTGAAGTGCCGCCGCTGACGTATGCGTACGACGCGCTCGAACCGCACATCGACAAAGAGACGATGACCATCCATCACGATAAGCACCATGCCGCGTACGTCACCAATCTGAATGCGGCGATCGAAAAGCATCCGGAACTCGCCGGTCGCTCGGCAGAGAATCTGTTGAAATCGTTGGACAGCATTCCGGAAGACATCCGCACGGCGGTCCGCAACAACGGCGGCGGACACGTCAACCATTCGATGTTCTGGAAGATCATGAAGCCAGGCGGCGGCGGAGCACCTAAAGGTGCCATCGCCGACGCGATCACAAAAGCATTCGGCGACTTCGAGTCTTTCAAAAAGCTATTCAACGATGCCGGCGTCAAGCAGTTCGGCAGCGGTTGGGCCTGGCTCGTCCGCGGCAGCGATCGCGGGCTGAAGATCGTGTCCACGCCGAATCAAGACAATCCGCTCTCACAGGGCCTGCACGTCGTGCTCGGCAATGACGTCTGGGAACACGCCTACTATCTGAAGCATCAGAATCGACGCGCCGACTACCTCTCGGTCTGGTGGAATGTCGTTGACTGGGAGGTCGTGGGTAAGCGGTTCGAAGCGTGACAGAAGCGATGATGCCGTCGCTGTTGGCGGGTAAGACCGCGCTCGTCTCCGGTGTGGCCAACCGTTGGAGCATCGCGTACGCATGCGCCAAAGAGCTCGCGCGGAACGGCGCATCGCTCGTGCTTACCTACGAGGGCGAGAGGACGCAACCGGAAGTCGAGAAGCTCGGCGCGGAATTAGGCAATGCGCTCGTCGCGCAGTGCGATGTCGGACAAGATGCGAGCATCGCCGCGCTCCGAGCGCTGCTCGAGGAGCGCGGCGTGAGGCTCGATGCTGTTTTGCACAGCATCGCGTTTGCACGCAAAGAGGAACTGACCGGTAAGTTCTACGCGACATCCCGTGATGGGTACGCGCTGGCGCTCGACGTCAGCGCCTATTCACTTGTCGCGATGTGCCGCGAATTGCGTTCGGTCTTCGCGGCTCAGGCATCGGTCATGGCTATGACATACCTCGGTTCCGTGCGTGCCGTGCCGAGCTACAATGTGATGGGCGTCGCCAAGGCCGCGCTCGAAGCGTGCGTCCGCTATCTCGCGGCCGATCTTGGTGAGTCGGGCGTGCGCGTGAACGCCATTTCGGCGGGCCCGATCAAAACGGCGTCGGCGCGCGCCGTCGGCGGTTTCACAAACATCCTCGGCGAGGTAGCTGCAAAGTCACCGCTGCGCAGAAACGTCACGCAGACGGATGTCGGAAACGCTGCGGTCTTCCTTGCGAGCGACCTTTCGAGCGCGATCACAGGTCACGTGCTCTATGTGGACGCCGGTTATAATATCATGGGGATGACATAGTTTTTTCGACCAGCCCCACAAGGTCCGCTAGGCAGCGATGCCCAACTTACGGGTCCGCCAAAAAATCGAGGGGAGGTACGGGTCATGGGCCTCACATGGCAGGACGTCGACGACATCGGCTTCGAGCTCGCGCAGGCTCACCCGGAAGAAGATCCCGGTAATATCGCGCTGCCCGAGCTGCTCCGCATGGTGACGGAGCTCGACGATTTCGAAGACGATCCTGAGCGGGTAGACGAAGGAACCCTCGAGCGCATTGCGCAGGCGTGGGAAGACGCGTTCGCGCGCAACGCCTGACCGATAGGCCAAGCCGTCATGCCTTCGGCTTTGGCGATGTTCCCACTTAGCACCGTGCTCGTACCCGGTGCAACCCTCCGGCTCCACATCTTCGAAGAGCGCTACAAGGCCATGATCGGCGAATGCATCGCCGGCCTCGGTTCGTTCGGCGTCGTGCTGGATCGTGCCGGTCGAGAAACGGGGCCCGACCTCGACCCGTTCGACATCGGAACGGCAGCGGAGATTTGCGAAGTATCCCATCTCGACGGGGGCCGGCTTTTCATCGTCACGCGGGGCACACGACGTTTTCGCGTAGAGCGGTTGTTGCAGCGCGAACCGTACATCGAAGCTGTCGTCGAATACTTGGACGAACCGGTCGGCGACGCGGGCGTGGCGGTCGATTTGCGCAATCGCGTGGAAGAGCAGTTCAAAGATTATCTCCGCGCGCTGCTTTCGACGACCGATCCGCTGCTCGATTCGCTCGAACTCCCGGACGATACCGCCGCGTCGTCCTATCTCATCGCCGACGCGATGCACGTAGAGCCCGCCGTGAAGCAACGGCTCTTGGAAGCCGATTCCGCGACCGTCCGCTTATCGGATGAACTAGCGACGCTTGCCGCCGAGACAGAGCGGCTGCGCACAGTGAACGAGCGCAGGCGCACGGATCCCATGCAGGCGGTAGCGGCACCGTTCGATGTCCGCTTCTCACGCAACTGACGACTGCCCACGTGCTGCCTGACCGCATAGCAGCCTTGCGAACCCGGCTGCGTGCGCGCGCGCGCCCTATCGCTGCGATCGAAGCGGGCGTCGTTCCGCCGCGTCGAGCAGCCGTCCTCATTCCCCTCATCGGCGGGGACGGCGATCTTCGAACGGTCGTATTCGAGCGAACGCTGCGCGTGGCAGACCACAAAGGCGAGATCTGCTTTCCCGGCGGCTCGGTCGAGCCGGGCGATGAGGATCCAGTCGCTGCAGCGCTGCGCGAAGCGGAAGAAGAACTCGGCATACGCGCATCGGACGTCGAAGTACTCGGCCTGCTCGACGACGTTCGGACGCTCGGCTCCAATTTTCTGATCACGCCCGTGGTCGGCTATATGCGGGCGGTGCCGAAGATCATTGCGGAAGAACGCGAGGTCGCGCGCGTCATTGTCGTAAAACTCGATGCGCGATTCACTTCGTCACGCTATAGAGAGATGGTTGTGATCCGCGGCGCCGAACGCGAGGTGGACGCGTATCCGATAGAAGGCGGCCGGATCTGGGGCGCCACGCTGCGCGCGCTCGAACTGCTCCTCGATGCCATGAAAGGCTGACACCCACCCATGCGATTCCTCGTCGTCATCGACTACACGGATCTGGAAGCGCGCGCACGAACCGTGGACGCACATCGCGCATTTCTGGCGGCTGCTCGCGCCGCAGGGCGCGTCTCCGAATCCGGTCCGTTCGTCGACGGCGTAGGCGGATTCTACGTTTTGCATGCCGCGGACGCCGACGACGCGCAGGCCTTCGTGCGAGACGATCCCTATTTCCGCGACGCGAAGCTGCACTATACCGTGCGCGGGTTCAAGTCGTCGCTCGAGGCGAGCGACAAGTGACCCGCTAGCCCGAGTAGCCCTTCAGCATCTCGTGGATGCGGCTCGTAATCGCGAGCGCCCCGTCGTGCTTGCGCTGCCACATATTGCGGCCGAAAATCAGACCGGTCACGCCTGCTTCCATCGCCAGACGAGCCTTGTGCACGAGATCATCGTCGGAGATCTTGCTGCCGCCGGAGATCAGAACGAGCGTGCGGCCGGCTGATTTCACGACTTTGCGAAGCGCCTCTTCCTCGCCGATCGTCATGGTGCCGTAGGGTTTGGGCTGCTTGTCGTTGGCCTCGACCTTCGGCACATTGAGTTTGACGACATCGGCGCCGAGTTCGCACGCAACGCGCGCAGCATAGTCCACGGCGTAGAGCGAGTCCTGACCGCCTTTGGCCTTGATCGCCGCACCGCGGGGATACGCCCAGACGATGAGCGGCATGCCGTAGCGATCGCATTCGTCGCGTACGTCCGTCAATTGCGCGATGTCCTCGCCTTGTGACGGCGAACCGACATAGAGCGTGTAACCGACGGCGTCTGCGCCGAGGCGGACGGCGTCTTCGACCGTCGCGGTCAACGGCGAGAACGGATCATCGTCGCTCGGGATATTCGTCTTGCCGTTGATCTTGAGCACGAGCGGAATCTTGCCGGCGTATTTCGCGAAATATTTGCTCGCCAGGCCGTAGTGCAGTGCGATGCCCGAATAGTTGCCGTCGAGCGCGAGTTCGTACTGGAAGTCGGGATCGATGCTGTCCGGATTGTCGAAGAAATCGACCGGTCCGTGTTCGAGGCCTTGGTCGATCGGCAACAGCAGCAACGTGCCGTTGGCGGGGCCGTATTCGTACAGCATGCGATGCAAACGCGCGCGTTTGCCGGGCGAAAGGCCGAGATCGTCGAGCGACGGGCGAGAGACCTTGGTCAGCATTGAAATCCTCCGACAGCAATGTCCGCGGTTCCGGCAACGTGCCTTCGGCGCATCAATTCGCCGGCCCTAGCCTGATCTGCGCCCGCCGGTCCTGCTCAACCGGGGCCGCGGCCCCCTTTTCGCCGTCCGATCAGCGCGTCAAATCCAAATACGGTGCCGGTCGGAAGCGCGAAATTGATAACGGTGAGGAGTGCGGTGGTGGTCTCAAGTCCGCCGTACGCGTCGAGATGCGCAAAGCCGCCCTTTGCCGCGAAGTATTGGAGAACGAGCAAGAATCCGGCGATGCCGGCGAATCGCGAAAACAACCCGAGGACAAGCGACACACCGACCAACGTTTCGCCCCACATCACGAGATTTGCGAACAGCCCGATGTTCGGCAGAGCGACGCCGGTGACGAAGTCGTGGTAGATCCCGGACGTGCCGTTCGACATGCCGGTGAGGATCTGATAACACGTGCCGTTCGGCAAGGCCCACTGCGGATCGGTGAGCTTTCCGTAGGCGTGATCCAACCAGATCGCTCCGGTCAAGACGCGAAAAACGGCGAGCCATGCGCCGCTATTTTTGAAATCAGCCATGCCGCTAGGCTTACGGCCGGTGCCGCACCCGCACCTGTTGGGTGCATGGGAAGAAACGAGCGGCCGGCGTCCAATGCAAGGCTGCATGGACGTTTTCGACATCACGGTGATCGGCGGCGGACCGAGCGGATTGTTCGCGCTTTTCTACGCCGGCATGCGTGGAGCGAGGGCGAAGGTCATCGACGTGCTGCCGGAGCTCGGCGGACAACTCTACGCGCTCTATCCTGAGAAGTACATCTACGATATGCCGGGATTTCCGGCGATCATCGCTCAGGATCTCGTGAAGGGATGCGTCGATCAAGCCTTCCAGTGGCCGCACGCCAAATGCCTCGAAGAGCGCGTGGTCAATATCGAGCGGGGCGAGAACGATATCCTCACCATCACCACAGACAAAGGCCGGCATTTCACAAAGGCGATCGTGCTCACGACCGGCATCGGCGCGTTCTCACCGCGCAAACTCGCGGCGCCGAGCGCGGCCGATTTCGAAGGCCGCGGGTTGCACTACTACGCCCGCTCCTTCGACGAGTTCGCCGGCAAGAACGTCGTCATCGTCGGCGGCGGCGATTCCGCTGTCGACTACGCGCTCGCGCTCGAACCGCGAGCGGCTAGTGTCACGGTCGTCCATCGTTCGGCATTTCGGGCGCACGCGGCAACCGTCGACCGGCTGCGTGCGTCAAGAGCAGTGATTCGCCAGCCGGATTTCGAGGTTGAGACTGTGCACGGGGACGGTTACGTGGCCGCAGTTACAGTCGTCAACAAGAAGACGAAGGAGACGTACCGGCACGAGTGCGACTCGATTTTGTGTGCTCTCGGTTTCGTCTCCGACTTGGGGACGCTCAAGGAGTGGGGCATCGAAGTCGAAGGCAACGGCATCGTCGTTGATACCGCCACCCAAGAAACGAGCGTGAAGGGTGTCTACGCGGCAGGCGACGTCGTGAGCCATGAGGGGAAGTTGAAACTGATCGCCTGCGGCACGTCGGAAGCCGCGATCGCGGTCAACCAGGCGATGCACTACATCAACCCATCGGACAAGATCCATCCGATCCACTCAAGCAACCTGACGCTTCCCATCACAGCCACGCTCTCAGACGTCCGCTGAATGTAGGGCGGTGGACTTCCTAGTAGGGCTAGCATCGCTTGCCCTACGAAACGCCACGCCCTACGAATTCGTTGAAGAGTCATGTATATGATCATATTGGCCATAACCGTTGCGAGCCAACTGCTCGCTCAAATGGCGGCGCCGAATGCGGCGCTCACGTCCTACGAAGTGCCGGTCCACTTCGACGTGGATCTGCACTCGTTCTTGGACATGCACACTGCGCTCGACGGCACGGCGTATTTCCGCCAACCCGACAAGAGCGCGGTAGATTTCAACACGGTGCCGATAGTCGCAGACGCCTTCAAGCATCTCGCCGGAACGCTCGGAACTCCGGCGACATGGGAGCAGACCTACGATGTCACGCTCGAATCGCCGGATGAATTGCAACTAGTTCCGAAGGTCTCCGGCAACGTGGCGAAAATTGTCGTCGACGTCGATCCCACTACGTTCGGTATCGCGCGCGAGCGCTTCACCTACAAGAACGGCGGATCGATCGACATGCACCAATCGAACGCGCAAGTCGGCGGCTTCTTGCTGCCGCGAGCCCAGACCGCCGACTTTGATCTGCCGAACTACAAGGCGCACGTCGTGTCGACGTATGGCACATACAAGATCAACGTGACGATTCCCGACTCGGTCTTCAACAAATAGGTTGTAGGGCGGGCCTTGTGACCCGCCGGCGGACCATGAAGGTCCGCCTACACTCAGGTCGAGGTTGGCGCAGGCGGAACTGCCGGGCGGGAGAGCCCCATGTAGAAGCGGGTCGTGACGAGCGCCATGTACGTCGTGCTCAGCGCTTGCAGCAGCACTCCGATCAGCAGGCCAACTATGGGAATGAATCCTAAAATCGAGCCCAAGATCTGCGAGACGATCGATACGCCGATCAACGCAAGTATCAGGATGAAAGTTGCGCCGACGTTGTCTCGCGCGACGTCCGCGGACTCCCCCATCGCGTCCAACGCATCCATTCCGCCCGCGATCAGCGCGGGCAATCCATAGATCAACAAGAAACCCGCGATGAGCGCCGCTATGAAGAGCGGGATCGCCAATAGCAAAGCCAACACGCCGTGCGAAATAATGCCGAGAAGCGCGACGACGAGCTCCGCCGCGATCGCGGCTACGACCAGAACGAGTCCATAGACAAAAATACTGCCTGCGTGCTTCAATCCTCGGGCGAGCAACGAGGCAAGATCGATTCGGCGGCTGGAAAGGACGTCGACAGAACCTCCGTACGTGGCAGCCGTCGCCAGCAGAGTCAGCGCCAGAAAGATCACTACCGACGTCGCAAGTCCGACGAGCAGCGACGGAGTGAAGATTTTTTGGAGCGCGTTGGGATCCCTAAGCGTGTCCGGCGACATGACCGACCGCATGAGCGCAGTCCCACCGAACGAGAGGAACACGATGACCGGCACAAGGGTCGCGATCGCGTTAGGCGCCGCCAACAGAACGTTGGCGAATAAGGCGGTGAAGGATGAGACGACCTCGGCTACGGGATCAAACCGTGGAGGGGCCATGTCCTCCACCTCGTGTTCCGAAAAAAAAGTGGGGCCGACTAGCGTCGGCCCCTTCGGGTGATTAGCTCGCGGTGGGGGGCATCATCGGGGGCGGGGCGGGCGTCGAGAGCACCGCTCCGCCGCTGCCGCGGAGCAGCGAGTAGAATCGCACCGTCACGATGGCGGCGAAAGCGCTGACGAGAGCGCCGAGGACGCTGCTGATCAGGATGCCGATGAACGGTATGTGGCCGACGATGACGTTGACGATCCCGACCACGATCGCGGCGGCGATGACGCCTAGAATAGCCATCGCGCTCGGCCCGAAGTTCTTCGTGACTATTTGGAACGACTCGGTGATCGCACTGATACCGCTCTGGCCGCCGATGACGATGGCCGGTATGCCGTACATCATGAGGACCGCGACTATAAGCGGCCCGACGAACGTGACGGCGACTATCGCGCACGCGACCCCGACGATCACCAAGAACAGTAGCAGATTGACGAACGTGCCGAGCGCGCGGCTGACGGCGGTCCCCAGATTGATCGTGCGGCCATTCCAGGCGTCGTCGGCCGCCGAGCAGGTCGCGGCGTTTGCGATCACGCCGAGCACGACGCCGACCAGAATCGCGAGTCCTAGAGTGCCGAAAAGAGCGCCGAGCCCCGCCGCCATGGCGCCGGCTCCAGCATCCGAATTGCTATTAGCCATCAATCCAGCGCCGCCCATCATCGCGAGCAGGCTCGCGCCGCCCATGACGAGCACTAGGACGAGAACGATGAGACTCACGGCAAAGGGTGGGGCGGCGAGGATCCAGTTCTTGAGCAACAACTGAAACGACGAGCTTAGCTCGGCCATCGGGTCGACCTGGCGAACGGCCATCTGCCATCTCCTCCAAAACGCGAAGACGGGCGGCGAACGAATGTACAACCGGCCTGTCGCCCCTTTCTACGCATTCTGCCGTCCGCTTCTCCTGCGTTAGTAGCTCCGGCGCATGGGAACGTCACGCTCGGATGCCGAAAATAAGGCCTTCCAGCATCAGCGGAGCAAATTGGATTGAACGACCAGCTTCTTATCGGCGGACGTGCGTTCGAGTCGCGCCTGATCGTCGGCACCGGCAAGTTCGCAAGCGCCGAAATAATGGCCGAAGCACTGGAAGCGTCGGGGGCCGAGATGGCGACCGTCGCGCTTCGTCGAGTGGACCTATCCGCGCCCCACAATCCGATCACCGACTTCATCGATCGGACGAAAGTGCTGATCCTACCGAATACCTCCGGTGCCGCGACAGCCGATGAGGCCGTTCGACTGGCGCGCCTCGCCCGCACCGCTGGCCTGCCGGCCTGGATCAAAGTCGAGGTGATTCCAGACCCGCGCTACCTCATGCCCGATCCGATCGAGACATTACGCGCGTGCGAGATGTTGGTGGCCGACGGCTTTGTCGTGCTGCCCTACATCCACGCGGATCCGGTGCTCGCGAAGCGCCTCGAAGAGGTGGGAGTGGCCGCCGTGATGCCGCTCGCCGCGCCTATCGGCTCCGGTCGAGGTCTTCGGATGCGCGATGCGATCCAGATCATCATCGAACAGGCGACTGTGCCGATCGTGGTCGATGCGGGCCTCGGGGTTCCGTCTCACGCGGCCGCGGCGATGGAGATGGGCGCCGATGCCGTCCTTGTCAACACGGCGATCGCGACGGCTGGAGATCCGCCTGCCATGGCTCGCGCATTCGCGCTCGGCGTCAGCGCAGGACGTATGGCATACCTGGCGGGCCGCGCGCCGGAGCGAGCGCACGCGCGCGCGTCTAGTCCGCTGAGCGGACTTCTGGCGTCCACGGCTCGCTGAACGTCGCGATGACGTTTTCCGAATCGTTCCAAAGCGGGGCCATACGCTCCGCGATCGCGCGGGCAGACTCCGCCGACGCGAACTCAGTACGCGCAAGCCTCGCAACCGCGCCGATCACGCTCGATTCATTCGCCACGCTCCTCTCGGCGGCGGGCCGCGAAGCATTCGCGGACATCGCCGGACGCGCGCGACAGGCCACCGTTGAGAGATTCGGCAGAACCATGCAGCTGTATGCGCCGCTCTATCTCAGCAACGAATGCGTCTGCACGTGCACGTACTGCGGATTCTCCCAGGGTCTGGACATCCGCCGGAAGACCTTGCGGCTCGATGAAGTCGCAAAGGAAACTGATGTGCTCGCCCGCCGAGGAATACGCAATGTCTTGCTCGTTTCGGCGGAGCACCCAAAGCGCGTGGGCGTAGAGTACGTCGCCGCGTGCATACGTCAGACGAAAGCCACGATGCCGTACGTCGCGCTCGAAATCGCTGCGGCCGAAGAGCCGGATTATCGTGCATACGCCGATGCCGGCTGCGACGGCGTCGTGTTGTACCAAGAGACGTACGATGAGGACGTGTACGCTGCCCACCATCTTGGCGGTCCAAAGAAGCGGTATGCCTGGCGAATGGATGCGCTCGAGCGGGCGAGTAAGGCCGGGATGCGCCATCTCGGAATCGGCGCGCTGCTCGGATTGGCAGACTGGCGATTCGATGCGCTCGCCCTCTTCGCGCACGCACGCTTCCTCGAACGCCATTGCTGGCGCTCGCAGATCAACGTCTCATTTCCGCGGATCAATTCAGCCGAAGGCGGCTACGTCCCAAGTCATCCGGTGGACGACGCGGCCCTCGCGCAGCTGGTCTGCGCCTTTCGTCTGGCGTTTCCGTCCGCGGGCATCTTTCTCTCGACGCGCGAGCCGGCCGTCCTCCGCGGTCGCCTTTCGACGCTCGGCGTGACGCACATGAGCGCGGGTTCGAGCACGGAGCCCGGCGGCTACGAGCATCCAGGCGATGCCGGTGGTCAGTTCGATTTAGAAGACATGCGCGCGCCCCAAGAGGTCGCAAACGCTTTGCGCGCAGCGGGGTACGACCCGGTGTTCAAAGATTGGGAGTCCATGACCGAGACCGCTGCGGTATCGCGCGCGTGAGCGCCGTTGCAGTGATCGTGAATGGCCGATCGACATCGGTCAATCGCGGTTCGACCGTCACGGATCTCGTGAAGCAACTCGGGTTAGTCGCGAACGCCGTCGTGATCGAATTCAACGGCGAACCGCTGTTGCGCGAACAGTTCCCTACGACCGAGCTCGAACCGGGCGATGCAGTGGAGATCGCGCACATGGTCGGCGGCGGCTGACGGCTTGCTGCCGTCAGAGCGCGTCGCTTCAGTCCGCATCTATCTCATAACGGACGGTTCGCCGTCCGTGCGCCCGATCGAGACATTCCTTGCGGAGGCTGTGGCCGGCGGCGTGGGTATGGTTCAGCTGCGCGAAAGGACCCTCGATGACAGAAGCCTGCTCGACGTCGCCCGCCGCTGCGCGTCGACATGCCGCCGGCTCGGCGTGCCGTTCATCGTGAACGATCGGCCCGACGTCGCGCTTCTGGCAGGCGCTGACGGCGTCCATCTTGGCCAAGATGATCTGCCGGCTGCCGACGCGAGGCGGATCGTCGGCGCCGACGCGATCATCGGCTTGTCAACGCACTCTCCCGCGCAAGTGGACGCTGCGCGGTCGTCGCCTGTGGACTACATCGGCGTCGGGCCGGTCTGGGCGACTCCGACCAAGCCCGGCCGTGCAGCCGCCGGTCTCGAATTGGTCCGCTACGCTGCAGCGCACGCGGCGATGCCGTTTTTTGCGATCGGCGGGATCGATCCGTCGACTGCCGCCGACGTCGTCGGCGCAGGCGCGAAGTCCGTGTCGGTGTTGCGATGGATCGCACAATCGGGGGAGCCGCGCGCGGCGGCGCGGGCGATGATGCAGGCGCTCTCGCTAGCCGGCGATATCTAAACGCCGGTCATCGAAGAGAAGCGCTTCGAATTCTTGCGCCGGAACCGCTTTGCTGAACAAGTGCCCTTGCATCTCGTCGCATCCGGCGCGGCGGAGAAACGCGAGCTGCGTGCTCGTCTCGACGCCCTCGGCGATCACGCGGAGTCGAAGGCTGCGCGCAAGCCCGATGATCGACGACGCGATGGCTTCGTCGAACTCGTCTACCGAGATGTCGCGCACGAATGACCGATCGATCTTCAGAGCGTCGACCGGGAAGAGCTTGAGGTAGCCGAGCGAACTGTATCCGGTTCCGAAGTCATCGACCGAGAGGCGGATGCCTTTCGCCTTGAGATCCTTGAGCGCGCGTATCGTGTCGTCTGTGTCGCGCATGATGACCGACTCCGTCATTTCGAGTTCTAGGTGGTCGGCTGGCAGACCGGCGTCGGCCAGCGCGCGGTCGATCACGGCGCCGAGCTTGCGGTCCTGGAACTGCCGCGGCGAGATGTTGACCATGACCCGAATGCCGTTATGACCTTGGTCGCGCCAGCGGCGAGCCTGGGCGCACGCGGTGCGCAAAACCCACTCGCCGATCGGCACGATCAGGCCCGTTTCTTCCGCGAGCGGCACGAAGTCCGCCGGCTCTATCAGTCCGCGCTTCGGGTGCTTCCATCGCAGCAACGCTTCCGCTCCGACGATCTGCCCGGACGGCAGATCCAGCACGGGTTGGAAGTGCAGGATCAGTTCGCCGCGTTCTGCCGCGTGTCGCAGGTCGCCCTCGAGCGCCAAGCGCGCGACCGCGTTGGCATGCATGTTCGCGGTGAAGAAATGGAAGTTGTTTCGCCCCATGTCTTTCGCCTGATACATCGCAGTGTCGGCACAGCGCAGGAGATCATCAACGGCGCGTCCGTCGAAGGGGAAGACGCTGATGCCGACACTCGCGCTGACGAACAGCTCGCGCCCATCGATCGAAAATGGTTTCGCGAACGATTCGACGATCCGGCCGGCGACGATTCCGATGTCGTCGAGATGCGCGACGTCTGCCAGCACGATGATGAACTCATCGCCGCCTGACCGCGCGACGGTGTCGCCCGTACGCAGGCATGCCTGGAGACGCTCCGCGACGTTGCGCAGCAGCTTGTCGCCTGCCGCATGACCCAAAGTGTCGTTGATGTTCTTGAAGCGGTCGAGATCGAGGAAGAGCACGCCCGCGATACGTCCGTTGCGCTCTGCATGCGCGATAGTCTGAGAGAGGCGGTCATCGAGCATCAACCGGTTCGGCAGATCGGTGAGCGCATCGTGATGTGCGAGATACGCGAGCCTATCTTCAGCTTGCTTGCGATCGGTGATGTCGAGCACGGTTCCGATCATCTTCACCGGCACGCCGCCTCCGTCGATGACGAACTCGCCCTGCTCGTGGACCCAGCGGACCGCCCCATCGCGGCGGATGATTCGATGATCGATGTTATAGGATGTGTGCGTCGACGTCGCTTCTGCGACTCTGCGCCGCACGGCCTCCGCATCGTCGGGGTGATCGAATCGAAAGAACCAATCGGTCTCAAGTCTCTCTTGGCCGGGCACGAGACCGAATATGCGGCTGCATTCGTCCGACCAGATCGTCTCGTGGGTGATCAGATCGCGTTCCCAATTGCCGAGATGCGCGACTTCTTGCGCGGCTGCGAGCGATAACTCGCTCTTGCGCAAGGCCTCTTCAACTCGGTACTGCTCTGTGATGTCCACAGCGACGCCGAGCGCGCCCGTCACGGTTCCTGACGAGTCGCGCATCGGTTCGACACGCGCGTTGAAACGGCGGCCGCTCCACGCGTAGTCGAACGCGGCGGACTCACCGGCCAGTGCCGCGCGAACAGCCCCGTAGACAATCCGACCTCTGTGATCGTCTGCCGCGAAGTCGCTGATCTTCATGCCATCGATCTCAGCCGGCTGAAGATCGATCGCGGAGAGCGCCGCTCCGGCGCTCCACGTCACGCGCATCTCCGTGTCGATGGTCACCATCAAAGCGGGGAGCTGCCGGATGAGCAGTTCGACTCGGCTCTCTGCCGCACGGACCGACTCCTGCGCCGCGAGTTCTGCCGTCACGTCCAACGCGATGCCGATGACGCCCGTGATATTCCCCTCGGCATCTCGCATGGGTTCGATGTGACAGCGATTGGTCCGGCCATCCCACGTGATGTCGTAGTTGACGGTCTCGCCCTGTAGTGCGCGGCGATGAGCGGCGATCGGCGGAAAATCTGGATCGTCGGTCTGAAAATACTCGGCGAGAGGCACCCCGGTCATCTGGCTGGGTGTCTGGCCGAGCTGCTTGAGACCCGCGCCCATGCTGTAGCCCCAGCGCAGATCCTTGTCGACGCTCCAGACGATGGCAGGCAGACCCTCAAGGATGACGCGCGAGCGCGCCTCTTCAGCGTGCAGCGCGGCTTCGGCGCGGACACGCTCGGTGACGTCGACGAGCACGGTGACGGATCCGACGATGACGCCATCGGCATTGCGGAAGGGCTCGACGAACGTCTCGAACGAGCCGTGCGCATCTTCCTTGACGATCGACGACGATTCGCCATCGTGCGCCCGCTCGTGCATGCTGAGCACGGCTTCCCGATACGGGTCGTCCGGGCGTACCAGCTCGCGCAGATTCATGCCCGGCATCGCGGCGAGCGGCACACGGAACAGCCGCAGCTCGGCGCCCGTCGCCGAAGTGGCGCGCATCGAAAGGTCGTAGGTCAGCACGGCGACCGGCAACTGCGACATAAGCAATTGCAAGCGCGTTTCGGTCGCCCGTCGTTCCTCTTCGGCACGCTTACGCGCGGTGACGTCGCTGCGCACCGCCATCCAATTCGTAATGACGCCTTCGGTGTTGCGGATCGGATACGTCTGCATCTCGACCTGCATCGGCAGCCCGCTCGCGTCGGCGTGCGTCAAATCGACGTGGCAAGCTCTGCCCGCACGGACGGCGGCCTGGATCTGCTGACGAGCCGTCGCATGCTCGTTGCCGCGATAGAAGATGTCGGGGCTCTTGCCGATGAGCTCTGCCGGGCTGAATCCCGTGTAGCGGCGGATCGCTTCGTTCGCGTATACGATGCGGTTGAAGCCGTCCTCGTGGATCACGGCGTCGTACACGATCACGCCCGCATCCCAATTCTCGATGACCGCGGTCATGAGTCGAATGCGGTCGTCCGACTTTTCGAACCCGGACGAATCTGGTTGGTTCGTCACCGCGCGGCGCACGCAGGCTGCGAGCTGCGCGAAATGGTCTCTCGAGATGAAGTCGCAGGCTCCGGCTCGCAAGCATTCGGTTGCGCCATCTTCGCCCGCGACGTGCGAGACGACAGCGATAGGCAGCGACGGTGCTGCATCGTGGATTACGGCGAGCATCTTATGCCCGCTCAATCGCGCGATGCGCGAATCGCACAACGCGATATCCCAGCGCGCGGAGTCGAGAGCGCGGCGAACAGCGTCTTCGTTCCCGGCGCGATCGTGCTCCACGGAATAGCCGGCTCCGCGAAGCTCGGCGAGCATCGCGTGTTCGTGCGATTCTTCGTCAGCGACGAATAAGACCCGAAGCGGTGCGCTCATCCGTTGAACGCATCGCAAGAGCCGCCGGCTTTTTGCGTGATGTCCGCGCCGGGCGCTTGGAACGCCATGCCTTGATTATCGGCCGCTAGCGCTCGACTAACCAGTACAGGACGTACGCGGCCGGTGTTGCGTTGGGACAGTTCGGGGTCTTGGTTCAGCTCGCGCGACGGAATTCGGGCGGCGAGGGCGTCGGATGGGTGGATGGCTCGCTCTCGGCGATGCGATATCCGGCATCCCGGGCCGCGGTGATGCATCCGACGCAAACTTTTACCGTTCGCGTGCGGCGCGGCGTGATGCGGTGGGCGAAGCGGTTGGATCCGAAAGACGACTGGACGCCGCAGAACGCGCAAGTAGACATGGTGTCGGTGTGAATCCTCCTGGAAATCGATCCTCGTCGGATCAACCATATGACGCAGCTGCGCCGAAAATGTTACGGCTGCAGCATCCGGGAACAAGGCGCACGTTCACACTCGAACGACCGTTCGTGGATCGGAGATCTATGCGTGCCGGCGCGCCGGTGATCGCCGTCAGCGTGCTCGTCGCGGCTCTCGTCTGCGCGTCACAGCTGCATCCGTTCGTAGCCATCTGGCACGGTTGGGTCGTCGACCTCGCGGTGGCGCTTGCCGGCGCCTTCGTGTTGTCATCAGCCATCCGAAGCGCCGGCGCGCAAACGATGCACGAACGATCCGCGGCGATCTCATCCATCGGCGGCGCGCTGCTCGCGGCCGCATTCGTCTATGCGGACATCGTCGGCGGTGCCCCGGTCCGAGTGCCTGCGGCACCGGGGCAAGACTACTCGCCCGAGCACTACGCTCGAGTCGGCGTGTCGTATGCGGATGTAAGCGAGTCGGGCAACGCGCGAGTCTGGCCGGCAGCGGCGATCATCCGCGACGGAGACCACGTGTTTTCGGTCGCGCCGGGTGAGGTCGTTCGCGCCGGACCGTTCGCATTCACGTCGGTCCGTTGGCCGATCGCACACGTCTCCGCGCTCGACACGCGAGGGCGCCCTGTGACCACGACGCAACCGAATAACGTCGCATTTCTCTCGCCATATCTGACGTTTCCGCAGGTCGATACGGACGCGCGCCCGATCGACTTCTTCAGCGTGCCGCCGCTGCACCGCGACGTCGGCGTAAAATATTTCGACGGCCTTCCGGCGCGCGGTATCACGGTTCCGTTTCTCGTTCTGCAGATCCGCGAATCAAATGGTGCGGCATTGTTCGACGGGGTAGCGGTCGACGGAAGGGAGGTCAGCTCGTCAGGCGTCCGGTTGCGATTCGCGCTCGGGACCTACCCGGCGGTCATCACCGCGGGGGCGGCGCCGATATGGATCTGCGCGCTTGGAATAGCTCTCGTCATCGGGGGATTCGTGGGCTACGCGTTTTCCTTGCCCAACAAAGTGAAAAGGCCGGAGCCTTAGCCCCGGTCTTCCAAGCGTAGAGTCGATCGTCGGCTCGCGAGCGATGCAAAGTGACCGACCGACTCCACATTTTTCTTATCGGCCTCGGCCTCGCCCTACTTTAGCGTCAAATCGATCCGAGCGGACAAAGCCCGCGCGACATGCTCCGCGAGGACGCTCCTTCGCTCGCATCCCGCTCGCAGCGTCGCTCGGTTCACTTCGTCGCTCTCGCCATCCATGGCTTCGCTCCTCGTTCAACGCCTCGCTTGAGCATCTCGCGCGGCCATCGTCGGCTTGCGCGATTCGCCGCGTATGAACGGCGATGTCGAAAGCCGGGGCGTCTGAGGCGGCAAGAGCCGCCGAAGTCGAGCGGCGGAGTTAGACTTATCCCGATGCTCTGCCGCGTCCCCGGCGCTGACATCGCCGTTCATACGGGCCGGTAGTAGCCCGGCGACTTCATTCAAACGAGAGAACTAGTTTGCCGAAGACGTCGCCCGCGGCCAGGCGCACGAACGCTTCGCGCGCTTTCTCGGCGGGGTAGATGTGATCGATCAGCGGTTTGATGCCGCGAGGTGTCACGAAGCGAAGCAGATCGCGAAATTCCTGGAGCGTGCCCATAGTCGAACCTTTGATCTGCAATTGCCGCCAGAACACGCGCGCGAGGTCGGCGGGCGGATTCGCGCCGGCAGTGGCGCCCGAAACGACGATTACTCCGCCTTGTCTCAGAACACGCAAGCTCGTAGCCCACGTCGGCTCGCCGACAGACTCGATGACCGCATCCACGCCTCCGCCGGAAAGCTTGAGAATAGTTTTTGCCGCATCGCGCCCTGCCAGCACTCCGTGCTGCGCGCCGATCCGCTGCGCCGCTTCGAGTCTTTCCGCAGATCTCGAAGAGACGAAAACCGTTAGACCTGCCTCGCGGGCGAGAGCGATCGCTGCCGTCGCCAGCCCTCCGCCGGCTCCCTGGACGAGCACGCTCTGACCCGGCATCAGCGCGGCCTTGACGAAGAGCATCCGGTACGCCGTCAGATACGTGGTCCCCAGCGCCGCGGTCTCTGCAAACGACAATGTCTCAGGTTTGGGCAGAACACATTGCGCCGGCACAACGAGGTAGTCGCCGAAAGACCCTTCGCGATCACCGTCGCTGAGCAGCGTGAATCGATCGCAGAGCATCGGGTCGCCGGCGCCGCATCGGGGGCACTTTCCGCAAAACGTCACTGGGTAGACCGCGACCGGTGCCCCCGGATCCGGTGAACCCGGCGGCCTATCGGGGCCATATCGGTCGACGACGCCCGCCGCGTCGCAGCCGAGGATGCGCGGCGGCTCGAACGGATATCCGACGATTCCCTGCAGCGTGAAGTAATCGTGACGGTTCAACGTGGCGGCGTGCACGCGCACGCGGACTTCGCCAGGACCCGGCTCCGGTTCGGGCCTGTCGCCGATCGTGAGGTTGTCGAGCGGCGAGTCGCCGCCGAGTCGAGATGCAAATACAGCGCGCACGAGTGCTTCCTCGTCCTATCTCGCGACGCCGATGTCGATCGGGTACGCGCACGTCTCCGCGCGAGCGCGCAGATGAAGCGTCCGCGTGTCGAAGATATCGATCGTGTCATCGCGCGCGTCTGCGACGTAGAGCAGATCGCGGCGCGGATCCACAGCGGGGAGCCACGGAGTGCGGCCGACGCGAAGCGTCGCCTGCCTCGCAAACGTTCGAAGCGAGTAGACAGCCACATCGTCGTCGCCTTCGTTGGTGACGAACGCGCGGTCCTCACGTTCGTCGACTGCGATGCCGAGCGGCAGCGCGTTCGCCGATCCGGTCGCGATCGACTGTCCGATCCTGCGCATCGACGCCAGCGCATAAAATTCCAGACCGGGCCGCGAAGCGCGTCCGCTCAGCGTGGGCGTGTCGTTGTCGGCGACGAGTAGAAGTCCACGACGCGCAGCGAGTGCGACGCCGAACGGACGCGTACCCGTCTGCGCCCAACCGGTGCGGCGCAACGAGCCGTCGCCGGCGACGGCGAATCGCATGACCGAATCCGAGTTGACGCCCGTGACATACAACGTCTTGCCGTCCGGCCCCACCGCAAGACCTTCGGGCGTGTCACCGGCCGGTGCCGACGCGAGGAGCTGTGGCACGCTCGCCGCGGACGCTCTAAAGATAAAGACGCCGGCATCGTGTTCCCCGGCGTTTGCATTGGTCGCCGCGAAAAGACCGTCGCGCAACGCTGCCGCTTCGCTGAACCGTGCGCCGGCTATCGGCTTCGATTGGTTGGCGGACATCGCATTGAGATCGATCGAGACGACGCGCTCCCCGTCGGTGGCGAACGCCACAGCGCCATCCGTTGAAACGGCGATGCCCCCGAGCGCGTCACCGACTGCGAGGCGGCCGAACGAGTCGTCGCCGCCGGATTTTCGGACGTCGAGCGATCCATCGCCAAAGCAAGCCACGATCGCGAGAGGCGCGAGCGCCGCAGGCGGCGCGACAACGTCCACCCGGGAGGCGGCGGCGGCGCCTTTCGTGGCCGCGACGATCGAGACGACGTCGCCGCTGACGGCCGGGGCATGATAGGTCCCGTCTCCGTCGATGTGGCCCGCGCCGAAGAGCCACCACGTTATAGGTTCGTTGTCCGTGCTCGCGCCGATGACGACGGCATGCATGCGCAGGGATCCGCCCGCAAAAACGGCCGCAGTGCGGGGCGCGACGACGACGTGCGCCGCGGGCTGGTTGCCGGAGCGCACCGCATTGAAGTCCGCGCCGGACGTCGCGAGAGCGGCGGCAAACGCCAGAACCGCAGCAGCGCGGATCAAATGACGAACCCAAGGACGTCGAACACGACTCCGGCGAGCGCGATGCACGCCGCGGTGACAAAAAGACCAGGTTGCTTGGTCATCGCCGCGACCGACGTGAGGACGATCGCGATTTCGGCAAGCGCCACCGCGATGTCGAATTGCTGCTTGCGGCGTTCGAGTCGCGCCGACTGCTCGATATCGTCGTCGCGCTTACGCTCGCTCGCAAGCGCTCGCTCGCCGATCGGACCCTGACGCGATCGATACAGCTTCGCCGCCGCGACAAGCGCGCTTTTGCCGGCCGGTGTTTGCGCGAGCACGCCGACCGTCTCGTTCAAGTGCGCTTTGAGGCTGTCGGCTTCGTATTCATTCCAATCGTCGGTCGCGCGTGCTTGCGATAGCACCGCCTCCGTGCGCGTGGCGAGCATCGCCTCGCCGGTTCGCGCGCCCAGTAGACTCGACAGGCCCGCGAACACCGCCAGGACCGCGGCGGCAAGCGGCACGTGCTTGAGCAAGTAGTGCTCTGACTTCTCGAGCGCTTCACGCGCGTGCTCTACATGTTCCATAGCTTCGCCGGTCGTGTAGCGTTCGCTCATCGGATCTCCGCGGTCATGCCTGCAGCCGCCGGCTCACAGAAATAGTTCGTACGCGGCGGGCGTGCGGTCCGCGAACGCATCGGTGCCGGGCACCACGGACTTGTCGCGCGCCAGATCGACGCGAACTGCGTAGGTGAAGCCGCTGGGCACGCCGGCAAGCGCCGTCGCGGCCACGCTTCCATCAGGCGTGACGACACACGCCGGCTCGCGATCGTCCGCTGACGCGCAGACAAGGACGAAGACGCGGTTTTCAAACGCGCGCGTGCGGGCGAAATCCCGTACGGTCTGCGTTTTCGGCGGGCGCACCCATGCGATGATATCTACGCCTGCGAGCGCGTCGGCGCGGGCAGGTTCGGGAGCGAACATATCGCGGCCTTCGATGACCGAGCACCGTACCCCGCGCGTCGCGCGAAGCGCGGCCGCGATTTCGCGAGCTTGCGCGGACGTGTCGATGGTGACGTCCGCGCCCTGTGCTTTCAAGGACTTGAACGCCTCACGGCGCGTGCGCGAGTCTCTGGCGCGTCTCGGCGACTGATATATGCCGATCGTCACCGACCGCCGTGAGTTGACTCCGAGGCTCGTCTCCCGGTCGGCTCTCACCGCTGCACGCAACCGAACCGCTTGCGATTTCGAGACCAAGGCGGTCTGCGGTCGCGGAGCGTGGCGGACGAGGTCGGCGACGATGAACGCAGGTCCAGCCGCGGGCGCCTTCGCAGCCGCGCTGCCATCGGCCCGGACTATGATGCTTCGGCCGACGTAGTTCACCGCGCCGGTCTCAGAACCGCACTTGTCCGCAGCGGCGATCGCGACGCCGTTCTCCAAAGCGCGCGTCCGCAGCGCGAACTCGACCTGAGGATTGCGGATTTCCGCGTACGATGGTCCGACGCCGACCCACGCCGTCGGATCCGCGATCAGCCACGCACCGCGCTTTGCGAGGGTGCGCGCGATCTCGGGCACGCGACCGTCTGCGCAGATCATGATCCCGATGCGGCCGCGGTCCGTTTCGAACACCGGGAGTTCGGAACCGCGTTTAAACCAGCGGCGGTCGAAATTCCACAGGTGCGATTTGGCGTAGACGCCTGCGATCGCTCCGCTTCTATCGATAAGCACCGCTTCGTTGCGCAATCTGCCGGTCGCGCCCGCGCGCGCGATACCGAGCACGACGTTGACCCGCGCGCGTCGCGCCGCATCCCCGACGGCCGAGAGCGCCTGTGAAGCGGACGGAATTCGACTCTTGCGATACGGGTCGGCGGATAGGAGCACGTATCCGGGATAAGCACATTCGGGCAGCACGAGAAAGTCGGCCGAGACCGCTCCGGCCGCCGCGATCGCCGCAAGGATATCCGTAAGCGCAGCGCGCGCATGGGCGATCGGCCGGGCGACAAGCTGAGCACAAGCTATCCGGACCGTGACGCGCGACACTCGCTTGGCCATCCAGCGCTTTTCTATAATC
Source organism: Vulcanimicrobiota bacterium (assembly GCA_013290125.1). Classification (GTDB taxonomy): domain Bacteria; phylum Vulcanimicrobiota; class Vulcanimicrobiia; order Eremiobacterales; family Eremiobacteraceae; genus JABCYQ01. The sequence continues at coordinate 97,588 of JABCYQ010000002.1, forward strand.
GAAGCGGTAGCAGGGTTTGAGCCTTATGGGCCGTCCGAACGCTGCCGACTTGCGCTTCCGGGAGGCCATCCGTGATCGAGAAATCTGCCGTTATCGGCGTCATCATCGCAGCTGCGCTGACACAAGCTGCGTCTGCCGGAACGCTTGCATCCAAGCCAGCGCCTGCGACAGCGAAACATGTCCCCGCAAAGCCTGCGGCGGCCGCCAAGCCGGCGGTCGCACCGGCGGACGAGTATTTCGGTCGCATGAAGCTCAGTATCCTTGGCATCAGCAACACCATCCACGACACGAAGTTACGCGAGGGATTTGATCCGGCGCACGCGGCCGCGTACTTCGACAAACTCGCGCTGGCCGAAGACGCACTCGAAGATTGGTCGAAGAAATATCCGCACGACACGTGGCTTCCCGGCAAAGCCTACTATATGTCGCATGAATTCTGGGCGATGAACACAGCCGATGGGAACCGCGAAGCCGAGCGTTGCCGCACCCTGCTCTTCGGCCACTTCGCGACGTCGCCGTACACGGCGAAGGCTCGGGCCGAAGCCGCCGCGATGTTCGAGCCGGCGCTCGCAGCAGTTCCGCCGCCGGCACAAGCCGCGACGGCGAGCACGACGACGGACACGAGTAAGCCCGCTGGGACGACGACGGCGACAACCACCGCTACCACCACCACGACCGCGACTACGAAGGCATCGGCAACGTCAAAGCTAACGCCGCAAACGGCCCCGACTCCTCACCCCTAGTCCGAAAGCAGGCTGCGCGCGGCGGCAGCAAAAACAAGGCGGCATGCAGGTCCACCGCATCGCCGCCTTTTCCGTTCTGATCGCATCCGCAACCGCCGCACCGGCATTCGCAGCCGCAGCCCCAGCGATAGCAGCGGCCAGCGCCGTTCCGTTTGACGACCATACGTGGCATCCGTTCACGGCGACCGCGCGCCCCTTCACTTCGGCGCCGGCGCCCGCCGACGAGTATTTCGGCCGATTCAAATTGAGCAATCTCGGCATGCGCAACATCATCCACGATATGAACGTTGAAGGAGATTCGCCGCTCGCACTGCCGCTGCAAGAGACGCGCATCCACGCAGTCGCAGGCGCCCTCTTCGATTGGACCAACCGCTATCCGCGAGACGTCTGGATTCCCCGGACGACCGGATCCTTCGTGAAGTTCCTGGAGCGCAAGCAGACGCCCGAGACAGCCAGCTTAGCCGTCGTCTATGCGGTATATCTCGCGGATAGATCCAGCGGCACGAGCAGCGCGCGCTGGTACACCGCGCTGCTGCAAGCACACAATCCCGTCATCGATGTCGACCCAAGCGCTGCGGCGTCGCCGTTTCGGATCTATTCACCGTTCGACGTCGACGTGTTGGGGTTGCGCGTTCCTTCTATTCCCTAGGCACCGGCGACTAGTCGCCTAAACGAAGAAGAGGGCGCCTCAGCGAGGCGCCCTCTTCGTTTGTATCCGGTCCGGGATCAGATCAGACGTGGACGCCCAAGCCGAGGTACGGGCCCGCGTGCGTCTGGTTGATCGGCGCGAACTGCTTCGCGTTGTACTTGTCACCGCTGAATCCACCGTAGAGGTAGAACGGCGATGTGCCCAGGTTGACGTCGATGCCGGCGTCGTACTTGAAGATGTCGTACTCCATCTTGAACTGCGATGCCGTGCTCGAACCCTGGGTGAGTTCGGTCAGCGTGCCGTTCGCGTTGGGATAGTAGAACACCGATCCGAAGATATCCCATGTCCTATTCATGTCCGGCAGTTTCTCCAAGCCTGCGCCGATCGCGTGCAGCGCCGGTATTCCGTAGCTGTTGGACGCCTGGAGGTAGCCGACGCCGATGTAGATGTTCGGATTCGTGACGCGGTATTCAAGCCGTCCGTCGATTGTGGACTGACGCGCGTGGAACTGGGCCACGGTCGCCGATCCGCCGTCAACGGTGTTGAACTGCGTGCCAGGTCCGCCGTTGAAAATCGCGTTGTTCGTGGATGTGTAGGAGTCTTGACGCCAGTCGATCTTGACGGCGAACGGGTCCATCAGGTACACGCCCGAGCCGACGTACGAGCCGTTGAGGCCGTTCGTCGAGTTCGTCGGACCCGTGGTGTCGCGAACATTCGCGGCGAATTCGTTCGCAACTTGACCGCTCGTGACGCCACCCTGGACGTAGCCGATCACCGGTCGCACGGTTGGCATGGGTGTCGGAGCTGCCGTCGGCGGGGTGGTCGGGATCGGTGTCGGCGGCGGCGTGGGAATGGGCGTCGGCGGGATGTAGCGCACGACGCAAACGTGTTGCGACGGCACCCACTCGACGTACGCGCCGAGCGCTTCTGAGATCACGCGGACGGGCACAAGCAGATTGCCCTTCCACATCATCGGCGGAACATCTAGCGGCCGTGATTCGCCGTTGATGATGACCTCGTTCTTGCCGAGCGTCACTTGGACTTCAGCGCCATCCTTTTTCGCGGTCACCGAGTGGGTGGCCGGATCATACGTCGACGTTCCGCCCATTTGCTGGAACATGCTTGCCAGCGGAACGAGGATCGCGCCGTTTTTGACCAGCGCGGCGAGCACGCGACCCTGACGCAGAGCGTCGGGATTCGCGTAGACGTGGTGGTCGTTGAATAGGATCGGCACTTCGCCGGATGGCGGATTGCCGAAATCCATCGCTGCGTCAGCGACCTGTGATCCGGACGTTGCCGTTGTTCCCGTTCCGGACGCAGCGAAGCTGGGCGCGATACCTAGTGCGACGAATAGCATCGCTAACAAGGCCGCGATGTGGAATTTTTTCAAATCTATGCCCTCCTAAAGGACTGTGTCATGGTCGTTATTCCGCGTGTGATCGTTCGCCTAGCTTGAGCGTCGGTCGACCCGGAATATCCGCGACCGCTCGGCAGGGCTTGTCTCCTTCGGTTTTCCCTTGCGCAACCGCACGTAAACGCATGACAAGTGGCGCGCGTAGACAAAACACTAAAGGAGAGGCGTACGTCCCGGTAACGTAGGCGGGAAATCTTTCGTTGCATCGGGCCATCGCCGCACGCAACGACCGGTCCGCCCGGCGTCCCGGTCCCAGGTTTACGACCACCTGTTCGCAGTCCGCCAACCCCGGCTTGTTCGGAGGAGGCTTGCTTTACCCTTCTGGGTGGGGTAGCGGATAGGGGCTTTTGGGGTACGGAAGAACAACCGGCCGTCACTATGCCCGAAACCAATGTCCGCGTTGCACTGCTCGAAAAATCGCCGAATCCGACAGCCATGACGGCGACCGCAGCCCGCACCTGTTACTCCGCGAATTCTCCCGAGGCTATCACCAAACGGTGGACTGACCGTCAAGACGACATGGTCAAGACCGTCGATCGCGTGCGGGCCGCCGGTCACCACTCCACGCTCGAGCACAACATCTATATCTTCGGTGTGACGGGACTTTCGCGCGCTGCGACGCACCAACTCGTCCGCCACCGCCATCTGCAATTCGATCAACAGAGCCAGCGTTATCTCGCGTTCAAGAACGCGGAATTTCCGTACGTAAAACCCAAGCGGATCGCGTCGCTGCCCGCGTTGTCCGAGCGGTTCGATGCGCTAATGGCTGAGATCGGCGCGACGTACGAGGCGATGATCGCCGCCGGCATTCCCGGTGAAGATGCGCGCTTTGTCCTCCCGAATGCCGCTGCGAGTCAGCTCGTCGTCTCCGGCAACGCACGTGCGTGGTATGAATTTCTATCGCTGCGGACGTGCAACATGGCGCAGTGGGAGATCCGCGAGATGTCGTTTCAAGTGTTGCGGATTCTCAAACGTGAAGATCCTGTTCTGTTCAAAGATGCGGGCGCGACGTGCGTGCGCGGCTATTGCAATGAAACAGAAGGACCGAATTGCCCGCGTTATATCACTGTTATCCGCTCCGATCTGCGCAAAGCTGAAGCCGCCAAAACGTGGCTCGCCTCCCGCGGCAAGTCCATCGAAACACAGCACTAGCCACCGAACCGCCGGCACGGCACGCCCAGCGAGGACGCTCCTTCGTTCGCATCCAGCTCACTCAGTAGCTCGGTTCACTTCGTCGCTCCCGCCATCCGTGGCTACGCTCCTCGTTCAACGCCTCGCTCGGGCGTGCCGCGCCGGCGTTTTGTGACTGGCGCGCATCCGACGGCAGCACCGGCGATGTCGATAGCCGGGGCGTCTTCGGCGGCGAGAGCCGCCGAAGTCGAGCGGCGGAACTTGACTATCCCGATTTTCCGCCGCGTCCCCGGCGCAGGCATCGACCGGTGATGCCGCGCGGGAGGTTGCCCGATTACAAAATCGTGGCGAGAGCCTTGTCCATCATCGGCGGCGTCATCTCGCCGATTTGGATGAAGCGTACGATTCCCTGACGGTCGATAAATACTGACGTCGGCAGCGCTTGAAGAAAGTACACGTTCGGCCCCTTGCCATTGTCGATCAAGATCGGATACCGAAGTCCAAAGCGCGCGATAAATGGCTTGACGATTTTCGGCTCCTCCTGCTGATCGATTCCGAGCACGACAAGGCCGGAGGGATGAAGGCGATCGTAGCGGCGCTCGATCTGCGGCAGCTCATCTTTGCACGGCGGGCACCAGGTCGCGAAAAAATTCACCCAGAGCGGTTTGCCGCTGTACGATCCTAGAGCGACGGTAGACCCGGCAAGGGTCACGAGTGGAATACTCGGGGCTGGCCTGCCGACATGCGCCAGTCCCGAAGACGTGGCGGAGTCCGGCACGTGCGTCACGATGTTGATCGATCGCCAGAACAACAGGCCGGCAATGATGAATAGCGCGGCGACCACTATCCAACCGATCATCGGCGCCGGTTCGCGTCTCTCCATCGCTCGCCCGATTCGGCGCGCGCGCGCAAGACTACTTGGGACCTGAGCCGAAGCAGCTTCCAACCCCTCGAATTGCGACGAAACAAACCGCGAGACGCGCGAGTAACAAGGCTTATGACCGCACATCTATCGCCAGTCCGAAACATCGCGGGCGCCTGCATCGCCGTTGTTTCCATGCTTTCTCTCGCCGGATGCGGCGGGAAATCAAGCGGCGCGTCCGCCGATCAAGGTCCGCCGCCGGTTCCCGTCTCGGTCGCGCGCATCGTCCGTGGCCCGATCGCTTCGACATTCACGCTCACGGGGACGATCATACCGGGGCAGCAAGCGAATCTTTCATCCGTAATATCAGGTCAAGTGCTAGCGGTGAACGTGCAGATCGGCGACCGCGTCCGCAAAGGTCAGCTCTTGGTCCAGATCGACGACTCAACGCTGCGCGCAACGCTTGCTCAGAATCAAGCGGCGTACGATGCGGCGCAGGCGCGGATGCATTCGTCTGTCTCGAACGACGTCGGCAGCGCCTCAACCACGCAAGCCGGCTTAGAGTCCGCGCAGGTCGCGGCGAACGCAGCCAATTCGAACCTCGCGCGCACGCAATCACTGTTCAAACAGGGGTATGTCTCGCAGACAACGCTCGACCAAGCGTTGAGCGCGTACGCCGCCGCGGAATCGACGCTGCGCAGCGCCCAGGTAGCCGCACAGAACGCCAACATGTCCGCCGGAAGCGGAAGCTCGGCGCAGTCCGACATCGAGACGGCGCGCGCGACCGCGGCGCAAGATGCCGCGGCCGTGCAATTCGTGCAAACCCAGATCGCGCAAGCGGCAGTCACCGCGCCGTTCGACGGCGTCGTGACGCAGCGCAGCGTCGATCCGGGATCGCTTGCGTCGCCCGGCACGCCGCTCGTCCAAGTCTCACAGATGGACCCCGCGTTCGTCGCCGTCGGCATCCCTGATTCCGATCTTGGGTCGGTCAGCGCCGGCACGCCCGCGAGCGTCACTGTGGAGACGCTGCCCGGTCGCAATTGGACCGGCAAAGTCGACAACCTCAATGCCGCGACCAATACCGGCACGCTTTCGTATCTCGCGCGCATCGCGATCCCGAATCCCACGATCGAGCTCAAGGCCGGCATGGTAGCGACCGTCGCGTTCGTCGCCGCGCGCCATAATAACGCTCTGACTGTGCCGCGTACGGCTGTTATCTCAACTCAAGATGGGTCGGCCGTGTACATCGTCGATCACGGCAAAGCCAAGGCGCTTCCGGTAGTCGTCGGATTGCAGACGCAGGATCGCGCGGAGGTCAGCGGCCGAGGTATCGCTGCCGGCACGCAAGTCATCACCGAGCGTCCGGACTCGCTGCAAGACGGCTCGCCGGTCCAGATCGTCGTCGCCAACGGCGTCGCGATTGCTTCGCCGCCGTCTAAGTAGCGTCTAAGTAGGATATAGTACGATTGAGCCCGGCGAACGCGTGGGCGCCGCGGAGGACTCAGGGCTGCCGCGCCGCCAACCTTGGGCTTCGCCGTCACGGACCGTTAAACAGTCGTCATAAGGAAACCGCATGAAGATCGCACTCCCCTTGTATGCTTGCGCGCTCGCGATGATCACCGCTACCGCCGTACAGGCCGCTCCGGCGCCGAGCCCCTCGCCCTCGCCGGCGACGCCCTCCATGACCTACGGTACAGCGCCTCCGGCTGCGCCATCCTCGGTGCCGCCGCATCCGGGAGCCTCTGCAATGCCGCTGTCTCTCGGTCTGCTCGACGTGGAGAACATCGCCCTTGCGCAGTCGCCGCTCTTGGCTATTGCACGCGCGCAGCTGGACGCGGCGGGCGGCGCGACCGGCCTCGCGCACAGCGGCGGCCTCCCGAACATCAGCGTTTCCGCTGATTCGACGCGCACGAAAGCTTCGACCGGATCGCAGGGTTCCGGCGCGACGCCTGCACCAAGCATCGGGCAACTGACATCGAACAGCGCGAACGTCAACGTGCGACAGCTGATCTTCGACGGTGGCAGATTGCGCTCGCAGATCGTCTCGGCCACGCTGAACGAAGACGCGGCGCGCTATTCGCTCGCGCGCACCGTCCAAACATTGTTCTTCACGCTTGCGCAAGACTATTACGCATCGCTGCAAGCGCGGCACGCGCTGAGCGCGGCCAACGACCAGCTGAATCTCGCCTTGGTCCAATACAATCTCGTCAACGCGCAATATAAAGCCGGCCTTGCTTCGAAGGCCGACGTTTTGACGGCGCTTTTTCCGGTCGCGCAAGCCAGGCTCAAAGTCGCGCAGCAGCGCAACGGCGAACAACTCGCGCTGACGACGCTGCTCAACACGATGGGACTGCCTTCAGCGCCCACCGTCAATCTTTTGGATGACACGTCGACGGCTATCGGTCCGCTCATGACACCCGATCAAGCGATGGCAGTCGCATCGATCACGCGACCCGATCTGCTCGCGGCCGAGGCGTCCGCTAAATCCGCCGATGCCGCCGTCAACGCGGCAGCGCTGGCGCGGTTTCCGCAACTGTCGGCGACCGCGTCCGACGGCGCATCCGGCACGGCGCCGGGCTTTGGACGCAATGGGAACAACTATTCCTATGGTCTCGGGCTGACGTTCCCGCTCTACGATGGCGGCGCCATCCACGCGCAAACAGTCAGCGCGCGGGCGCAAGCCGACATCGCGCACGCGAATCTCAAGACCGCCGTTCTCGGCGTGGGGTTGAGCGTCCAACAAGCGATCTTGAATCTCGCGACCGCGAGCGAGAGCGTGACCGCGGCCGACGCGGAACTCGCAAACGCGCGCACTGTCCTGGACGTGACAAACGCGCAGTACAAATCTGGCGTGACCACGCTGCCACTGCTTTTGAACGCGCAGGTCGGCCTGACTACCGCGGAGAGCGATCAAATCACGGCGACGTATAACTTCAAAGTGGCGCAGGCGGCGCTGCAGCTGGCCGAGGGAACGATCAGCAAGCAGTAGTCACCACATCAACGCTGCAATTCTGCAGGGGCCGATTTTATATCGGCCCACGTTGTGCAAGGCCGCAATTCTGCAGGGGCCGATTTCATATCGGCCCACGTTGTGCAAGGCCGCAATTCTGCAGGGGCCGATTTTATATCGGCCCACGTTGTGCAAGGCCGCAATTCTGCAGGGGCCGATTTCATATCGGCCCACGTTGTGCAAGGCCGCAATTCTGAAGGGGCCGATTTCATATCGGCCCACGTTGTGCAAGGCCGCAATTCTGCAGGGGCCGATTTTATATCGGCCCACGTTACGTTTGCCAGGGCCGACATAAAGTCGGCCCCTTCAAAGTCGGCCCCTTCATTTGGAAGTTTCGAGCGCGCGGCGCGATTCTGCCCAACGCTCAAGGCCGTCCGCAATCGTGGCTCCGAGGCGATCGACGAACGACGGCGACAACAAGAGCTCTTCCTCATCCGGCCAGGTGATGAACGCCGATTCGGTGAGCACTGACGGCTGCTCGGTCGGGCGCGCGAGGGCGAAGTCTTCGCGGAAGAGGCCGGCGTCTGGCAGTTGCGTGTCGCGCGCGTACGCGGCGTGGATCGCTTTCGCGAGGTCGAGACTCTCCGCGTGGTAATAGTAGACAGAATATCCCAGTTGCGAGGCCGGATCCGTGCCGTCGGGCCACGCGTTGTTGTGCACGCTGATCAGCACATCGGCGTTCGCAGCCGTCGCCGTCAGTGTGCGGTCGTAGAGTCCGCGCCCGCTGTCATCATTGCGCGTCAGCAGCGTGCGCGCGCCGAAGAGCCCGAGATGGTACACCAGCCGGCGAGCGATTTCGAGGTTCGCGGTGCGCTCTTGCGTGCCGAGTGGGCCAATCGCGCCCGTGTCAGGCGAGTGCCCGGGATCGACGACGACGAGAAGTCCGCGTAGCGCCGGCAATGGTGCCGCGTCCATGTGCGGCGGTTTCTTGATCGAGATGTCCAGATCGTCGCCCGCCCAGTAGACGTGATAGCCCCACATCGAACGCTGGCGAAGTTCGATACGTATGCCAAGAGCGTTCCTTGGCGCGGTCGTTTGGCTGACCGTTGAAACCCCGGCCGCCAATCCCGCCGCCGAAATAGCCGCCGTTGCGGCGGTCGTGGAGAACAGCGTGAGTTTGAGTCCGGTCACCGCGCTCGACTCGGCAAGTGTGAAGGGTACACGCGACGACAAGTGCACTTCGACGAGCGTCTCGGTCGGGAAGTCGACGGTGCCGACGCCGCTCACGATCGCATTCGGCTGAGGTGTTCCGATCGGTTCGATGCGCAGAGTATCCTTATAGATAAAACCGGATACGCTGGACCCTGTGTCCACGCGATAAAAGTTGCCGTCTCGCCCATCTATTACAAATGGCGTGCCGGCGGGCGGAAACAGGAAGTAGTCGTTGCCGGGCGAGCGCATGACGACGCCGTACGGGCGTTCACCGTCCTCCGTTCGCGTGAGCACGACCGAACCCACGCGCGGCTGTGCCGAACCGTCGAACGTCACGTGCCCGCGCGCTTCGATCGCGATCGCGCTGCCGTCCGCCGATCGCAACGTGTACATGACGCGCAGCGGCCCGGCGTTCGCGCCGGGCCGCACTCGAAGTTCGCCTTGGTAAATTCCGCGGGCTCCGTTCAACGCCGTTTCCGTGAGCCGAACCGGATCCGCGCTGCCGACTCGCGCCGTCACCCGGGCTCCCGTGCTTCCTTTGACTTGGAACCGCACGACATCGCCGACGCGCACGACGAGATCCTCGAACGGCTGCGAGGCGAGAGCACCGTCGAATCGCGCAGGCGCCGGCGGATTTGTGCGCAGCGGCGCGTCCACGTGGATCTCGCGCTGCAAAGACCACACGCGAGCGCCCTCGGCGCTTACGGACAGCGTGAAATCACCGGGTGCGAGCGGCACGTATGCGATCCATGCGCCGTCCGCCGCACTATGCGCAGCCGTGCCATTGACGCTAACATGTGACCCGGGCGGCGAAGCGCCGAACACAAACGAGCGCGCTACGGCGGGAAGATGCGCACCGGGTCCGGGATAGACGATAGTGAGCGCGGCCGCGAAAAGCGCGAGCAAAGCGAACACAATTGTCGACCTCTCGATCGCGCCGCGCGCGCTGCGGTAGGGTTTGCTTCGCGTCCGACAGAAGCGCGAATCACATGAATATACCATCGCGCGGGCGCGCCGCGATTCGCGTGACGCTTCTCGCGCTGACGCTGCTAGCCTGCGCCGCGTGTCAGCAAAAGGTGGCTACCGGACAAGTCACGATCAATATGACCGGCGCGGGCGGAGGGGCATTCAATCCCACGAATGTCACCGTTGCACTCGGAACACTTGTCATCTTCGTGAACCAAGACACGCAGCCGCACAGTGCGACCGTAGCCGGCGCATTCGATTCGGGCATCGTCGCGCCCAACGGCGGCCGATGGACGTGGGTCGCCTCTATCCCCGGCACCTTCCAATATCACAGTTCGCTCCAACCGACGATGATCGCGACGATCACCGTCTTGCCAGGCGCTCCGACCGGCCCTTGAGGCCGCTCTTCGGCGCAACCAAACAACACAAGGAGTACCCACGATGACGAATCCACGACTGCTGGCCGTCACGGTGCTGGCTGCTGCGCTGGCAACCGTTGCGACCGCGTGCTCGAACGTCTCGCAAAGCACGTCGGGCACAAGTGGGCGCAGCGGCTCGCAGCCGGGCGTCCTGCGCTACGCAGAGATCGCAGAGCCGGACTCCTTGAATCCGCTCGTGTCCACTCAGGCCACGACGATCGACCTATCGTACTTCGTCTACCAATACTTCTTCAACATCGACGATCATCAACAGTACGTGCCGGAGGTCGCCCTCGAAGTGCCGACCCTCGAGAACGGCGGTATCTCGCGCGACGGCATGACGCTGACGTACCATCTCCGCAAGGGCCTGAAATGGCAAGACGGCGCGCCGCTGACGGCGCGCGACGTCATCTTCACATTTCACGCCATCATGAATCCGCAGAACAACGTCCAAGTGCGGACCGGCTACGATCACATCGGCAGCATAACGGCGCCCGACGACCACACCGTCGTCGTGCACATGCAGAAATTCTTTGCGCCGATCGTGGCGTATTTCATGTGCATTCAGGGCGGGTACCCGCTCATGCCCGAGCATCTGCTCGCTTCATATCCAAACGTCAATCACATTCCGTACAACGTGTTGCCGATCGGATCCGGACCATTTCGCGTGACCGAATGGGTGCACGGCGACCACGTGACGATGACGGCCAATCCGCTGTATTGGCGCGGGCCGCCCAAATTGAAGACGATCGTGCTGAAGATCGTGGGAGACAACAACACAATCGTGACGCAGTTGAAGACCGGCGAGACCGATGCGTGGTTTCGCGCCGATCCGTCGCTCTATCCGGCGTATTCGAATATCCCGGGAGTCGACGTCACGCTCTCGCCGCAAAACGTGTTCGGGCACATCGACTTCAGCCTGAAAGACCCTACTACGCCCTGGTACGACGTGCGCGTGCGGCAAGCCATCGAATACGCGATGGACAGAGAACGGATCGCACATGACGCGACGCACGACGTCTTCGTGCCGACTGACAGCGATCAGCAGTATTTCAGTTGGGCCTTCGACCGGAGCATTCCGCACATCGGCTTCAATCCGCCGATGGCGCGCAAACTTCTGGCGCAGGCCGGATGGCAGGCCGGACCCGACGGAATTCTGACCAAGAGCGGTCAGCGGTTCACCATCCAATTCTCGTACATCTCGGGAAACGTCATCGGCGCGGCAGTCGGCAATATCATCCAGCAAGAGCTGCGTGCTGTCGGCATCGAGCTGACGCAGAAGACTTATCCGGCACCGCTCTTCTTCAATTCGCAGCAGAACGGCGGCATCCTCAATTCGTACAAATATGAGATGGCGTACTACGGCTGGGTGAACGGCGTCGATCCGGACGACTCGTCGCTCTACGGGTGCGATCAATTCCCACCGGCCGGTCAGAACAGCTTGCATTGGTGCGACCCGAAAGTTAAGGCGGCCGAGGCTGACGCGCTCAGCACATTTGACGTCGCGCGCCGCAAAGCCGACTATGCGATCATCCAGACCGAAATCGCGACGCAGGTTCCCACGATCATCCTCTACGCCGAGCGCCGGGCCGACGTGTACACGGATCGGTTCAAGGGCTACAAAGCGTCACCCGCGACGTCGGCATACTGGAACTCGTGGGAATGGTCCATGGAGTAGCGGCGCGACAAGATATTCGGCCGGCCGTCTTGCGACGGCCGGCCGCGGGCCGGCTCGATTGGAGAGCCGCTTCGGAGTCCGCGGCTGGGAAGGGCAGGAGAGCGCCGCAACCCCCGGCGGAGGAAGTGTGAGCGACTCCCTCCTACCGCGTTCGACGGCCGTGACGCATCGGATGTTACACCGGCGGCACGGTAGAGGGCGGCCGCATAGTCGACCGTGAATCCTCATGGTTGCCGCAAACATGATTTCCCAATCGCAGACGGTCGTCATCATCGACGACGATGTCGAAATCCGGACCCTGATGGAGCTGGCGCTGGCCAAGCCGGGGCGGTCCGTGACGTGCTTCGGCGACGGAGCTGAAGCGGCCGAGTTCATCCTTTCCCAGCCGCGTGTCGACTGCATCGTCTCCGACATCCGCATGGCCGGATTGGACGGGTTCGCCCTGCTCGAGCGGATCGAACGCGATGATCGAGCCAGCGGCACGCCTGTGATCTTCGTCTCCGCGGACGATGCGGCGTCCGAACGCCTCGGCGCGGCAGGCGTGAACGTCGAATTTCTACGCAAGCCATTTGAGATCGCAGACCTGCGCGCGCGTGTGGATGCCGGCGCGCTTCGCCGCAGCGAGCCGAGCAAGGATTTCAAGCAGCGGGTCGCAGACGCGATCGCCGATTCGATCGCCGGCGAGACATCGGTGGCCGTTCTCGTCGTGGCGGCCGATGGCGACCGCAGCTCGCACGCCGAGCTCGCTGCACTGACACGCGCGTGCCTACGCCGCTCGGACGTCGCCGGAAATCTCCCGCCGTATGTCTGTGCCGTTCTACTCGACGGTTTACCTCAGGGGCGGGCGCAAGAACTAGGCAGATCGATCGCGGATCGGCTGCGCGCGCACGACGCCGCACAAGACGCGCGCCCGCGAGTCGGTCTCGCGTACACAGACGACGGTGCGCGCGCGACCGCCGACATCTTGTTGGCCACGGCGCACGATGCCGTTTCAGCGCCGGAAGCGCACGCCGCCGGATTCTTCGCGAAGCGCGCAACGCGATGAGCGAGCGGACGTATCGGATTGGATCGATCGCGGGAATCGAGATCCGCATCCACGCGTCGGCGCTCTTCCTATTCGGCGTGTTGACCTGCATCATATCGTACGGATTGCTGCCGCGCGTGACGCCGCAAACCACGCCGGGTCAGGCTTTGGCCGTGGGCCTGCTTTTCACGGCATTGCTGTTCGGCTCGGTGCTCGCTCACGAACTCGGTCATGCGATCGTGGCAAAGCGGCGCGGCAAAGTGGTCGCGGGCGTCACGATGACGCTTCTCAGCGCGACCGCGCACATCGCGCACGGCGACGAGCGGCCGGCCGATGATATCGCGATCGGCGCGGCCGGCCCCGCCGTCAGCACCGCCCTTGCGATCTTATTCGGCGTCGGCGCGTACGTTTTGACAAAGGCCGGCAAGCCCGCCGGAGATCTGCTCGGCTATTTGGCGCTTGCGAACGGCCTGCTCGGCGGATTCAATTGGCTCCCGGGGCTCCCGATGGACGGTGGGCGTGTCGTGCGCGGCGTGTTGTGGCGTATGTCGGGCAACGCCGTAAAGGCGACGCGACAAGCGGCGTTGGCCGGCAAAGGCATCGCGATTCTTCTCGGCGCGGTCGGCTGCTGGGTCGCAATCATCCAAGACCCCGCGCTTGGTATATGGGCGTGCGCGACCGCGTGGTTTCTCGCCGGCCTTGCAGATGGGCAGTATAAGACGATGATCGTGCGCATCGCTCTCGACGGGCTCTTGGTACGCGACCTCTACGCGAAAGACGTGGAAGTGCTTCAGACCACGGCGACGGTGGAACAGGCTGCGGCGGCATTGCGTGCCGCGGCGCCATCGCGGTCTCTGCCGGTCCTCTTCGGCGAGCGCGCGGCCGGCTGCGTGGGCGACGATGAGGTGGCGTCGGTTCCGCTCGACCGCGCAGGCGGAACGAATGTCACCGCGGTCATGACGCGCGTCGCCGATCTCGCGACAGTCGCGCCCGACGACGATGCGATGGCGTTGCTGCCCGCGCTGGCCGTCAACCGGCCCGAAGCCGTGATCGTCGAAGACGCTGGGACATACGGCGGGTACATCCGGCGCGAAGACGTCGCGCGCCTCATCGCTCGCGTGGAAGCGTCGCGGTCGCGGAGCGGCTAGTTCCCGACCCCGATCACGCGCTTCACTTCGGCTGGGTTTCCCGCTTTCGCCATGGCGGCTTCCAGCGTGATGACGCCGGTTTTCACGAGATTCGCCAGATCTTTTTCCAGCGTCTGCATGCCGGTGTTCTGACCCGTCTGCATGGCGCTGATCATCTGTTGGATCTTGTTCTCGCGGATGAGGTTGCGGATGCCGGGGGTGCCGATCAATATCTCGAGGGCAGCGACCCGGCCCTTACCGTCGGCGCGCGGAACGAGCGTCTGCGAGAAGACCGCTTCGAGCACGGTCGAGAGCATGACGCGGACTTGTTCTTGCTGATCGGGCGGGAAGACGTCGATGATGCGCGTCACGGCTTCGGGTGCGCTCGTCGTGTGCAGCGTGGCGAAGACCAGGTGACCGGTCTCGGCCGCCGTCAGCGCGAGCGCGATGGTTTCGAGGTCGCGCATCTCGCCGATGAGGACGACGTCCGGATCTTGGCGGAGCATGGCGCGCAAGGCGTCGGCCGCCGAGAGCGTGTCGCGTCCGATCTCGCGCTGGGTGATGATCGACTTCTGGCTCTTGTGCATGAACTCGACCGGATCTTCGATCGTGACGATCTTCGAGCGGCGGTGGCGGTTGATGTAGTCCAACATCGCGGCAAGCGTCGTCGATTTTCCTGAGCCGGTCGGGCCCGTGACGAGCACGAGACCGCGCGGCCGTGCCGTGACCTCCGCGAGGATGTCCGGGAAGTTCGTCTCCTCAAGATGCGGCGGGTCGGTCGGGATCAGCCGGAAGACACCTGCCAGCGCATCTCGCTCATAGCTGAAGTTCACGCGAAAGCGCGCGAGATCGATCATCGAGTATGCGAAGTCTATTTGGCGCTTTGATTCGAGCACGTCGATCTGGTCGTCATTCAAAATCGACGTCAGCAGCTGGTGGGTATCTTCGGGGGTAAGAACTTGGTCCATCAGGGCTTCAAGCTGACCGCCGCGCCGGATCATCGGCGGGCAGCCAACGACGATGTGCAAGTCCGAGGCTTTGTCCTCGTACATCTTCATCAGCAATTCGCCGAGGCTGAGCGGGAAGGCCGCCGCGCCGCTCACCGCCGTCATATGAGATGCCATAGCCAAAAATCCGCCGATCGTCGAAAAACGTTCTTCCTATACGGATTCATCGGCGCGGGTGCGCGGGAGCCGTAGATTGCGCGGGCCCGTGGAGGCGTGCGCGGGACGACCGTTAGGACCTTCGGGGCGACCTTAGGCTTTTAGATGAGTCGCGTGACCGTAGGCACAATCAGCGTAGAGGCCTTTGCCGACCCGATTTCGGGCGATATAATAGCCACAAGGTGTAACAGGTCCGCTGTTATTCCGGTCACACCGAATATATACTGTCCGGGGGGGTTGTCTATAGCCGCCCGGATCGCCAGAGGTAACCCGATGAGACAGCGTGGTATGACGCTCCTAGAAGTCTTGGTAGCGGTGACGCTGCTGACGCTTGTGTTTTTGCTCGTCTCCCAAGACATGATCGCGACGGTCGGCGCGCAGTCGCAAGCCGGCTCGAGTTCCGTCGCCGTCTCGGAAGCGAACTATCTGCTCTCAACGGTACAGAACGATTCGGCCAATTTCTGGAACTACTCGAGTTGGACTAATTACGCACCGGCGGCTTCGTGCGGCACGTTCCCGGTGATGAACGGCGCATACGTCAAGCCGCCGCCGAACAGCCCGGACACAAACAACTGGCAGACGCTTCCATCGGGATGTGGCAATAACAACCTTGCGTTCATGTGGGCGGCCACGCAAAGTCCAACCGACACTAATGCCGCTAGCGTCCAGATTTGGATCAAGACCGGAACTGCGAATAACTCGCAAGTGTACGAATTGACCGGCCTAAACGCGAATCAGCCGTCCGGCCTTAACTATGGCACCGCGCCGCCGATTTCGCCGCTGCCGACCGCGACGCCCACGCCGAAGCCATCGCCGACGCCGACGCCGTCGGGAACGCCGAAGCCGTCGCCGACTCCGACGCCGTCGGGGACGCCGAAGCCATCGCCGACGCCGACAGTCAAGCCGTCGCCCACCCCGACGCCGTCGCCGACATTCGGAACGTAGACGATATGAAGCAAAGACGGAACTCGCAGTCCGAGCGCGCCTTCACTCTCATCGAAATGCTCTTCGCGATGACGATCCTCGCGATCGTGCTCGGACTGACGCTGGCCGAATTCACCGCCGCCATCCAGAACTTCCGGTTTGAAGATGCGCACCTCGACGCGGAGACGCAAGGCCGCGTCGCGATGGCGCGCATCAACGATGCCATGAAGTTGGCGACGCCGGACATCGAAGATAACGCTTGTTCGCAACTCAATACGTGCTCGGTCATTCCGGCATCCAACGGCCCCGGTCTTTCAAACTCAGTCGACGGCAATACGGCCGTCTCGTTCTACGTCGTGACGAGCAATGCGGGCACGTCCGGCCACCTGAGCAAAACGATGCCGACGAACGGCTCCCACGAACCGATTCCGTCTTATAACGTCGAGACCGTGTTCTACAATGCGCCGAACTTGCTGCAAGAGTGCACGGAAACAATCGCGCAATACAACGCCGAACCAAATCCATTGACAACGCCGTGTCAAAACTCGACCACCGGAACACAGACGATCGTCCACAACGTGGACGGCTCGGCTAACGTTCCGTTCGGCGTCACGCCGCTAGGTTGCCAATCAACGGACACAAGTTGCTCGAATGAAGTCTTAGGGCTGCAAATCGACATCTCGATCGTGAACCAGGCCAACCAGGTCCTCGGCAATACTGGATCCTCCACAAGCGGCGGCGTGGCCGAACGCGCATCTGTATCGAACGAAATCTTCTTCTCGTCTTGGAAGGCGTTTCACTAATGGACAAGCAGAAAGTCACCCGCAAAGCCGAGCGCGGCGTCGCGCTGATCATGGTGGTCATCCTCACGGTGGTGATCGCCATCTTGATCGGCGGCATCACAGACGCGGTGATCTACGAATTCCACAGCGCAGGTGTGAACGGCGTAAGCAACGTGGCGCTATCAAACGCTTACTCCGGCATTGATGACGTCGTGCTTCAGCTCGGAGAAAATACGTCCGGCAAGAATGTCTCTGTCCCCACGCCGATCGCCACGTCGGTTCCTGGCGATGGCTGGTTCAACGGCAGCTACACCGCCCAGGTGGACTATCAATTCCCGACCACCGGCAGTCTCAACTACTTCTTGGTCTCGGCTACCGGCACGGCTGGAGCAGGCTTCCTCGGTGCGAACGGGTCGAACGGTATCACCCGATCACTCTATGCGCTCGTCCGCACAGTGCCGTACTCCGCGTATGAGATGTACAGCGTCTCCGAGACGAACAACGTCGGCGGCAAAGTCTGGTATGCGAACGGCCAACACTACGACGGCCCCGTGTACTCCGGCGGCCCGATGAACATCCTATATGCCGATGGCGACTCGCCGATCTTCGGCTCGACGATCGAGACGGGCCAGAACATCAACTGGGATAACTTCACGACAGGCCAGTTGACCGGTCCGCAAGACACGGCAGACTGGAATTCGGTTCTCAACGGCGGGCAGAGCGCTTCGAGCAACATCTCCGTCGGCGTTCCACCCAAACCACTGCCCACGTTTAAAGACAACCTCCTCGTCGCAAGCGAAGCGTGGAACGGTACGTCCGCGCCATTTGTGCCGGCGCAGCCGCCGCAGGAGCTGCCGGGACTTTATATCAACGGCTCGGTGCCTACTAACGGAAGCATGCCGCTCACGACGGGCATCTACATCTCCGGCAACGTGACCGTCTACGCTCAGGGATCGGCTTGTCCGGTCTCATGCGTCGGCACGGGCAACCAGGAGTTCATCTTCCAGACGCAAGCGGGCAACTATGACGTGACCGTCAACTTCTCCGGCGACACGACCACCGTCACCGGACCCGGCGGAACGACCACCTACGCCGGCGTTGCGTCCGGTCAACCCGCGGGCGGATCCGGCGGTAACGGCTCGATATTCGTGGACGGTAACGTAACCGTCGCGGGCGGCATCGGCGCGGGCTTCACGCCCAACGCCGGCGTGAATGCTACGGTCCACGGGCAATATACTCTTGCGGTTCCGGACTACGGCTCGTCTAGCCCGCTCAGCTACAGCAACATGATCACACTGAAAAAGTCGGTCCTCTACGACGATAACCCGACGACCGACTCATCATCCACCGACGTGCTTGCGATGTGGGCGAACAACATCCAGGTCACCGACAACGCCGACGCCACTTTCGAAGTGGACGCGCTGATGCTCACCGGCTACAACGGCGAGTGCACCGGCCCGTGCAACAGCGGCACCTTCTCCAACTCAACGTGCGGAGTGGGGGCGTGCGGCGGTGGAGCGAATCGCGTTTTGACGATATACGGAAGTCTCGTCGAAAACGTACGTGGTAAACTTGGCACCCAGGTCTATGGGGCCAACGGCTGCGCGACCGGCTTCTGCCGACACATGGGTTACGACAAGCGGCTCGGTTCCAATCCGCCGCCGTTCAGTCCGACGACTAACAAATACGAGATAACGGCGATCACGGAGACCCCCGACACCTAAACCAGGGCCGCGTCCACCAAAAAAGGGGCCGACAAGCGTCGGCCCCTTTACTTTATTCGCGACCTCGCGGCGCTGAAGGGGCCGACGCTAGTCGGCCCCTTCAGCCAATCCGCATAGAACAAAGCGCATCGCTTCAACCGTCTTATCGATGTCCTCATCGCTGTGCGCTGCGGTCACGAACATCACTTCCATCTGCGACGGTGGCAGAAATATCCCGCGCTCCAACATCTCCCAATAATAGCGCGCGTAGCGTTGAGCATCAGCCCGTTTAGCCACTTCAAACGTGCGATGCGGCGGTCCGTCGCGAAACATGAAGTCCACGATCGATCCAAGCTGTACCACCGGAAAATTCAAACCGGCCTCTGCTAGCGCGCTGCGCGCCCCCTGCGCTAGCCGATCACCTTTTGCACTCAGCCGGCTATAGAAGAACGGATCGGATTCAATCGCGTCCAAAAGCGCATGCGCGGCCGCGACGCACACCGGATTGCCGGAGAATGTTCCGCCCTGAAAAACCTGACCGTCCGGTGCGAGCACTGCCATGACCTCGGCCGTACCGCCGAACGCCGCGATCGGCAGCCCTCCGCCGAGAACCTTGCCGATGCACGTGAGATCCGGAGTGACACCGTAGACATCTTGCGCGCCGCCGAATCCCAGCCGGAAGCCCGTGATGACCTCATCGAAGATCAAGAGGGCGCCGTGGCGCGTCGCGAGCGAACGGACACCCGGAAGAAACGCGTCGCCCGGCAGCACAAGTCCCATGTTGCCGACGACAGGCTCGAGGATAACGGCGGCGACACGGTCACCTTCGCGCGCAAACGCTTCAGCTAACGAGTTGAGGTCGTCGTAAGGCAAGACGAGCACGTCGCCGGCAACGCCCTGCGTGATACCCGAACGCGATTCGGCGCGGGAATTGGACGCGGCGCCCGCCTCGAAGATCATCGCATCAGAGTGACCGTGATAGTTGCCGGCAAAGCGGATGATCTTGGAACGGCCCGCGAACGCACGCGCGACGCGAACCGCGCTCGCGCACGCTTCAGTTCCCGTGGAGACGAAACGCACGCGTTCCATCGACGGCATCGCATCCCTGACGCGTTCGGCTAATCTGATCTCCTCGAGGTTCGTTCCGCCGAAGACCGCGCCGTCTTTGCAGGCGCGCTCGACCGCGGACGTGATCCGTTCATCGGCGTGTCCGAGCAGAACCGGGCCATACGCGCACAAGTAATCGATGTACTCGCGATCGTCCACGTCGAAGATGCGGCTGCCGCGCGCGCGCGCGACGACTGGCGGCGCAGCGCCGACCGCCGCACCAGCACGAACGGGCGAAGAGACGCCTCCGGCTATCGAACGACGCGCGCGCGCGAAAAGCGGAGATTCGACACCGCCCGGCGTCGACGTCTCGGGAAACGTCGTCTGGTTCATGCCGTCGCGATGTCGGCGTCTGCTTGACGGTTGAAGCGCTCGATCGCCATCGCGCGCAGATCATTCTTCCGAACTTTTCCGCTCCCCGTGAGCGGCAGTTCCTTCAGCAGCATCAGAAGCGATGGGATCTTCTCGCGCGCGATCTTGTTCTCGCAGAACGCGACGAGCTCGAGTTCCGTGATCATCGCGCTCCCTGCGGGCACGACTACGGCGCAGACTTCCTCGCCGTACATCATGCTCGGCACGCCGACGACCGCCACGTCCCCGATTTTTGGATTCGTCCGCAAAAACGCTTCGACTTCGGCCGGATAGATGTTCTCACCGCCGCGGATGATGACGTCCTTGAGACGGCCGACGATCTTGACGTATCCGTCGGCATCGAGCGAGCCGAGATCGCCTGTGTGCAGCCAGCCCGCTTCGTCGATTGCCTGCGCCGTCGCGCCCGGGTCTTTGAGATACCCTTTCATCGTGCTGTGTCCGCGCGAGAGCAGAAGGCCGGGCTTGCCGGTGGGCATGTCGTCGCCGGTTTCGGGATCGACGATGCGGACCTGCATACCCGGCAGCGGCCGCCCGACCGTGTTGCGCCGTTTGTCCGCCGGATCGTCGGTGCGCGTCTGCGTCACCCCCGGCGACGATTCGGTCAGACCGTATGCGACCGTGAAATCGCGCGCTCCCATCCGTTCGATGACGTCCGACACCAATTGGACCGGACACGGCGCGCCGGCCATGATGCCCGTGCGCAAGCTCGTCAGATCGAAATCCGCGAATTGCGGATGTGAAAGCATCGCACCGAACATCGTCGGCGTGCCATAGAGCGCGGTGCAGCGCTCATTCATGACTGTAGCGAGCACGGTCGCAGGTTCGAATGCCTCGACAGGGACCATGCACGCGCCACGGACGACCGCGCCGATGCTTGCGGCGCTGCAGCCGAAGCAATGGAAGAACGGGACCGGAATGCAGAGCCGATCGGTATGCGTCATCTTCTGGCAGAGCGTGAGTGCGAATGCGTTCTGCAGCATGCCGCGGTGCGTCAGCATGACGCCTTTGGGGATTCCCGTCGTTCCGCTCGTGAATTGGACGTTGATGACGTCGAAGTTGTCCAACGCAGCTTCGCGCCGCCGCAGTTCGCCTTCTTGCGCCTGCGCGGCGAGATCGAAGAGATCGTCGAAGCGAAGCATGCCCGGCAGCCGCTGCTTCCCGATCACGAGCAGACGTTTCAGGCGAGGATATCTCTCGAACGTCGCGTGGCCGACGGGCGCATCGTCGAGATCGGGCAGAAGTTCGCGCAGCGTCGCGACAAAATCGATCCCGCGATGGCTAGGCGCCATGAACAGCGTCGTGGCTTCGCTGTGGCGGAGCAGACGATCGATCTCGGACGCGGTGCTGGAGGTGCTCACCGTGACGAGGATCGAGCCGATCTTCGCGGCGGCGTACTGCAACAGCAGCCACTCGGGCACATTCGGCGCCCAGACCGCGATGTGTTCGCCTTTGCGGATGCCAAGCGTCATGAGACCGTTTGCGACGCGATCGACGCGCCGGACGAAGTCGCGGTACGTCAAGTGCACGTCGCGATCTGCGTACGACACCGCCGCACGATCCGCATAGCGCTCGGCCTGCCGGTTGAGGACTTCGCCGATCGTCATGCGGTTGAAGTCGGTCATCGTGTTGCGACTTCTACCCCGAAGCGCGAAATGCCGCCTCCGGCGCCCCGCGCGCGCGGGCAGGGCGCTTCTGCGGTAGAGGCGTAGGAGAGCGAACGATGGATGCCAAGGTCGTTGCCGGCGCGCTGTTCGACGGCAGCGTCATCGCGCTCGTCGCAGCAGCGACCACCGTCTGCTTAGATCTTTTCGGCTTTCTCAACCTCATGTTGGTCGGCGCCTTTATTCTAGGCGCCGCTGAAGAATACGCCTTCGCGGCCGCCGCAGCTCCGCACTGGGAGCGCTTGGCAGCCGGCGCGCTTGCCGCCGCGATCGCCGGATTCTTGTTCGATCGTTTCGCACTGCACCCGCTGCGCAAGCGCGGCACGACCGACCTCGCGGTCGCGGCCGGGTTGGCCGCGTTTCTCGTCGTGCTCGGATATCTCGCGATCTTCAGACTCGACGTCTCCGTTTCTCTTCCGCGCTCGGTGCTCTCGCAGCGGATCGCGAACATCGGCGGCTTTACGTTCTCCGAGCTGCAAGCACTCGCCGTGGCACTGTGCGTCCTCGCGTGCGTCGCGCTGCATATCGCCGTTTATCGCACGCGCTTCGGCTTGGGCGTGCGAGCGGCGATCGAAAATCCGGCAGCCGCTCAGTTCATGGGTGTGCGCGCGGATCGCGTGCCGCCGTCAGCGATGGCCGCGATCTGCGCCGTAGCCGGCATCGGCGGCGCGATCTTCGCGATGCAATCCGGGCTTTTCGCGATCGACATTCCGGCGACTATTCTGATCAGCGCGCTCGCCGCGTGCATGCTCGCTCCGACGGGCTCGGTGAGTATAGCGGTCGTGTTCTCCTTCGCACTCGCGCTCGTGGATCGTGCGATCGTCGCACGTGATCCGGCACTATCGGCATTCGCAACGCCGACGTTGATGCTAATCGTCATCGCAGCCGGTGTTTTGCTGCGCACTAGATCCGCGCCCGGCGCTCATCAGAAAGCGCCGACCTGATGGCCTTGAGTCTGCTATCCATCGCTCTATCCGCGCTTGTGGGATTGTCCGTCTTCACGCCGCCGTCGGCAAATCGCATCTCGCTCGCGGGCGTGGGATTCATGATCTTGGGTGGAACGGTCGCGGCGATCGTATCTGGACCGGCGCACGGCGTTGTTCTGGTGCTGCTCGTCGCAGCGGCCGCCAGCGCCGCCTTTGCGGGGATGGTCATCGACGCCGGACTGAAGAACGCGGATGCAAAGACGTTTGCGATCGCGACGCTCGCGTTCTCGGTTGTCATGGCGCTTTACGCCAGCGCGCATCGATACGTACCCAGTTCGCACCAGATTGCAGCGCCTAGCCGATATTCGTCGACATGGGAAGCTGGGCTCGTACTTGCGTTGTGCGTCGCCGTGTGTTATGCGGCGACCGGTAGCCGATTTTCGTTTGCAGCCGGTGCGATGGCTGCCGGGTTGGCCGGCGCGATTGTGTCGACTAGCGCTGCGCAGCCGCTTGGAACCACGGCGCTCATCGAGCTGCTCGCTTTTGCAGTTTCCATCGCCGTCATCGGTGGGCGCCGCAGTGCGTTTGGTCCGCCGTTCGGTGCGCTGCTCGCCGCTTTAGCGCTTCCGCTCACCCATATCGCAGGTCTTTGGAGCGTCTACCTGATCGGGCCTTTGATCGTCATCGCACTGATCTGGCTTCCAGACGGACTGTTTGGGCTTGCGCAGCAGACGTTCGACGGTTACCTGCGGAGGCGTGCAGATGGCGCTGCCTGATCGTCTCACGCCGGTTTTAGAAGTCAGCGGACTGCACGCCGGCTATGGCATGCGCGATGTCGTGAGCGGCATCGACTTGCGGCTTTTCGCCGGCACGGTCGTCTCCATCATCGGCGCGGCCGGATCCGGGAAATCCGCGATTCTCTTGGCGCTTGCGGGCGCTCTGCGACCTCACAAAGGGTCGATCACGTTCGCAGATCGCACCGTGCGCCGCATACCGGTGTTCGAATCAGTTCGGCGTGGTATCGTGCTCGTGCCGCAAGGTCGCGCGATTTTCGGTGCGCTGTCGGTGCGCGAGAATCTCGAGATCGGCGCGTGGGTTCGCCGCGATCGCTGGTCCATCGACTCCGAGGTCGACGCATTCTTGGAGCGGTTTCCAAAGCTCGGCGCGGTGGCCGACCAGCAGGCGTGGAGACTCGACGCCGGTGATGGCCAGATCCTCGCCATCGCGCGCGCACTGATGAGCAAACCGCAACTGCTCATGCTCGACGAGCCGTCCGCCGAACTCGACCCGGCGGAGATCGCGCACGTCTTGCGCGTGATCCGGCAAGTGTGCGTCGAGGACATGCCTGTGCTTTTAGCCGAGCGTCCGGCGCCTTTCGCGGTGCAGCTCGCGGATTATGCTTACCTTTTGGAAGGCGGCAGGATCGTGCGCGAAGGCCCCGCCCGCGACTTCACGTTGTGATCCAACATGGCTGAAGGGGCCGAACCAGCCTGAAGGGGCCGACTTTATGTCGGCCCCAGCGAACGCAACCTGGGCGGACATAAAGTCCGCCCCTTCAGATAAGACGTTCAGATAAGTCGTTTAGATAGGACGTTAAGGCTTGGGAGTGCGGAGGTGCGTGATCGGAAGCACGTCCGCAGTCCGCGTCTCCGCGACTTGCGCCAGCGCCTCGATGACGTTCTGATCGTAGAGCGTTTCCGCGCCGCCGCGGATCTCATCCAGCGCCTCGGCGTGGGATAGAGCGGCGCGGTGCTGGCGCGGCGACGTGAGCGCGACGTAGCTCTCAGCCACCGCGACGATTCGCGCTTCCAAGACGATCGCATCGCCCGAAAGGCCGCGGGGGTACCCGCTGCCGTCGAGGCGTTCGTGATGCTGCTCGATGATCTGCGCCATCTCGCGGCAATCACGCCATTTGGCGACGAAACGCGCGCCGAGATCGCTATGCATTTGGACGTAGCGCCGTTCTTGCGGCGAGAGCGGACCCGGTTTGTCCGTGACGTGGCCGGAGAGAGCGAGCGTGCCGACGTCGTGAAGCAGCGCGGCCCGACGAAGATTTTCCAAACGTTCGCCTGCAAGTCCAAGCGCGACGCCGATGGCAGTCGATATCTGCGCGACCCGGCCGCTATGTCCGGTCTGATGCGGATCGCGCGCGTCGATCGCCATCGCGAGCGCCTCGATCAGATCGCCGTTCATGCGATCCAATTGGCCGATGCGGTCGAATAGCACGGAATTCTCGTGTTCGATCGTGCCGACATAGCGTTCTTCTCCGCCGGACATATTCGTGGTCTGCCGCACGATCGCAAGCGGGATTCCGACGAACAACAAGTCGGCCCAGCGGCCGGCAGCGAGGGCAGTTCCTAGCCACGCACCTAACGCGCCGTACAGCGCGTAGTTCACGGCAGACCAGCCGATGTTGCGTTCAAGCGCGCGCAGAATAGAAGGTCGAGAAAGCCGGCCGAGCACGAGGCTTTCGGCGCCGACTTCGATGATGAACGCGCAGCAGACGTAAACCGCGATGCTGAGCCACGGTGAGGGGTGCGCAACCATCAAGGGCAGAGCGGCGGCCGACGCGCTTGCGAGCATCGGTCCGATGACGCCCATCGACGCGACGCACGCGCCCTCGACTCGCGTCAACGACGCCGGCACGAGCGCGCGCGTGATGCCGCGCACGGCGCCGACGAGGATCGCCGCCGGCGCACCGTAGAGCACGAATGCCGCTACCGTGATGATCAGCGCCGGGCCGATGACTCGGCGTCCGGCGCGGACGGCGTCGGCGGCGAGAACGTCGAGCGCTATTGTCGTCGCGATGAGCGCGGCGAAACCGATCGCGTTGTGCGGAGCGAGCGGCAGCGCCCAGACGAGGCCGCCGGCTGCGCACGCGAGGAGCAGCGCGGGGATGATCTGGCCTGGACGGAACGCGTGCGAATAATCTTGCGCGATGTTCGCGCGGATCGGTTGGACGGACATCCCATCGGCGCGGGGGGCAAAACGCGAAACAGGCCGCTTTATGTGACCTCGATCGTCACGCTTGCGTCCGTTCGGGGCGCTCATGAGCTAGGTTGCATTCCCCGCCGCTTCTCTGGCCATTGAAGAAAGGGACAGGCCAGGCCCGACATCGGTAAGACAGCGGAAACGCTTCGGACGTTACCAATCGTTGAGAGACTGTGAGCGGAGTCCCCCTCTTCGTACCAGCGTGACCGGAGGGATGCGCATTTTCACCGCGGAAGGCGTCAACGTGTTTTATTGTCGGGGACGGTTCGGTGTCTTGGCCTCGTCAGCCGCGGCTGCTGCCGCTGCGGTTGTGCTCGCGTGCCCGGGGGCGGGTCGGGCCGACACCTTCACGGTGTCCCTCTCGCTTACCAGGTACACGGCTGTCGTCCACACGTCGGCAGGCGACGCCGTGGGCGTCTCTCCGGCCGTGCTGCGAATCCACGTCGGCGACCACGTGATCTTCAAAAATGACGACACGCATGCGCACACCGCGACCGGCATGTCCGGGGCGACATTTGTGGACGACCCGATGTGGACCGACGCAAGCACCCGCCCGTCCACGACGATCGGCGCCGGTCAGTGGTCGTCGGGCGAGATCCGTCCGGGCGCGTCCTCTCCCGAGCTCTCCGCGAAGGGCGCCGGTACGTTTTTGTACGGTTGTTTCTTCGATTACAGCGCGGGAATGCGCGGCGTGATCATCGTCGAACCGTAGTCACCCCTCATCGTCGGAGCGCGAAGCCGGCCTTCGCGTCTGGAGTTCGCCGTGGAATTCCGCGAGCCCATCGAGCGCCTGATCCGCGATCCGCGCGAGTTCACTAAAGACATCGCGTTTCCCGATCCAAAGCGATTGCGCATCTACGATACGAGCCTGCGCGACGGCGAGCAGATGTGCGGCATCGCTTACACACCAGAGACGAAGTACGAGATCTGCAAACGGCTGTCGGACATCGGCGTGCATATCATGGACGTCGGATTCCCCGCGGTCTCCGAAGACGAGCGCCGCTCGCTCCAGCTCATCATGCAAGGCAAGCGCAAGGGCGAGATCCGCGAAGACTTGGACGTCGTCGTCATGTGTCGCTCGACCGCGAAGGACATCGACGCAACGCTCACGGCGTTAGCCGAGATCGACGTCGCCCCGCGCGAAGTCACTTTTTTCGTCTTCACCTCTGGCAGCGATCTGCACATGAAGTACAAGATCGGGAAAGCGCTGCTCGCGCGTGAAGGCAAGGACGCATCGGAGTGGCTGGACTTGCCGCTCTCGTTTTACCGGCAGGCGAACATCCGCATGCAATGCGATGCCATACGCTACGCGCGATCGAAGGGCGTTGAACGCGTCGAGTTCGGCGGTGAAGATGGAAGCCGCGGCGATGTCGATTACTTCATCGATCTTTTCCGCGAAGGGTTGAAGGCGGGCGCCACGCGACCGTCGTGGCCGGACACGGTCGGTTGTCTCACACCGGAGGCGACGCGCTGGTACTCGCACCGCATCGTCGACGCGCTTCCCAAAGACGTGACGCTGCTCAACCACTTCCACAACGACTACGGCCTCGCGACGATCAACTGCATCACCTCGCTCGAGTGCGGATTCACGGCGTTCACCGTGACCGCGAACGGCTACGGCGAGCGTGCGGGGAACGTGCCGCTGCATCAAGTCGTCACGGCGCTGCGCGTGCTCTACGGCATCGAGATCCCAGGGTTCAAGTATCACAAACTTCAGGATCTGGCCCGCTTCATGGAGCGCGTATCCGGCTACCCGATCCAAGCGCACGAACCGATAATCGGCGCCAACGTCTTCTCACACGAATCGGGGATCCACACACACGCGATGCTGATCGATCGGCGCATGTACGAGGCCGTGCCGGCCGACTTGGTCGGCGGCGAGATGCGTTTCATCTACGGCAAGCACAGCGGGCTTTCTGTCGTGGAAGCGGCGTTGCGCAAGAACGAGGCCGCGCTGCGGGCACGGGGCGTCACGGTGGACGCGGGCTTGATCGGGCGGGTCCTGGATGAGGTCAAACGCGTCCGGGAAGAGCGCGCCAAAACCGGCCGGGTGGAGGAGATAGTCGACCAATATTATGCCAATATGAGCAAGCTGGGTCTGACCGAGGATGACGTACTGCGCATCGCCGAAAGTATCGGGACCGCCGCGCAGGCGTGACGCTTTAGGGGCGGCCCCTCAACATAGCACGACGACGGATGGGACTCTGACATGAACGAAGCGACGACAAACCACACCAACGTGACGGCGGAATGGATCCGCCGGCCGCTCCCGGATCTCGGCGGGATATCTCCAAGTGAAGCGGTCAGCGACGCCGACGGACGTCGCAAGCTCGACGATCTGCTCGTCGAATTGGCGGGTCACTATGTCCGGCTGAACAACCTCGGCTTGCCGTCGGTCGATCCGGCGGAGATCCGCAAAGCGCTCGGACTCGAACCGGCCACCGCTCCGGCCGGCTCGCACCACCATCACCGGCCGCGCCACGCCACGGCGCGAGCGGTCAAACCTGGGCCGGTCAAGCGCAATGCTTTGCTCGATGAGCTCGGCACAGCCTTGACGGGCGGTGACGTCGACGGTGTATCGTACCTCAACACCGCTACGGGCGCCGTCGAACACTTCATGCATAACTTGGGCGATCAGGAGAACGTGCGCATCGCCGAAGCCGACGCGAATGCGGAATTCGTGAAGATCGTTCCGGTCACGACAGATGTCCGATACGGGATCATGTCCGACTTCATCGGCTCGGTCGAGGACATAAACATCGCCGGGAGATTGCGGACGGCGATCTCGGGCAAGGGCGCGTTCAAGCGCTTCCGCGAGACGGTCGATGAAGACGATGCGTTGCGCCGGCGCTGGATGGCGTACCGCACGAAGCGCCACTACCACCTCGCCCTTGATTGGCTCTCAAGCTTGAAGGTGGATCTCGCGCGATTCTCGCTCGCGGGTTCCGACTACGATTGGCAGCCGCCGAAAGCCGAAGCCGAGACTGAATCCGCGACTGATGCTTCTGCCGCACCGGCGGAGCGCGAAGCGGAGCAGCCCGCGGAGCCGACCACGGAGGAGGCCGCCGAGCCGGCGCAGGACGGCGCGAGCCAGCAGGAAGAGCCGGCGCTGAATGCGGCGACGGCGTCGTCCGACGGCGAGTCACAATCGTCAGCTTCGTCTTGATCTGATCGGTTGAATCCGCCGGGTGTGCGCGGCGTAGATCTCGATTCGCAAACCCGTTGCGCGCACTATCACGGGCCGCATGATATCATCGCCATCAAGATGAGATGTTGCGGCGTGTACTATGCCTGCAACGATTGCCACGAGAAGCTCGCCGATCATCCGATAGAAGTCTGGCCGGAGAGCGAATGGAGCCAACAAGCGGTGCTCTGCGGCGCCTGCGGCGCTTTACTTACAGTACTCCAGTACATGCAAAGTGATTTCCGCTGCGCAGCGTGCGGCGCGCAATTCAACCCAGGGTGCCGCAGCCACCATCATCTTTACTTTCAAATTTCGCAGGCTTCAGAGCCTCATTGAAAATCGAAACGCGGCTTGGTGTGAGCGTCCAAGCCGCGCTTCTGGGGTCGGGGTTTTGGGACGACTCGCCGGTGGTCGACGACGTTGGGGATCGCCGTCGCCGCCGGCTCATACTAATAGACGCCCCTAGGCGGCGAAGTGTTACGGTCCCGCAGTTTAGTCTCGCTCTAGTGCGCTAGGACACGGACCCGCCCAGGCACATGAGGGCTCGAAACGCCCGGAATACCGTCATATAGTCGTTGTGGACATAGCGCAGCGTCCTCGGCCCAATGCGCTCGCAGCCGGGCATCAACGCAGCGATATCGCATTTCGACGTGTATGTGAACGTTGTTTCGAGCGTGATCGGCTTTTCAAATATCACCGGCTTTGCGCCTCGGTTGGCCGCCTCGCGGATGCCGCGCTCGATCCCCGATTTGATCGCGGCGCGCGCTTGCGTCGGCGAAAGAGACGCCGCCGCGTAACGCCCGATCGCGTGCTTGACCGCGATAGTTTCGGCCCACGGCATAAACGTGCGTGCATCTTCGCACGCGTGCTGATCGCCCGAGACGAAAACTATCGGTACGCCGAACGCACCGGCGACGCCCGCGTTGATCCGCGCTTCGCTGCAGATCACCCCGTTGATTCGGACTTCGTAGAGCGTGGCGTCTGTGTACGTGTGGTCGAGCACTGCGTCTTGCGTGCCGCCAGGCGCGTGATAACCGACGAATGCTGCCGCCGCGAACGTTTCGTCCAGACCCTGATTCATGGACAACGGCTTCATGCTCCCGCGGATCAGCGTGACGTCGGCTGGAAGCTCGTCATGGATGATGTTGCGCATGTTCCAATGCGAATCGTTGACGACGATCGAGTCGGCCCCGGCCGCTTTTGCGCCTTCGCACGCCGCTCGCACCTCACCGGTCATGAGCTTGCACGAGTATTCGTATTCCGGTTGTCCGATGGGATTCGTCTGCTCCTCCGCCGTGATGCCTGCCACGCCTTCCATGTCTGCGCTGATATAGATCTTCATGGCGGCAGTTGTTGTCGTTCGGGGCCGGCGCACCTTGCACGTTGCGAGGGAACGCGCGCTATCATGCGAAAAGCGCGCCAAAGCCGTGGGAATAACGTCGCTCGCCACTTGCGCCGCGCTGCCGGCAGAATCGGACCTTCAACTGCTCTTCGCTCGGCTCAACGCCTCGAACTTCGGCGCTGAGCTTCCGTCGTATCGTATCAGGTACAACGCGCGGTTGACATCGGTGGCCGGACGCATCATCTACCGACCGGCAGTGATCGAACTGTCGCTACCGCTGCTGGCGGCGCACGTCGGCCACGTCGAGAGCACGCTCCTGCACGAGATGGTGCACGCGTGGCTTCACGTGCGCGGACTCCCGAGCGGCCACGGGACGCACTTCAAGCGCAAGATGCGTGAAGTCGGATTGACGAGTATCTACCATAGTATGCCCGTGCCGCGCAAGCGAAGCCGCCGCCGCTACGTCTTGGCGTGCCCGGTATGTCGGGTGGAATTTGTGCGGCGTCGTCGCCCCGGCGTAGCCGTTTCGTGCGCACGCTGCGCGCCGGCAGGCTACGATCGCCGCTTCCGCATGCTGTTACGCGAGGCGTAACGACATGTCACGATTCGTCGTCGGCATCACGGGCGCCAGCGGCACGATCTACGGGATTCGCGCCTTGCAAGTCCTATCGTCCATCGAAGGGATCGAAGTCCACCTTGTCATGACTCCCGGCGCGCTGCGCACGATGGAGCTCGAGACGGATCATCACGCGGAAGACGTGCGCAAGCTTGCGCACACGGTGCACGATCCTGCGAATCTCGCAGCTTCCATATCGAGCGGTTCGTTTCGCACCGACGGCATGCTCGTCGCGCCGTGCTCCGTCAAGTCGGCCGCTGCGATCGCCTATTCGCTCGACGACAACCTCCTCGTACGTGCCGCCGATGTCACGTTGAAGGAACGCCGCCGGCTCGTTCTGATGGTACGCGAGACGCCGCTCCATCTCGGACACCTCCGCACGCTGACGCGACTCGCCGAGATCGGCGCGGTCATCGTTCCGCCCGTGCCCGGATTCTACAATCGACCGAAGACGGTGGAAGACGTGGTGGATCATTCCGTCGGCAAGGCGCTCGATGCGCTCGGAGTCGCACACGAGGCATACTCGCGCTGGACCGGTCGTGCATGAAGCGTGACCAAGTGGCCGTCTCGCATCACGTCTACCTCGCTTTGACCAAGGACGGTTCGTACTACTGCGGGTATGCGGTAGACACGGACGCGCGGATCGCCGTGCACAACGCCGGCCGAGGTTCGAAGATCCTGCGCGGCAAGCGCCCGGTTATGCTCGCGTACACGCGTGTGTTTGCTTCCAAAAGCGCCGCGCTGCGCTACGAGTCTTCGCTCAAGCGCCGCAGCCACGCGCACAAGCGGACGCTCTCGGTACGGTGGCTTGCTAGAATGAGATCGCGCCTCTGAAGGGGCCGACGATTCGCTGAAGGGGCCAACGATTCGCTGAAGGGGCCAACGATTCGCTGAAGGGGCCAACGATTCGCTGAAGGGGCCGACTTTACGTCGGCCCGAGCTGACGTAGCGTGGGCCGTAAAGTCGGCCCCTTCGGGGTCAGCGCACAGAAGGGGCCGGCGCGATGCCGGACCAAACCGCCGCCACACTTGCGTCGCTCGAAGGGGACAAAGATGGACCATAAGATACTCGGCACAACCATGCCCGTGCTGGAGATGATGCTTCAGCCCGGCGAGACCATCGTCGCCGAACCCGGCGAACTCTCATGGATCTCCGGCAACATCCAAATGAAGACGTCCACCTCAGGAGCCGGCGCCAAAGGCCTCTTCGGCGTGATCATGCGAGCGGCCAGCGGCGGCGGACTGTTCATGACGGAGTACTCGGCGCAAGGCGCTCCCGGCATGGTGGCCTTCGCGACCAAACTGCCCGGCCAGATCATGGCCATGGATGTGGCCCCCGGCAAGGGCTACATGATCCACCGTCACGGATTCTTGTGCGGCACCCCAGGCGTGGAACTCACCGTAGGATTTCAACGCTCGCTCGGCGCGGGCATATTCGGCGGACAAGGACTCGTGCTGCAGAAGATCGGCGGCCAGGCGCAGGCGTGGATCGAATTAGATGGTGAGGTCGTGACATACGATCTTGCCGCCGGACAAGGACTGCTCGTGCATCCCGGTCACGTCGGCATGTTCGAAGAGAGTGTGAACTTCGACATCCAGACCGTGCCGGGCATCGCCAACGTGCTGTTCGGCAATCAAGGGCTCTTCCTCGCGCGCCTGACCGGGCCAGGAAAGATCTGGCTGCAATCGCTCACGATCAGCGGACTGGCTCACGCGCTCATGCCGTATCTCGGTCACGAAGCGGCGGCCGGCGGCGTTGCGGGCGGCGCGGTCGGCGGTGCCGTGGCAGGTCAAGTGCTCAAGGATCTATTCGGGCAATAACGGCGGCGCGATGTCGGCTGTCCTGATCCTGCGCGAATCGGAAGTCGCCGAGCTGCTCTCGATGCGCGATGCGATCGAGGCGGTCGAACGCGCGTTTTTGGCGGTGGCCGAGGGAGCCGCCTCATTTCCATTGCGCTCGGTCGTGCGGGCGTCGGAAGGCCTCCTCGGCGCGATGCCCGGCGCCATCGGCGGCGAACACGCGGCGCTCGGCGCGAAGCTCGTCACCGTCTTTCCTGGAAATGCCGTGCGCGGTGCGCACACCCACGACGCCGCGATCGTTTTGTTTTCGAGCGAGACCGGCCGGCCTCTCGCGCTGCTCGACGGCCGCTACATCACGGAGATCCGTACGGCGGCCGCATCTGCAGTTGCGACGCACGCACTTGCCAATCCGCGAGCGTCGGTCGCGGCGATCATCGGAACCGGCACGCAAGCGCGATCACACGTCCACGCGCTGCACGAGATCTCGTCCTTCGAAGAGATCCGCATTTGGGGACGCGACTCAGCGAAGGCATCGCACATCGCCGCCGAAGCGCGCGAACGCGGCATCCGGGCGAGCATGCGCGAGACGATAGCCGACGCGTGTCGGGGCGCCGACGTCGTCTGCACCGTGACGTCTTCGGCTGAACCGGTTCTCGCGCTGCGCGACGTCGACGCGGGCACGCACATCAACGCAGTCGGCGCGTGCACGCCGCGGTCGCGCGAACTTGCCGCCGACCTCGTCGGTCACGCGCGCGTCGTGTGCGATTCACTCGACGGCGCGTTGAATGAAGCCGGCGATCTGCTGCTCGCCGCGAAAGATGGGGCGCTGAAAAGTCTATCCGATGTCGCGTTGCTCAGCGACGTGCTGGCGCGCAAAGTCGTCGTGCGGAAAAGTCCGGACGACATCACGATCTTCGAATCGCTGGGAGTGGCCGTCGAAGATCTGGCGTGCGCCCAACTCGTCTACGAACGGGCCCGCGCGCGGAGCGTGGGCGTCAAAGTCGACCTATAACGCTAGCTGAAGGGGCCGACAATTTGAAGGGGCCGACGCTAGTCGGCCCGGGCGAACATAACGTGGGCCGACATAAAGTCAGCCCCTTCAGTCGGCCCCTTCAGTCGGCCCCTTCAGTCAAGCCCCTTCAGTCAAGCCCCTTCAGTCAAGTTAGAGCTATTGTATGCGGGCGATGTATTTCCGATCGCGCGTGTCGATGCGGATCTTGTCGCCGGGGTTGATGAACAGCGGAACCTGGATCGTCGCGCCGGTCTCGAGTTTCGCCGGCTTCATCACATTGGTCGCCGTGTCACCGCGGAAACCCGGATCGGTTTCCTCAACGCGAAGCTCGATGTGGTTCGGCAGTGCTCCGCCGATCACGCGGCCGTCGTGGAACTGAACGGTGATGCCCATTCCTTCTTTGAGGAGGTCGGTGTTCTCTCCGAGCACGTCGTGCGTGATCGCGATCTGCTCGTAATTTGCCTGATCCATGAAATGGAACTCATCGCCTGACCCATAGAGATACTGCATGTCGCGCGTCTCGATGATCGCGCGTTCGAGCATCTCGCCTGCGCGAAACGTCTTCTCGAGTACGTTCCCGCGAAGCACGTTCTTCAGGCGCGTCCGTACGAACGCCGATCCCTTGCCCGGCTTGACGTGCTGAAAATCCACCACCGTCCAGAGATTGCCGTCGAAGACGATGGTGACGCCGGTTCGGAAATCGTTGGTTGAGATCATCGTACTCCTCTAGGAGCGCGTCTCGCGCTCGTCATTGGCTGCGGCCAAGCTTGAGTTCTGTTCCAGCGAGCAGGCGCCGGATGTTCGCCGCGTGCCGCCATAAGACGAACGCGAGCGCGATCGCACCGAACGTCGTGTACGCGGTGGGCGAGTGCACCGCGGCGAACGCGACGACGACCGCCGCACTGGCGACCATCGAAGCCAGCGATGCGTAGCGCGTGAGCAGCACGGTCGCGAGCCACGCGACCGCAAACGCGACCGCCGCCTGCCAGGCGAGCACCACGATTACGCCCAGGCTCGTGGCCACGCCTTTCCCGCCGCCAAAGCGCAAGAACACAGACCAGTTGTGCCCGGCGATCGTGGCGAGGCCCACCGCGGCGACGAGCCACGGATCGAAGTGCAAATAGTTGCGCGCCAGCAATGTTGGCACGACGCCCTTGAATACGTCGCCGACGAGCACCAGCACGCCGCCGAACTTGCCGAGCGCGCGCAGCGAATTCACGGTGCCGATATTGCCGCTGCCGACGCCGCGCGGATCGACGCCGAACAGCCCACGGCCGACGAGGATGCCGAACGGAATCGATCCGATGACGTATGCGCAGACGATCGCCGCTATCGCTTCGATCGTCATCGCAATTCCTTCGTTTTGCCGGCATCGCTCTCTAAGATCAACTCTTCATGCGTCGTCGAGTCCTGCTGGACGCGCGGCCTATAGTCGAGGACAACGGGCGTGCCGGCGAAACCGAACGCCTCGCGGATCGAATTCTCCAGATAACGCGAATACGAGAAGTGCAGCAGGCGCGGATCGTTGACGAAGAAGACGAACTTCGGCGGCGACGTGCCCGCCTGCGTGACGTAGTAGCACTTCAGCACGTTGCCCTTGAACGGCGCCGGCGGATGCGTGCGAAACGCATCGCGTACCACGTGATTCAGACGCGCCGTGGCCACGCGTTTTCGCCGCTCGTCAGCACAGGCCGCGATCGCATCCCAGACTTTGTGCACGCCCTTTTTCGTGAGCGCCGAACCGAAGAGCACCGCGGCGTACGGCGCGAACGAAAACTCCGCGTGCAGCGCTTTTTCGACCTCCGCGCGATCGAACGCGGCCGCGTCCACGAGATCCCACTTGTTGACCAAAATCGCAAGCGCCTTGCCTTCTTCGGTCGCAAGCCCCGCGATGCGCCGGTCTTGCGCCGTGACGCCGACTTGCGCATCGATGAGCAGCAACGCCACATCGCAGCGCCCTATCGCCGCGACCGCGCGCAGGCTGCTGTAGTAGTCGAGCGCCGGACCCTGGTTCACGTGCCGCCTTATGCCGGCCGTGTCGATGATCGTGAATCGCCGGCCGTCATGTTCGACATCGGTATCCGTCGCGTCGCGCGTCGTTCCCGGAAATTCCGAAACGATCGCGCGTTGCTCCCCGAGCAGCGCGTTGACAAGCGACGACTTGCCGACGTTTGGTTGGCCGATGATGGCGAGCCGCACGATTCCATCGTTATCGTCCGGGGCGACCTTCTCGGCCGGCAACTTCGCCACGATCGCGTCGAGCAGGTCGCCGCTCTGCAGTCCGTGGACCGCCGAAACCGGCATCGGCACGTCGAAGCCGAGCGTGCAGAATTCGTAGACGTTGGCGGCGGAATTCGGCGATTCGACTTTGTTCGCGACGAGGATGACCTTCTCGCGCTGCGGCCGGAGCAGGCCCGCCACGTCGTCATCGCCGGACTGCACGCCGGCCTGCGCGTCGACGACGAAGAGAACGACGTCCGCCTCGCGGATGGCGAGCTCGGCCTGTGCGCGCGTCTGCGCCATGAGATCGTCCACGCTGCCGGTCTCGATGCCTCCGGTGTCGACGACCGTGAACCGTCGTCCAAGCCATTCGATAGGAGCATAGAGCCGGTCGCGCGTCACGCCGGGTGTCGCCTCGACGATTGCGAGGCGGCGACCGAGCAGACGATTGAACAGCGCGGATTTACCCACGTTGGGACGCCCGACGAGGGCGACGATGGGAGATGACGTCACGGCTCGGCTTCATTCGACGACAAGGTCGCGGCGGCCTCGGCTGACGCACTGCATTTGCCCAGGGCGCGCCGATTGAAGTTGCGAAAAAGCGCACATGCGAAAGTTTTTGGTCGCGTATTCGCGGTGCCTTGGTTCGATTTTGATCGGCTTTGCTTTGGTCGCGTCGCCGGTCGTCGGCACCGCAGACGTGCAGACGGCACCCTCGACGAGCCCTGCGCCCTCGGCCACGCTGCCGCCGCATGGTGGAGCGTATATCACGACGCTGCCCGCCGGCGCGGAGGTGTGGCTCGACGGCACCTATCTCGGCCGGACGCCCGCATTCATCGACGACCTTCTGCCGGGGCGGCACGCGCTGACCGTTTCGCGATCCGGCTGGAACGTCGCGACCGCAAGCTTCGACGTCAGCGTCGGCCAAGCGGCCACCGTCAGCCTCGTGCTTTCTCGGGTCGCCAATGCGGACACGAATGGCGCCGGCGGCTCGCCGGGAACGTTGGACGTACGCGGCACCGTCGGAGACGCGGTGTACATAGACGGCACGAGCGCGGGCGCGTTGCCGCTCGACCGGAAAGCGTTGAAGAGCGGCTTCCACATCGTCACCGTCGTGGGAAAGCAGACCGGCCGCATCACGCGCGTCGTTGAAGTATTTCCCGATACCGCAAGCGTCATTTCGGTGGCCGCGCCCACAAGCGGCTCCACCGAAACTTCGCAAGCCGACGACGTATTGGCTCCGCTTGCATCGTACGTGCCCGACGCCAGCGTCGTCGTATCGGGCGATGCCGTCGACATCCACGCGCACCGCCTCGAATTGCAGTGTACGATCGGCTCGCGCGATTTCGTGATGAATGGAAAAGCCGGCAGCCTTTCGATCGCGCCGGCGCTGGTCGCAGGCAAGATCTACCTCCCGTTATCCCTTTTGCAGCGAATCAGCGCCGCAAAGCCGTAGAGCGGACCGCGCAATGGCTTCGATCTATCTTCAGACGTTCGGCTGTCAGATGAACACCGCCGATTCAAACGGGCTCGCGCATCAAGCGTGGTCGATGGGCTGCACGTTCACCGATGACCCTGCGCAGGCGGACATCATCATCGTGAACACGTGCGCGATCCGCGAAAAAGCGGAGACGCGCGTGTACGGCCGGCTTGGCCAACTCAAGCCATTCAAGGACAGCAAGCCGGAGACGAAGGTGCTCGTGGCCGGCTGCTTGGCGGAAAAAGATCGCAACGTGATGCGTCAGAAGGCGCCGTTCATCGACGCGCTGCTCGGCCCGCGCGAGTACAACCGCTTCAAGCAGCTTCTCGCCGATTGGGGCGTGCCCACCGACCTGGCACCGCCCGAAACCGAGTTCACGATGCCGTCGCCCGAAGACGACCCGGGGCACGACGGCCCCGCGCAGTTCTCGCACCTGCGCGCGCTCGTGAACATCACGCGCGGCTGCGAGAAGTTCTGCACCTATTGCATCGTGCCGTACACGCGCGGTCCGCTCGAAAGCCTGGATCCAGACGACATCGAGTCGCAAATCCACCGCGAGATCCGGTGCGGAGCCAAAGAGATCACGTTGCTCGGTCAAAACGTCAATTCGTACTATCACGCGCCGACCGGCTTGACGTTCGCACAGTTGTTGCGGCGCATCGGCCGCATCGAGGGTCTAGAGCGACTGACGTTCTTAACGTCGCATCCAAAGGACTTCGGTCCCGACGTCGTCGACGCGCTCGCGGAATTGCCGAACATCTCGCCGCGTCTCCATCTGCCCTTGCAGAGCGCAAGCGACAGCGTCCTAAAGGCGATGGCGCGCCTCTACACCATCGACGAATACTTGGAAAAAGTCGCCTACTTCCGCGAGCGGCTCCCACGCTGGGCGTTGACCACCGATCTGATCGTCGGCTATCCGACCGAGACCGAAGAGGACTTCCTCGCGACGCTCGCATTGGTCGAGCGAGGCACGTTTGAGTACGCATTTATCTTCGCATATTCGCCGCGCGCCGGAACGCCCGCAGCGACGATGTCACCGCAAGTCGATCCTGCAGAGAAGATACGCCGCCTCCAAGTGCTCAACACGGCGCAGAACGAGGTCATGCGGCGCTTCAACGAATCGTTCATCGGCGAGACGGTTCGCGTGCTGACGCAAGGCCCGTCCAAGAAAGATCCGGCGCGCATGGCGGGCAAGTCGGGCCACAACGCGACCGTTATCTGGCCGCGCGATCCGGCGACCGAACACCGAGCCTTCGTCGACGTCGCTGTGGATCAGGCGTTTCAGTGGGGTCTCGCGGGCACGGCCGTTTGATCGATTCGTTAGGCGAACATCTCGGCTCGCCGCTGATCGCGCAATACGCGAGCCTCAAAGCGCAGTATCCGGAAGCGCTGCTCCTCATGCGCGTGGGTGATTTCTACGAGGCGTACGGCGACGACGCCGAAGATCTCGCGCGAACCCTGCATATCATCTGCACGTCGAAGGAAGCCGGCAAGGCCGGCCGCGTCGCTATGGCCGGCGTGCCGCACCATAGCGTTGATTCGTACTTGCGCAGGCTCATCCGTATGCGCCGCGTGGTCGCGATCGCGGATCAGATGGAAGCGCCGGACGGCAAGACGCTCGTCCGCCGCGAGATCGTTCGCGTCCTGACGCCGGGAACAGTGCTCGAAGACGCGTTCTTGACGCCGGAACGAGAGAACAATCTCTGCGCGGTCGCGCGCTTGCTCGGTGTCACGGCGATCGCGACGGCCGATGTGTCGACATGGTCGGCGGGCCTTACCGTGTTGAGCGACGACGACGCTGTGGCAGCCGAACTTGGCCGCATCGGCCCGTCGGAAGTCGTCGTGCCGGACGAAATCGACGCGCACGAGATCACCCCGCTGGTCGGAGCCGAATGCCGCATCGCGATCTTCGCCGACGACGAAGCGCTGGAATCCGGTGCTCGCCCCGCAGGCCGGTGGCGGCTTGAGGCGCTTGCACGCGAAGAGCGCCCCGCAGCAGCAGCCGCGCTCGATCTCCTTAGCGGTTACCTGAGCCATCTTCGCCTGGACGGGCGAGCGATCGCGACCGTCGCTGCCGAGCGCGCGACCGCCGCGACGCGCTTGATGGTCCTCGATCCCGCGACGCGCCGCCATTTGGATCTCGTCGCTTCTTCGGGAGAGAACGCGAACGCATCGCTGCTCACCGTCCTCGCGCGGACCAAGACGCCGATGGGAACGCGGCTACTGGCGCGCCGGTTGTGCGCGCCGTCGACCGATCCGGCCGAGATCCGCGGACGTCATGATCGCGTTAGCGCGCTCGTGTCAACGGTCGGCTTTCGGATCGCGCTGCAAAACGATCTCAACCGCGTCGGAGATATCGAGCGCCTCATCCAGAAAGTGCGCGCGCGCCGCGCCGGTCCCCGGGATGCGAGCGGCCTACGCGCCGGATTGCGCGCGATCGGCGACTTGGCGACCACTCTACGCGAAGCGGCGGATCCAGGCGTGCGCTCGTTCGCCGACGCCATCGCAGCCGGTGGGGCTCCCGCCGCTACTGCGGAGCTGCTCGACGCTGCCCTCCTCGAAGACGTCGCGCCGACGCTGGCTGATGGCGGTGTGATCAGACCGTCGCACTCGCCGGCCCTTTCCGAGACAGTCGCGTTGCGCACGCGCAGTCGCGAACTCATCCTTGCCCTAGAAGAGCGCGTCAGGGCTTCGACCGGCATCAAGTCGCTGAAGATCAAACATACGCAGGCATTTGGCTACTACTACGAGATCTCGCGCGCGAACGCCGAGAAGGCGCCGAACCACTTCATCCGCCGGCAGAGCCTCGTGAACGCGGAGCGATTCACGGACCCAGAACTCAAAGTCCTCGAAGCCGATATCTTGGGCGCTAAGTCAAGGCAGGTCGCACTCGAGCGTGAGATATTCGAAGAGCTGCTCGCCGAGATCGAACGGCGCGCCGACTCACTGTTGGATTGCGCACGCGCCGTAGCCGAGTTGGATTTCTTCTGTTCGCTTGCGCAGGTCGCGGGCGAACGCCGCTACGTGAGGCCCGACATCGTCGACGAGAGCGTCTTCCAGGTCGAAGGCGGCCGCCATCCGATCGTGGACGCGATCGGAGGCGTGGATTTCGTGCCGAACGATTGCAAGATGGACGGCGAGAAGCGCTTTCTGTTCATCACAGGTCCGAATATGGGAGGCAAATCCACATACCTCAGGCAGAACGCGCTGATCGCGATCCTGGCGCAAGCCGGCTCGTTCGTGCCCGCGACAAGCGCGCGTCTCGGTATCGTCG
The DNA here is from genome assembly GCA_013290125.1 of Vulcanimicrobiota bacterium. Lineage (GTDB taxonomy): Bacteria > Vulcanimicrobiota > Vulcanimicrobiia > Eremiobacterales > Eremiobacteraceae > JABCYQ01. Next base: position 138,319 of record JABCYQ010000002.1, read on the forward strand.
ATCGATTGTTCACACGGATCGGCGCGGGCGACGACATCGCCGCGGGGCGCTCGACTTTCTACGTCGAGATGTCGGAGATGGCGGTCATCTTGCGGCGCTGCACCCCCCGAAGTCTGCTGTTGATCGACGAGGTGGGCCGCGGCACCGGCACTACCGACGGCCTTGCCATCGCGCAAGCGATCGGTGAGTACCTCTTGGCACTCGGTACAGCGCTTCCCATGGTGTTATTCGCGACACACTTTCACGAACTGGTCGGTCTGGCGGCGCAATGGCCTTCGGTGGAAAATTTGCACGTTGTGGTCGCCGAGGGAGCAGATGGCCCCGTGTTCTCGCATCGCGTGCGTCACGGAGCGAGCAGTCGCTCGTACGGTATTGCCGTGGCTCACATGGCCGGCTTACCGCAAGAAGTCGTGGAACGGGCTCGCGAATTGGCCGATGAAATAGAGAGCAGGCCAGCCCACTCGACCGCGCGCGGAATCAACCTCCGCGACCGCATTTTAGGCGAGGATCAGCTGCGTCTGAAGATCGACTAAAGGCGGATCGACCGGCATTGGCGTTGCGCGCGCAGACGAGCCCGCGGGCTTTGACATATTCGATGGTGGTAGCGGGCGTCCGCGTTCTTGCGGTCGTCCAGGCTGTCATCTTGCCGTTCATCTCGCCGTTGGATCTGCGCGTCGCCGCGGGTCTTGTCGCGTATTGCGTCGTGGCCGCATTTATCGCGGTGCCGTTTAGCGAAACACCCGCCGATTCGTCTGCCGTCTTCTCGTCGCCGCGTTTCTGGATCGTCACGGTGCTCGACGTCGCCGCGGCAGCCGCCGTCGGCTGGTACTCCGGTTTCAGTCTGTTGATCGTGGTCGCGGCTTTGGATGCTGCGGCGTTGCCGCTTGTCGGCGCCGTCATCGTCCTGCTCGTCGCAGCGATCGCATACGGCTTGGCCGACGGACTTGCCCACGTGGATTCCGATCTCGTGCAGATCGCAGGTATGAATCTGCTGTTCGCGAGCACCGCGTACGCCGGCGCCGGCTTCGGGCTTCACGCCGTGCGAAAAGCGGAGCGCCAGATGCGCGCGATCAACCGCGTGCTTGAAGCCGGGTCGGATATGGGCATGAAGCTGGCGCTGCCGGAAGTGCTCGCACAGCTCGTCAACATGCTCAAGCAATTCCAGGAATCGGTCCCATGGCAGACTGTCGTCGTCTACATCGCATCGTACGATCCGGTCGCGAAAGAAGATCTGTTGCGCGCCGAGGCGCTCGCGGGCGCGAACGGCGATTTTTACCGCGGAGCGATGCTCCACTTCGGCGAGGGCGTGGTCGGTCACGCGGCGATGGAGCAGCGGCCGATCATCGTGGCGGATCTGCAGAAGGAGCCGCGCGAAGTGCTGGTCCCCAAACCGAAAGCGGCGCACGGTTTCATGGCTGTGCCGATCGTGAGCGAAGGACAGACGATCGGATGCGTTTCGTTCATCGCGCTTCGCACCAGCGCGTACACGTTCGAACAGCAGAAATTGGTCGATCGGCTTATCAGGCTCGCGTCGGTCGGCATCCAAAACGCGCGATTGCATGAGAAGACGGTCGAACTGGCTGAGACCGATTCGATGACGGGACTCCTGACCAATCGTGCATATCAGGAGCGGCTCGAGGCGGAGTTCCGCAAGGCACAGGCGGGTAGACAATCGCTTTCGCTTTTGATCCTCGACGTGGACTATTTCAAGCGCATCAACGACACGTATGGCCACCCGCAGGGCGACGAACTGCTTCGGCAGCTGGGCGACGTGTTGCGCCAACACGCGCGCAAGGCCGACATCTGCTGCCGCTACGGCGGCGACGAGTTCACGATCGTGATGCCTGAAACCATCAAGGCAGAGGCTGCGATGGTAGCCGGGCGCATTCGCCAAGCGATCGAGTCGGCGACCTTCACATTAGATGGCAACGCAGCTAACGTGACGATCTCGATCGGTGTAGCCGGCTATCCGCAAGATGTGAGCCAGAAAGTCGCGCTCGTCGCCGCGGCCGACAAAGCGCTGTACGCCGCAAAGCACGCTGGGCGAAACAACATCCAGATGGCGAGCCCTTCGCAAGTCATGGCACGCGAACCGGAACTCCGCAAACCGTTTTAGATTTCGTTCCGTTCTTGTCTGAAGGCGTTAGGACTCGGGCTCGTCCAGACTGATACCCCAGCGCAGACGATAGGATCCGATCGTGACGACGAAATGAAATCCAAGATGCTCCACGATCATGCCTCCAGACGGCGCCACTGGGCCAGCGCCGCGGCATAGCCGACAACAGCGAGTGCGCCGAGCCCGGCAAGACCTGCGACCATGCTCCGGACCATTGTCGTGTTATGACCCTGATCGTCGAAGCTCAGTTGGAAGTAATACATCGGGTTGATCTTATCCAAGGCCGCGATGATGAATCCGAAAACGCCGCCAAGGACATGATTCTGATCCAGACCGACGACGAGACCCCCGGCGATCCACAATGATGCGGCCACCGCGCCGGCGCGTCCGCGCATGCTTGCGGTCGCGGCACGCGTCAAGCCGTACCAAGCCAGGGGTACGAGGAGCGCGCGCAATACGAAATCTATCGTCGACGAGTCGGCCTGGACGTAACCGATGATCCCGATGATCGTAAGCAGGCTGAACCCAAATGCCAGGCCCAACGCGAAGGCCACGTAGATGGCACCCAGATCAACGAGCGACATCAACCCCGCAAGCTGGGCCCTTGACGCGGGTTTCGTCCACGCAAGAGCGAGATGTCCGCTGTTCTCGTGGGCAAGTCCGCAGGCAAGAATCGTCGCGACGATGCTGGCGACGAGCGCGCCGACTGCCGAAATTACCTCGATCGGGATGAACGTGTGTGGGTGATGCGACGGGCCGCTCTCAAGGCGCGCCCATAGTACGATAGCGAGCCCAAGGGCTAGCCAAGCAGCGGTCCAGTAGATGATCTTTCGCGCGCGCAGAAACTCAACGTAGTACATATCAGCCCTCCAACGCGGTCGCGCGAGCGACCGACTCACCGTCGCCGGCCGCGACGGCGTTCAAAAAGATATCTTCGAGGTTTTGATCGAGCACGCGCAGGCTCTTCGGTCGCAGCGCGGAGATCCGGTTTGCGACGGACGTGCTGTCGCCGCGCACAAACGCTCGCAGCAGACGGCCGGCGCGCACGATGCGTCGCACGGAGGCGTCCGAGGCTAGGCCGTTGACGCTCGGCGCGTCATCGTCGAAGGTGGCTTCGACAACTTTCTCGTCGGCTTTTAACCGGTCGACTTCGCCGTCTAGTACTTTGATGCCGCGATGGATGATAGCGACTCGATCTGCCGCGCGCTCGACTTGTCCGATCTGATGCGAGGAGAAGACGATCGTCGCACCGCCGGCGGCTTCGCCGATGAGCAGATCGAGCACATTGCGTTGATTGACGGGGTCGAGTCCGCTCGCCGGTTCGTCGAGCACGAGAAACTCCGGGCGCGTCGCGAGCGCCAGCGTCAGCGCGACCGCCGACTGCTGGCCCTTCGAAAGTTTGCCGACGCGCTTTTTCGGATCGAGGCTGAACAACGAGATGAGGTGAGCAGCGCGCGACGCATCGTATCGTTTGTACGATCTGCGCGTCAATTCAAGGTGATCCGAAAGGCGGAGATCGCCGTACAGCTCCGGGCGTTCCGGAACGTAGGTCAACCGTTCGAACAGCGCCGGCGTGAGCGGTGCGCCTTCGAACTCGGTCGTTCCCGAATCCGCGCGTGCCAGTCCGAGCATACACTTGAAGGCTGTCGTCTTGCCCGCGCCGTTGGTTCCGAGCAGTCCGAATATCGAGCCGATCGGTACCTCTATGGAAAAATTGTCGAGTGCGAGCGTGTCGCCGAAGCGCTTGGTCATGCCGCGGACGGAAATCGCGAGTTGCGTCGTCATGTGACTACGATGCCTCCAGTTCGCCGTTGGGCGGGTACCATCGATCGAGTGCCCTTGAGATGAGTTCGGATGCGTCGTCGCGTGAGAGACCGACCGATCTGACTTCGCGCAACGCGCCGTCCAACGCAGACGATGCGACGTCGTGCACCGCGCGGTTCGCAAGCACTTGCGTGCCGTCGCCGCGCACGAACGACCCTCTGCCGGGGCTCGTCTCGATCACGCCGTCACGCTCGAGCTCTCTGTAGGAGCGAGCGACGGTGTTCGGATTCACGATGAGCGTCGTCGCCAGCTGTTTGACGGTCGGCAACTGCTCGCCCGGGACCAGCATGCGCAGTGCGATCGAGCGCTTGATCTGGTCCATGATCTGCAGGTAGATCGGCACACCACTGTGATGGTCGATCGTGAAAATCGCGGTCATGATGGTTACAGCTTCGGGCCCCATCCGGCGAAGAATCCGCCGCTGATCGGCTGACCGAAAATCGTGTTCACAGGTGTCTCGGCGTCGCGGCGTTCGTTTGTGTAAATGCGGATCATGGTGGCCCTCCCCTTTGGTCGACGCACTAATGTGCTGTCGTACTAAATTACTAGTATAATACCATAAGTGTTTCGCTTTACAAGCCCAGTTTGTCCCGTATAAAGGAATTATCACGGCTGTTTCGGCAACCCTACGCTCGATGCAAGTCACGCGCTCTATCAAAGTCTTGGATGAAGCCACGATCGGGCAGATCGCAGCCGGCGAGGTCATCGAGCGGCCTGTCTCGGTCGTAAAAGAACTCGTCGAAAACAGCCTGGATGCCGGCGCAAAGACCGTCATCGTCGACGTGAGCGGCGGCGGCTGCGACAGCATCGCCGTCTCGGACGACGGCATTGGGATCGGCGCCGACGAGCTCGTCCTCGCCGTGACGCGCCACGCGACGAGCAAGTTGCAGCGGCGCGACGATCTCTTCGCGATCCACACGCTCGGTTTCCGCGGCGAGGGTCTCGCGAGCATCGCGGCAGCAGGCCGGCTCGAGATCACATCGCGGCGCGCAAACGCCGATGTCGGCGCGCGCGTCATCGCCGAAGCGACGATGATCTCCGATCCAAGTCCGGCATCGGCATCACCGGGCACAAAAGTCGTGGTGAGGGATCTTTTCGCTCTCGTGCCGGCGCGACGCGAATTCCTCAAAAGCGCGCGCGCCGAATTCGCCCGCATCAGCGCGTTTCTTTCGCAGTTGAGTTTAGGTTGGCCCGACGCCACCTTCGTGCTGCGCAACGAAGGTCGCGAGACTTGGGTGCTGCCCGCAACCGCGCACGCGGTCGATCGATTGGAGAATGTCTTCGGCCGCGAGTCGCGCGGCGCGCTCGCCGCTCTCGACGAAGACGAAGGCGTTGCCCGAGAAAAGGTCAGCGGCTTTATCAGCACGCCCGGGCACGATCGGCCGACGAGAAATCAGCAAGTCTTCTTCGTGAACGGGCGCCTGATCCGATCGAGCACGCTCGGGGCGGCGTGGCTCGCCGGAGCCGGCACATTCGGAATGGGCGGTCGGTACCCGTATGGTGTCATCCGCATCGATGTGCCGCCCGAAGACGTGGACGTCAACGTGCATCCGACGAAAATCGATGTGCGGTTCCGTTTCGGAAAAGCGGTATTCGACGCGGTGCGCCGCGCGGTTGCGCGAACGATGCGGCGCAGCGCTCCCGAGCGCGCCGCGCCGGCTCCCGTTCTTTCGGCGCTCGGCATCGACGACGAAGCGGCATCAAGCGATTTCGTCGAGACGACCGACGGTGGCATCGGCGCGCACGCTGAAAGCGCGACGCCGGACGCTGCGCTGTTGTTCAACGGACCCGGTCCTCTGCGCGTGTTCGGTCAGATCGACAACACGTATATCGCTGCCAGCGACGGCGCGAGCCTCATCCTCATCGATCAGCACGCGGCGCACGAACGGATCGCATATGAAGCGCTCGTCGCCGGCGGCGCCGCGCCCGACCCAACCGCGCCGATGCTTTTCCCCGCTGTAGTCGAACTGACACCAGATCGAATCGCTGTACTGCACGAGCACCAGGACGACTTGGCCGCCGCCGGTGTCATCGTTGAATCGTTCGGCGACGATGCTTACCGCATTTTTGCATTGCCCGCCGGGTTCACGCATCGCCGCTTCGACCTAGCCGGTGTCCTCGACGACTTAACCGACGACGTGAGCGGGCGAGAAGGCGATCGGCGCCTGAAGCTCTTCGCATCGATCGCCTGTCATTCTGTCGTGCGCGCCCACGAACCGCTTGCGCTTCAGGAACAAGCCGTGCTTTGGGAACGGCTGCGCGCATGCCGCGAACCGCACACGTGCCCACATGGGAGACCGACGACGATACGACTCGACGTCGCAACGCTTGCAAAGGCCTTCAAACGATCGTGACCGGCGTCGAGCGGATCGCAGCGCTTTGCATCTGCGGTCCGACGTCGGCCGGTAAGTCCGATTGCGCGCTTGCCGCCGCCATTGCTGTGGACGGCGAGATCGTGAACGCCGATTCTCGTCAGATATACCAGGGCATGCGCATCGGCACTGGATGGCCGTCCGACGACGCGATGCGGAGAGTACCGCACCATTTGTACGGAATCGTGACGCCCGCCGAGCGTTACAGCGCCGGCCGATTCGTTGACGACGCGGGATCGGCCATTCGTTCTATCGCGCGTCGCGGCAAATTGCCTATCCTTGTGGGCGGCACCGGATTGTACATCGAAGCGCTCAACGGATCGATGCCGATGGACCGCCCGACCGGCGACGAGAACGTGCGGCTGCGAGTGCGGGCGGAATCACGGATCCATCCGCACGACGTTCTTTGCGATTGGCTGACCGCGATCGATTCGAGCGCCGCGGCGCGCGTCGGGCGCAACGATCGCTACCGAACGTTGCGTGCGCTCGAAGCTGCGCTCGCGAAACGACAAAGCTCGGACGATCCGAATCGACAGAACGCCGACGACATTCGTCTTGACATCATCGTGCTTTCCGTCTCGCGCGACGAGCTTCGCCGCCGGATCCGCGAACGCGTCGAAACGATGATCGCCGCGGGCCTAGTCGCCGAAGCGCTGGCTGTTCGCGCGCGTTGGCCGGATTCGCCCGCGCTCACCGGCATCGGCTTCGCCGAAGCGCTCGCGTTTGCCGACGGCGAAACGACATCGCGGGAACTTTTCGCGCGCGTCGTCCAACGCACGACGCAATACGCATCGCGCCAGGCGACATGGTTTCGACGCATGCGCGACGCGCGCGTGATCGAAGCGGATGACGTCTCGCACGCGGCGCTTGCTGCGGCCGCGGCGGCAAGGGAAACGCGGCGAACGGCGTGAACAGTTGGTACCCCTGCAGCCCTTGGCGCAGGCGGGATTCTCGTTCCTGGAGATGGCTTTGAAATCGAATCTCCCCCTGCAAGACGCGTACTTGCTCGCGATAAAGAGAGAAAACGCGCTCGTCACGATCTACTTGCGCAACGGATTCCAGTTGCGCGGTCACGTGCGTGGGTTTGACAATTTCACGATCATCCTCGAGTACGATAACAAACCGCACCTCGTCTATAAACACGCTGTGTCCACCGTCTCGCCGCAGGGAGCCGTCACGTTCAGCGGCGCAGACGTCGGCGGCGCGCCCGCGCGCGCGGCCGAGTCCGTAGCGTCGGCCGAACCAGCTACGAACGCGGCCCCGCACTAACCATCAGCAAGACCGAAATGCGCACGTTTGCCGTCACCAAAGCGCAAGGGACGGGCAACGACTTCATCGTGCTCGAGAATCCGTCCGGTGATCGCGTGCCGTATGCGGCGCTCGCGCGCAAATGGTGCAGGCGCGGGCATGATATCGGAGCGGACGGACTTCTCATCCTTGAGACGCCCACAGCGCCCCGCGCGGATTTTGCGATGCGCATCTTCAATGCCGACGGCAGCGAAGCCGAGATGTGCGGCAACGGACTTCGCTGCATCGCACTTTACCTGGCGCTCAACCGCGCAAGTCTCCCCACCGCGCTGACGGCCCAGACCAAAGCTGGACTCGTCACGATGCGAATCGTGGTTGGCGATGGCAAAGCTGCGATGGCCGGTGACGGCGCAACGGCCGTGGCAGTCGACATGGGCGTACCGCGTCTGCTCCGCCGCGAGATCCCGATGCGCGGCGATCCGGACGACCGCGCGCTCGACGCCGCCGTAGAAACCGCGAGTGGTTCGAAGCGTCTGAGCGCGCTCTCGATGGGCAACCCGCACTGCGTGACGTTTGTCGACGAGCCCCCCGAGAAGATCGATCTGGCCGCGCACGCGGCGGCGTTGGAGCGACTCGATCTCTTTCCGCAAGGTTCGAACTACGAGCTGGCTCGCGTTGAAAACGGTGCTCTTTCGCTGCGCGTCTTCGAACGCGGTGTCGGTGAGACGAATGCCTGCGGTTCAGGTGCTTGCGCGGCCGCCGTCGCGGCGATTGCGACCGGTCGAGCGGAATCGCCAGTCGAGGTCCGCATGCGCGGCGGCGACCTTACAATAGAATGGCCGTCTCCGACCGCCAAGGTCATCATGACTGGATCGGCGGAGATCGTGTTCCGTGGCGAAGTCGCGCTCGGCGACGACGAATTCATGGCGATGCTCGCCGCGGACGGGATGTGACCACGCCGGCTCCCCTCTTCGCGCGGCAAGACGGAGCGGTGTTGGATTTTCCGCAGCTCACGGCCGCCGTCGACGATGGACGCGAACGAACAGGCACTGAAGAAGACTACATCCCGATGCCCCCGGGTACGCTCTTACTCACGCTCCCCGGACGCGATGTGATCGCCTACGAAGGTGGCACACGTACCGTCCTGCCTGAGGTAGCGCGAGAATTCGTGGATGCGGTGGCCGTCGCGCTGCCGCTCGGTTATACGCGAACGCTCTTGCCGGCGTTCGAACGCCGCCCCGACGCTCCGTCTCTTCCATTATATGGCTACGCTGCCGCGGCTTGGGACGGCGCTCAGATCGTCGTCGCCGCGAAGCACACAGATGCTCTCGAGTCGTGGTCGGCCCGTTCTCACGACGCCGCCGCCGTTCGCGCCGGCATCGCGGCACGCACGTCTGAGTTCGGCGCAGGCGCGCTCTTGCGCCAACTGATCCGCTGCGCGACCGAGTACGGCTGCTATACCGCGCAGAGCATGTTCCTCAGAATCGGCGAAGCAGCTATTCCCGTGTCGCCCGCGTGCAACGCGCGCTGTATTGGGTGCATTTCCGAACAAGAGCCGGATGCCGGAATCGCGAGCGCGCAAGAACGCGTCCACGCGCTGCCGATTGTGCGTGAGATGGAGGATCTCGCGGTCGCGCACTTGGACGGCGGCGGATCCATGATCTCGTTCGGCCAGGGCTGTGAAGGCGAACCGCTGCTCGCAGCACCGCGCATCGCCGCCGCCGTCGAGGCAATAAGGAAAAGAACCACCGCCGGCATCATCCACTGCAATACGAATGCGAGCTCGCCTCGCGCGCTCGCGCGCATCATCGACGCCGGTGTCCGCTCGATCCGCGTCAGTCTGAACTCCGCGCGGCCCGACGTCTACTCGGCATACTACCGGCCTCGCGGCTACGACTTCGGTGACGTGCTCGCAAGCCTGCAGACAGCGAGCGACGCCGGCGTGGCCATCTCGCTGAATCTGCTCACGCATCCGGGCATCACCGACGCCGAGCCTGAGATGAGCGCGTTTGGAGAAATGCTGCATAAGTTCCCGATTGAGATGGTGCAGACTAGAACACTGAACGTCGATCCTGAAACGTATTTCGCGGCAGTCGGCCGTCCGCAGCGCGCCACCGTCGGCATGCGGGCGTGGTTCGACTGGCTTGCCGCTGAATTTCCGGGCGTTCGAATTGGAAACTTTACTCGGGGCTTCGGGTAGGATAGGGAAATCGGGACCTCGGCGATAACCGTCCCCTAATATTTTAGTTGCCGGCGTCGTGCTAGGACGGCCGGTTCGCACTTATGAGGACTGAACACGAGATGATCAAGCGGATTTTGATGTCGGCGCTGGCGATGTTATTTGTCGCCGGCAATATCGCAGCTGCGCGGGCCGACGCCGCCCCCGACGGATCGGACAGCGGCCCGACGCCGTACGCGAAATTCATCGACGGAGCGCAATCCCAGCCTGGCCTGTTCACGGTCTGGCGCAAGGACGGCAAGGTCTTTCTCGAGCTTCGCAAAGATCAACTGGACACGGACTTCATCCAGAGCGCCGTGCCGGTCAATGGTCTCGGCGGTTTCGGCATCTATCCGGGCGCTTTTGACTACGCCCCCGCGCGGCTGATCCGCTTCTCGCGAACGGATGACAAGGTCTTCATCACGTGGCCGAACACGAATTTCATGGCGCCGGCGGGAAGTCCAAATGCTCGCGCGATCGACCTGACCACCGCAGACTCTAACGTCGGCGTCGCAAAGATCGCGTCAGAAGACAGCGCAACCGGCGACATCATCATTCCCGCCGATGCGTTTCTCGGCGACGTGATCGACCTAAGCGATTCGCTGAAAAACTCGCTGGGAACGACGCCGGAGAATTCATACCGACTCGATCCGGATACGGCGAGCTTTGGCCCGACCAAAGCCTTTCCGCAGAACGTTCTGATCGAAGTCCGCCAGAACTGGGTGACCGACGTCCCCGACGTGGTCGACAACGTGCCGGATCCGCGGAGCATCTCGTTCCGCATCGACTACAACCTCGTAGCGCCGCCGAACGACGGCTACATGCCGCGCATCGCCGACGATCGAGTGGGATACTTCTCGAACGTCGTGCTCGATTTCAGTTCCGACCGAGTCGACAGCCGGCAACTCCACTACATCATCCGCTGGAACTTCAAGCCGCAAGATCCCACGCGGCCGTCCGTGGCGACCAATCCGATGGTGTTCTACTTGAGCAATGCGGTACCCGAGATGTACCGGCCGGCTCTGCGTGACGGCATCATGGAATGGAACAAGGCGTTTGCGAAGGTCGGCATCCTTAACGCCGTGCAAGTCAAAGATCAGCCGAACGATCCGACCTTTGATCCCGACGACGTGCGCAACAACATGCTGCGCTGGTTGACGGAATCCAACGGCGGCGGATTTGCCGAAGCGCAGCTGATGATCGATCCGCGAACCGGCGAAGAGTTCCACACGGGTGTGCTCTTCGACGCCGATCTGATGTACTTCAACCACATCCAGTGGCGCGATCTCGTGGCGCCTGCGGCAGCGACCGGTCTGCGAGGTTTCGGATCGACCGAAGCGGCGTACGGCGAGGAAATGCGTGACCACGCCGCGTTCGGCAGCGTCGCGCTTAACTTGTTGGGGCGCAACGCATCGTACTCGCAGAACCAGTTCGACTACGACTTCTTGAAGAACATCGCGCTGCACGAGTCCGGTCACGATATGGGCCTGCAGCACAACTTCATCGGCTCGGAAGCCTACACCGCAAAGCAGCTGCAGAGCAAGGCGTTCACCTCGCGCTACGGCATCGCCACGTCGGTGATGGAGTATGCGCCGATGAACATCTGGCCGAACGGCACGCCGCAAGGCCAGTACTGGCAGATCGTCCTCGGTCCATACGACTACTACGCGATCCACTACGGCTACGCCGCGATACCCAACGCGACAACTCCGCAAGCCGAACTGTCGACGCTGCAGTCGTGGGGGACGAAGTGGTCGGATCCGATGTATCGATTTGCATCGGATGAGGATGTCTTTTGGCCGAGCGGTCACGCGGTCGATCCGCGCGTCAACCAATTCGATCTGTCCAACGACACGCTCGGATGGCTCTCGTCGCAGATGGACTTGTCGCAATCGTTACTGCACACGCTGGATCGGCGCATGCCTGGCAACGGTCAGTCATACCAGCGCTCGCTCGACTCGTTCACCGATGTCTTCGGGTTCTACGGGTTTGACGTGCGGATGGCGGACCACTTCGTCGCGGGGCAATACCTGTCACGCGCGCATTCCGGCGATCCCGGCAGCACGGTTCCGCTGACCGCTGTTCCGCGGTCGGAAGAACTCCGCGCATGGGGCGTGCTGGACAAGTACCTGTTCTCCGACAACGCGTGGCAGTTCTCTCCCAGGTTGTTGAACAGCATGACCTACGCCGAGTGGTCGCCGTGGAACGGCGCAGCGTGGGCGTACAACCCTCCGCCGCGCCATGACGTGCCGGTGATCGACGTCGTCGGTGCGTGGCAGCGCAATGTGCTCGACCAGGCGTTCCAACCGGCCGTGCTGCAGCGGCTCGACGCGCTCTCCCTCACGGGGCAACGCGGGCAGACGATGAGCACGAGCGATCTGTTCGATTGGGCGCAGCGCAGTGTGTTCGGCGACCTGTCGAACGGCAACATCTCGGGGATGTCGGCGATTCGCCGCAATCTGCAAGAGACGTATGCTGGGATGCTAATTCGGATGGCGATCGCGCCGCAGCCGGGAACGCCATCGGGCGCGCAGGCACTCGCGCGCGCCAAGCTCGTGCAACTCCAGTCTACACTTCGGCAGGTGCAGACGTCGAAGTCGATCGATGAAGAGACGCTTGCGCATCTGCAGTTCCTGCAAACGCGTGTCTCGCAGGCCCTCAACGCGCAGGTAGTGATGCCCGCGCGGTAGTCGAACGCTCGACATGACTGAAGGGGCCGACATGTCTGAAGGGGCCGACATGTCTGAAGGGGCCGACATGTCTGAAGGGGCCGACATGTCTGAAGGGGCCGATTTTATATCGGCCCTGGCTGTCATAACGTAGACAAGAAAACTGAAGGGGCCGACGCTAGTCAGCCCCTTTTTTAATTGCGAGGGCCGACATAAAGTCGGCCCCTTCAGGCGGCCTTGTCAGGCGATTCGTTTCAGCCCACCAACTGCGCTTTGAGTTCCGGCGCTGCGCCGGGCTGCGTCACGATCAACATCGTGTCCCCGGCATTGACTTCTGTGTCTCCGTCCGGCACGAGAAGATCGCCCGCTCGCTCGAGCGCTACGATCACCGCATGCTTCGGCAGCTGTAGCTGCGCCAGGCGGCGATGGCTCGCGGGCGACGTGGCCGGGATCGAGAGCTGCACGAGCTCGAGGTTGCCGCCTTTGAACGTCATGAGCGGCGAGATATCCCTGACGTTCACTTCTTGCTGCACGATCTTCATGACGACTTCGGTGCCGCTTATGACCGAGTCTATGCCGAGTTCCTCGAAGATCTGCTTGTTCTTTGGATTGTTGATGCGCGCGATCGTGCGCGGCTTGTGGAACTTGCGCTTGGTGACGAGACAGATGACGAGATTGTCCTCGTCGTCGCCCGTGTCTGCGATGACGACGTCGGCGCGCATAACGCCGGCTTCCTCGAGGACGAGCGGATCGCAGCCGTCGCCGACGTGCGCGATCTCGCGCTCCAAGAACTGCGACAGGCGCTGGGCTTTGCGCTCATCCTTTTCGATGACGATGACTTCATGCTGTTGCTCGAGCAGCGCCTTTGCGAGATACGTGCCGAGCTTGCCGCCGCCGACGACGATGATGAACACTTAACCTGCCTTGGCCAATGTGGCCTCGATGGTCTTGCGATATTCGTCCAAGAAATCCGGCTGGACAGACGCGACGATGCGGTCGCCGGCTTCGAGCCGCATCTCGGGCGTGGGTATGCGCGACGCGCCGTCGCGACGCACCACGACGCAGACCTGTGTCTTGCCTTCGATCGTGAGTTCCGACACGAGCTTCGTGCGCGCGCTCTCGCCGACGACGAACTCGATGATCTCGACGTCGGGCCGTTCGTACGGCAGCACCCGGAAATTATGTTCTTCGAGCGCGTCGGCCATGAGGCGCGCGCCGACCGTGGTGGGGCAGATCGTGGAGATCCCGAAATCGCGATACATGGAAGACCGTTCGGGGTCATAGATGCGCGCCACGACATGCTTGATCTTGAAATGCTGCTGCGCGATCAACGCCGCCATGATATTGCGGTTGTCGCCTTGCGTCACCGCGGCAAAGCCGTCGGCCCGATCCGCGCCGGCGCGCTTGAGGACATCAACGTCGATGCCTGTTCCAAGCACGAGATTGCCGGGAAAATCGCGGCCGAGCCGCCGGAACGCGGCGGAACTTTCGTCTACGACCGAGACGGAGTGGCCAGCTCGTGCGAGACGTTTCGCAAGAGTGGATCCGACGCGACCGCAACCGACGATGAGATAACGCATGAAATGATCGACTCCGAGATGCAACTGATCTAACCTTGCTGCGGGCCGGAATGTTCTTGGTAACGCATGTGTTTCCCCGCACCGTGCGCTGTTCGGCAAGGAGGCGATGAACGCACGAACGAACGATTGCCGGTCGGCACCGGTCGGGGCGTAGCTCAGCTTGGTAGAGCGCTCGGTTCGGGACCGAGAGGTCCGCAGGTTCAAATCCTGTCGCCCCGATGCCGATCGTCGTAATAGGGTCGTCGATGTTCTCGCATTATGGTTCTGCGGCGCGCGCCGTCATCAAGCTTGCCGAACAAGAATGCCGCAACGCGAACCACTATTTTCTTGGAACCGAACACATACTGCTCGCGATGACGATCGATCCGACGCCGGATATCGCGGCGTTCTTCAAGGACGCCCATCTCGACCGCTACGATGTGAAGCGCGCCCTGTTCGCCGCGATGGGCGAAGCGGCCGACCATCCGTGGGATGGCGTCCTCATCACGCCGCGCGTACAAAAAGTTCTCGCCGCCGCATGCGAGCGCAGCGGCGGTCCGCAGGCCGTGCAACCGCGCGACATCGTTGATGCGATCGTAGAAGACGGCGGCGGCGTGGCAGCACGCGTCCTTGCCGGGCTTCGCGCAAGCTTGCCCGCGCGCTGACCATGCATCTCTTTCAGGTCGTCACGGCCTGGGTGCTCGATCTCATCCGGCATCTCGGCTACGGCGGCATCGCGATCGGCATGATGCTGCAGGCGATCGGCGTGCCGCTTCCGAGCGAAGTCATGATGTCGTTCGGCGGTTATCTCGCGTACACGCGCGAGCTCGTGCTGCCGGGAGTCATCATAGCGGGTACGGCCGGCGATACGATCGGCGCCGCCATCGCCTATGCGATCGGATACTTCGGCGGGCGGCCGCTCGTCATGCGGTTCGGGCGGCTGATCTTCGTCCGAGAACGCGAGCTCGAACACGCACACGATTGGATCATCCGGTTCGGCGCGCGCGCGGTTCTGCTGTGTAAGCTCCTACCGGCCATTCGCGCTGTCGCGTCGTTGCCGGCCGGCGTCGTGCGCATGCCGTTTTGGCGGTTCATCGGATTCACGCTCATCGGTTCCACGATCTGGTGCACGGGATTCGCCTATATTGGCCTTGCGCTCGGCCGTCATTGGTATGCGCTCACCGGCGTGTTCCATCGGTTCGCGCTGCTCTTGATCGTGCTCATCGTCGTGGCCATCGGCATCTGGATCTGGTCGCATTTGCGATCGGGCGCGCAGCGCGCCGCCGCCAAACAGGCCGATCCCACCAACCCGTAATTCGCAATCCCGAACCCGTAGTAGGGCAAGCAACGCTTGCCCACTAAACATAAAACACCCATGACCGCGACCGATCTCAACGAAAACGTCCGCAACGCGCTGGAACGGCTGCCAGCCGAGCCGGGCGTCTATCAGATGCTCGACGAGCGCGGTGACGTTCTCTACGTCGGCAAAGCCATAGACCTGCGCTCGCGCGTCCGTTCGTATTTCCAACCTGGACGGCCGCATGTAGCGCGCACCGATGCGATGGTCGAACTCGTGCGCGATATCCGCACGATCATCGTCGCGAACGACACCGAAGCGTTGCTGCTCGAGAGCAACCTCATCAAGCAGCACCGCCCGCCGTTCAACATCCGGCTGAAGGACGACAAGTCGTATCCGCACCTGAAGCTGACGATGGGCGAGCGGTTCCCGCGCCTCATCTTCACGCGCAAGCTCATCGACGACGGCGGCCGCTACTTCGGGCCGTACACCAACGCCGCGGCGTTGCGCGAGGTCATCGAGATAGTGCGCCGCGCGTTCCCGCTGCGCACCTGCACCGGCGAGATCGGCGTGACATATCGCCGGCCGTGTCTGCAGTATCACATCAAGCGTTGCATGGCGCCATGCGCGTTCTTGCAGACAGAACCGGAATACGACGCGATCGTCGCCGAAGTCGCACTGTTTCTGGAAGGCCGGTTCGAAGCGCTGATCTCGCGGATCGAACGCGAGATGCAGAAGGCGTCGGACGACATGGCCTACGAACAAGCGGCGCGCCTGCGCGATCGACTTGCCGATCTGCATCGCGTCATGGCGCGGCAAGCGGTCGTGTGGCGCAGCCGCATCGACATGGACGTCGTCGCTGCGGCCCACGGGCAAGGTGTCTCGTGCGTCGAGGTTTTCTTCGTGCGTGCCGGTTTGCTCGTCGGACAAGAGTCATCGATCGTGGAGGGTACCGAAGGCCGCGGCCCCGATGAAGTGCTCGCGGAGTTCGTCCAGCAGTACTACGCGCGCGCACCGAAGATTCCTAAAGAGATCATGGTCGAGGCGCGCATCCCCGATCGCGAAGCGGTGGAGCGCGCTCTCTCTGGCAAGCGCGGTAATCGCGTCCGCATTCTCGCGCCGGAGCGCGGACCGCGCGCCGAGTATCTGCGCAAAGTGCGGCGCAACGCGGAGCAGCATCTGGCGGATCACCTAACGCGGACGGCCATTGCCGACGAACGCGCGTCCGTTGCGTTAGATGAGATCGCCGCGGCGCTGAACTTGCCGACTCAGCCGCGCCGCATCGAGTGTTACGACATCTCACACGTACAGGGTACGGACGTCGTGGGATCGATGGTCGTGTTCGAAGACGGCCGTTCGCGCAAGGCCGACTATCGGCGCTTCAAGATCCAAGGCGACGGCAACGACGACTTCGCGAACATGGCGCAGATGCTGCGCCGCAGGCTGCGCTACCTCAACGAACCCGCAGGCGGGAAGGAGAAGAAGTTCGCTCGGCGTCCCGATCTGCTTTTGATCGACGGCGGACGTGGTCAGCTCAACGCCGCGCTCGAGATCTTGCGCGAACTCGACCTGATCGCGATTCCGGTCGCGGCGCTAGCGAAACAGTTCGAGGAACTCTATCTGCCGGGCGAAGCGGAGCCCGTGCTTCTCGCGGCTAACTCGCCGGCAATGCACCTCGTCCAGCGGATTCGAGACGAGGCGCATCGCTTCGCGGTGACGTATCACCGGACACTACGCGGCAAGCGTCAGATAGCGTCGCCGCTCGATGCCGTTCCGGGGGTCGGCGCCGCCCGGAAAAAAGCGCTGCTTCGAAAATTCGGTTCGGCTTCCGGCGTGCGCCGCGCGTCGGAAGAACAGCTCCGTACGGTGCCGGGGATTTCGGCATCCGTCGCACACTCCATCAAGGAGGCGTTGAACACTTAGATGCGATTTATAGTGCGCCTGATCGTGAACGCGCTCGCGCTCTGGCTGATCTCGTACATCCATTTCATGGGGATCCACGCGGACACGCTCACCGCGATCTTGATCGGCGGACTTGTGTTGGGTATCGCCAACGCGATCATCCGGCCGATTCTCATGGTCCTGACGTGCCCGCTCGTCATACTGACGCTCGGCCTGTTCACGTTGATCATCAACGGGCTGATCTTCGAGTGGGTGTTGAAACTGGTTCCGGGCTTCCATGTCCCCGATCTTTGGGCCGCGATCTGGGGCGCGGTCGCTGTGACGGTCATCTCATGGATCGCATCGCTGATCTTGCACGACGAGGGCGAAGCGAAGAGATCACGGTAGAGGATGGCGGGCTGGTCGGCTTCCGCCGGGACGGCGCCGACCTTGCGCGGCTTGCTTCGCATCGGCGGAATAGGGTAGAATCATTCGGCGTGGGGGCGTCACGGTCTCGACGGGCTGTGCCCAGGCGAAGGAAGCAAGCGGAGTTCCGAGCCCTCCTTAAACGATCGGAAACCGTATAAACGCGAATAGCGAATACGCACTAGCAGCCTAACTTAGGCTACTACGTCCGCGGGGCAACGGCGCCGGCACGGGCCCGCGGATGTCAAACAAGTCGGCTACCGTGCGCGGGGACCACGACGCGTTCGGGAATCTAATCGGGGTTGGCGGCAGCGGTAAGCTCGCTCGGGAGCGTACGCAGTCGCGAGAATAAAACCCGAGATAAGCTTGTAGATGCCTTCGTGGGGGTCTTCTCGGACACCGGTTCAACTCCGGTCGCCTCCACCAAGTCCAATTCGGGGATCGGCGCAACGCCGATCCCAAATCGTTGGCCTCGGAATTCTCAGCTCGGCGATGATCGGAATCGCGCATCGATGCGGGTCATCACGTCTTGCATAGCATCGAGCGTCGTCTGGATCTTCGCGAGCGATGCGCCGACCGAGTGCGCTTCGCCATTAACGACAAGCGATTCCAACGCCGCCCCGACTCCCGACGCGAACTGCGACAACGTCTCGATCTCGTCCGCCGCATAGACCTCACCGCCGGCACGCTCGCCAAGGAGCAAAACGCCCAACAACCGGCCTCGGCCCAACATCGGAACGGCGAGCGCGCCGTCGAGCGACGACTGGGACCGATGCGGGTCCATCGGCTGGTGCCAAGTCTTGAGCGCCAAGATCGCACCGTCGTTCGGACCAACCGCAGCCGCACTGCCGTCGCCGTATGACCGCACCGGGCGAAAGGCTCCTGCGCAGTCAACGTAGAGCACGGCGCTTCGCGCGTCCGTATGCGCGCGGATGTCGGCGATCGCGCGGTCGAGCAACGCATCCGGGTCGGTGACAAAAGCCGCTTCCTTCGCGAAAGCGAGCAGGGCGCGCGCATCCTCGTGGCGTTTACGGAAGAGCGTGGCGTCGACGAACGCGTCGACGCGCCGATGTATGTAGCGCAAGGAGACGCCCAGAACGAGCGCCAGCGCCGCGTTTGCGACGATGCCGCCGGTATTGCCGATGCCCGCGAGCGCTGTGCCGAGCAGCCATTCCAATAACGTGAACGCGGCGACGACGATAAGTGATACCGCCGCGACGACGACGGTTCGTCCGACGATGAACTCGAAGTCGAGGACGCGTCGCCGCAGCAATGCGTACGTGATGGCGAGAGCTCCAATGACGAGGCAGAGATAACCGAGATTCCCGATCACTTGTTGCAACACCCAAGTATGCGCGAAGTTGACTCCGAGCCTTAGGAAAAGGATGCTGGCTACTTGAGCGATTGGGATCGGGAGCAGCAGCCATCCGGCTCTTGGCCGCTCCGTCGACGGCGTGGCCGCGACCGCCGTGCCCACCACAAGCAGCATCGCGAGGTTGGCGATCGTTTGGATGATGGCAATCGAGTTGGGCCCGTAGATATAGGGGTCGACACGTAACGTGACCAGTGCATAAAAGAACGCGAAGGTCCGTATGATCGCCAGACCGATGGCGCTATAGGCAAGTATCTCTATGCCCGTTCGCGCCCGGGTGCGAGCGCCGAATCGAGAGGAGAGTGCGATCATCACTGCAAGCGCAGCCGGAACGCAGACCCCGCCCACGATCGATATCAGGAAGGTTGCGATCGAGTTCGGCACCGTGCCCACGACGGCAACGCTCAAAAGAAGCAGCATAACGGCAAGGAGGCGCGCGTCAACGGATTCGGCTCGGCGCAACGAGATGAGCAGTGCGCAGCCGATCAAGAGCAAACCGCCGATGAGCTGCAATAGCCCGCGAGTGGCCTTTAGGCCGGCATTGACCTGCCAGATCGGAGCCGGTGCTACGCTTAGGTCCACGGTGTTCGGCCCGCGGTGGACGATCAGCGGGGCCGGCTTGCCCGACATCGGTTGCGTGAAGAGATCGAGACGCGAATCGAGGCTTTGCTCGCGGAGATCCAGCGTATCGCCTCCGCGCACGCCGCCAAGCGCGGCTGCTCCGCCCGGTGCGGGCGGATCGAAGATGATTGTGTAGGGGCTGCCGTTCGTGTAAAAGTTGACGTCCCACCACCCAAACCATGGCGGTCCGCCGAGTCCGAACAGTGCGACGGTATTGACAACGAGGCGCGCGGCGCAGAGCGCGCACAATGCGACGAGAAGCCACTTCCAACGGGCGGCCATGCGGAATGCTACGGCGTGAATGCGAGTTGCGCCTGTACAATCGGGGATTAGATCGAGGGGCGTTGAAGCAGTCAAAATGAAGCGAGTAACTGGGATTGGCGGCATCTTCTTCAAAGCCAAAGATGCTTCGGCGCTCCAAGCTTGGTACAAACAACATCTTGGAATCGATGTCCAAGAATGGGGTGGCACAGCTTTTGCCTGGGCAGACGACGAAGGTAAGCTGATCGCCGGAACAACGATCTGGTCCGTCGGCTCGGCACAAGATGATCACTTCGCGCCTAGCACCGCTGCCTTCATGATCAATTATCGGGTTGAAGATCTCCATGCGCTGGTCAAAGTCTTGCGCGATGAAGGCTGCAACGTGCTCGACAAGATCGACGAATCAGAATTTGGGAAGTTCGCCTGGGTCATCGATCCGGAAGGTAACAAGGTAGAACTATGGCAGCCGCCTGCCGGCCAATGACAACGCCGGTCAGGCGCATCACTCGCTGGACGCTCTATCCATCTAGTTTGAACACGTAAATAACGTAATAGACACTTGTGATCGCTGCGCCGCCGAGCGCTGCGGACAAGTGAGCGGGCGCGAACGTCGAATCCCTCGCCGCGGTCAGCGCGGCCTGATCCAACTGTTCGTTGCCGGATGTGCGTTCGATGGTCGCGCTGCCGAGCGACCCGTCCGGCTGGATGACGATAAGCACTCTCGCCTCGCCCTGGATCCCTTGGTCCTGCAAAATCGCCGGATAGTTCTGCGTAACGCGCGAGATAAAACGCGCGTTGTCGATTTCGATTGCGCCTGGCGATTTAACGGGCCATCGCGACGTCGCGCCGTCGTCGAACCGTACGGCTTGTGACGCGGATCCACCGTCGACGGAGTACGTCGAGTCCTCTGAGCAAGTCGATAGACCCCGCCAGTCTCGCGCGCTGTCGATCCGAAATGAGCTGACCTCGGTTGCGAACGGGAACAGCGTTATTTCGCCCGTTCGGCCAGCCAATTGATAGGAAATGTGCGTCGAAACGCCGCCGTCTTCGAAGTGCACCTGCGTGCCGTCGCTCATTTCTGCCGTCACGCTGATGTCGAAGGGGCCGTTGTCATCGCCCGCGCCTGGTCCGAACAGCAGCTCGTAGTCCGCCGTTCCGTGCTGCGCACCCAGACCGACCAGACCCGCGTGTTCAAGACGGACAGGACACGTGTCGGCGTTCGCGGAGAACACAGAGCCCCCGGTCAACGCGCTGATAACGACTACGACAAAGAAGACGTGCTTCAAAACTGCACTCCCCTGCAAAATCCTAAACGCATGCGATTGTCGTTACCCTATAGGGCTCCTAACTCATCTACGGAGCACCCATAGCGAACGAGGCGTTGACCGCCGCCGCCGTGAAATCACATGCCGTGCAAGCGGAATCAACCGCGCCGGCGACACCGACCTTGATCACGGTGTCGATTCTCGTGCTGTGCGTCGCCATTGTCATGCTCAGCTTCGTCGTGCTGGTCATCAGCACGCAGCGTGAATTCGGCGTCTTCGGTTGGAACGTCGGCGCCGATGGCACGACGATCATCTCGGTCTCGCCGGGCCTGCCTGCGGCAAATGCCGGAATCAGGCCGGGCGACGTTATCGAATTTGCGACTCTCCCGCTGACGGGTCGCGTCAATCTCGAGGTGCCGGAAGCCGTCGCTGTCGGTGATGAGCTCTCCGTAAACGTGCTCCGAGACGGCCACCGGAGGTCGGTAACTCTTCGCGCTGCGCCGCAGGTCGGCTCCCAATATGCGACTGTTGCTGCGTTTGTCTCCGGCGTGCTCGTCAGCGCGCTGGGCATTTGGCTCGTGCTCTTGCGACCGAGCAGGATGACCTGGGGCTTTTTAGCCATCGGTGTCGCGGTGTCCGCATCTTCGTTGGCCTATCCATGGTCGACACCGCAGATCTTTTTCATCACGTCGGTCAGCCTTCTCGTGGACAATGCTCTTTTGTTCGCCGGCCTCTTGATCTTCGTCAGCCGATTCCCGGGCGACAATCCGAGCGGCTGGCATCGGACGCTCGACCAAGCTGCGATTCCGATCGGCCTAGCGTACCTCGCGCTGGCGGTCTATTACGGTGCAGACATCCTCGTCGGCTCGGCGCCGCCTCCGTATGCTGTCGGTCTCATCGCAGATTACATCTTCCCGGCGTTTGTCGGTATCGTCGCACTCGTCGCGCTCGCGTTATCGTTGCTGGAGGCACGCGGCAGCGCCCGCCAGCGGCTTCTGCCTGTTATGTCGACGTTCGCGCTCTACGTCGCGCTCAACGCAGGGAGCATCGTGGCCAACTCGCTCTATACTAACCCAATCGCTAACGCCGTCATCCCAATCTTGGCAGCGCTCTCGCTCGTGCTTTTCGCGATTGCGGTCACATACGGCACGATCCGTCATCGCGTCATCGACGTGGGTTTCGTCGCCAGCCGAACGCTTGTCTATACGATTCTCACGGCGATGCTCGTCGGGGTCTTTGCGCTCATCGATTTCTTCATAGGGACGTGGCTGGCGCGCTCGCAACTTGCCTTCATCGTCGAGATCGTCGCCGCCGTTTCAATCGGCTTCTCGCTTAACACGATGCACGGTCGCGTCGATCTCTTCGTCGACAGCGTTCTCTTCCGGCGCCGTCATCTCGCCGAAAAGCGGTTGGCCCGCGTCGCTCGTATGCTGCCGCACGCGCCGTCCATCGATTTCGTCGACGAAACGCTCTCCGTCGACCCGGAGAGCGCGCTCGAGCTTTCGTCGAGCGCGGTTTTCAGGCGGCAGAGCGACGGGACTTTTCGGCGGCGCTTCGCTGTGGGCTGGGACGGCTCAACGGATTCGATCGAACCGTCCGATCATCTCGTCGTGCTTCTGCAAGCCGAACTGGAGCCGCTGCGATTGTCCGACGTCCGTTGGCCGCGGGCGGACATCCCGACCGGGCTGCACCAACCGCTTCTCGCGGTGCCGATCGTCATTCGACACGAACTCGCTGCGATCGCTCTGTACGGCGGCCACGTCGGAGGCGAGGCGCTCGATCCGGACGAGATCCGCAGCCTTCGCGAACTCGCGGTGCCCGCCGGCGCCGCGTACGACCACCTCGAGGCCGAAACGTTGCGTCAGCAACTCGAAGAACTGCGCGAGAGCAATGCCGAACTGCGGCGCGATCGTGACGCGCAAATCGGAGCGCTCGACATCGTGCGCCAGCAGATGACGGCGATCGACGCGCTGGTCCGGCAACGCGCGGACGCTGGCTAACTTCGAATATGGAGCAGTTGTGTTCCTAGCGATCGCGTTCTTGTCTCTCGCGAACTTTGCTTCCACGCCGCAGCAGGCGGCGCTGAACGCGCTTTATCAACCGAAGGGTCACGCAGCCGTCGTCGAGCGCATAAATATTGTCGGACGCTTCGCGGCTGTCTTGCCGCACGGCGGGCTGATGGAAGGGTCCGCGGTGACAGATGCGATACTCGTCGAGCGTTTTTCGTTCGGATGGCAGGCACTAGACGTTCTTTACTTTTGGTATCGTTTGGACTCCCATGGAATCTCTAGCCGCGACAAAGCGAAACTGCTGTTAGGTATGCCGAAACCTGAAAACTCTCTGCCACCTCGGGGAGTGTGGAGCGATAGCGGCCCGACTCCGGACGTTGAGGCGATACGGCGGAAGATGCGCGGTCCACTTGTGCCGTACGTCGTCGTTTCCGGCGCGTATGCGCTGGGCGAGTGGTATGGTGGCGGCGGCGGACAAACGCTCTTCAAAAAAGGTAACGGTGACTGGCGGAGGGTCGCTGGGGGCGGCGGCGCGATGGGAACCTCCGAGATGCGGGAGCACGGAGTTCCGCAGTCTGCCTGGTGCGCATTCGGGATTTACGACGCACCTTGCCCGCACAAGAACTGACCTCGCGTTCACTAGTCGCACGAACCCAAATATCGCTCGCCCCCGTTCTTCTTACCGCCAGCGATCGCCGCGCGCCAGCACGTAGTGTGCGAATACATACCGCCAAGGTATGGCGATGTAGACGAGCACGACGAACGAGCAGGCGAAGATGTTGGGCACGATAGACGGGTCGATATGCCCCGCCAACCATTGCGGCAGAGCCACGATGCCGAGCCACAACGTCTTCCAGATCAGTTCCCAAAAAAGAACGGGCAGCATCGACAGCGGATAGCGCACTCCGAGCAGACAGAGCAGTGAAAATGTGGCGAGCATACAGGCGACCACGCCCTCCAAGAACGTCTAATGCCTTGCCGGATTGAGAACGTCGGGCCAGACTTGCGTGGCGAGCCCGATAACGATGAACAAGTACAAAGCGCGCAAGAGATACAAGCGAAACAGTGAAACCTCGTTCGATTGCGGGATGAGCGGTGCGGTGGCGGACAAATTCGGCTCCTTTGAGGCACTCGGGAAAGCCTCTGCTTGTCCTAGTTCTTCACACGCTCCGCAACTGCCGCTCCCCAGCCCAGGAATTCGAATAAGAACCAAGCGAACGGTTGTTCAGGCACACGCTCGTCGAAAGAGGTAATGTAATGATCTCTCAGTTTCTTTTTGTTTCTCTGCTCGCAGACGCCAATAGCGATGCCGCGACCAATGCGATGACGGGCTGGTTCGCCGCCATGGGCGCCGTCTGGCTGCTCGTCTGCATCGGACTGCTCATACTGAGCTTGGTGATCAACTGGACCATCGCCGCAAAGGCCGGCTATTCGGGCGCGCTCAGCCTGCTGATGCTGATCCCGGTCGTCAATCTCATCATCGTATTGATGTTCGCGTTCTCCGAATGGCCGATCCAGAAAGAACTGCGCGAAGCCAAAACTCGCGGAGCATAGCCGCGATCGCCCGTCGCGTCATCTAGCGACGACTGCGCCTACGTCACATCGCCTTGCGCTTGTGCAAGGTGATCATATTGCCTTCGGTGTCGCTGATCATCGCCATGGAGCAGACCGGCGTATCGTGCTGCATGAGGACCGGGATGTTCTTGGCCTTAAGCGCGGTCACCGCCGCATCGAGATCGTCGACGGCGAACAGTATCCCGTTGCTCGGCTGAAACGGCATGACGACTCCGCCGCCGCCCCACAATCCGAAGGTCGTGCCGTCGGCAAGTTCGTACTCAGCTCCGCGGTTCTCCGGATACACGAGTACCGGCTCGAGTCCGAGGACGTCGCGGTAAAAGGCGATTGCTCGCGCAGCGTCTTTGACCATGTAGCCGCTCAGGTCCAATCCGGTGACTTTGTAAGAAAGTTGGCTGGCCATCGCACCCCTCGTTTCGAACTGCGTGCGCAACACAGCCGCACCGTTTGCCCCGGGCCGGCACCTTCCTGCGACATGCCGATGGCGTAAACGCGTGCGATCAGCGCTATGATCGTCGTCCACTTCATCGGCCAATGGCTGTATGCGTCGTTCGCGATGTTCTGGGCCGTGCTCTGGTCGCTGTTGCTCGGCTTCATCCTATCTGCTATGGTGCAGGCGTACGTGCCCAAGGGCGGGATGGCTGCGCTGTTCGGTCGTGCCGGCGTCCGCGAACTCGGGCTCGCGACGTTGCTGGGCGCGGCGAGCTCGTCGTGCAGCTATGCGGCCGCGGCGACCGCGAAATCGATATTTAAACGCGGTGCGAACTTCACGACTTCGATGGCCTTTATGTTCGCCTCGACCAATCTCGTGATCGAGCTCGGCTTTATCCTGTGGCGCCTGATGGGCTGGCCGTTTGTGATCGCAGAGTGGGTCGGCGGCATCGTCTTGATCGCGATTTTCGCGATATTCTCGAAGATCTTCATCTCGCCGGCTCTAGCGGAACAAGGCCGCGCGCATGAAGAAACCGGATCGACCCAAAAGCACGACCACGGCGAGATGCTTGCGCCTGGCACCACGTTCGTAGAGAAACTGCGGTCCGGCGAGGGCTGGCGCTATATCGCGCACTATTTCGAGATGGATTGGTCCATGCTGCAGACCGATCTGATCTTAGGCTTCTTGATTGCAGGTTTTCTTGCGGTCGGCGTGCCCGCGACGTGGTGGCAGCACTTGTTCGTCACCTCCGGACCGGCGGCGTTTCGGATCATCGAGAATGCGATGATCGGACCGGTCATCGCATTTCTCAGCTTCGTCTGCTCGATCGGCAACGTGCCGCTCGCGGCTGTGCTGTGGAACGGCGGGAGCACGTTCGGCGGCGTCATCGCGTTTCTGTACGCCGATCTGATCGTGCTGCCGCTTGTCGACATCTATAGGAAATACTACGGCTGGGCGCTCGCGCTGCGCATGGTCGCGGTGTTCTACTTGTCGATGGTCGTCGCGGGCCTCGTGGTGGACGGCGTGTTCGGCGCCTTGCACTTGACACCGCATCCCACCGGCAACTTCTTGATGGCTGTCGAGCAGATCGGTTTCGACTACACGACGATCTTGAACGTGTTCTTTCTCGCGGTGGTCGGAGTTTTAGTCTGGTGGGGCAACCGAGGCTCAGACATGCACGCCGGGCATAACCATCACGGTTGACGTTCTTGTCACGGGATGTCAGGTGAAGCGCTTCGAACAAACGCGGGCAATGTTTCTGCGGCGCACTCGCGATCTTCTGGTTGCGGCGATACTGCTGAGTCTCGCGGCTGCGCCGCTCGCCGCATCACGCGCCGGGGACGAAAAATATGACGGCTCCGCGCCGTCGGGGCGGGTCGTCGCGATCGACGATGCTTTTTACGGCACGGCCGCGTATGGCGGCCCGAATTGTCGGGACCGAGCGTCCAGTCTGCAGACCAAAGGTTGCGGAGTCATCTACCGGTTCGGCGCCGATGGACAATACTCGGTGTTGCATGAGTTTTCTGGCGACGACGGAGAGAAACCGAGCTCCGGGCTCGTGCTCGCACCCGACAGCATGTTGTACGGCGCGACCGATTTCGGCGGCGCCAACGGTCACGGTGTCGTCTACCGCATCGCACAGGACGGCTCGGGCTTCGTCGTCTTGTACGCATTCGCGCGCGGCGACCGACACGGAGCGCTGACTATCGGCGACGATGGGACAATCTTTGGAGTGGCTCCATCAACGGACGGCGACGGACACGGTGCCACAATCTTCGCGCTGTCGCGAGACGGGTCGTACAAGACACTCCTTTCATTTGGTCCGGAATCCCATGTGGCGACCCCGCTCGCCCTCGATCGAACCGGGCGCCTCATCGGCATTTTGGTTCGCGGAGGTGAATGCGGCGGCGAGATATTTTGGGTGAACGCAACGGGACAGCACGGAGACATCTTCTCAAACACAAAACCGTACACGAGCGCCGAGTGTTCTTCGATAAAGATTCCATCGTCGCCGGTTCTCGATGATGGCGGCGTCCTCTACGCAAGCGATGGCTCGTCGATCTACACGATCGGCGACAATACGCTCAAAGCGATCTTCACGCTTCCGCAGATCCAACGTCTGCAATTCGATCCATATGCCGACTTTGAGCGAACAATCGTCGACGGCAGCCTCACGCCGTCTACCGGCGGCGCATTGCTCGGGGCCATAACTGGTCATAGAAGAATTGGGTGCGGCGTTGTGTTCCGCTACAGCCCGGCGCAAGGCTACGCCACCCTCCATTCCTTTCTTCCGAAGGAAGGCGCATGCTTTGAGCAGTGGGTGAATCCTGCGGCGAGCATGCTTGGATTTGCAACGCTCGTCGGTGGGGCGATCTTAGGCACTAGTCCGCAGGGTTCGGAATGCTTGGTCAGCAATGGGCCGCCGGTCGCGCCTTATAGTTGCGGCTCGCTTTTTCGAATCGACGGCTCCAGCGCGAAAATCGTCCACGTATTCGAGCCAATGCAGCCATGGACACCGGATTGGGGACGGTACCCGCACGGAGCGTGGATGAGCGTCTCCGGCGCGCGTCCGCCAAATCGCGTACTTTTTGACGTATCGGTTTCACCGCCGTCGCAAGCGCCGTTTTTCGTTCGTACCGGAACTTCGGGGCTCGCATTGCAATCGTCCAATGGCACGGCGAAGCCGGTTCAGCTTCATTTTCGCACTGACGTCTCGACGATTAACTCGACCGATCCGGGCGGACACGCGTCCATCGGCAAAGTTGCCGCTTTCGCTCAGTCGCTGCCGCCCGGCATGTACACCGCCGACCTGAGCCGCTTCGATCCAATGATCTCAGACGCAGACGGTTACGCCATCCCGAACAACCGCCTGGATCCAGCCTCGCTCTATGTGCCCGCGCCGCCGGACGCGATTCCCCACCTCCGCGCGGGCCAACAGTTTGTGACATTTGTACAGCCGGAACCCAACTACACTCGGCTGCCCACGAGTGGCATCCGCGTGCTCACGCTGCAAAGCGTGACAGATCAGGGGCCGTCCGGGTATGCATTGACGCTCAGCGGCGACGGATCGGATACCGCGACGTTTGAGGCTCCATCCGCCGCCGTGAATTCTGCTCAAGGTCTTTTGCCCATCGTCGAGGACGCAAACGTCGAACAGCTCGATCGTGCATATGCGGATAAGGATGTTTATGGCCTCGGCGGTTTTATGCCCACATGCGATTTCGCAAACGGCATCGAGACGAACGTCCGGGTAGATCGGACGATGCCGCTTCACGTCGATCGCATCGTGCGACTCTATGGAACAAGCGAGAGCCCGGAATTTCTGCCGGTGAAGGCGACGATCACGGACACGGCTTCCACGCTCGTCGCCGTCGACCCGATCCTTGTGATTTTTGGCGGAAAGACAGACGGCGAAGTATTGGATAAAACGTCTTTCGCCGGTGACGACTGCGCCGACGTATACGCGGAGTTCGCCGACACGTGGGATTTCGAACGTTCGCTTGCGCCGCAGAGTCCGCTGCTCGCTCACCCTGAATGGCCGGAAAACATTCGTACTGCGATCAATCAGGGAACCGTGATCGTCGGCATGACTTACGACATGGTCGTCGCGAGCGTCGGATTTCCGTCGGTGTATGGAACAGCAGCGCAAATGCGGACCCTCGACACGTGGGAATACGACCGGCCGACGCCGGCTTCGTTTACGGTGAAATTCAAGGATGGCAAAGTGATCTCGTACGACCCGCCGGGAATGCTGCCGTAGTTGGGCGGAATAGCGGAGCATCGTTTGATAGAAAGAAGGCCTCAAGGATGAAGATAGACCGCGCACTGCTGGCAGCCACATCAGCGATCGCCGTTATCGCGTGTGCCGCACCTGCGAATGCTGCCGGCTCTCCCGCGCCGGCCGCTTGGACGCTGAAGATCGGCGAGTACACATCACTGGGGCAAAACGCCGGAAGCCCGTTTCAAATCGCTCTGGGCCTTGACTATCGTCTCGACGCGAAGAATCTGGCCGCGCCCGCGGCCACGTCGGTTTACGCCGACTTTCTCGGCATCTCGAGTACCACGAATTCGTCGTACGGATCCGGCTTTGGAGTCGCCTACCGCAGCACGGGAAAGGCGTTCATCGGAGCCGGCATCGGTCTTTATAGCGCGTCGATCACGCCTGCGTTCGCGGGATCGGCGGGGCAATCCGGAGCGCGCACGATCAGCGCTAGCGGGCCTGGGGGCAAGCTGTTCGCGGGCCTTTCTTTCGGTTCGAACCTCGAAATCGAAGCAGCATATCACATTTTGCCGTCCGCAGCTCCGGGCGTCGGCTCCGACGGCGCGACAGTCGAACTGGGTGCGCGCTTTTAGTCGAGGTGAGTGATGAAATGGGTCACGCGTAAGAACGCAAACGTCGATCGCATCGCCTGTCCTTGGCTCATCAAACGGTTCGTCGATCCGGACGCCGAGTTCTTGTACGTGGCTCGCGACGAGGTCACGGCGGTCGCACAGCGCGAGGGCGCGATTCCCTACGACGTGCCGGACGTTGAACTTGGGCACGTCGAGGGTCGTTGCAGCTTCGAATCAATTCTCGTTAAGTATCAGCTCAACGACACTGCGCTCGGATTGCTTGGCCGGATCGTCCACGGCGCGGACGTTCCAAAAGATATCGCGATCGAACCGGAAGCAGCGGGCCTGCATGCGATAGCCCACGGTTTTGCGGCGACTCACGGCGATCGCGATCATGAGAAACTGTCGCTCGAATCGCCGATGTACGATGCGCTCTATGCCTGGTGTCAAGAACGGCTCAAGCATTGAGCGAAAAGAGGCCGACGCTCTTCGCGACGGTCGTCACCGCCCGGATCGTGCGCGCGTTTGGCTTTGGCCTGATGTCGGTCGCCTTCGCGTTATATCTCGGCGACCGCGGGTTTACTCCGTTTGAAATCGGCGCGACGCTGACGCTCGCTCTGCTTTCGGGCGCTGTATTTCTGGCGGCGTCCGCTTCGATCGTGCGCGTAATGGGAAGGCGTGGCGCGTTGCTCGGCGCGGCTGCCGCGATGTGCGTCGCCGGTATCCTGTTGGGTCTCCCCGGCAACGCGTTCCCGATCATCGTCGCGTGTCTGCTCGGCACGCTCAGCGCAGGCGCTCAGGAAGTCGGCCCGTTCGCGGCGATCGAGCAGCACGCCGTGGCTGAGTCGGTGACCCCGCAGACCTCGGCACATTCGTTTGCGATCTACAATCTCGCCGGCGCATTCGCCCTCGCATTGGGCGCGCTTGCGGCGGCGGTCATTCCGGTCGGCCTCACACCGCTTGCGTACGCCATCTGCGGCCTCGCGTTGTTCGCCGTCTATCTGATGTTGCCGAGCGAACTCCGCGGAGATGCTCAGGAAGCGAAGGAGCGACGGCCGAGGCAGCTCGGCGCGGCTGAGCGGCTAGCGCTGCTTTTCGGCGTCGATGCGCTTGCCGGCGGATTCGTCGTACAGAGCTTCCTCGCGTACTGGCTGCACGTGCGGTTCGGCGCGGACGACCACATCCTCGGGCTCGTGCTTTTCGGCGCGAATACGCTGTCCGCGCTGTCCTATCTCGTCGCGGCCCGGTTGTCGCAAGCGATCGGGTTGCTGCAGACGATGGTGTTCACGCATCTGCCATCGAACATATTGCTCTGTATCGTGCCGCTCATGCCGTCGTTCGAATCGGCCTCGGTGGTCTTGATGGCGCGATTCGCACTCTCGCAGATGGACGTGCCGACGCGTCAAGCATTTACTATGGAAGCTGTCGCTCCGGAAGATCGCGCGTATGCCGCGGCGTTGACGAATGCCGTTCGACCCGCAGCAGCCGCGATCGCGCCGATCTTTTCGGGACTTGCGATGCAGGCCGCATATCTCGCGCTGCCGTTTTTCATCGCGGGCGGCTTGAAGATCGCCTACGATATCGCGATATTTCGAGCGTTTCGCCGAAGACCAGCCGGCCCAGAATAATTCCTCGTAGCGGTACAAGAATTGTCGAAATCGCCGAGCCAAATTCGACGTGGGGGTAGAGTCTGGAGAAGCACTCTACCACGGGCTGCCAATAGGAGATACCGAGATGCGATTCATGATCATCGTCAAAGCGAACAAGCAATCCGAAGCCGGCGTGATGCCGAGCACCGAACTTCTCGACGCGATGGGAAAATTCAACGAAGATCTCGCCAAGGCGGGCGTGCTGCTCGCCGCCGACGGGTTGCAAGCGAGTTCGAAAGGTGCGCGCGTGCAATTCTCCGGGTCGAAGCGCACGGTCGTCGACGGTCCCTTCGCTGAGACCAAAGAGCTGATAGCCGGATACTGGATCTGGCAGGTCAAGTCGCTGGCCGAAGCGATCGAGTGGGTCAAGCGCTGCCCCAATCCGCACGTGGGCGATTCCGAGATCGAGATCCGCCAGATCTTCGAGCAATCGGACTTCGAGGAGCTCACGTCGAAAGCAAGATCCGGCGCACGTTGAGAATGTCGCTAAGACGTGACCGAGTCTGACGCCACGGTCGCATCGAAAGCGCATCGCGCGATCGATGCGATCTGGCGTATCGAATCCGCGCGGCTCATCGCTGGTCTCGCGCGATTCGTCCGCGACGTCGGTCTTGCCGAGGACCTCGCGCAAGATGCGTTAGTCGCGGCGCTCGAGCAGTGGCCCGAATCTGGAATTCCAGACAATCCAGGCGCCTGGCTGATGGCTACGGCGAAGCACCGCGCGATCGACGTCTTCCGCCGCCTCAAGCGCCTCGAGGAAAAGAATGAAGAGATCGGTCACCGCTCGGAGGCCGCGCAGGAGCTGACCGTGGCGGAACTGGATGCCGCAGACGATGACGTGGGCGACGATCTCTTGCGCCTCATGTTCATCGCGTGCCACCCGATCATTCCGACTGACGCGCGTGTGGCGCTCACGCTTCGCCTGATCGGCGGCTTGACGACTGAAGAGATAGCGCGGGCATTTCTCGTCTCGACGCCGACGATTGCGCAACGGATCGTCCGTGCCAAACGGACGCTCGCGGAAGCTCGCATCCCCTTTGAGGTTCCGAGTGGCACCGAGCGCGCGATGCGCTTATCGTCAGTGCTCGAAGTTCTCTATCTTATCTTCAATGAGGGGTATGCCGCGACCGCCGGAGACGATTGGCTGCGGCCGGCGCTCTGCGAAGACGCCTTAAGACTTGGCCGCATCATGGCCGAGCTCGCTCCCGCTGAGCCGGAAGTCCACGGTCTGGTCGCGCTGATGGAGATACAGGCATCGCGCTTGAAATCGCGCGTCGGGCCATCCGGAGCGCCCATCCTACTGCTCGACCAAGACCGCGGCCGCTGGGACTACCTTCTCGTCCGGCGTGGTCTTGCGGCTCTCAAGCGCGCTGAGGATCTCGGCGGCGCTCTCGGACCGTATGCGCTACAAGCCGCGATCGGCGCATGTCATGCGCGCGCCCGAACGGCAAGCGACACGGACTGGCCGAGGATCGTAGCGCTGTACGACGCGCTCGCGCAGCTGACGCCTTCACCCATCGTTGCTTTGAACCGCGCGGTCGCGGTCGCGATGGCATACGGTCCGGCGGCCGGCCTGGAGCTGGTCGACGGACTTGACGGAGAACCGTCACTCGCGGGGTACCACTTGTTGCCAAGCGTCCGCGGCGATCTGCTGGAAAAGCTCGGTCGCCTCGAAGAAGCCCGGATAGAGTTCGATCGCGCGGCGTTGCTCACGCAAAACGCCCGCGAACGCGAGCTGCTGCTCGCACGAGCACGATCATGCGCGAACACGCCGCGCACGTAACCGAACGCGACGCGCACGTAACCGAACGCGCGCGCTGAAGGGGCCGACGCTAGTCGGCCTCGCGAACGTAACGTGGGCCGACGTAAAGTCGGCCCCCTTCAGACGATGGTTCCAAGGACTTGAAATACCTCTGCCCAAACAAACGTTTGTACGGGCAGGAGGGGTAAACCATCGACAGGATGTCGAGCAAAGCACGGCTAGCAGTCGCGATAGCGCTCCTTTTGAGCGTAGCCGGATGCGGTCATCGAGGCGCACCGCCGCCCCCGACCGATCAGATAACCGTCTACTACAGTAAAGCCGGGAGCGATACGCTCGTGGCCTTCCATTACTCTGCCGCGCCGGGGCTTGCCGGGGCGCCGCGAGCGCAGTACGCAGTGGAGCAACTGCTCGCTGGTCCGCTCGATCCGGCCGCGGATCTCCTGACGTTTCCGCCGGACACTCGCGCAAAAGTATCGCTGACCAACACGACAGCCGACGTAGACCTGTCCGGCTCCATCACGAAGAGATTCAGCCGCGGGGCGGGTGACGAAGCCGGCCTCTTCAAGTCGCTCACGTATACCGTCACCGATATTCCGGGCATAACGGCAGTGCAGATCCGCCTCAACGGTCTTGTCGCGCCCGCGCTCCCGGGCGGCCAACTCGAACTCGACGAACCGCTCTCGCGCACGACATTCGCCCAATGAGGAAGCGGTTGGTGACGCGCGTCGCGCTGCTTGTCGCGCTCGCG
The DNA here is from genome assembly GCA_013290125.1 of Vulcanimicrobiota bacterium. Taxonomy (GTDB): domain Bacteria; phylum Vulcanimicrobiota; class Vulcanimicrobiia; order Eremiobacterales; family Eremiobacteraceae; genus JABCYQ01. The sequence continues at coordinate 171,956 of JABCYQ010000002.1, forward strand.
ATGAGCTCGCACGTCACAGCATACGCCGCGACCGTCACGCCGACCTCAGCGCAAGTCTGGGTCGCGGGGCGGCAGATCCCGTTCGAAAAACTTGGGCTGGCGTTCGGCGATCCGGTCGCTCAGGTGAACGATTCGGGGCTCAACGCGATGCTCGATCAAGTCGCCGCGCACCTCGCGTGGCAACCAGGCACGCGATTCGTCGCGATCACGCGCGCTGATGGCGAGCTGATCACATTTACAGTGGGAAGCAACGCCGTCAGCGTCAATAGTGCTGCGACCGCGATTCCATTCGCACCATTCACGCAAAATGGACAACTGTATTTGCCGCTGCTGCCACTCGCGCGCGCTCTTGGCCTAGGCGTGCGCGGATTCCATGGCGGCTACGTCTTCGTGCCCCAGATACTCGCCGTCAGCGCACGGCAAGACGGTCCGCGGACGATCGTTCATGTCGCCGCCTCGGGCGTGATCAGTTGGCACAGCGCGTACGCCGCGCAGTCGCGCGCACGCACGCTGAGCATCTCGTTTCCTGGATTCGGCACGGATCTTGCCGCCGACGTACAAAATCGTATCGGCCTCGTGGCGCGCGGCACAATTGCCGAGAACGGCCCACCGGGTTACCCGACGACGACGCTCTCGCTCGCACTTCTCGGAAGGGCGAGCTTTGTGGCGCGCCGCGGCGACGGCGGCGCCGAAATGGATATCGTCGTCGCGCGCGATCAGGCAGCGTTGAAAACTGCAACGATCGCAGCGACGCCGAGCGCCGTGACGCGCGTCAACACCGTCGTCGTCTCGGCAACAACACTTCCGACAGCAGCGCCGCAAGGCGGTTCTCCGTCGCCCGCCGCGCCCGAACCGGTCGACACATCGTCGCCGTCAAACGAAGTTCCCACGGCCGCGCCCGTCGCCGAACCGTCGCCGAGCGGTTCGCCCATGCCGTTGACCGATCAGAAGATCACCGCGGTGAGCATCGCGCGCGTGCCGACCGGCACGCGCATCACCCTCACCCTCTCCGGCCCGGTGAGTTTTTCGTGGCATCGGCTCGGCGATCCCGACGACCGCTTCTGGCTCGACCTGGATCACGCCGTGCTCGTCGGTGCCTCGCGCGACCTGGACGTGCAGCTCGACTTCATCAAGTCGGTCAAAGTCAGTCAGCATCTGCTCGTACCCGATAAGGTCGTGCGCATTTCGATCGCGCCTTCCCGCGACACGGATATCCGCGTCGGGCAAGTCGCGGGGACGAACGATCAGATCGGCATCGAGATAGAAACAGCGACGCCTGCGCCCGATGCGGCGATGGCGGGAGTGGGCGAACTGAACGCGACGATCGCCACAAACGCATCGCCGAGGCCGGCAGCGTCGATCCAACCAGCTGCGACCGTAGGCGATCTCGTCGTTATCGACCCAGGACACGGCGGCAACGATCCCGGCTCGCTCAACCCTGACCTTGGCTTGACCGAGAAGTCCCTCACGCTTGCGATCTCAAAGATCGTGCAGAACCGGCTGCAGTCGCTCGGCTGGCGCGTCGTCATGACGAGAGACGGCGACTACGAGGTCGGCGATCCGAACGGCATCGACAAACAAGAACTCCAAGCGCGCGACGACGTCGCGAATGCCGCCGGCGCCACGATCCTCGTCAGCATCCATATCAACTCTTCAGTCTCGACTTCGGCGAACGGCACGACGACCTACTACTGGCAGCCGGCAGATAAGACGTTCGCGCAAGACGTGCAGGCGGAAACAGTAGCGTCCGACGGAATCGCCGACGCCGGCGTGAAGCGCGAAGACTTCTACGTCATCAAACACGCGGCGATGCCCGCCGTGCTCGTCGAGACCGCGTTTTTGAGCAACGCGCACGACGGTTCGTTGCTGCAGCAGCCGGCGTTTCTCGATCGCATCGCTGCAGGAATCGTCAAAGGCATCATGGATTTCACCGGGGGACCGCACGCACCGCCGCCGACCCCCGGACCATCACCTTGACAGGACTCCCGCTCTCATGACAAGTCCGGCCCGGCGAGTCGCTCTTCTCGACTCGGGTCTAGGCGGCTTGACCGTGTTGTCCGCGCTGCGCGCGCTCACGCTCGACACGGACTACATGTATTTCGCCGACACCGCACACGTTCCGTACGGCGGCCGCGAACTTGAAGATATCGCGGCGCTGGGCGCGGCCATCGTCAAGCGGCTGCTCGTGCACGACCCATCCGTCATCGTCGTCGCCTCAGGAACCACGTGCGCGGCATTTGACGGCGTTGGCTGGCCCGTCTCCACCGTGCCCCTCGTCGGCATCGTCTCGTTTGGCGCGCTCGCGGCGACCACGGCCACGCGCAACGGCGGAATCGGCGTCATTGCGACGCACGCGACCGTTCGGAGCGGCGTATTCGAACGCGAGATACTGAAATACAGGCCGGATGCGCGCGTCACATCGGTGCCCGCGCCATCGCTCGTCCCCATCGTAGAATCCGGCGGATGGGCGAGCGTGCGCGCCCGTGATGCGGTCGCTCTGTATTGCGGCCCGATTCTGCGCGCCGGCTGTGATACGCTCATCCTAGGCTGCACGCACTTTCCGCACTTGGCGGCCTGGTTTGCGGCGGTGCTCGGTGACGATGTCGCAATCGTCGACCCGGCGGCTGCGTGCGCGGCGAAAGTGAGTCAGATGATCGCCGGGCTAGACCACAGCCGCGGCACTCTCTCATTCGAAGTCAGCGGCGACAAGGACGAATTTGCCGCCAACGCTCAACTGCTGACGGGCACGCGGATCGACGTCCTGCGCCACGTCGATATCAAACCAAGTGGAACAGCTTGAAGAATATGAACGTCGAGAGCACCGCGATGGCGGCGCCGGTCACGACTTGAGCAGGCGTATGACTGCGCAAGTACACGCGGGCCCAGCAGACCAGCGGCACGATGATCACGTAAGGCAGCGGCTCTTTGTCGAACAGCAGGAACATGACAGTGAAAGGCCCCGCTATACCGAACGCGTGCGTGCTGATCTTCCACCAGCGCGTGATCACCATCGTGAGCAGTGCGGTGCCCCAATAGCCCCACGTGATCGCGACGAGTTGGACCGGCGCATGCAGGGCCGTCAGCGAGATCGCCGCGCACAGATAGATGATGACGAACGCAGCGAAGACGCGCTGCCGCTCGGGCCGCTCGGACATATCGAAGTCGGAGATGCGCCCGGTCACATAAAGATACAGGACGCACGCGAGCGGAGCGATGGTGAAGAAGAAGAGCCCCACTGCCGACAGTTTCCAGAACTCGAGTCTCGATGTCGAGTAGGCATGCGAGACGATGACGAACAGCGCCGCCGCGGAGAGAAACGGATTGAAGATGGTCGAGAGCGCGCGCGCGAATTCGACGGCTGCGCGATGTTCTCGCAGCAGCACGACAGTACCCGACGAGACCTTGGACTCCCGAGCGTTCGCCGGATCGCGCATCGCGGATTGATTGCCTGGCGCGCGACGCGCACCCTCCCCGCATGACGTATCTCGCGGGTGGAGAACCGTTCAGTTTCGGCCCGGACGGCGGACCTGGCGCGCTCGTGCTGCACGGTTTCACGGGCAGCCCATTTGAAGTGCGCGCGCTCGGGGAACTTTTGCACGACAATGGATTCGGCGCGATCGGCCCTGCACTCGCCGGTCATGCGACGCACGAGAGCGATCTTTCCCGCGTAGAAGCTTCCGACTATATCGATGGCGCCGAGCGCGCATTTGAAGAAGCACGGCGGCGCTTCTCGCGTGTCTATCTGCTCGGACTATCGCTCGGCGGCGCGCTGAGCCTTTATCTTTCCACGCGACACGAAGTGAGCGGAATTATCTGCTTCTCAACGCCGGTTTTTTTGGATCCGCTCGTCGCCGGCGCGGTGCCGTTCCTCAATCGCTTCGTGCCGACGTTGCGGACGCCCGCGAACTTCGCTGCATGGCAAGGCAACGTGGTGGGCTACACGACCGTGCCGGTCAACGCCGCGCCTCCCGTACTGGAAGTGCTTGCGATGGCCAAGGACATCTTACCTCAGGTCCGCGCGCCGCTGCTCATCGTGCAGTCCAAAGCCGATCCGACATCGCCGTCGGCGAACGCCGAATTCATCCGCAGCGCGGTGAGTTCTGCCGACGTGCGGGTGGTGATGCTCGACGGACACGATCATCTCATCACGGTGCCGCCGCGCTTGCAGCGATTCGCGCCCGTGGTACTGGACTTTCTCAAGGGCCTCGAGACGAAAACCGCATAGGGTAAGCCGGGCGTTTTCCCGAAGAAAAAACGCTCTATCACCCCATCTTGCCGATTATAACGGAGCAGGCTACGCGTGTTCGCATTTGTCACTGCCCTCGCCGCAGCAGCCACCACAGCGGTCACCACGGCCGCGACGCGGGCGCCGTTCATCCCGACGCCCGTGCCGCTCGTGCTGCCGCAAAATCTTTTCGGCGCGCCTGCGACTTGGGGCCAGCAGCATCCGGTCGTCCTCGCGCTCGTCCAGGGCTTGTTCATCGTCTCCGCGGTCGGACTCATCGCGCTCATGGCCGCGCAGACGACAAAAACCGAAGGTCTCGGCGGCAGCATCGGCGGGCGAATGGAATCAGCGTACCACGGCCGGCTCGGGCTAGAGCAGCAGATGGGGCGTCTCACCACAACGTTCGCTAGCGCGTTCGTCATCCTCGCGATCGCATTTTTCTTCATCACTCGATAGCCAGCGGGGGCACAAAGATCATGCGTCATCTGCCGCAGACCGCCGCACTCATCGCCGCGGCCGTATTGCTCGCAGCTTGCTCCGGCGGGGGTTCGACTTCCACGTCGACCGCGCCTGAGAACGGCACCGCGGCGGCCGGCACGCCGCACTACGGCGGAACGTTCAAGATCGGATCCACCTCTGCGGCGGACACATTGTTGCCGATCTACGCCGACGTCGAAGGGGCCGGAAATGATCTGCCGCTCGCGTATGACACACTGGTCAACGTCGATCCGCAGATGCGAGTCATCCCCTGGCTTGCAGAGAAATGGGATGTCTCAAAAGACGGTCTAACGTATACGATGCACTTGCGCCACAACGCCACCTGGAGCGACGGCCAGCCGGTTACGAGCGCTGACGTGATGTACGAATATGCTCTTGAGATGGATCCAAAATCGCAAGCCGTGTACAAGTCCGACTATGACGTGATCGCAAACCTCAAGGCGCCGGATAAGTGGACCGTAGTCTATACGCTGAAAACCGCGAATGCGGCGTTTCTCGCCAACGTGCTGTCGTCCGTCCAGCATGCGCCGCTTCCGGCACACATCTACGCCAAGCTGCCGCACGACTCAATGCGGCATCTCGACATCTCAAAATCGTTCGTCGGCGACGGTCCGTACATCGTCACCGAATTCAAACAGGACGACCACATGACGCTCACCAGCAACAAGACCTGGTGGAACGGCCGACCGTACATCGACGAGGTGTATATCAAGGAGTACCAGACCGAGCAGGCGCAGCTCATCGCGCTGCAAGACGGCGAAGTGGATATGCCGTACATTTTGACAGGCGCGCAATGGCAGGGCGTCAAGAACGACAACCGGTTCACCCATATCCACACGTACGCGAACGCCTTTGACTGGGAGATTCCGAACCTCAACGACCCGATAATGGGCGACGTAAACGTGCGTCGCGCGATGATGTATGCCTGGGATCGCAAGACCGAAGCCGCAAAACTATTCCAAGGGGAAGATATCCCCGTCTTCGGGCCGATCTCACTAGCGCAATCATGGGCCTTCGATCCGGCCGCAAAGACCGCATTTCCTTACGATCCGGCTAAGGCCGGTCAGATCCTCGACGCCGACGGCTGGAGATTGGGCCCAGACGGCGTCCGCTACAAGAACGCGCAACCGCTTGCGATCACCGTCGGCTTGATATCCGGCAACGAAGCCGGTGCGAAAGACTTCGAATTCGCGCAAGCCGAGATGAAGGCCGTCGGCATCAAACTCACGTCCAAGCAATCGGAGATCAACGTTTTTTATCAGAACGAGCGCGATGGGAAGTTCCAGCTCGATTCCGGTGGGGAGAGCTTGAGCACGGATCCAGATCCGACACTCATCTTGGGATCGTCAGGTATACCGCCGAACGGCCTGAACTACGCGCGCTATAACAGTCCTCAGATGGACGCCCTTTTGAAGGCGGCGCTCGAAACCACCGATCAAGAGAAGCGGCGCGCGCTCTACACCAAAGTTCAAGAGCTCGCGATCCAAGACGTGCCGTATCTATGGACGTTGGCGCCGTATTACCGGAATGTTGTCAACGCGCGCGTGAAGGGCGTGGATCCGGCGCAGGCAGGTCCGTTCTTCTCGTATACGATCTTCAATCTTCCGAAGTGGTGGATAGCGCAGTAAGCATCGTCCTGTGTCCACGTACATAGGCCGGCGCCTGATCGGACTCATCCCGCTGCTGCTCGGGATTTCCGTTATCTCCTACGCGATCATGGCGTTGGCGCCCGGCGGCGTCGGTTCTATCTTCACACATTCCGCGCGGCCGATGTCAGCCGCGGATCTCGCGGTGATTCAACATCAGCTTGGATTAGACAGACCCTGGTACGTGCAGTATTTCTATTGGCTGCACAATCTTGTGGTCAATCGAGATCTCGGTTTTTCTTTTATCGACGGCCGGCCAGTGATGGCAAAGATCCTCGAAAAAATCCCGACGACATTACAGCTCATCTCGATATCGTTCATCTGTACGTTGCTGATCGCCATCCCGACGGCTATCTATGCAGCGACGCACAAGAACTCCGTTGTGGACTATATCGCGACGGCAGTCGCGTTTATCGGCTACGGCATGCCCACATTCTGGCTCGGCATTATGATGCTCGAGATTTTCGCCGTGCGGCTACACTGGTTTCCAGCGTCGGGACTTAGCGAGATGGGCTCGAGCGGGTTTAACCTCGGTGATCGGATCCATCATCTCGTCTTACCGGTAGCGACACTGACATTTGTCAGTTTAGCTTCGTGGATGCGCTATCAGCGCGCTTCGATGCTCGACGTGCTCGGCGAGGACTATATACGGACTGCTGCCGCAAAGGGGCTTTCACCTAGAGTTGTCGTCTACAAGCACGCACTGCGCAATGCACTGTTGCCGGTGATCACGCTCGTCGGCCTTTATCTGCCGGCACTTTTGACCGGCGCGTACTTCACCGAGATCGTCTTCTCCATCCCTGGCATGGGATATCTTGGCCTGAACGCGATCTTCGAGCGCGACTATCCCACGATCATGGGCATCACGCTCTTCTCGGCGTTTCTTGTCGTGACCGGTAACCTGCTCGCGGATATCGGCTACGCCGTGGCCGATCCGCGCATTCGGTACGACTAGGGCATGGCTGCGACGCGACCGCTCGGCCTCGAATCCGCGCTCGACCAAGCGATGCCGCCGCACGTTCCGGTCGCCGCCGACGTCTGGCGGCGTTTCGCCCGCAACAAGCTATCGTTGGTCGGTCTTGGTCTCGTTGGGCTGATAGTCTTTTGCGCCGTCTTTGCGCCTCACTTGACCAGCTACGACCCGCTCGCCATCGACATGAACGTCCTCGGAACGCCAACGCCGCCATCAGCCCAACATCTTTTCGGCACCGATGTGGACGGACGCGACTACTTCTCGCGGATGCTGTTCGGGGCACGCATCTCGCTTGAAGTGGGATTTTCAGCGATGTTCATCGCCATCACGTTTGGAACGATATACGGAGCGATAGCGGCATACTACGGCGGCTGGGTGGACTCGGTGATGATGCGCTTCGTGGATATGATGCTTTCGTTTCCGACGTTTTTCTTGATCCTCACCGTCGAGGCTGTGACCAACAATTTTAGCATCATCGTGATCATGGTCGTCATCGGGATGTTATCCTGGACAGGCGTCTCACGCCTCGTCCGCGGACAGATACTCTCGCTGCGCGAGCGCGACTTCGTCACCGCTGCACGCGCGTTCGGCGCCGAAGATCGGCGCATCATCTTCCGGCACTTGCTGCCTAACGCACTCGCGCCGGTTATTGTCGCCGCGACGCTCGCTATCGGCGACAACATCTTGACAGAATCGGGACTTTCGTATCTTGGCCTCGGCGTGCAGATCCCGACGCCGAGCTGGGGCAACAGTCTGCAGAAGGCGCTGGATCCCGAGGTTCTTAGCGCGCCGTGGCTGCTCGTCATTCCCGGACTGCTCATCGTGGTGACCGTCGTCGCTTTCAACTTCGTGGGCGAAGGCCTCCGCGATGCGCTTGACCCGAAGACGCGCGGCAGCGGAGCGTAGGAATACACCGTGCGCCGCGTGAAAAAATACGGTGCAGGGTCGCGCTTCGACGCGACCTACATTTTCATAGGAGCGTTGTTCTAGAGACATGCCGCTGCTCTCAGTGAAAAATCTTGAAGTCACGTTCCGCACGGACGACGGGATCGTCCGCGCGGTGAACGGTCTTTCGTTCTCGGTGGACGCCGGAAAAACGCTCGGCATCGTGGGCGAATCCGGTTCCGGCAAGAGCGTCTCATCGCTTGCGGTGATGCGCTTGATCCAAATGCCGCCCGGACGGATCGAGAGCGGCAGCATCGAGTTCGACGGTAAAGACCTGCTGTTATTGAACGAGCCGCAGATGCGCGCTATCCGCGGCAACAAGATCTCGATGATCTTCCAAGACCCCATGACGAGTCTGAATCCCGTGCTCACCGTCGGCGATCAGATCGCTGAAGCCATCATGATCCACCAGAAGAAGAACAAGCGCGACGCGATGGCGCGCGCCGTGGACATGCTCACCCTCGTGCGCATCCCCGAGGCGCGCGATCGGATCAACGACTATCCCCATCAATTCTCCGGCGGCATGCGCCAGCGCGTGATGATCGCCATGGCGCTCTCATGCGATCCGGCGCTTTTGATCGCCGACGAGCCCACCACCGCGCTCGATGTCACCATCCAAGCGCAGATCCTCGATCTGATGCGCGATCTTCAGCGCCGCCTCAATTCCGCCATCATCCTGATCACCCACGACCTCGGCGTCGTCGCCGAAGTGTGTGAAAAAGTGCTTGTGATGTACGGCGGCAACATGATCGAGTACGGCACGGCCGATCAGATATTCTCCGCGCCAAAGCATCCGTACACCTGGGGGCTGCTCGACTCGCTGCCTCGCCTCGACGAAAAAGGGCGAACTCGCCTCCAGCCCATCGATGGCCAGCCGCCGAACTTGCTGCGCCTGCCGCCCGGTTGTGCATTTGCGGCGCGCTGCCGGTACGTGATGCCCGAGTGCATCACCACGCCGCCGCCGGCGTACGATTTCGGCGAGGGCCACGTCGCGCGTTGCTTCCTATATAAGGAAGACAAGAACATCGACACCGCAGCGCTGCGTGCGGCCGGAGAGGCGACGGCCGCTGCGGCCGCCGAACGGAATGCGGCAGATGGCCGCTGAGCTCAAACCGACCGCCACCCCGAGCGACGTGAGCGCCGATACGCTCGTCGCACTGCGCGACGTCGCGAAATACTTCAAGATCATGGCCGGCGTCTTCAGCCGTCACGTGGGCGACGTCAAAGCCGTGGACGGCGTATCGTTCGACATCAAACAAGGCGAGACTCTCGGTCTGGTGGGAGAGTCGGGCTCGGGCAAGACGACGGTGGGCCGCTGCATCCTGCGGCTCGTCGAACCCACCCGGGGGCACATCTACTTCGAAGGCGGCACCGTCGATATCACCACGCTCAAGCGGCCGGCCATGCGAGCGCTGCGCCGCGAGATGCAGATCATCTTCCAGGATCCGTATGCGAGCCTGAATCCGCGTATGACGGTCGGCGACATCGTCGCCGAGCCGCTGCAGATCCACAAACTCGCGTCCGGTAAGGATATCGACGCGCGCGTTAACGAACTGTTGCGGACCGTCGGCCTTGCGCCATACCACGCCAACCGCTACCCGCATGAATTCTCCGGCGGACAGCGGCAACGCATCGGCGTCGCGCGCGCGCTCGCGGTCAATCCGAAATTCATCGTCGCCGATGAGCCGGTCTCCGCGCTCGACGTCTCCATCCAGGCACAAGTCGTCAACCTGCTCCAGGATCTGCAAGACCGGCTCGGGCTGACATACCTCTTCATAGCCCACGATCTCTCCGTGGTGCGCCACATCTCCGATCGCGTCGCGGTGATGTACGTCGGCAAGCTGATGGAACTCGCCGACCGCGATGAGCTGTACGAGCGGCCGCTGCACCCGTATACGCAATCGCTGCTGTCTGCCATTCCCATTCCCGATCCGCGCATCGAAGCGCGTCGCGAGCGCATCATCCTCGAAGGCGACATCCCGTCGCCCGTCAATCCGCCAAGCGGCTGCCGTTTCCATACGCGCTGTCCGATCGCATACGAGCGCTGCAAATTGGAAGTGCCGGCATTCACGAACTACGCCGGCCATTGGGTAGCATGTCACAAAGTAGAAGAACTGAAGGGCGAGCAGCCGCAGATCCGGCCCACGACGCGAGCCCGAGTCGCACCGGTGGCGTGAGGTTCTTATGATCGCGGCACTAGCAGCTGTCTTGCTCGGCGCGATGGGCGCGAGCCAATCGCTTTCCGATGTCGTCAGCAACGCGGCTTTTCACGTCTACGTGATGCCGGCGTCTGCGCAACCGGACAGCGTAACCGTTCTCGCTAGCGATTCTCAGTCGCGGCCGACGAGCGTGAAGATCATCTATCGCCTTGGCGACCGTCTCACGATCACCGTGTTGGAGACGGTACGTGTTGACGACGAGACGAGTTCTCCAGCGCCTTCGCCGGGGCCGACTGGTCAGACGTATGTCGTGAATGGATATCCGGCCGCGTACACGGTGACTGGTCCGTACTACCAACATGTCGGCTGGTTGACGTGGAATCCACCTGGCGTGACCGTGACGATATCGAGCATGGACATGACGGACGCCCCCACATTGGTGAACGCCGCCCTCGCCCTTTATTGAGGTCCAACAAATCGCGTCGATTCGTTGAATGGGCCGACTTTATGTCGGCCCTCAATAAGGGTCCATCTAGCGTCCCGCTTTTGACACTGCTTGACGGGCTAGTGTATAGTAGGGGGCGTTTGAATGGCGCCGCTCGTTGTCCCGCGCGGCGCTCCCGGAAAGGCCTCATTGTCCAAGTCGCTCATCATCGTCGAATCGCCGGCTAAAGCCAGAACGCTCAAGAAATTCCTCGGCGGCCGCTACCAAGTGCTTCCATCCGTCGGCCACGTCCGCGATCTCCCGAAGAGCCGCCTCGGCGTCGACGTAGAGAACCACTTCGCGCCTTCCTATATCACCATCAAGGGCAAGGGCCCGGTGATCAAAGAGCTGCGCTCGGCGGTCAAAAAAGCAAAACACGTCTATCTCGCACCCGACCCCGATCGGGAAGGCGAGGCTATCGCTTGGCATCTTGCCGAGCTGCTCAAGCTTCCCGATCCGTTGCGCATCGAGCTGCATGAGATAACGAAGAAGGCGGTCGACGAAGCGCTGAAACATCCGCGCAAGATCGACCGTGACCGCGTGGACGCGCAGCAGGCGCGACGCGTGCTCGACCGCTTGGTCGGCTATAAGATCTCGCCGCTGCTCTGGACGAAGATCCGCGGCGGTCTCTCCGCCGGCCGGGTGCAGTCGGTCGCCCTCAAGATGATCGTCGATCGCGAGCGCGAGATCGCGGCGTTCCAACGGCACGGATATTGGACGATCGGCGCTCGCTTGTGGCCGCACGGCCACCACGACGCCGCGCACACGCTCTTGGCCGACCTCGTCTCGGTCGATGGCGAGCGCACGGGTCTCAAAGGTGAGACGGCGCTTGCGGTCGGTTCGAAAAGCACCTACACCACGGACGAAGCCGGCGCGAAGGTGCTCGAAAAGCGGCTAACAGCTTCCAAGTTCGTCGTCTCGAGCGTTAAACAGTCGGAACGCCGCGACAATCCGAAAGCGCCGTTCACGACCAGCACGATGCAGCAAGAAGCGTCGCGCCGTCTGAAGATGCGCGTCCGCAAGGCGATGCAGATCGCGCAAGGTCTCTACGAGGGCGTCGACATCGGCACCGAAGGCACGACTGGCCTCATCACGTATATGCGAACCGACTCGACGCGCGTATCGCCCGAAGCGCAGGCGGCGGCGCGCGACTTCATCGTGACGTCGTTCGGCGACGAGTTCCACGGCGGCAAGCAGTACAAGATATCGGAAGACGCGCAGGATGCCCACGAGGCGATCCGGCCAACCGACGTCCGGCGCACGCCCGAAAACCTGAAGCAATACCTGGATGCGCCGCAGCTCAAATTGTACCGGTTGATCTGGGAGCGATTCGTCGCAAGCCAGATGTCGCCGGCGATCTACGACCAGACCACCGTCGAAATCGAAGCGGGTGGCTGTCTGCTGCGCGCGACCGGGAGCGTGCTGAAGTTCGCGGGCTACACGAAACTGTACGAAGATGTCCGCGACGAAGACGCGGACGAAGACGACGATCGCCGCAAACATCTGCCGCCGGTCGAAGAGGGCCGCAACATGGACCTGCGCGCGGTCGAACCGGAAGCACACGAGACGCAGCCGCCGCCGCGTTTCACGGAAGCCAGCCTCGTGAAAACGCTGGAAGAAAAAGGCATCGGCCGGCCGAGCACCTACGCCACGATCGTCGAGACGATCCAGGCGCGCGGCTATGCGCGATTGCACGAGCGCAGATTCCACCCCGAGGAGATCGGATTCAAAGTCGTCGACTTCATCACCGCGTGGTTTCCGCAGATCGTCAACGAGACGTTCACGTCGGAGCTCGAAGCGAAACTCGACCGCGTCGAGGACGCACACGTGGACTGGCCGACCGTGCTCGGCGAGTTCTGGCTTCCGTTCTCTGGCCAACTGGACCGAGCGGAAGAAGCCGAGCGCGTAGAGTTAGAAGAGGAACACACGGACGAGGTCTGCCCAACGTGCGGCAAGCCGATGAAGTTCAAGATGAGCCGCTTTGGCAAATTCCTGGGGTGCTCGGGCTATCCGGAATGTCAGACGACGAAGCAGATCGTCAAGGACACGGGCTCGGTCTGTCCGCGCGACGGCGGCAGAATCGTCGAGAAACGCGGGCGCAAGAGCGGCAAGGTGTTCTACGGCTGCGAGAATTTCAACACGCCGGCGAAGTGCGACTTCGTCCTCTGGGATCCGCCGATCAAGGGCGCGGCCTGCGCGCAGTGCGGCGCGATGCTCGTCCGCAAGAACAGCCGCAAGGCATCCAGAGTCGTGTGCAGCGCAACCGCCGATCACGAGACCGGCTTTATCGAGCCACCCGAACAGCAGTCGGCCTGAGGTGCCGCGCCTAAAGATCATCGGCGGCGGCCTCGCGGGCAGCGAAGCTGCCTGGCAAGCGGCGCTCCTGGGCATGCCGGTCACACTGCACGAGATGCGACCGACGAAACAGACCGGCGCGCATCGCACCGGCGGTCTTGCCGAACTCGTCTGTTCGAATAGCCTCCGCGCCGCCGCTGTAGAGAACGCCGTCGGCCTGTTAAAGGAAGAGATGGCCGCGTTCGGCTCGCTGATCGTGGAGGCCGCGCGAGCGTCGGCCGTGCCTGCCGGCGGCGCGCTTGCCGTGGATCGCGACATCTTCTCGCAGCATGTCGAGTCGCGTCTAGCGGCCCATCCGCTGATCGAAGTTCGACGCGAAGAGGTCACGTCGATCGATCCCGACGAGGTCAGCCTGATCGCGTGTGGACCGCTCGCTTCAGAATCGCTGGCTGCGGCACTCGCCGAATTGTGCGGGGTATCGCAACTGCACTACTACGACGCAGCGTCGCCGATCGTCTCGGCGGACTCCATCGATTTCTCGAAGACGTACGAAGCCAGCCGGTATGGGAAAGGCGGCGGTGCCGACTATCTCAACATCCCGCTCGATCGCGAGCAGTACGTGACGCTCGTACACGATCTCGTCGAAGGCGAGAAACACGAGCCGCACGGATTCGAATTGGATGCTACGGTCGGCAAAGTGCCGTTCTTCGAAGCGTGTCTTCCGGTCGAAGAAATGGCTCGCCGTGGTGAGGATACCTTACGCTTCGGTCCGCTAAAGCCGGTGGGCCTCGACGATCCGCACACCGGGCGGAGGCCGTACGCTGTCGTGCAGCTGCGGCGCGAGAACGCGACGGGCACCGCGTTCAACCTTGTCGGCTTTCAGACGCGGCTCACGTGGCCCGCGCAAAAAAACGCGTTCGGCAAACTTCCGGGTCTGGAGAACGCAGAGTGGCTCCGGTTGGGCGTCATGCATCGCAACACGTTTGTCGATGCGCCGCGCGTCATCGGTCCGCGGCTCTCGCTCGTACGCGCACCAAACGTTTTTCTCGCGGGCCAAGTCACCGGCTGTGAAGGCTACGTCGAAGCGGCCGCGACCGGCATCGTCGCCGCGGTGAATGCGGTTCGCCGGATGCGCGGAACCGATACGCTGTTTGCCCCGCCTCCGCAGACCGCTCACGGCGCGCTGCTCGCCTATCTGCGCGATCAGACGTCGCCCGATTTCCAGCCGCAGAACGTGACGTTTGCGTACATCGCGGCGCTCGAGTCGCCGATCCGCGATCGCAGGGAACGGCGCAAAGCGCTCGCCGAACGCTCACTGGGGATCGTCCGCGGCATGGCGGACGAGTTGGCGGCCGAACGCGCGAGCGCTGTTGCCGCGGTCGAGCAAAGCGGCGCTGCCGCGGTAGGGCAAGCGGCGCCCGCTCGATAACCGGAATACTCACATGAATCATTCGACGACGATCTGCGCGGTGCGCCGGGATGGGCGGCTTGCGATAGCGGGCGACGGCCAAGTCACTTTCGGCGCGACCGTCATGAAACACAAGGCGCGTAAAGTCCGGCGCCTCGGCGACGGCAAGATCCTTGCGGGGTTCGCCGGATCCGCCGCCGACGGCATCACGTTGCTCGAAAAATTCGAAGCGAAGCTTTCGGAGTACCGCGGGAACATCTCGCGCGCCGCGGTCGAGCTCGCAAAGGACTGGCGCACTGACCGTTTCCTGCGGCGTCTCGAAGCGCTCTTGATCGTCGGCGACACGGAGCACCTCTACGTGCTCTCAGGCACGGGCGACGTCGTTGAGCCGGACGACGACGTCGCGGCCATCGGCAGCGGCGGCCCGTACGCTCAAGCCGCGGCGCAAGCGCTCGTGCAAAATACGAAGCTCAGCGCCGAAGAGATCGTTCGTGAAGCTCTTGCGATTGCAGCGAAGATCTGCATCTACACGAACACCGACATCTCAGTCGAGACTTTGTGAAGCACGGCGGCGCGGACGCCGTCAATCCGCCGCTGCGAACTCCACGCCTCGATCTCGAACCTCTTGAACGCGGACATGCGCGTGCGTATTTCGAAGGCATGCGCGATCCTGCGATCTACGCCTACTACGGCGGCGAGCCGCCCGCATCCATCGAGGCTGCGGCCGAGCGGCTCACGGGTTGGGAGACACGCCATTCACCCGACGGCCAAACCCTTTGGCTGAATTGGTTGGCGCGCATCCGCGAAGGAGCGTACGTCGGGTGGTTCCAGGCGACGGTTTCTGGTGCGAGCGCATTCATCGGATACGACGTGTTCGTGCCGCATCAACGCCGCGGATTCGGCCGCGAAGGAACTTCAGCCATGCTCGCGCATCTGAACGATGCTCTTCGCGTTGAACGCGTCGACGCGACGGTCGACACGGAGAATATCGGGTCGATCAAGCTGCTTGAGTCACTCGGATTTTCGAAAATCGATGAGCGCGCGAGCGACGACCTCCCCGGCCGCCGCGACTTCCTCTACCGCCTCCAGATGTAGGGCGGACCTTTATCGTCCGCCTCGACGAGCGGTGCTCGCCCTATTACGAATCGTTCGAGCCGGTCAGCGCGTACCGCAGGTTCCTTTCGATGAACGGCACATCGGTCCGGGCTGTAGGGATGCCCATGCCCACGTAGATGATTGCGCCAAGCCAAAGTTTTCCGACGATCATTTCTAGCGGATGTGGAAGGGACGAAAACGGGGGAAGAAAGTTGAACAGAACTGATATCGCCGCAACGAGCGCGACGAGTTGGAAGTATGGCAAAACAAATCGACCTCGCAGCATGCAACCCGAATTCGACGGCGCGAGCCGCCCAACGAACTGGCCTCGCAAGGTCAGACGTTGATCGGTGGCGGCTCCATCTGCATCCGCGACGGCGTAGCGGGCTTGTACGACATCTTCTCGGATTGAAATCGCGAGGTACGCGCATCCTGGCGCCGCGCTCAAGAATCCGTCCTGGGCTGCCAGCGCGGCTTTTGCGTCGAGAACCGCAAGTGGGCTTTGGATCTCGATCGCGCCGCGGCCAAGGGCGAACGCGTCGAGTGGAGCGAGGAATTCCACGGAGACGCTGCTATGCGGTAGGGACCGCGGCCGCAAGGGCGCTTACGGTGGCCTTCGCGTCGCCGAAGAGCATCATGGTCTTCGGATTCTCGTACAGAGGATTGTCGATGCCCGCAAAGCCAGGATTCATCGAGCGTTTAAGCACGACGACATGTTGTGCTTTGTCCACGTCGAGGATCGGCATGCCGTAGATCGGGCTCGAAGGAACATTGCGCGCCGCCGGATTTGTGACGTCGTTCGCGCCGATGATCAGCGCCACATCGGCCTGCTCGAATTGCGGATTGATCTCGTCCATCTCGTGGAGCTGTGAATACGGCACGTTCGCCTCGGCGAGCAGCACGTTCATGTGCCCGGGCATGCGACCGGCGACCGGATGGATCGCGAACTTGACGTCGACGCCGCGCTTTTCGAGGTTGGCAGAGAGTTCACGCACCGCATGCTGCGCCTGCGCGACCGCCATACCGTAACCGGGCGCGATGATGACGCTGCGGGAGTACGCGAGCAGCGTCGCCACATCTTCGGTCGAGGCCGTTCGTACGGTGCCGCCGCTGCTTGTCACGGCCGGTCCGCCTGCGGCGCTCTGCACCGATCCAAACGCACCGAACAGCACGTTGGTGATCGAGCGATTCATGGCTTTGGCCATGAGCATGGTGAGCAGCGTGCCGGACGCGCCGACCAGTGTGCCGCTGATGATCAACACAGTGTTCGAGAGAACAAAGCCTGTCACCGCGACCGCAACGCCCGTGAATGAGTTTAGCAGCGAGATCACGACCGGCATATCCGCGCCGCCGATCGGGAGCACGGCGAGAATGCCGAGCAGCGCCGCGGCACAGACCAATCCGACGAACGCGCGCGGGTCAAGATTGCCGAGAGACAGATACACCGCAAGAGCGACGACCGAAAGCCCGATGAGACCATTCACGACTTGCTGGCCGGGATACGTCAGCGGTCGGCCGGGCATCAGCTCTTGCAGCTTCGCGAACGCGATGAGGCTGCCCGCAAAGGATATAGAGCCGATGATGACGCTGAGGACGATCGGCACGAGATCGGTCGCGGAAGCGGTACCGATTCCTGAGACTTTGAGGAACTCACCCGACGCCACGAGCGCCGCGGCGCCGCCGCCCGCGCCATTGAACAGCGCGACCATCTGCGGCATCGCCGTCATCTTCACAACGCGCGCCGAGAAAAATCCGATGAGGGCGCCGACGATTCCGCCGATGACGATGATCGGCCACGTCACGATGTGTCGATCGAGACACGTCGCCGCGACCGCGATGAGCATGCCGATCGCCGCAAGCGTGTTGCCGGTGCGCGCATGAGCCGGCGAGCTCAGGAATTTGAGCCCGAGGATGAAGAGGATGCCTGTGAGGAGATACGCGAGCGCGAGCCCGGTGTCGAGTCCCGACATCACTTCGACTCCGGCTTGGACTTGAACATCTGCAGCATGCGGCCGGTAACCGCGAATCCGCCGACGACGTTGATGGCCGCCAGCACCATGGCCGCGGCGCCGATGACACTGCCGGTCGTTCCGCCGATCGCGGCGCCGGCGACAAGCATCGCGCCGACGACGACGATTCCGTGGATCGCGTTTGTCGCCGACATGAGCGGCGTGTGCAACATGGACGGCACTTTCGAGATGACTTCGAAGCCGACGAAGACGGAAAGCACGAAAACCGTGAGTTCGACCAGGATGGTTTCGGTCATGCCACTCCTCCGGCAGTGAGTTTGGCGACGCCTTCGTGCACCACCGCGCCCTCGCGAGTGATGCAGACGCCGCGCGTGATCTCGTCGCTCATATCGACGACGAGTTTGCCGTCCTTGACGAGATGCGTGAACAGCGCATGTAGGTTTTTCGCATAAAGTTGGCTCGCGTGCTGCGGCATCGACGATGGCACGTTGCGCGGTCCGAGCACGTGGACGTCGTGCACGGTCACTTGCTCGCCCGGCTGCGTGCCCTCGCAATTCCCGCCGGCCTCGGCCGCAAGGTCCACGATGACCGATCCGGGCCGCATCGCGCGCACCATCGCGTCGGTGATCAGCAACGGCGCCTTTCGACCCGGCACAAGAGCGGTTGTGATAACGACATCCGATTCGGCGACGCTTTTTGTCAGCGCGTCGCGATTCGTCGCCTGCTCTTCGGCGGTGAGCTCGCGCGCGTAGCCGCCGGCGCCTTCGGCCGCGATAGGCGGCGAGACGAAGGACGCGCCGAGGCTTTCCACCTGTTCCTTGGTCGCGGCGCGCGCGTCGAATCCCGTGACGACCGCGCCGAGTCGCCGTGCGGTTGCGATCGCCTGCAAGCCTGCCACACCGGCGCCCAGCACGAGGACGCGTGCCGGCGGTATCGTGCCGGCCGCGGTCATCAACATCGGGAAGAACTTCGGCAACGCGTCCGCGGCGAACAGCACGGCCTTATAGCCGGAGACGGTGGACTGCGAAGAGAGCGCGTCCATGCCTTGCGCACGCGAGATGCGCGGCAGCATATCGATGCTGAACGCCGTGACGCCGCGCGCCGCCAACGCGGCAGCGTCGCCGGGATTCACGAGCGGGAACAGAAACGCGAGCAACGCGGAGCCTTTCGGCAGCGCGGCGATCTCAGCGGCGTTTGGCCGCTGCACTTTTAAGACGAAATCAGCGCTCGAATAGAGCGAGTTCGCGTCGGGAGCGATCGACGCGCCCGCGGCGCGATACGCATCGTCGAGGAAGCCCGCGGCCGCTCCGGCGCCGGTCTCCACCGTGACCTGTAAACCGGATTTCACAAGACGTCCGGCGATGTCCGGCGTCATAGCGACGCGGTGCTCGCCGGGTGCGGTTTCCTTCGGAACGGCAACGTTCAACGACGGCCTCCTTATTAGGGTCGAACGATCAGCCTCTTCTGCGCGCCAGGCTTATGCGCCCTCTCATCGGATTGTCATCGAGAATTCATCGCGTCGCGGCGGGCCCGCAGTAAAATCGATACGGAAGGGCTTGAAGAGGGAAATCATCATGATCCGCGTCGTCGTCATCACCTCCGCGTTGACCATCGCCGCGCTTTCCGTAGCCATCGCGGCGGTAAAAGGCTTCGCCGCGGCGCCGGCACCGTGCGCGACATCCTGCATCGTCGCGGATCACACGCCGACTCCCGCGCCCGTCATGGGCGGAATGTCCGGGATGCAAGGAACCGGAAGCGCCTCCGACGCGGGCATGGGCGGCGACATGTCGATGGGCCCGCATATGACGTTGACGGACCTGCGCCCGGCGCAGGCCGGCGATCGGCAACGCGCCGACGCGATCGTCGCGACGTTGCGAGTGACCCTGACCAAGTACGCCGACTACCGCGTCGCTGAGGCCGACGGTTACAAACCGTTCCTCGCGGAAATACCGCAACCGCACTATCATTTCACGAATTGGGTCAACGGTTTGGCTGCGCTTGGACGCTTCGATCCGACGCGCCCAACATCGCTTCTGTACACGAAAGATGGCAGCGGCTACAAACTGGTCGGCGCGATGTACACCGCGCCGCGCAACGCTACGCCCGATCAACTCGACGCGCGAATCCCGTTGAGCATCGCGCACTGGCATCAGCACGTCAACATGTGCTGGGGGCCGCCCGGCACCGCCGCGAGCGACTATTTCGGGCCCAACGCCAGATTCGGTCTGCAGGGATCGATAGCGACCGCAACTGCTTGCGATTCAGCGGGCGGCCGCTTCCAACCGGTGCTGTACAATTGGATGGTGCACGTCTACCCGTTTGAGACGGACCAGGCCAAGATCTGGCAAGTGGACATGCCCGGCGGGATGGATTCGAACCACCCGACATCGACGTGATTGTCTGAAGGGGCCGACGCTAGTCGGCCCACGTTACGTTTGCTTGGGCCGACTAGCGTCGGCCCCTTCAATATCCAAGCGGCGGGGTTGAATCGGTCGGATTCAGAATATATCCCCACCGCTATGAATCCTCAAGAACTGACGCCGGCGCGCATCGTCGCCGAACTCGACCGCTATATCGTCGGCCAAGGCGCCGCGAAGCGCGCGGTAGCCGTCGCACTTCGCAATCGCTATCGCCGTGAGCGAATGCAAGGCGAGATGCGCCAAGAAGTGATCCCGAAGAACATCCTCATGATCGGCCCGACGGGAGTCGGCAAGACGGAGATCGCGCGCAGGCTTGCAGCGCTCGTCGGCGCTCCCTTCGTCAAAGTCGAAGCGACGAAGTACACCGAGGTCGGCTACGTGGGTCGTGATGTGGAATCGATGGTCCGCGATCTTGTGGAAGCGGCGATCCGCATGGTCCGCGCAGAACGCATCGCAGAGACCGCCGACGTCGCAGAAGAACTCGCGCTCGATCGACTCGTGGACATCCTCGAGCCGTCCACAAAGGCGCCGAACAATGTCGGCAACCCGCTCACCGGCCTCTATGCGATGCTCGGCCAACCGGCGCGCGCTGGCGCAGAATCGCCGCCGCCGCCACCGCGCTCCGAAGAAGTCGAGGCAAAACGCCGGCAGACAAAAGACGAATTGCGCTCCGGCTTTTACGACGTGCGCATGATTGAGATCGAAGTCGAAGAGACGCCGCAATTCGTCGGCGCATTCGGCGGGCCGCAGATGGAAGAGATGGGCGGCAACATGAGCGACATCCTCGGTTCGATCTTGCCGAAGAAGCGCAACAAGCGCCGCGTAACGGTCGCCGATGCGCGCAGGATCTTCGCGCAAGAAGAAGCCGTCAAGCTCGTGGACACGGAAGGCCTCAAACGCGAAGCGGTGCGCCGCGCCGAAGAGAACGGCATCATCTTCGTGGACGAGATGGACAAGATCGCCGGCAGCCGCGATGGCGCTCACGGTCCCGACGTCTCACGCGAGGGCGTGCAGCGCGACATCCTGCCGATCGTCGAAGGCTCGACCGTCGTCACGAAGCACGGTCCGGTGAAGACCGATCACGTGCTCTTCATCGGGGCGGGCGCGTTCCACGTCAGCAAGCCGAGCGATCTCATCCCGGAGCTGCAGGGCCGATTCCCGATCCGCGTCGAGCTCGACAGTCTGACGAAGGAAGATTTCAAGACGATTCTGACGCAGCCGAAGAACGCGCTTATCGAGCAATATCGCCAGCTGCTCGCGACCGACGGCGTGACCCTGACATTCACCGCGGACGGCATCGACGCGATCGCAGAACTTTCATCGGTCGTGAACGAGCAGACCGAGAACATCGGAGCCCGGCGCCTGCACACGATGCTCGAACGCGTCTTGGAGCTCGTTTCGTACGAAGCACCGGAGCGCAGCGGCGAGGTCAGGGTGGACCGCGCTTATGTGGAGGAGCGCCTCGCCGATATCGTCAAAGACCACGATTTGTCGCAATACATTTTGTAGATCGAGCGTGGCATAGCAGGTCGAAATTTGGCATACGTCCGCCGCATCGTCTTCGAACCCGATCCAATCTTGCACAAGGTGGCCAAGAAAGTCACCGAGCTTGAATTGAAGATGCCGCTCACCCAACAGTTGATAGACGACATGTTCGAGACGATGTATGAGGCGCCGGGCATCGGTCTCGCCGCGCCGCAAGTCGGCATCGGCAAGCGCATCATCGTGGTCCATGTCGGAGAAGATCAAGGACCGTACGCGGTGATCAATCCCGTGCTCTCGGATTTCGAAGGCGAGAGCATCGGCACCGAAGGATGCCTGTCGATTCCCGGCACGATCGGCGAGGTCACGCGAGCCGAGAAATGCGTCGTAACGGGCTTAGACCGCAAAGGGAAAAAGTTCCGGCTTGAGACCGAAGGTTGGCTGGCTCGCTGCTTTCAGCACGAAGTTGATCACCTTGACGGCGTGTTGATACTCGACAAGGCAGAGAACATCCGCGAGGCGGTCCCGATCGATGCGGAATCCGGCGCGGAGGCTGATCGCGAACTCCGGGCCTAAGCTGGCGGGCCGGCTGCGCAGCGTTTTCTTCGGCACATCCGCCTTCGCCGAGCCTAGCCTTCGCGCACTCGCGCGCGAACACGATGTAGCGCTAGCCGTCAGCCAGCAGGATAAGCCGGCCGGCCGCGGCATGCGCCTAACGCCCACTCCGGTCAAGACGGCCGCACTCGAGATCGGCGTTCCCGTCATCACCCCGGCGCGGCTCGATGCCGATACAGTGGGTCAGGTGCTCGCACTGCAGCCCGACGTGCTCGTCTGCGTCGCATACGGCAAGATCTTGCCCGCGGCTCTGCTGACTGGTCCGCGGATGGCCGCGCTCAACATCCATCCAAGTGCTTTGCCGCGCTATCGCGGTGCGACGCCGATGCAGGCTGCGCTCCTCGCGGGCGACGAGACGACCGCGATCTCGATCATCTGGATGTCCGAGCGCATGGACGCCGGCGACATCGCTATGCAAGTTCCAGTGAAGATCGGGGCGGACGACGATTTCGGCGCACTGCACGACCGGCTCGCCCAAGAAAGCGCGGGGCTGCTCATCGAAGCGCTCGGGTCGCTTGCGAACAACGCTCTGCCGCGCCTGCCGCAAGACGATGCGCAGGCCACGTACACGAAGCCGACCGCCAAATCGGATCTTGAGTTGCGATTCGATCAGAGTGCGCTCGAACTCGCGCGGCGAGTGCGCGCCTATTCGCCGAAGCCCGGAGCCTGGATGCCGTACGCCGGCGGCCGCGTAAAAGTGCTCGACGCGCGCCCGGATGGCGAAGCGATCGAAGGCCAACCGGGTTCCGTGCGTCTGGCGAACGACGGCGGGGCGCTCGTCGCTACCGCACAGGGCGCGCTGCGTCTGCTCAAGGTCGTGCCCGAAGGCAAACGCCCGATGAACGGCGCGGAATTCGCGCAGAGCCTGCGCCCGTGACGGCTCGCGCGGAGTTGCGTCAGTGACGGCTCGCGCGGCGGCGCTGCGCGCGCTGCTCAGCGGTGAAGACGTGACCGCAGCGCTCGACTCGACGCTGAAAGAGTCGGGCCTCGATATGCGCGACACCGGCTTCGCGACCGAGCTCGCGTATGGCACGACTAAGATGCGGCGCGCGCTCGAGTGGTCTGTCCAGACCGCACTGAAGCGGCCGTTCGCATCGCTCGATGTCGCCCTTCAATCAATCTTGCTTCTCGGCGCATATCAACTGCTCTACTTAGACCGCATACCCGCCCACGGCGCGGTCGACGAAAGCGTGAAGCTTGCCCGCGAGTATGGCCACGCCGGAACCGCCGGACTTGCCAATGCCGTCCTTCGCGCGATAGCTCGCGAGCGGCCGAAGCCGAAGCGCCCGACGAACGAAGATCCGATCGCCGATTTCGCTGCGTTCGCATCGTTGCCCGATTGGATCGCCGAACACTACGTCGGGCGCTTCGGTTTTGCAGACGCGCTTCGAGCTGCCGAAGGCTTGAACGCGCCGCCGGCGCGCGCCGTCCGGCTTGAGACCGGGCAGAGTCCGCCGCCGGGCGCCAGTCCGTCGCCGTACGGTGTGCCGGAAACCGCGCTGGTGGAGTCACTCACCGACGCTGCGCGCGCCTACGCCTCGCAAAGCGCTGAGAGCCAACTCGCCGTGCATCTGCTCGATCCGCATCCGGGTGAGAGCGTGCTGGACATCTGCGCCGGTCGCGGCACAAAAACGGCCATGATCGCGCAGCGGCTCGGTGGCGCGGGCGCTATCTTCAGCCTCGATGATGACGAGGCAAAGTTGTCAGTGCTCCGACGCGATACCAAGCGCTGGTCGAATATCAAAGCGGTCACAGCGGACGCGCGCAAGCCGTTCCCGGCGATTGTGCCGCGCGATGTCGACCGGGCGCTCGTCGATGCCCCGTGCTCGGGTCTCGGTATTCTTGGCCGGCGGCCCGACGCGCGCTGGCGCAAAGCGCCCGGCGATCCGGCGAGGTTTGCGGCCGTGCAGCGGCTGATCCTCGATGCCGCCGCCGCTCGGGTCCGCGTCGGCGGAACGCTGCTGTACGTGACGTGCTCGACGCATGAAGCAGAAGACGAAGCGCCGGTCCAATCATTTCTCGCCGGAAACGATCAGTGGCGCGCCATGGCGATCGAACAGTCGCGCCAGCTCAATGTTGAGTCGAGCCGCCGAGACGGATTGCGCCTGCGCGGACCATACCTGCAGATCGTGCCGGGCATCCGCGGCGCCGACGGATTTTTTTACGCACTGCTTGAACGGCGTTCGGCGTGAGCGACCCGCAATCGATCCGCTGGCTCTCTTTGGGCATCGTGACCGGCGTCGCGGCGCTCGCGGTGTGGGCGTTCTCCGATTCGCGCGGCAAGCGCAGCGAACCGGGGAACGCGGAAGCAGAGGTCGGCCGAGTCGCCGCGCGGTTCGAGATCCGGCGCCCGGGCACGTCTGCTGAACGCATAGTCGTCGAAGACGGATCCGTGCTTGGCAGAGCGCGCGACTGCGCCGTACCGTTCGCCGACGCGGCGGTGAGCAAATGGCACGCACGTTTGCATTGCGACGGCGCGGTCACGAGCATCGAAGATCTGGGTTCGACGAATGGGACTTTTGTGAACGGTCAACGCATCGAAACGCCCACGCCGCTGCGGCGCGGCGACAGGATTGGCCTGGGAACCAACCAAATTGTCTTTCTAGGACTAGCGCGAGTGGGGCGCGCGACTTAAACTTCAGCGTTTCGAAAGGTCAACCGACGGGATGGAAGTCGCGGTCACCTCCGACGTCGGAACGGGCCAGCGCCACAACGATGACGGATGGTGTGCAGAACAGCTGCATAAGAACGTCACGCTTTTGGCTGTCGCCGACGGATTCGGACGCCCGCAAGGCGTCTCAGCCTCAACCGTCGTTCTCGACGCGATACGCGATCGCGTGCGGCGCGAATTGCGCCGTGCCACACTACCTTCACGCACGCTCACCCGCAACGATTTGCGCGAATTGCTCGTGCACGCGTTCGCTGACGCGAACGACCGCTTATTGCGCATGAGCGGCGGCGGCGACGACTATGTCTCCTCGGGAAGCACGTGCAGTCTCATCCTTATAGTGAGCGAAGAAGCGTTCGTGGCGCATATCGGCGACTCGCGCGCCTATCTGCTTCGCCGCGGCGAACTCGTGCAGCTGACCAGCGACGAAGCGATCGAGACGGATTTCGTGCGCAGCGGGAGCGGTCAAGCGGCCGCCCGACCGGCACGCCACGCGCTGCCGTTGCTGACGCGCGCTCTGGGCATCGAGCAGGCGATCAACGCGCCGCCGAAAGTCACGCACTACACTCTGCACCCGCACGATGCGTTGCTCCTATGCACCGACGGCGCGTGCCGCGGGCTTTCGCACGGCGATATCCAAACATACCTTGCGTCGACCGACCGCGCGGACACGATCGCCGAGCGCATCGTCGGCCGATCGCGCGCGTGGGGCAACACGGACAACGCGACCGTGCTCTTCGTGCGCGATGCGAATGAGCATGGCACACCGCGCGAGACGCTCGCGATTCACCGCCGCTCGCGGCGCACGCTCGCCGCGATGTTCATCGTGCTCGGCATATTCTGGGTCGCGATGCTTTTCGGTGTTGGTCTGCGCGCAGCCGACGATCATCTCTATCTTGGCGTCGATCAGACCGGCACGGTGACGCTCTATGCCGGGCTTCCCACCGCGATCGGCGGCCTGCCGTTGCACTACGTGCGCGCACGCTTTGGCTCGCAAGCCTCCACATTGCCGGCAGCGGCGCGCAGCGAGCTCGAAACCGGGCTTCCTGTTGATTCGGTCGGCGAGGCGTCCACGCTCGTCGATCAGTGGCGCGAGCAGCAGTCGAAGCCCTGACCGCGATCCGGCTTCACCGCAGCGACGTACCATTGCTCGTCGTCGTCGCGGCATGCGCCATCGTTCTCACGCTGCTCTTACCTCTTGATGGCTCGATTGCGTGGTGGCCCCTTCCTTTCGTCGCGCTAGGCTTCATCATCTGGAGCATGATGGAACCCGACGCCGATCCCGTGCTCTTGCCGATCGTCGCGGCGCTCTGTTGTATAGGCTTGCTCGTCGTGGCGCGGCTCGATGCGGATCTAGCCGGCCATCAGGCGCAGTGGATGCTGCTCGGCATCGCGATCGTCATCGTCGGGAGGCCCGCATTCGCGCGCTACCGCCGCCTTGCGTCCGTCGCCTATCCGTGGGTCGCGGGCACGCTCGTGCTCTTCGTCTTGTTACGTTTCTTCGGTCACGAGGTCAACGGCGCGCGGCTGTGGTTCACCGTCGGGCGGTTCAACGCGCAGCCCGTCGAAATCGCGAAGCTCTTCATGGTGTTCTTCATGGCGTCGTACCTCACGGAGAACGGGCTGTCGATCGCCGCAACGCCGCTCTCGCACGTTCGTGAAACGATCCGGCTGCTCGGACCGCTCGTCCTCGGATGGGGCGTCTCGATCGTGACACTTGCATTTCAGCGCGACGTCGGCATGGCGGCGCTGTTCTTGGGAATCTTCCTCGTCATGCTCTACGCGGCGTCGAAGCGCACGGACCTCGTGCTGTTGTTCGCGCTGATCTTCGCGGCGGGAACGTGGTTTGTGGCCGCGCACTACCCCTATGTCGGCGCGCGAGTCTCGGGTTGGCTCGATCCGTGGAGCGATCCGCTGGGCCGAGGTTATCAACCCGAACAAGGATATTTCTCGCTTGCCGCAGGCGGATTGTTCGGCACCGGGTATCACCTCGGCCAACCGGGATTCATCCCCGATGCGTCGACGGACTATGTCTTCGCGGCGTGGGCAGAAGAATTCGGAGCGATCGGCGGCTTCGCGCTGCTTGCGCTCTATCTCGCGCTCGTGACGCGAGCGCTGCGGATAGCTTTCTTTGCAGACGATCGTTTCACGTCGCTGCTCGCGACGGGGTTTGCCGCCATTCTCGGCATTCAGGTCTTCGTGATCGTCGGCGGCGTCGTGGGCCTGGTGCCGCTAACCGGGATAACGCTTCCCTTCATTTCATATGGTGGGTCGAGCATGGTGGCGAACATCTTAATGGTCGGACTGCTCCGTCTGTTCAGCGTGAGAGAAGTGAGCGGGTCCCGCAGCGCAGGCTTGGGTCTCTCAACCGCGAAATCGACTGCATGATTTCCCAGCGGCCGTTCATCACGGTGATCGCGCTGACGGCCTTGCTCGGCCTTTCGTCCGTTCCGGCATTGCCGCAGACGATCGTGCTCGAGGCTGTGCAGTCGCAACAGCTCTCGAACGGTCACGTGCGCGTGCTGCTGCAGTTCAACGGGCCCGTCTCGCTCCGCCCGACGTCTCCGGGTCCGAACACCAACTATGTGTTGCAGATCGCCGGCGCCACGGCGGCGCCCAACGTGCCGACGTTGCAATCCGTCAACATCGGCAACGTCCAATCGGTCGCGCTGCAGCAGTTCGGCGCGACCTTGACCATCACGTTCGCGCTGTCGTCGCCGGTGCAACCGACGGTCGCCTCTTCGCCGAGCGGAGTCTACGTCGTCGACATTCCGCCTGGCCAATCGCAGACTCAACCGCAGCGTTCGCCGTTCGGACAACCCTCATATGCTACGCCTACTCCCGCACCGGCCGCAAACGGACAGCTGACGAAGATGATCCGGCTGCGCTACGCGGACGTTTCTGAGGTGGTCGGCATTTTGACGAATTCAGGCGGCCAGATAGCGCCTTCGTCGGTTTTCAATCCGCAGCCGAGCAATGTCGGGCTGCAGCAGAACGGTTTGGGCGAGGGCGGATTTCAGGGTGGTTTCCAAGGCGGATTCCAAGGCGGCTTCCAGGGCGGGTTCGGCCAGCCGACGGTAGGCGGCTACAATCAGTCACCGTTCGGCAACAACGGATATAGCAGCGACCAGAGTGGAGCGCAGACCGGTCAGCGTATCAGCGATAACCTCGCGATCGACCGCCGCCTTAACGCCGTCATCCTCTCGGGCACCGCGGATCAAATCGCGCAGGCGGAAGCGATCATCCGCATCATCGACGTGCCGGTGGACAGCGTGCTGCTCGACACCGAGGTGCTCGAAGTCACGGACTCCGGCGCAAAGGCGCTGGGCTTAGATTACAATCAGACCACGACGGATCCGCTCACCCACGTCTACAACCAGCAGTCGCAGATACTCAACAACATCAACGCCGGGGCGGTCCCTGGATCGATCCCGCTGCAGTCGAATATTTTCTTGCTCGTCAGCAAAGGACTGGCGAAGGTGCTCGCGTCGCCCAAGATCCTGACCGAGGACAATCAGGCGGCCTACATCTTGACCGGCGACTCGCTGCCCATCCGCGTCACCACGCCGACGAGCGTCGGCGGAGTCGGCGCGGTCTCGAGCCAGGTCGAGTACATCAACGTCGGCGTCAATCTGGAGATATTGCCGCACGTCACAGGCGACGGCGGTGTCGATACCGGCGTCTACTCTCAAGTCTCGTCGGTGACCGGCTTTGACAGCGCCAACGATCCGCAGATCTCCACGCGCCAGGCGCAGACCAAAGTCATCCTGCGCGAGGGTCAGTCGCTTGTGATCGGCGGCCTCATCCAGAACCGGGACATCCGGAACCTCCAGAAGATCCCGATACTCGGCGATCTGCCACTTGTCGGCGCGCTGTTTCGTTTCTACACCGAGACGCGCGAGAACACGAATTTGATCATCACCGTCACGCCGCACATCATCGCTGCGCCCGTGACGAGCGGTGTCGCGCCGATCATCTCTCCGGTTCCATAGATTCGCGAGCTGCGAATTTACCACGAAAGGAATTCTTCATGCGCGGCAAGCCTGGAGCGCTCGTCCTTGCGCTAGCGTGCGCGGTCACATTGGCCGGCTGCAACGACCACTCGCTGTCGTTGACGCTGACGCCCAATCCCCTGGTCGTCGGCCTACTGGACACGTCGGCCACGGTCCACGCGCACGTGGTGGCGCGCGGTTTCGGTTCCGTACCGTTCAACAGCGTGCAGTTCGCCGTGTTCAACAGCGACAACTCGATGCTTGCGAGTCAGACAGAAGCCGTGGACGCGAAGATTCCGGCGGGGCCCTTCGGCATTGCGGTCGACAAAGATTACACGTTTCCGATCAACGGCGCGCTGGTCGCGCTTTCCGGCACGAAATACGTCATGGTCAAGATCTTCGATCCGAACAACAATCTGCTCGCGCAATCGCGTCTGGACATCGACGTCCACCTGCTCAAGGGACTGAGCATCCCATCCGTTCTGCAGCCGGCGGTCAGCCCTAGTCCGTGACGGCACGACGGCGAGGCCATTCGCGGTCTCGGCGGCGCAGGGGCGGCAATGGCCGCCTCTTCTTCGTGTTGTTCGTCCTCGCGATGATACTGGCCGGCATATGGTGGCAACGGCAGAGGATCATCGCGGCCTTCAGGCCGCATCGCGCGCCGGTGCGGCACGTCGCCGTCGCGCCGAGCGAAGAGCCGTCGGTGTCTGCCACGGTTCCGCCGGCATCGCCGACGCCATCGGCATCCATATCGCCCGGCTTTACGCCGAGCCCGTCTGCTTCCGGCGCGCCGCGGGTCGCGATCATCATCGATGATTGCGGCTACAGCATGGTGCGCGACCAGGTTTTTCTCTCGCTTCCGATTCCGCTCACGATCTCGATCTTGCCGATCACGCCGCACGGCCGCGAGATCGCCGCAGCGGCTGCCGCCGCGACAGACAAATATGCGATCGTCCATCTGCCGATGGAGCCCGAGTCTGTGGCGGCGGATCCCGGTCCCGGCGCGATTCTAACCAGCATGAACGATGATCAGATTCGTTCACTGGTGGCATCCGACTTGGACGCGCTGCCGCCCTTGCCCGGCGCGAACAATCACATGGGGAGCAAAGCTTCGGCGGATAAACGGGTCATGACCGACGTCCTGGACGTCTTGAAGCAGCGCAACATGTTCTTCATCGATTCGATGACGAGCGTCGCGTCGGTCGGCGGGGCTACCGCGCGCGCTCTTGCCGTGCCCACTGCCGACCGCGCCGTGTTTCTCGATAACCAAGCCACCGTTCCATATGTTGAGGGCCAGCTGCGCCAGACGATCGCCCGCGCGAAGGCCGACGGCTCGGCAATCGCGATCGGCCATCCGAATCCGCAGACGGACGAAGCGCTGATCGCGATGATCCCGCAAATGCAGGCGGCCGGCGTCGTCTTCGTCCCCGCCCAGTCGCTCGTCCACTAGCTCGCATTTTTTGATTAACTGAAGGGGCCGACGCTAGTCGGCCCACAGCCGCATCGCCTTAACGTCTCTGCCGCACCCTCTTCATATCTCGCGCGCACGATGCGCAGATGCCTCGCGCAACCGTCACCTTGGCGGATCTCGCAGATCCGCCTGATACCGCCACGTTAGAAGCTCTCGACGAATCCGCCACCGCACGCGCCATCGCTTCGATGCGCTCCAAGCTGATGCGCCGGCGCAAAGCGTTGATCGGTCATACGTCGGACGAACCAGAGCTCGATCGCGTCATCGCGTCGCTGCGCCGGCTGCAAAATCCGCAGCTCACCGCCTATGCGTTGGAGAACGGGCTCGTCCTGTCGGAGCCGTTCAACGGCATCGCCCGCGCGTGTCCACCAGCATCGTCGAAGGCTGCGCGCTTCGCGGCCGATGCGATGGTCGGCAAGCGCGCACCGGTCGCGCTCGTTCGCGCACTAGCCGCCTTCGGCGACGCCGCGCTCAGCCTCGCGCGCGCAGCAGGCGTTCGGATTCGTATCGTCGCCGCCGGCATACGCTTCTCGCAGGCATCGGCATCGGTCGCGCGCTGCGTGCCGGGGATCGACGAGTGGGAAGCGCCGCCTTCTGGACTTTTTGTGGTTGAAGATCGAACGGTCTTACTGCGCGATCGCGCGCTGCATATGACGGCAGCCCACGAATTCGCGCACGCTCTCGACGCCGCGCTAGCGGCAAGACCGCGATCGTATTTCTCGTTCGAAAGCGAAGAACTGCGGTACTATTTCTCCACCGCGACGGGCTATGTGAACGAATACGCAGCCAGCGGCCTCGACGAGTATTTCGCCGAAAGCGTGCGCGCGTACGTCGAGGTGAACGACCCTGCGTGCGCGTGGCTGCCGCTGACCAGACAGGACCTGTATCTTCGCGACCCGCGGATGTTCGGACTCGTGGATCGGCTCTTTGCAAGTGGATTTTCATCCCGGGAGCGACGCCGCGCAAAGAGACGCTGACGAAGCAGGCTACATCTAGCGAACGCAACGAAAGTGCGCGAAGGAAGAAAGAGCCCCCTGATCTCGGGTCGAACATTCCTAGTCAATGGTTGTTCCGTCGCTTAGCGCCACTAAATGACAGAACGGATTGCAGACGCACAGCCGCGTTCTAAAGCCAAAATTACCGGCGTCGTCTATTTGCTTTACTTTCTGACGGCAATGCTCGGCGAGTTCTTGGTTGGCCGCGGGCTTGTTGAATTTGGCAACGCCGTCAACCTCATCGCGTTCACATTCTACATCGCTGTGACCGTGCTCTTCTATCACATGTTTAAGCCGGTGAACAGGAACTTCTCGTTGCTCGCAGCGCTCTTCAGCATCGTGGGATGCATCATCGGATCTCTTAGCGTCTTTCATCTCGCCCCGCCCCACATCAGCGCCTTTCTGTTTTTCGGACCCTATTGCGTCCTGATCGGTTACCTAATTCTCAAGTCTACCTTCCTGCCTCGGTTTCTTGGCGTATTGATGGTGTCTGCTGGACTGGGTTGGCTAATATTCCTGTTACCGTCGCTCGCAGACTCTCTTGCTAACGCCATTGAAGCCCTTGGCATCCTGGCGGAAGCGTCACTGATGCTGTGGCTCTTCGTGATGGGCGTGAACGAGCAACGATGGAGGGCGCAGGCCAATCGACCCGAGCCTGCTGCTCTTTGATCGAATAGCTCGCATCAGGAAGATTGATTACACGCCCACCCGACTGGTGAAGGGGATTGCAAAAAAATGTCACCACCTCTCAAAGCCAGGATCACCGGTGCCCTTTATTTCCTCAGCTTACTGATGGGATTATTCGGCGACTACATCTTTCACGACAAGGCTTACACAGCCGGCAACCTCGAGATCGTCGGCATGGTCGCTGTGACGCTCCTCTTCTATGCCATCTTCAAGCCGGTGAATAAGCGCCTGGCGTTGCTCGCGGCGTCCTTGAATCTCGTGGCGCTGATCTTTGAGGCTCAGCGCGTTAACCCTCAGGGGCAGGGCGTCGGCCTGTTGATTCACGGAATGTCCTTCATCGTCTTCGCATACCTCATCTACAGGTCGACCTTCTTGCCTCGGATTCTAGGCGTGTTGATGGCGATTGCCGGATTGGGTTGGTTGACCTATCTGTCGACGCCGTTCCAAAACTACATTTTGGCCGTCGATCTGCTCGGCGAAGGAACGGTGATGCTGTGGTTGCTCGTCATGGGCGTGAACGAGCAACGATGGAAGGAACAGGACAACGCAGCACGCGCGTTCACAGACACGTGAAGGACGCGGCCTGGATAAGGGCAGTCCAAAGCGCTTTATGTCGACGGATCGACAAGCGTCAAATAGAGAATAAAAACAGACCTCTTTAATTTCGCGAATTGTTCACTTCGCTACCGCCACCGGTTACGTGAACGAGTACGCCGCAAGCGGGATCGACGAATACCTCGCAGAGAGCATCAGAGCCTATGTCGAAGTGAACGATCCAGCCTGCGCCTGGCTGCCGCTCACGCGCCAAGATCTGTTCTTGCGCGATCCCAGAATGTTCGGACTCGTCGATCGTCTCTTCGCCAGCGGTTTTGTGGCGTGTGAGCGCCGCTCGGCAACGAGGCGGAACGACGGCACAACCCTTCGCGCGACGTAGCAGCAAACGCTGTCTCCGTCTTAAGGTACGACTGGAGGAGGCGATGCCACTCCAAGGAAACGTCGCGTCCTAACGTCGTCCACGTTTGGCGAGGGAGAACGGATGTGAAAACTTCCCAAGCATCGCGTAACAACGTTCGTTCAGTTGCCGTGGGAGCGATTGCCGCGATGGGAGTGGCCACAGCCCTTTCGCTGCTCGTGACGCGCGCGGCTCACGCTGACACGAATACGAACTATGCATGGTCTATCGGAGATTTCGAATTCACGAAAGACGTGTCGTTGAGCAAATGCAAGAACGAGGCTGTTGAAGCGTTTTCTAGCTCGGGCTTCTCAAATATCGACGTTGGGGACTTTGCTGTCTTCGGAAAGCGAGGGCGGTACGATGCATCAGGGATATGCCTGACGAAGAAGCGCGTCGCGGTCATCGCGGTTGTCGGACCAGATGAAAACACCGCAAGCCGCTACGACGATGCGATCTCAAAGGCTTGGCCTTAGTCCCGATCTCGCGTTAAGGTTCCAGCTCGGCAGCGCCGCCATCAATGTGGGGCTGTGAGTATATCCACCAGAAGCATTGCCACGATCGCAAATCGCGCGAGCGGCGCATAACCGGCCAGCGTTCATGTTCTCGCGCGGCACAAAACTAAGCCCCGCAAGATCCTTGCGGGGCTTGGCGAGTGAGAGAACTCGCTGACGACTGTGAACCGGAACGCTTCAATCAGTCGTGTTGCTGGTTGTCGTTGCCTTGATCGTTGTCGTGATGATGATGCTTCCAGTAATCTTTGCAGTGGCCGGGTGGCCAACATGCCGGCTTATAGCCGCGACGAAAGTATCCATACATGTGCGTCGGTCGGCATGGGACGCCGACGCCGTTGAAAGTGCAGACCTGGGTTCCGTTGTTCGTCGCGTATGCCGTTATGTTATTCGGGTAGACGATGCGGCCGTCACCATACACGATGCCGCCGTCGCTCGTGCGCCCCACGATGGAATTGGCGTATGCCACCTTGTGCTCGTAGTTGTTGTAGAGAATGATACCGGCCGCTACTGCCAGACCGCCGAGGATGATATTGCGCGTGCTTGTCTGGCCCGCGGTATCGGTCATGGCTGGAGCATATGTGCCGGAAACGATCGATAATACGAGCGCGCCTATTACAAGCGCTCTGCCGATCGGGTGCATGAACTTCAGAGTTGTTTGCATGAAACCACTCCTTCCAGCCACCATTGTACCCCTTTCGCGGCACGTTCAATCATCGTGCGCGCGTGTTCTCCATCACCGCGGTGCGGTGATGATAACTTCCCACAGGATGGCCACGAGAAGAAAGTTTAGCGCATGTGAGGTCATGCAGAGCGGGCACGACATCTTCGTGATGAACAGCAAACTATATGCGAGATACAACGAGACGAGCGCCGCGAGAACACCGGCGATCACGACCGCGACAAGCATGACGGGATTACCGAGAAAAAACGAGCCGATCAGCACGGCGGGATAATAGACCATACCGATCGCCGCGTTATCCATGCCGCCGAACAAACGGGCTCGCGGCGTCTGCACAACGCTTGCTTCAGTCAGCAGCCCGGCCTTGTCGGCGGCCGCTTTGCGGTGCATCAGGAACGAGACAACAAATCCGATCACGCAGCACAGCATCAACGCCACGTGCAGCATGTGGAAGTGCGAGAAATCAGTCACGGATGAATTCGGCGATCCGCCGCAGTCCCTCGATGACCGCTTCTCGCGACGCGGCCCACGTGACGCGGAGATAGCCTTCCGTGTTGCTCGCGAACACGGAGCCCGGCACAGTGACGACGTCGGATTTATCGAGCAGTTCGTATGCCGCGGCGGTGGAGTCCGCGGCCAAACGCTCGGGCAATCGCACGAGCACGTAGAACGCGCCCGCCGGCTCGACGACGTGCAGGCGATTCGCGGCAACAGCCTCGAGCGTCGCCAGTCGCTGCTCCACGTACCATGGCACTTGCGCCCGCAAGCGGATCGGATCTCGGAATATTCCAAGTGCGACGCGTTGGCCGAATTGGCTCGCGGACATCAGCATGAGCGAATGGATGCGGGCGGCGGCTTGGACGACATCCGCCGGTCCGATCAGAAATCCGATGCGCAGGCCTGTGAGCGCGCACGATTTTGAAAGGCTTTCCACGAGCAGCGTGTGCGGATAGAGATCGGCGAATGACGCATGCGGTTCAGACGTGAATGAGAGTTCGCGATACACTTCGTCGACGACCAAGTAGATTGGTGGCCCCGGTCGGGCAGCTAATCCGCGCGCGAGTTCGCGGACTTCGGACGCCGGCATCACGGCACCAGTCGGATTGGCTGGAGTCGCAAGCACGATCACGCGCGTCTTCGGTGTGAGCGCGGCAAGTATCGGAGCGGCCCGCGGCGTGAAGCCGTCGGCGGCGTCAAGCTCGACCGCTCGCCACGTTATCCCCTCGAGCTCGCAGACTTTGTGATAGACCGGATAGCCGGGGTTGGTGACGAGGACTTCGTCGCGGCCGGGTTCGGCGAGCGTCTTGATCGCCAGATAGATCGCCTCTTGCGATCCGTTCGTCGCGCAGACGTTCGCGCTCGTCTGAAAGAACTTGCCGCCGTAGACAGCGGCGACGAGTTCACGCAATTCGGGAAGGCCGGCGTACGTCGTGTATGGGCAGCCATGCTCGCGCACCCAGGCGACTGCGGCTTCGAACGGAGCGATGTCGGGCCTGAGGCTCGGCTCGCCGATGCCAAGGTCCACCGATGTCGCGCGCTTGCGCTCGTGAATGGCGCGAATACCAGATGGAGCGATGTTCAGGAGTCGAGAGTTTGCGATCGCTGATTTCAAACCGCGACTCCGAATTCGCGTAGGGCTTCGTTGAGCGAGGTTTTCTTGTCGGTCGATTCCGATCGCCGGCCGATCACGAGCGCGCACGGAGTTCCAAACGTTCCGGCAGGGAACTGCTTGTCGGTCGTGCCGGGGATCACGACGGCGCGAGGCGCTATCACGCCTTTCGTGACAACGGGCTTCGCGCCCGTGACATCGATGATCGGTGTGCTCGCCGTCAAAATGACGCCGGCGCCGAGTACCGCTTCCGCGCCGACCATCACGCCTTCGACCACAACGCAGCGCGAGCCGATGAACGCGCCGTCTTCAATGATGACCGGCCGCGCGTTCAGTGGTTCCAGTACGCCGCCGATGCCGACGCCGCCGGAGAGATGAACGCCCGCACCGATCTGCGCGCTGCTGCCGACCGTCGCCCACGTGTCGATCATCGTGCCGGCGCCGACGCGCGCGCCGATATTCACAAAACCCGGCATGAGGATGACGCCGGGCGCGAGGTAACTTCCGTAGCGTGCGACGCCCGGCGGCACGACGCGCACGCCGCTGCCGCGCCAATCTTTTTTCACGGGGATCTTGTCATAGAAGCCGAGCGGGCCGGCTTCGGATGGCTCGCTCTCGTGCAGCCGAAAATATAACAGGATGGCCTGCTGCAGCCACGAGTTGACTTGCCAACCGCCGTCCGGCAGCTGTTCGGCGACGCGCAATTCCCCAGAATCCAAACCGGCGATCGCGCGCTCCACTGCATCGCGAACCGAGCTATCCGGCGTCTTGACTCCGTCGGCAAATGCGCGCGCTACGAGCTGTTGGAGAGAGTCCGAGGCGACGTCCATCGCGCAGTATTTTCGCCGCCGAGCGCTGCGCGACCCGCGTCCCGAGGTTTGACACGCTTCCGGTGCGAAGGGTATAATTGCGGTCGGCTTCAGGCGCGGCTGCGCCGTAATCCGCGACGTTGGCGCGTCGTCTAATGGTAGGACCGCAGGCTCTGAACCTGCTTGTGGAGGTTCGAATCCTTCCGCGCCAGCCAAAGATCAGAAGGGCGCGTCGCGCCCTTCACTGTTCGTGTGAGGCCCCATCGTCTAGAGGCCTAGGACGCCGCCCTCTCAAGGCGGAGACAGGGATTCGAATTCCCTTGGGGCTAGATCTTTAATCGCTAGCAAGATGAAGCTTCTTACCATCGATCGATGGCAAGTCATGTGCAACTTCGAGGCGACCGTCGCAGCATATGCAAGCGCCGCCGACTGGGGCGAAAAAGGTGGCTGCGTCTGTAGCTATTGTAGAAACTTCTTCGCGCAAGTGGACAAAATCTACAATTGAATTCCGTGCTCAAATTCCGTGGGGTATCAACGAGGATGACCCCGGTTGATGCGGATGAGCGGCGAAGCGATGCAGCAGACATAGAGATGCGTTCGCAGTGCGCGGGCTTGCACTGATCGCCGTGAGTAAGTCTCGCTTCGAAGCATTCTCTGACGGTGTCTTTGCGTTCGCGATCACGCTGCTCGTGCTCGGGTTCTCGCTGCCCGTGATTCGGCTGACAACCAACCACCAGCTTACGAACGCGCTCCTCGGCCTATGGCCTAACCTCATCGCCTACGCGCTGAGCTTCGGCGTGATAGGCATTATGTGGCAAAATCACCACGCGATGTTCCGCCAGGTCGAGCGCATCGATCGCACGACCATCTTCTGGAATCTCTTACTCCTCGGCGGAACGGCATTCATTCCGTTCGCGACGAGCGCCCTCGGGTCGTATCCAACGATGCAGGCGTCGACATTTCTCTACGGTGTCACGCTTTCGACCACGGGCACGGCCTTCAACTTGATGCTCGACCATCTCGTTCGAGCGCGCGCCTTTGACAGCAGTGTCGCTGACACAACGATTGCAGGCACCGTCCGTGCGTATCGCATCGGATGGGCCGTGTACGGGGCTGCGACGCTGCTTGCGCTGGTATTTCCGCTGGTCAGCTTCGCCGCGTACATCATCATCGCGCTCTTTTATCTCATTCCGCACGGCCTAGATTCGGACACGCGATAACCCGCCACGTAGCCGAGACTAGATGACCCGTCGCGGAACAGCGGTAGCGGCGTCGCCCGTGTTCGGTGTTCCGGTCGGCTCGATGATGACCAAGTGCGTCTCTTCATCGGCAACGGGCTTGTGTTCCACGCCTCGCGGAACGACGAACATCTCGCCCGGTCCAAGAACGACATCGCGATCGCGAAGATGGATCGTGAGCCGTCCCTGTAGGACAAGAAAGAAGTCGTCTGTGTCGTCGTGCTTGTGCCAGACGAATTCGCCGCGCACCTTCACGACCATTATGTCCTGACCGTTCAGCGTGGCGACCGTGCGAGGCGCCCAATATTCGTCAAACTTTGTCAGTTTCTCGGCCAGGTTGACCTTGTCGGTCAGCATGTGACTCCCCTAAGTGTTTGTTCTACAGTAGCGGTGACAGGGATTCGGATTCCCTTCGGGTTAGACCTCACGATGCTCAAGCAATTCCGCGCCAAGCTTCGAAAATCGAACTCAAAAGGCGGCTGGACGTACGTCATCATGCCCGGGTCGGCGAAGTTCTTTGGGACGCGCGGCCTTGTGAAAGTGCGCGTGTCGATCGACGACCACAGCTTCGACACTTCATTCATGGCGACGGGCGACGGCAAGCACATGCTGCCGGTAAAGGCCGAAATCCGAAAGATCATCGGCAAAGAGGCTGGCGATCTGGTGACCGTTCGCTTGGAGAAGCGCCTAGTTCGATAGGTAACACAACCGGACATAGCTCGTGGAAGGTGAAATGCAAAAAGTAAACATGCGTGATGTTCCCGAGGAGTCGTGGGAATCGCCGAAAGGAAAGTACTTCGGTGCAGGCAAGGGGATCTCAGAAGCGTTAGGGCGCGATCCTCGATCGACGGATCTTATGTTACGTCATCCGTTCGACGTAGAGCTCATGCGCGTTCCGCCGGGTAAGGTTCCGTACCCCTATCACTCGCACAGCGCACAGTGGGAGTTCTACATCGTCGTCAGCGGTGCCGGCAAGATCCGGCATCAAGACGGTACTGACAAGATCGAGGCGGGCGATGCGTTCCTTTTCGAACCGGGTCGGCCGCATCAAATCATCAACGACGGCGAAGACGACCTCCTCGTCTACATCATCGCAGATAATCCGGTCGGAGAATCGTGTCACTATCCAGACAGCGATAAGCATGTCGTGCGATCACCGCAGAGAAAACTCATCCGGTCGAACGCGCTCGATTACTATGATGGTGAAGAGTAGGCAGCGTTCAAGATGCAAGCAATCACAAGGATCATCATCTTCGGTGCTATCGCAATTCTCGCCGTTGATACCGTTGGGTCGGTCGTTTTCGCAGATACAGGTTTTCCATACATAGTCTTCCGGTACGCATCTTTTGCGATTTTTGCGGTGGTCGGAGTAGCTGCGGGCCGCGTGGCCGGACGGTATCTGGATGTGATCGCAGCCTCGGGCATCGTGGGTCTCGTGGACGCCACTCTCGGCATGTATATATCGTGGGAAATCGGTCCCGGTCGGATGATAGGGGGTTCGTTCCCGATCATGTGGCTCGGGGTTGCGTCTGGGATCGTACTATTGGAAGCTCTACTTATCGGGCTATTCGCGAACGCGGTGTTAACGGCAATCAATCGGCTAGTCGGCGCATCGCGCCCCAAGGGATCAAACTGAGCGCTATTTTGGATCGCTTCGACGGAATCGATGCCGGGATCACGCGTTGGATGGCGCGCAACGGCGTCACGTTCTTGCGTATAAGCCTCGGCATCGTGTTCTTCTGGTTCGGCGTGCTGAAGTATTTCCCAGCGGCCAGCCCGGCTGAGGCGCTTGCCGGAAAAACCATCCTCGTGCTCTCGCTCGGCCACATCCAGCCGAATATCAGCATGCCGATTCTCGCCACCTGGGAATGCGTGATCGGGCTCGGCCTGCTTAGCGGCGTCGCATTGCGCCTCGTCATCCTTTTGCTCTTCGCGCAGATGGCCGGCACACTATTGCCGCTCTTCTTTTTCCCACACGAGACCTTCGCGTCGATTCCTTTTGCGCCAACGCTGGAAGGCCAGTACATCATCAAGAATCTCGTCCTGATCAGCGCTGGCTTGGTCATCGGTGCGACCGTGCGCGGAGGGCGAATGACGGCTGGGCCGAAACCCTGACCATGCAAGCAGTTATCCTCGTCGGCGGCGAAGGCACGCGGCTCCGGCCGCTCACCTACGACCTTCCAAAACCGATGGCGCCGTTGCTCGGCCGCCCATTCATCGGCTGGATCATCGCACGGTTGAAGGCTGCGGGCGTTGAAGATATCATCCTCTCATGCTGCTATCTCCCCGACAAGATCGAAGCGCACTTCGGCGACGGCGCGAGCATGGGCGTCACGCTGCACTACGTGCTCGAGAACGAACCGCTCGGAACTGCGGGCGCGATCAAGAACGCGCGCGACCTCATCCGCGGACCTATCTACGTCTGCAACGGCGACATTCTTACCGGATTGGACTTGATCGCACTGCGCGAGAAACACGAAGCGAACAAAGCGCTTGCGACCATCCACACTCGCGCGGTCGACGACCCCAGCCACTTCGGCGTCGTGGAAACCGAATCAGGCGGGCGTGTGAAACGGTTCGTTGAAAAACCGAAGCCGGGCGAGACCGATGCAAACGACATCAACGCCGGCACGTATCTCCTCGAAATGGAAGCGGTCGATGCCATACCGAGCGGACGCGCGGTCTCGATCGAGCGCGAAGTCTTTCCCGATCTTATCGCGCGCACCGGCCGCGTCTTCGCAGTCTCAACCGACGACTATTGGATCGATGTCGGCCGGCCCGATTCGTACATCCAGGCGCACCGCGACATCCTGGACGGTAAGCTCGACCATCCGCTCGGCGTCGAGATCGCGAAACAAGTCTGGTCGGGTGACGGCGCACCGCTGCCGCACGGCGTGACGGCGCGAGGTCCGGCGTATATCGGACCAGACGTCGCGCTCGCCCAAGGCGCAAAAATCGAACCGTACTCCGTCATTTACGACCGCTGCCGCGTCGGTGAAGGGGCCACCGTCGGCTCTGCAATCCTTTGGCCAGGCTGCGATGTCGGCGCGCACGCAAACGTCCGCGATGCCATCCTCGGCCTCGAGGTCACAGTCGAGCCCCGCGCCACAGTGCCGCGCGATGCGGTCGTCGGCCGCGGCGAGCGCGTCGGCGCAACCGCCGCCGCTCCGTGACAAGAGGTTCCTTGGACGTCCTCGACGCTCTCAACGACGAACAACGCGCTGCCGCCGAGCATACGGAAGGGCCGGTGCTAATATTCGCGGGCGCGGGGAGCGGCAAGACGCGCGTGCTCACCCACCGCACCGCGCACATCCTCGAAGCCGGCCTCGCGCCGGCGTATCGCATCCTCGCCGTCACGTTTACGAACAAAGCTGCCGGCGAATTGAAAAGAAGGCTTGCAAATCTCGTAGGGCCAGCAGCCGCCGGCCTCTGGGTGGGTACGTTTCACTCGATCGGCGTGCGCATGCTGCGGCGCGACGGAGCATCAATCGGGGTTGCGCCGAACTTCGTGATCTACGACGACGCCGACCAGCGCACTGTGCTCAAAGAGATCCTGCGCGATCTCAATCTCGACGAGAAGCATTTCGCACCGGGTGCGATGCTCGCGAAGATCAGCCGCGCCAAGGAGCGCTGCATCACAGCAACGGCGTATGCCGGAACTTCCGAGGGCGAGTTGTCGCCCACGATCGCGGCCATCTATACCGAATACCAGCGCAGGCTCGGCCAAGCATCGGCGTTGGATTTCGATGACCTCATCATGCACGCGCTCGCGCTCGCGGAGCGCGACGACGAACTCGGGCTTGCGTGGCGCGAACGATTCCGCTACGTGCTCGTCGACGAGTATCAAGATGTCAACGAGGCGCAATACAGAATGGTGCGCGCGCTCTCGCGCGGCTCCGGAAACATCTGCGTCGTCGGCGACGACGATCAGAGCATCTACTCGTTCCGCGGCGCCGACCACCGCATCATCTTGCGCTTCGAACGCGACTTCCCGGGCGCGGCCACATACCGACTGGAACGCA
The DNA here is from genome assembly GCA_013290125.1 of Vulcanimicrobiota bacterium. GTDB lineage: Bacteria > Vulcanimicrobiota > Vulcanimicrobiia > Eremiobacterales > Eremiobacteraceae > JABCYQ01. The sequence continues at coordinate 213,808 of JABCYQ010000002.1, forward strand.
ACTATCGCTCCACGCCCGCGGTGCTCGCCGCCGCGAATGCGCTCGTGGAGCGCAACACGCAGCGACACCGAAAAAAACTGTGGACCGACCGGGTAGGCGGCACGCCGGTGACCGTCTACGCCGCGGCCACCGATCGCGAAGAAGCGCGCTACGTCGTGGACTCCATCCGGCGCGGCATGCACGATTACGGTTTGGCGCTCAACGATTTCGTCGTGCTTTACCGCACCAACGCGCAATCGCGGGCGTTTGAAGAAGCGCTGTTGGTCGAAGGGCTGCCCTATCGCATCGTCGGCGGCGTCGGATTCTATGCGCGGATGGAGATCAAAGACGCGCTCGGCTACTTGCGCTATATCGCCAATCGCAACGACGGCGTGAGTCTGAGGCGCATCATCAACGCACCGCGGCGCGGGATCGGCATTTCAACACTCAATGCAATCGCTGACGAAGGCGCGCGCCGCGGGCTCTCATTTGCAAAGGCGCTTGCAGACCGCGCGGTCGTCGCCGACATCGCGCCAAAAAAGGCAAAGGACATCGCGAAATTTCTCGCCGACATCGAGCACTTCGCCGCGTTGGGCGCACTTGAGGGTCCGGCGAAGCTGCTCGTCTCGGTCTTAGAAGATACGGGCTACTTGCGCGACCTGCGCGCCGAGGACACGGTCGAGTCGCGCTCGCGGCTCGAGAATCTACAGGAGCTCGTCGGCGTCGCGCGCGATTTCGAAGAACGCGAGGGTCCCGACCTCGACCAGTTCTTGGCCACGATCGCACTCGTCTCCGACATCGACCAGCTCAAAGAAGGCGAACGCTACGTCACGCTCATGACGTTGCACATGGCCAAAGGCCTCGAGTATCCGGTCGTGTTCTTGTGCGGCATGGAAGAAGGCATCTTTCCACACGGTCGCGCGCTCGTCGATCCATCGGATATCGAAGAAGAGAGACGGCTGTGCTACGTCGGCGTGACGCGTGCCATCGATCGGCTTGCGCTCACCTACGCAAAGCGCCGCCTCACCTTCGGCAGCGCATACATGCATCCGCCCTCGCGCTTCCTGGGAGAGATGACGGGCCTTGAGTATCTTAACGCGCAGCCTGTGCCGACCGTCGGCTTCGGCGGCAGCTGGGATGACATCGCGTTGCCCGCTCCCACCGTCCGCACCGACATCGATCTGCGCACCGGCGATCGCGTCGTGCATCCGAAGTTCGGGGCCGGCGTCATCGAAGACGTCAAAGGCGCGGGCGGCGACGCGTTCGTGACGGTGAATTTCACCGAGGTCGGGCGCAAGAGCATTATGCTCAACTATGCGAAGTTGGAGAAAGTGGGCTAAAAGCCACGCTCCTCCACGCGTGGCCAGAGGTTGGTCGCGCCCTCCAAGGTGAACGTTGCTTCCAATGAACATCGATGGCATCCGCACGGCGGTTTCCGGCTCGCGCGGAAAGATGGGAGTCGTCACGATAGCGGCGGTGCGCGCTGCTGACGGCATCGAATACGTCGGCGGACTGGTGCGCGGATCGGCGGCAAACGCCGACGAATATACCTCGTTGGGCACGTTGTTCGAACGCGCCAAACCTCACGTCTTAGTCGATTTCACGACGTTCCCGGCAAGCATGGACATCGCACTCGAAGCCATGCAGATGGGCATTAGGCCGGTGATCGGCACGTCGGGATACGGCGCCGCGGAAGTGGCGCGCCTCCGGGCGGAATCGCAGCGCACTGGGGTCGGCTGCGTCTTCGCGCCGAATTTCGCGCTCGGCGCGGTGTTGATGATGCGTTTCGCGCGCGAGGCCGCGCCGCACTTCGAGGCCGTCGAGATCGTCGAGATGCACGAGTCCGGAAAAAAGGATGCGCCATCAGGCACGGCCATGGCAACCGCGCGCGCGATCGCCGAAGTGCGCTCGTTTGAGCGTGCGCCCACCAAAGCGCTCAAGGCCGAAGGCGCGCGTGGCGCGGACATGAACGGCGTCGGCGTGCACAGCTTGCGGCTGCCCGGCGTGATCACGCATCAGGAAGTGCGCTTCGGCGGCGAAGGCGAGACGCTCACGATCGTGCACGACTCGTCGTCACGCTCGTCGTTCATGCCGGGCGTCCTGAAGGCGGTGCGCGCTGCACGCGGCCTAACGCGCTTCATCGACGGGATCGGAGAACTGCTGTGAAGCGCGGCGTTCGCATCGCGATCGTCGGCGCGACGGGGCTGGTCGGCGAGTCGCTCTTGACGGCGCTGGAGGAGCGCGGCTACGAACCTTCGACGCTCGCGCTTTTCGCAAGCGCGCGCTCCGCTGGTTCCACTCGGACTGCGTTCGGCAAGTCGTGGCCGGTGCGCGAACTCGCCGGCGCAAGCGACTTCGCCAATATCGACATCGCCTTTTTCGCGGCCGGCGCCGCGACGAGTTCCGCGCATGCGCGGGCGGCAGCATCCGCCGGCGCGCTCGTGATCGACAAGTCCGCCGCTTTCCGGCTTGACGACACGGTGCCGCTCGTTGTGCCTGAGATCAACGCTGCGCGAGCGATCGGCGCGCGCCTGATCGCAAATCCGAACTGCGCGACCATTCCACTCGCGCTCACGCTCGCGCCCATCGCGCGCGAATTCGGACTTGCTTGGGCGAGCGTGGCGACGTACCAGAGCGTCTCGGGGGCGGGCAGAGCCGCACTCGAGGAATACCGCGCACAATGCGCCGGCGCGCAAGAGGTAAGCGAGTTGCCGCGCCGCATCGCGGGCAGCGTCATACCGGAGAACGGTTCATTCGACGCCGATGGTCACGCCGATGAAGAACGGAAGATCGCAGCAGAGTTGAGGAAGATCCTTGAGCTACCCGACTTGCGCGTCTCGGCGACCTCCGTGCGCGTGCCGGTCGCCGTCGGCCACTGCGAAGCGGTTTCGTTCGGCACGCAGCGGCCGGCCACGCGGGCACAGATCGCCGACGCCTTGCGCCCTGCGCCCGGCGTGCGATTTCTCGACGGCGCCGGTTACGCCACGCCGCTCGACGTCGTCGGCACAGATGACGTGGCCGTTGGACGACTGCGCCCCGACGACGCCCACGCCTCCGGGTGGTTGTGTTGGATCGCGTGCGACAATCTGCGCAAAGGCGCCGCGACAAATGCCGTCCAGATCGCGGAGTCGATCGGTGCGGCGAGCGGCGTCGCCACATGAGCGCGCAGGCGGCGCGCGACAGCCGGCAGATCGTCGTCTTGAAATTCGGCGGTTCGTCGCTTGCGACGTCCGAGCTGCGCGATCTCGCGGCCCAGCGCGTCGTCGAATCGCTCCGGTCGGGGCACGCGCCGATCGTGGTCGCGTCGGCGATCGGCCGCACGCCGGATCCGTATGCCACCGACTCGCTGCTCGCGCTTGCGCAGACCGCGCCGGATGGACCGAATCGGGATCTGCTGCTTGCGTGCGGCGAAACGATCGCAGCTGCAGTGCTGGCCGAGGCGCTCGAAGCCAAAGGCATCAAAGCGCTTGCGCTGACCGGCGCGCAAGCCGGGATCACGACCGACGGATCGCATGGCGACGCCGCGATCCGCTCCGTCGATGCCCGGCGCGTGCGGGAACTCTTGGCGGCGGGTGTCACGCCGATCATCGCGGGATTCCAAGGCGTCACCGAGGACGGCGTCATCACCACGCTCGGTCGCGGCGGCAGCGATCTCACGGCGGTCGCGCTTGCAGAAGCGCTTGGCAGCGTGCCGGTCGACGTCTACACCGACGTCGACGGCGTCATGACGGCCGATCCGCGTCGAGTATCCGACGCGCACACGATCGCGACGCTCACGTCAGAAGAACTTTCCGAACTCGCGTCGCATGGGGCGCGCGTCATGCACGACAAAGCCGCGGAAGTCGCGCACCGCTCGCATTTGCCGCTGCGCGTCCGCGGCCTGCGCAGCGGCGTCGGTACCGAGATCAGCGACGACGCGGAGATCGACCGCGCCCATCCGGTCACTGGCATCGCGGCGATCGACGGTTACACGTTCGTGCATGCGTCGCCCGAAGGCGCCGGCGGGGCCAGCGGCTGGGAGCGCGCCTTGTTTAAGTCGCTAGCCGAGGAGAATATCAGTATCGACTGTGTCAACGTGAATGCCGCCGGCGTCTTCTTCATCGTCGCAGACGCGCAATTCGACGCGGCGCAGCGCTCGCTGACGGGGCAGCCGATCTCGCTGCGCGCGCGGCGTGAATGCGCGAAGATCTCGATCGTCGGCGCCGGCATGCGCGGCACCCCTGGCGTCGTGTACCGCGTCGTCGATGCGCTTTCGTCGGCCGGCGTGACGATAATCCACAGTACGGACTCGAATATCACCGTCTCGGTGCTCGTGCCGGGGGCGCAAGCCGCAGTCGCCGAGAATGCCTTACACGAATACTTCGGACTAAAGGGATAGGCAATCATGCGCCAAGGTCGGTTCGGTCCGCTCGTCACCGCGATGGTCACGCCGATGAAGGCGGATGGCGCCGTCAATTTCGACGAAGCCCGACGTCTCGCCGAGTTCCTGTGCGACAACGGCACGACTGGGATCGTGGTGAGCGGCACGACCGGCGAAGGACCCACACTGACCGACATCGAGAAGATGGAGTTGTTCCGCAGGATCGTCGGCTCGGTCGGCGAGCGGGCCTCGGTGATCGCGAACACTGGCGGCAACGACACGCGTTCTTCCGTCGAACTGACGCGCCTCGCATGCTCGACTGGAGTCCATGGCATACTTGCAGTCGGTCCGTTTTACAACAAGCCGCCGCAAGCCGGACTCGTGGCTCATTTCCATGCGATCGCCGATGCGTCGAGCGTGCCTGTGATGATCTACAACATCCCAGGCCGCACAGCCGTAAACGTGCTGCCCGAAACTCTTGCGACGCTTTCGAAGCATCCGCGGATCCGAGGCGTCAAGGAATCCAGCGGAGACCTCATGCAGATCGCCGAGATCGCCGCGCGGCTGACAGAAGACTTCGATGTGTATGCCGGCGACGATCACTTGGCACTACCGACCGCTTCGGTGGGAGGGTGCGGCGTTGTGAGCGTCGCGAGCCACGTCGCGGGGCGCGACATCCGCGCCATGCTTGCCGCCTATGCGTGCGGCGACAACGATTCCGCCACAGCGCTGCACGGGCGCCTGCTTCCGCTCATCCGCGCGCTCTTCGCCGTCTCGAGTCCCATCCCGGTGAAGGCAGCGATGCGACATTTCGGGTTCGATGCCGGCTCGTGCCGGCCGCCGCTGTGCGAACTGACCGCCGAACAGGAACGGGCGCTCGCGGCAGCGATCGCGCCGTGGGTAGCGACGACGCAGGCGTCGGCACCGGCGACGGCGGCGCAGGCGACTGTCGCGGCGACGTGAGCTTCAGGCTGACGAACGGCTGTTGACCGGCGATCGCCCGCTCCAAGTCCTCGGCTGTCGCGTGGACGACGTCGACCTGAACTCCGCTTCTGCTACCATCACGGGTTGGATTCGGCAAGGCCGCCGCGCACAGATCGTGACGCTCGGCGCGGAGATGGCGACGCTCGCGGCGCGCGATGAAGCGTATCGCGCGGCGATCAACGGTGCGGATCTGATCGTGCCGGACACGGTCGGGATCGTCTGGGCTTCGCGGATCTTGCGAAGACCGTTGCGCGAACGCGTCGCCGGCATCGATCTGGTCGAGCGCGTCTTGCGCGATAGCCCGCCTCGTTCAGTCCGCACTTTCATTCTTGGCGCTGCTGCCGGCGTCGCCGACGGCGCTGCGCAAGTGCTTGGCGCACGCTTTCCTAGTGTCGTGATCTGCGGCATGCACCACGGATTCTTCGAACGCGATCACGATGCGGGGGTCGCGCACTTGGTCCGCGGATCCGGCGCCCAACTCGTGCTGGTCGGAATGGGCTTCCCGCTACAAGAGCTCTGGATCCGGACGTATTCGGCGGCGCTCGGGGACGCCGTCTGCATCGGCGTCGGCGGCGCTGTTGACGTCTGGGCGGGTCGCGTGACGCGCGCGCCGGAGGCGTGGCGACGGGCCGGATTCGAGTGGTTGTATCGGCTCGTCCGCGAGCCGGCGCGATTCCGTCGCCAACTGGCGTTGCCGCGTTTCGCGGCGCTCGTGTTTGCGCAGGCGATGCGTGAGCGCGGCGCAAACCAAGCGCGCTGACCATGCGTGGAATGATCCTCGCGGGCGGACTCTCGACGCGTCTGCAGCCGCTGACGAACGATCTCCCAAAACCGCTCGTGCCGGTGCTCGACCGGCCGGTGATCGGACACGTCATCGACTATCTGGCCGCGCACGCCGTCAGCGATCTCGTCGTCAACGTCCATTATTTCGCTGAAGACGTCGAGCGGTACGTGGGCGACGGCCGCGACTTCGGCGTCCGCATGTCCTACTTGCGCGAGCCCACGCTCATGGGCAGCGCCGGCGCGGTGAAGCAGGTCGAGGATCTCTTCGATTCGACATTCGTCGTCATCGGCTGCGATGACGTGACCGACGTCGATCTCGGCGCCGCGCTCGCATTTCATCGGGAGCGCCGCGCGGAGGCGACCATCGTGCTCGTGGAAGCCGACGACGTCTCGCAGTATGGCGTGGTCGTCACGGAAGCGGATGGCAGCATCACCGATTTTCAGGAGAAACCGGCGCCAGGTACCGAACGCAGCAAACTCGTCAACACGGGCATTTACGTCTTCGAACCGGAACTGCTCGCGCGCATTCCGGCCGCGACGTTCTACGACTTCGGCAAGCAGGTATTCCCCGAGCTTCTCGGCGCGGAAGCGCGTTTTTTCGGAATGCAGCAGCGCGCGTATTGGTGCGATATCGGCACGCCGTCGGAATACCGGCGCGCGCACGCGGACGCGCTAGCCGGCAAGGTCCGCCTCTCGATCGGCGACGGCGCAGAGATCCGCGACTGCACGCTTGTGGGTGCGGGTGCGACTATCGATCCGACCGCACGCGTTGAGGGCTTTGCTTCGGTCGGAGCGGGTTCGAGCGTCGGTCCCGGAGCGGTCGTCGATTGCTCGATCGTGTGGCGCGGCGTGCAGATCGGGTCGAACGCGCACTTGCTGAACACGATTCTCGCTGACGACGTCGTCGTGGAACCGCGCGCATTCGTCGAAGGCGGCCTCCACGCCCGCGCCTCGCGGATTCGATAACGTAAGCCGATTCGATAACGTACGACGAGTTCGATAACGTACGCCGATTTCGATTACGTACGCGATTGGCGCGCACGCTGGCCGATTCTCTGAAGGGGCCGATTTTATATCGGCCCACGTTTGCTTCGCCAGGGCCGACATAAAGTCGGCCCCTTCACCGGAGCCAATCGCGGCGTGATGCGATGGCGCTATGCTCGCTCCGTTCGCCTGGATCGCAGGCATCGTCGCACCGTTGCGGTGCGCGGCGTGCGACGCGCTCGGTTCATCCCTGTGCGAGTCCTGTTCGGCCGCGTGCTCGAACCACGGCCCAGTGACGCGCGCCGCAAAGTCCGGCGCGCCGTTCACCGTGGCTCTTGGCCCATTCGGCGGCGCACTCGCGCGCGCCGTTCGGCACATAAAGTTCGGCGGCCGTCGTGACGTCGCGCGGACGCTCGGTGGGCTCCTTGCGGGCTACATCGCTTTCGGCGCAGATGTGATCGTGCCAATACCGCTGCATCCGGCACGCCTTCGGGAACGCGGATTCAATCAGGCGGCGCTCGTCGCCGACGCAGTTGCTGCGACGCTCGGCATCCCCATCGAAACCGAAGCGATCCAGCGTATAAATGCCACGGCGCCGCAAAGCCGGCTGCCCCTCGCGGCGCGGCGCGCGAACGTCCGTGGAGCGTTCGGCGCGGGTCCGCGGGCTTCGGAGGTCTTCGGCCGGCGCGTACTGGTCATCGACGACGTCGTGACGACCGGTTCGACGCTCACCTCATGTGCTGACTCACTCTACGCGTGCGGCGCCGAAGAAGTCATCGGGGCGGCCCTCGCGATCCGGATCTGACGAATATTTCTCCCGAGGGTAGCGCCCGCCGCCGCGGCTAACAACCGTGCATGGATGATGCGCGATTCATGCAGCGTGCGCTGGAACTCGCTGCGAAAGGCCGCGGCAACACGAGCCCAAACCCCTTGGTGGGTGCGGTCGTCGTCGCAACTGGCGGCGCAGTGGTCGGAGAAGGCTATCACGAGCGTGCGGGCTCCGATCATGCGGAGACCATCGCGCTGCGGGCGGCGGGCGATCGAGCAAAAGGCGCGACGCTCTACATCACGTTAGAACCGTGCGATCACGTTGGCAAGACGCCGGCTTGCACGCAAGCGATCATCGACGCCGGCGTCAAGCGCGTTGTCATCGCTGTCGAAGACCCGGATCCGCAAGTGTGCGGACGGGGCGTCCAACGGCTGCGCGAAGCCGGCATCGAGCTGTCGGAGGGTATCGAAAAAGACGCCGCCGCAGCGCTCAACCGCGCATATCTGCACCATCGCACAAACACTCGATCATTTGTCGCGCTCAAGCTGGCGGCGAGCATCGACGGCGCGATCGCGCCGCGCGCCGGCGTGCGCCACCGGCTGACGGGCGCAAAGGCCGCCGCATTCGTGTATGATCTGCGCTACGAACACGACGCGGTCTTGGTCGGCGTGCATACCGCCGTCACCGACGATCCGGAGCTCACCGTTCGTCCGACACGGGCGCGCGCCGTGCCGTACTTGCGGATCGTGGCGGACTCGCACGGCCGGCTTCCGCTCACCAGCCATCTCGTGCGAGATGCCGCGGCCACGCCGACGATGATCGCGACGACGGCGGCGATTCCGGCGGAGCGGCGCGATGCGCTTGTCGAACGCGGCGTGGAAATCGTCACATGCGCGACGACTTCGGACGGACGCGTGGACCTTGCGGACCTCCTTTTCCAACTCGCGCAACGCGGCATCCTCAGCGTGCTCTGCGAAGGCGGGCCGACGATCGCGGCCGCATTGCTCGCGCAGAAGCTGGTCGGCAAGATCTACTGGTTGGTCGCCCCGGAGATACTTGGCTCGGCGACGGTCGCGCCGGTCATCACAAGTTTTGCGGGCGCGGCGCGCTTGCGCATCGAATCCGCCGTCATGCTCGGGGAAGACGTCCTAATCGAGGCGGTGCCCGCCACATGATCTTACTATTGATCGCGGCGGCCTTTGCCGCTTCACTGCCCGCTACAAATCCGGCGCCTACCATTTCAGCGGCGCAGCGGCAGCAGATCGATACGCTCGTCGGCGCCACGCTGCGCGACCAGCACTTGCCCGGCATGTCTCTCGCGATCGCGCGCAACGGCGCTGTGCTGTACGCGAGCGGCTACGGATATCGCGACGTGCAAAAGCGTTTGCCGGCGGACTCGGGCACCGTCTACAATATCGCCTCGATGACGAAACAGTTCACCGCGACCGCGATTCTGCTGTTGCAAGAAGACGGAAAGCTGAGCGTGGGCGACAGCCTCGCGCGCTACCTTCCGGACTATCGTTACGCACGACAAATCACGCTGCGCGAGATGCTCAACCACACTTCAGGGATCCCCGACTACTCGATCGTGGAAAACGTGCCGCACAGAGCTACCGCAGCGCAGTTCGTGGATCTCATCAAAGACACGCCGCTCGATTTCCCACCGGGATCGCGTTTTGAGTACTCAAATACGAACTACGTCATCCTCGGCATGATCGTCGAAAAAGTCAGCGGGGAGTCGTACGGCGATTTCCTCGCGCGGCGCGTTTTTCAGCCGCTCGGTATGCATGCCACGAGCGCGCGAATGATCCCGCAAGATGTTCCCGACGGTGCGGTTGGCTACACGTACGCGGACGGCAAGATCGTAACTTCTCCCCAGACCGCCGACGATCTTGGCTACGGGGACGGAACCATCGACTCATCGGTGACCGACCTCGTCCGCTGGGATGCTGCGCTAGACAACGGCCGAGTGCTCAACCGATCGTCGTGGAGCGCGATGACTTTCTCGCCGCTCTCGCACGGATACGGAATGCGCGGCGGCTACGGCTTCGGACTCGATCTCGCGCATCTGTACGGCCGGAGATATATTTTCCATCAAGGTCTGAACGGTGGCTTCGCCGGCGAGAATGCCACGTTCCCGGATGACGGGTTAGAGATCGCGGCGCTGAGCAACGGCGATCCGTTCGACGAGGATCTATTCTTTCGCCGCGTCGTCTCCATCGTGGAACCACCGACAGCCGCGGAGGCCGCGGCCGATCTGGAATCCGCGACGGGCCAAGATCCCGTCGTCACAAAAAAGGTGATGTCGTTGCTCGCCGCCATGCAGCGCGGCACGATCGACCGCGAGGCCGTCACCGCAGACTATGCGCACATGCTAACTCCCGCGGCCGCTCGACAGATGTGCGCCGACGCCGGAGTCGTGGGAACGCCGCGGCGCGTCATCTACCGTGGCCGGACCTATCGCGATCGCAAGGACTTCGTGTTCTACGACGTCTACTACCCCGACTCGGTCGTCGCCGTTGACGCAGGGGTCGCCACGAACGGCGCGCTCTCGCTCATCGAAGTGGCGCGGGAAGACTGACGCGATGTTCACCGGCCTAATCAGAGCGCGCGGCGACGTGCTGGAAAACGCGCCGAACCCGATCGGCGGCAATCGCCTGATGATCGGCGCCGGCGCGATCGGACGGGCAGCCGCACCCGGCGAAAGCGTTGCGGTCAACGGCGTCTGTCTGACGGTCGTCTCAGTCGAAGAATCGGCCGGCGCGCTCACGTTCGACGTGGTGCCGGAGACGCTCGCGCGAAGCAATCTCGGCTCGCTCGTCGCCGGCGACGCCGTCAATCTCGAACCGAGTCTTCGGGTCGGCGATGCACTCGACGGTCATGTCGTGTACGGTCACGTGGACGCCACGGCCACGATCTTGCGCATAGACCCGGAAGGCCAAGGCGTGCGCATGTGGTGCGCGACGCCGCCTGCGCTCGACCTCCTCATCTGCGAGAAAGGTTACGTCGCGCTTGATGGCATCAGCCTCACCGTGGCGGCAGTGGACGACGGCAGGTTCGCAGTTGCGCTGATCCCCGAGACGTTGGCCAGGACGACGTTGCGGTCGAAGGCGCCAGGCGACGCCCTCAATGTAGAAGCTGATCCGTTGGCGCGTTATGTTGCCAGCATCATGGGCAAGAGGGACTCTACGTGAGTCTTGAAGTGCTCAACACGTTCGCATCGGTGGGGACGCTTATCGTCATCGCGGCCACGGCCATCGCAGCGCTCGCGCAACTGCGCCACTCCAGAGGCAGCAATCAGATCGTCGCACTCACAGAGTGCCGCGAAGTGCTCGAATCCGAGGCGTTCGCCGCGGCGTTGGTCTTTGTGCGCCGCGAGCTGCCGGCGAAAATGGAGGACCCCGCGATCCGCGCGAAGCTGTTGACCCCACCGCTTTCTGGCGACATCCGCGCGATCAACATCGTCGGCAACTTTTTCGAATCTATGGGGAGTTTCGTCAAACACGACATTATCGACGCGGATATCGCATGCGATCTCTGGGGCGGAATAGTGGAGAGCAGCTGGAAATCGCTGACGCCCATTCTCGCCATCATGCGGCGATCGGCAGGTCCGGCGCTGTGGGAGAACTTCGAATATCTGGCTGCGGTTGCGTCGGCCTATACGGCGAAGTTCCCCGAAGGGACATATCCGAAGACGACCCAACGGATGGCGTTCGACGACATCTGGCTCGAAGCCGACAAAACCGCCGGCCTGTATCCGCGACAATAAGCACACCCGCCGAGCGGTAACCCGGCCGCCGCCTGTAGAATCTACGAACATGCCGCTAAGCCCGATAGAAGACGCCATCGCCGACATCCGCGCCGGCAAGTTGGTCATCGTCATGGACGATGAGGATCGCGAGAACGAAGGCGATCTGACCATGGCCGCCGAGTTGATCACGCCCGATGCCGTGAATTTCATGGCCAAACACGGACGCGGCCTCATCTGCGTGTCCATGACCGGAAAGCGCCTTGACGAACTGCATATCCCGATGATGGTGGCTGAGAATACATCGCGTTTTGAAACGGCTTTCACCATCTCGGTCGAAGCCCGCACCCGCACCACCACAGGCATCTCGGCGTTCGATCGCGCGGCGACGATCGCCGCGCTCGTCGATCCCGCTTCGACACCAACCGACTTCGTGAGCCCGGGCCACACATTTCCGCTGCGCGCCCGCGAGGGCGGCGTCCTCGTGCGTGCCGGCCAGACCGAGGCGGCGGTCGATCTCGCGCGGCTCGCCGGCTTGTCGCCCGCGGGCGTGGTGTGCGAGATCCTCGATGACGACGGCACGATGATGCGCCGCCCAGCATTGGAAGAGTTCGGCGCTCGCCACGGTCTCAAGTTGATGACCGTGAAGGATCTGATCGCCTACCGCATGCGTCACGAATTACTCGTCAAGCGCATCGCGGAGTTCAGCATGCCGACGCGCCATGGCGCGTTCCGCGGCTTCGGCTACGAATCGCTCCTCGACGGTGCGTGCCACGTCGCGCTTGTCATGGGCGAGCTCGGCGAAGGCAAGGACGTCTTGGTTCGCGTCCACTCGGAGTGTCTGACTGGGGACGCGCTCGGCAGCAAACGCTGCGACTGCGCGGCCCAGCGCGACGCTGCGCTCGCGATCATCGCGCGCGAGGGACGCGGCGTCTTCCTCTACTTGCATCAGGAAGGCCGCGGGATCGGGCTTGCCAACAAGCTTCGCGCGTACGAATTGCAGGACCGCGGCGCAGACACCGTCGAGGCCAATGTCAGACTCGGGCTGCCGGTCGACAAGCGCGAGTACGGCATCGGTTCGCAGATCCTGCACGATCTCGGCGTGCGCGAGATGAAGATCATCACGAACAATCCGCGCAAGATCATCGGGCTTGAAGGCTATGGTCTCAAGATGACCGGGCGCGTGCCGCTCGTCATGGACCGCGACGAGTTCAACACCGGATATCTCAAGACAAAAGAAGAGAAGCTCGGCCATCTGCTCGCCAACGCCGACGGCACGCCGTGACGAAAGCCTCGGCGTATGCGATCGTCCGAGCGCGATTCAACCAAGAGATAACCGACGCGCTGCACGCAGGAGCGATGCGCGCCTTCTCCGATCACGCGCGCGGCTCGAAAGTGGAGACGTTCGACGTTCCTGGCGCATTTGAGTTGCCGCTCGCAGCGCTGTGGCTTGCCCGCACCGGCAAGTATAGCGCGGTGGTCTGTCTCGGCTGCGTGATCCGCGGTGAGACACCGCACTTCGACTACGTGGCCGGCGAGGCAGCGCGCGGAATCGCAAGCGTCTCGCTCGCCACCGGTGTGCCGGTGATCTTCGGCGTGCTCACCACGGATAACACCGCTCAAGCGTGGGCCCGCGCCGGCAAAAAGCGGCGCGGAACGGCCCCGCACACTGGCCCAGACCCCGCCGGCGGCAACAAAGGCTACGAGGCGGCAGTCGCAGCCATCGAGATGGCGGCCCTCAAGAAAAAGCTCCGAGTTAAATCCTGAAGGGGCCGACTTTATGTCGGCCCACGTGGTTTTTTCGCCCGGGCCCACATAAAGTCGGCCCCTCCAGACAGATATTGTCCCGCAAAATTGGTTATTTACTATTTTTCGTGGGTATACTACAATGTGTAAGTAATGTTAGATAGCCTACATACTAATCGTTAGGATAGTAGGCTAGACCTGAAAGGATCACCCACTCATGGACCTCAGCAAAGACGTTCCACGCAGCGTCAAAGACAAATCCCTCGAGGGCATCGTGATGCTCGCGCGGACGACCGACAAGGCGCGTGCCCACGCAGCCGGCACGGTCGGCGAATACCACTTCAACTGCGGCATGGATCAAAGGGTGCTCGAGTTCGTCGGCATCGACCACGAGGTTTTTGAAAAGCTCGCGGCCGCCAACGACGACAAAAAGCTCGGCGAACTGCTGCAGGCGAAATATCTGAACAAGAAGACGGCCAACGAAATCGCCGCGTTCAACGCGGACTACCTGAAGATCTCGCCGGAACCGAATTCGGACAGCCAGAAATACTTCGTGGACCTCCGCAACCAAATCGCGCCGGATCGCACCGACGTGACGACGTGGCCGGATCTGCTCGACCTCGACGAACACCGCGACGTGCCGCGTAAGGTGGCCGCGTAGTCATGGAACGGGCGATTGAACGTCAGAACGTCAACGTGGTCGCGTCAACAGTCGTCGCCGGCCTCGCCGGCGGCGTGCTCATCGACGCCTTCCTCGCGGTCGTCAACCACATGAGCCCGATCACCATCTGGCAATTCGTGGCCTCCGCGCTCGTGGGCGGCGTCGCGTTCACATCGACGTCGTATGCCGCGCTCGGTTTCGTCATGCACTTCGCGATCAGCATCGCCTGGGCGCTCGTGTATGCCGCAGCTGCGGGCCCGTTGCCGGCACTCGTCCGAAGACCAGTTCTGGGCGGGCTGCTCTATGGCGTCGTCGTCATGGCCGGCATGACGATGCTGCTCGTGCTCAAACACGTCGGACCGGCCGGAGCGCCGGACACGCTGACCCTCGCAAAAAACCTGATAGCGCACACGGTATTCTTCGGGCTGCCGGTCGCGCTCACGATCAGCAAGGGCCTCCGCGCCTAGGGCGCGAGCGATTCGAGCCGCCGGCCGCGCGAGAGCGGTCCGGCGGCTGCGATCACTCCCGCTGCGACGGCCATTCCGGCGGCGATGAACGCAAACGCGCCGCCTGCTCCAAACCGCGCCAGGATCTGGGCGATCCAAAATCCCACGAACACGGCGCTTAACCGGCTCCACGAATAGACAAAGCCCACTGCTCGCGCGCGGATGCGCGTCGGATACAGTTCGGCTTGATACGCGTGAAACGCGCTCGAGAACCAATTGTTCGCAAGCGTCACACCGACGCCGGCGCAGATGATCCCGGTTGGCGCGCGCATGAAGGCAAGGGCCAATCCGAGGAGCGCGCTTGCGGCAGCGAGCGTCACGATCTGCCACTTGCGTTCCCAGCGCTCGCCGACAATCGCTGCGAAAGCGGGTCCGAAAGGCGCGGCTATCGCTATGAGCGCCGTGTACAAGAGCGAGTGGACGAAGCTGACGCCCTCTGCGAAGATCAGGATCGGCACCCACGACGCGAAGCCATAAAACCCGATGGTCTGGAAGAAATTGAAGATAACAAGCATCGCGCTGCGCGCCCGATACTGGGCATTCCACATCTCCAACCACGACGCGTGAGACGCGAGTGCACCAGCCGCCGGTTCGACCGATCCGGTGCCGGATCGCGCGCCGACGATTTTTTCGATATGCTGCAGCGCATCGAGCGCCTGAGCGTCGCGGCCGCGGGCGGCAAGCCAGCGCGGCGACTCCGGGAGCGAACGGAACAGCGGTACCACCACTATTGCGCCGAGGCCACCCGCAAGCGCTACGAGACGCCAGCCGTCGAATCCGAAATATGCGTGCGGAACAAGCGCCTGCGCGATGAACGCCACCGCCGGCACGGCCGTGAACGTGATCGTCTGGCTCAACGCGATCGCGCGGCCGCGCATGGACGGAGGCACGAGCTCGCTGATGTAAGCGTCCACAGTCACGAGCTGAACGCCGATACCGAGCCCCGCAAGAAAGCGAAGGCCGTCGATCGCGATCGCGCCGCGCGCGACCGACATCGCGACCGTTGCGGCGGAATACCAGGCGAGGGACCACAAGAACGCGGCGCGCCGGCCGAAGCGGTCCGAGATCGAACCAAACAACAGCGCACCGGCGAACATTCCCAGGAATCCGGCCGCGGCGAACGCGGGGATGCTGCCGAAACCGGACGACGTCGCCGAATACAGCCCGGAATGGATCATGCCGAGCGATATGTACGCGAGCATGAACAGATCGTAACCTTCGAACCACGCGCCCGCGGAGATGCGCGCTACGAGCCCGTAAAGCGATCGGCTCGACGGTAGCGCATCGAGCCGCGCCGCGATCGATTCGGTCATCGAGCTCATCGCCTGGACTTTGGCGCGCGCGCCGCTGAACCTACCGGCCAGAAGGGGGCAGTCCGTGCGGCCGCGAGAATTGCCGCGGCATGGGACCCGAATCGTTCTTCAAGGGACCTGACTCGCTGCGTTGGCGCGGCGAGAACCGCGCGCTTTTCTTGACGCTCCTTTTCGCGCCCACGACCGCGGGCTTGGTCGGGTTTGCTCTGCGCGAACAGATCACGGCTCAGCAGTTCGCGTTTCTGATCGTGGCCGCGATGATCTACGTCTCGATCGCGCGCGGCCGGCTGCTTGGCACGAGCGTCCGCCTGCACGAACGACAGCTGCCGAACGTGTACGGCATCGCCACGCGCTGTGCGCGGACTTTGGGACTCGCCGTGCCGCACGTCTTCGTACGCGAAGATCCCTACTCGTGCGTGACCTCGGTCGGACTCGAAGAACCATACGCGATCGTCGTCTCAAGCACGTGGCTGCCGCACCTCGACGACGACGAACTGACTTTTCTTATCGGACGCGAACTCGGGCACGTCGCGGCCGGTCACACGCGCATCACGTCTCTCTTCTCAGCTTCCGGCAAGGAGAACCCGTTCATCTCGGCGGTCTTCGGTGCGTGGATGAGGCGCACGGAGTACACCGCCGATCGCATCGGACTGTTATGCTGCGGATCCATCGATGCCGCGGCGCGCGCGATCTTCACCTGCGCCTTCCGCCAGGTCTCGAAAAACGTCGACTACACGGCATTTCGCGATCAGCGCGAAGAAGTCCAAGCCGACCCCACGTTCAAACTCGGCGAACTCCTCGGACAGGAACCATACGCCACCAATCGCCTGCGCGAGCTCGAGATCTTCGCGATCTCGCCGCTCTACGCGACGTGGCGGGCGCGGCTGGGTGAGGCGGCGGCTAAACCCGAGGCGGCCACGCCGCGGATGGAGTCTGCGCGACCAGTTCCAAGCAAGTTGGAGAAGAAGGCTTACGCAAGCGTGTGGCTACGCGCTACGGCCTTCGTGCTCGACTGGGTCGTCGTCGGCGCCATCGTGAGCTCGGGTAAAATCGTCCAAACGAGCGTCACGACGTCTGGCAAAGGCGCCGTCGTCCATGCTTCCGACATCGCGGCATCGACGTTTCAACAGTTCGCCGATCAATGGGCCTCGTCGCATCTACCGCTCATCCAGATGGGTCTTCCCGACGTCGTCGCGCTGATGCTCGTCTTCATCTATAGCGCGATTCTCGTGGGTCTCGTCGGCCGCACGTTCGGGATGATGGTGCTCGGCTTGCGCGTGGTCCGGCCCGACTACAGCCGCGTCAGCGGCGGCCGTGCGGTGTGGCATTATTTCGTCGCCTTCTGGTCGCTCTTTCTCGTTCTGCCGCTCATAGGTTTTTTCTGGCGGCCGTCGGTGCAGGACCGGATCACGGGAACACGGATCATCCGCGGTTCGATGGTGCGCTGAAGCGCGAGTCTCGCAACTAGGTGGCGGTCCGCGCGAAGCGAACGTCCGTTTCATGCGACCGGCCCCTCCCCACATCGCGTATGCCGACGGCATCATTGAGATCCTCGATCAGACGCGCCTCCCGTCCGAGATGGTCGTCGTCAAACTGCGATCGGTGCAGCGCGTGATCGACGCCATCCGGGGACTGAAGGTGCGCGGCGCACCGGCGATCGGGATCGTCGGCGCATACGGCATGTGCATCGCGGCGCGAGCGGCGGGCGGCGTCGCGCGCAACGCGGACGACTTCTTCAAAGTTCTCGACGACGCCGGGCGAGCGATCGGCGCCGCTCGGCCCACGGCCGTGAATCTGACCTGGGCGATCGAGAAGATGAAGCGGCACGGGCGTGAGGTGAGCGCGACCGGCCAGGGCGTCGTGCAGCTGGTCGCCGCCCTTGAAGAAATGGCCCGATCGATCCATGCTGACGACGCGGCGACTTGCCGCGCGATCGGCGATGCAGGCGCGTCGCTCCTTCCGACGGGCGCAGTCGTGTACACGCACTGTAATACCGGCACGCTCGCGACCGGGGGATACGGCACGGCGCTCGGCGTCGTGCGCTCCGCCTGGAACGCAGGGTTTCTCAAGCACGTGTTCGTCGGCGAAACTCGGCCGATGCTTCAAGGCGCCCGCTTGACGGCTTGGGAGCTCGTTCGAGACGGGATTCCATTTTCGCTCGTCACGGATTCGATGGCGGCTGCGCTCATGCGCCGCGGTGAGATCAGCGCCGTGGTCGTCGGCGCCGATCGGATCGCGCGCAACGGCGACGTCGCCAACAAGATCGGCACCTACGGCCTTGCGCTCAGCGCGAGCGCGCACGAGCTGCCGTTCTACGTCGCCGCACCGATCTCAAGCATCGACGTCGGCATCGCGAGCGGCAGCGACATATTCATTGAAGAACGCGACGGGATTGAGGTGCTCGAATTCGCGGGCGTGCGGATCGCGCCGGCGGAGGCACGAGCCGCAAACCCGGCGTTCGACGTGACGCCGGCTGCCCTCATATCCGCGATAGTCACAGAGATGGGCGTGCTGCGGCCGCCCTTTGAGCCCGCGATCATCGCAGCCAGCGCGGGCGGCAGCGCGACGAGCGCACTGACGTGAGTCCTAAGAAGGCCGGCGAGCCGGCGCCGCGTTCGCCGAAGAAACCAGCGCCGAAAACTAAAGTTGGCGCGAAGTCCATCCTTTTATACTACAATTTTGTCGACGCGCAGCCGGATCCGCTGCCGCGGATCGTCGTGCTGACAGGTCCGCAACCCATGCTCGCTTCGAATGTCTACGCTCGCATCATCGCGTCGGTGCTTCCCGACGAATCGTCGCGCGCGCTCAACTTGGACGAGATCGACCCATCCGACGACGTTGCCGTCCGCGCGATTCCGGGCAAAGCAGCCGCCTTGCCATTCCTCTCCGCTCGGCGTGCAGTGGTCGTGAGGGGAGTCGTGGATCTCAAGGCCGACGATCGAGCCGGCCTGCGTTCCGTGCTCGAAGGGATGCCCGAACATGCGCTCGTCATCGTAGACCACTCTGGCGTGCCGCAGCGTGCCCAAGGCAGACGGTTGGCGGATGAAGCGGCCTCTCTCGCCGGCGCGGCCGACGACGGTATCGTCGTCGAGTGTACGCTCGACGGGAGGTCGAGCGGACGATTCGTGGACGAGATCGCCGCGCGCGCCGGCGTGAGCGTCGAACCGGCGGCACGCTCGCTCTTGGCCGGAAGCCAAGACGCGGCGGAGATCACGAATGTCATCGAGCGCCTGGCGCTGACGGCGGTCAAGGGCCGCATCACGTCCGACGACGTCAAGAACACGATCCAACCCTACGACGACATCAAGCTGTGGAATTTCACCGCCGCTGTCCACGCCGGCGATACGGACGGCGCACTGCGCCTCGTCCGCGAGGTCATGGACAAGCCGGACAATATCGCCGGACCGCTTTTCGTCCTCGCGGCCGACGCGCTCGTCATCTGGGAGCTGAAGCGCACGTCCGCAGACGAGTATGCTGCGGCAGCCGGCTTGAGCCCATATCGCGTCGCCGCCCTGCATTCTGCGGCGCGCTCAATAACGCTAGAACTGGCAGCCAAGGGAGTCACATTGACCAAACGCGCGCTCGATCATATGTTCAACGGGCGCGGCGATCCGTCGGTCCTGCTCGACGAGCTGATCGTCCGCATGTGTCAGCTGCGCCGAGGGCGAGAACGCACGCGCCGAGAAGCCATCGCGTAAGTGACCTCATCCTACTCATCTCCCTTCTCGTGGCGCTACGGCAGTCAGGCGATGCGCGACCTCTTCTCCGAAGAGACGAAGCGCCGGATGTGGCGGCGCCTTTGGGTCGCGCTCGCCCGTTCGCAGATGGCCGCTGGGCTCGTCTCGGCCGACGAATTGCGCGATCTCGAGCAGAACACGGATAACGTGGATCTGGCGGCGGCTCAGGCGATAGAAGATGAGATCGGCCACGACCTCATGGCTGAGGTGCGCGTCTTCGCCTCGCAAGCGAAGATCGGCGGCGGCAAGATCCACCTCGGCGCGACGTCCATGGACGTCGAAGACAACGTAGAAACGGCGCGCATACGTTTGGCCCTGGGCATGCTGGTGCGCGCGACTCGCGAGCTGCTCGATGCCTTTGCGCAGCGAATCGACGAGTTCGCCGATCTGACGTGCATGGCGTATACGCATCTTCAGGCAGCCGAGCCCACGACGCTCGGCCTCCGTCTAAGCCTGTGGGCGCAGGACCTCCGCTTCGATCACGCCGAGCTCCGCCGTCTCGCGGCATGGCTGCCGGCAAAAGGTATCCGCGGCGCTGTCGGAACGTCGGCCTCATATCACGCGCTGCTTGAGGGGACGAACGTCGCGCCTGCGAAGCTGGAGAGCGACGTCCTCGCCGAGTTCGGCCTGACCGCGGTCGATGTGAGCGGGCAGACATACCCGCGCAAGCTGGACTACCAAGTCATCGCCGCGCTCGCCGGCCTCGCAGCATCCTGTTCGAAATTCGCTTTTGACATCCGCATCCTGGCTTCGTCGCCGTTCGGCGAGATCGGTGAGCCGTTCGGCAAGAAGCAAGTCGGGTCGTCGGCGATGCCGTTCAAGCGCAATCCGATTTTGAGCGAACGGATATGTTCGCTCGCGAGGCTCGTCGCCTCGCACGCGCAGGTCGCGTGGCAGAACGCCGCGGAGAACCTGTTAGAGCGCACGCTCGACGATTCGGCGAACCGCCGCACGCTGCTGCCGGAAGCGTTCTTGGCCGCCGATGAAATCGTGCGGCTCGCGAAGCGCGTCGTGGCCGGCATGCGGGTGGACGAGCGCCGCATCGCCCACAACCTCGCGGCGTTCGGGCCGTTCTCTGGTACTGAAGCCGTCCTCATGTCTGCTTCTAAGCGCGGGGCCGATCGCCAGGCGCTGCACGAGACGCTGCGCGAAGCTTCCATGAAGGCGTACGACGCGATCGCGCGCGGCGAGGTAAACCCGCTGCAGACGCTTTTGTCGGAAGATGCGCAGGTCCGCCGCTACATCCAACCGGAAGAATTGGGTGCGCTTTTGGACCCCCAGCGCCACGTAGGTGACGCTGCGGAACGAGCGCGATCATTCGCACGATCTCTGCAAGCCCTGGAGCGGGAATGAACAAAGGATTGGAAGTCGGCCGCGGCAAGACCAAGGTTCTCTTCGAGCATCCCGAGCGCACAGACGCGCTCGTGATCGTCCAACAGGATCAGATCTCGGCCGGCGACGGCGCCAAGCGGCACGTCATCCCGGGCAAGGGCCGCCTAGCTGCTCTCACCACGGCGCGCATCTACCGGCTGCTCAACGCCTGCGGCATTCCCACGCACTTCCTGAGCGGCGGGGAAGACGAAGACGGCAATGAGATGCTCGTCCGCCGCTGCACCATGATCCCGATCGAAGTGGTGGTGCGCGGCGTCGCGGCGGGGTCGTACCTCAAACGCAACCCCGGCGTGAAAGCTGGCACCGTGCTCGCGCCGAGACTCGTCGAATACTTCTTCAAAGACGATGCGAATCACGATCCGCAGTACACGGCCGAACGGATCGTCGACGAAGGCCTAGCCACCACGGCGGAATTGGCGCAGATGACCGACGTCGCCCGGCTCGTGTTCGACGTCCTCGCCCACGCGTGGCGCCGCTCAGACGTGCTGCTCGTGGATCTCAAAGTCGAGTTCGGACGCGCGACAGACGCGGACGGAAATTCGGAGATCATCCTCGCGGACGTCATCGACAACGATTCGTGGCGGATCTGGCCCGGCGGCGATCAAGCGCTCATGCTCGACAAACAGATCTACCGGAACATGGCCGCGCCCACGACGGACGATCTTGGCGCAGTCAAGTCGAAGTATGAAGAAGTCGCCGAACTCGTCGGCAAGTTCCAGAAGAGCACCGGCGGATTCGTGGGCATCATCATGGGCTCGGCCGCCGACGCGCCGCACGCAGACCGCGTGGCAAAAGCGCTCGGTCAGCTGGGCGTCCCTTCCCGCAAACATGTGGCGTCTGCACATAAGACGCCGAACTATGCGCTGCAGCGCGTGCAGCAATTGGACAACATGCTCGGCCGCGTGGTGTATGTCACCATCGCGGGCCGCTCGAACGCGCTCTCCGCGTTCGTGGATGCTGCGACTGCGAACCCAGTCATCGCGTGCCCGCCGATCGGCTCGTCGTTCGGAGGGATGGACATCCTCTCCAGCTTGCACATGCCATCGGGCATCGGCAGCGCGGTCGTGCTGGAGCCGGAAAACGCAGCGCTAGCGGCGGCGAAAATATTGGCGGTGGACGACACGGTGCTTTACGGCCGAGTGCTCGTCACTCAGTGGCGCAATCGCGTGCAAGTGATGGAAGGCGATTCGCGCGTGAACGCGCCTTCTGGGTCGAACGGCAAGGCGTAAGCGGTGGCCGCGCAAGCGCCGGCTTCTGCGGCGGAACCCCTACGGTGCTCGGGGAGCGACGAAGAACTGCGCCGCGAGGCGCGACGCGAACGGCTCGCCCTAACCCCTGACGAACTGCGCCAAATCGCGCGGCGCATCGGTCGCGATCCGACTCGCGCTGAAGCTCACGCGTTTGCGATTCAATGGAGCGAACACTGCTCGTATAAGAGCAGCCGCGCCCTGCTGAAGAAGCTCCCCACACGGAGCAGCGATGTCCTCGTTCCGGTCGGCGAAGACGCCGGAATCTTGCGTGCGGGATTTGTGGACGGCGTCGAATACGGCGTCGTCGTCGCACACGAGAGCCACAATCATCCATCCCAAGTCGTGCCGTTCGAAGGCGCCGCCACCGGAGTGGGTGGGATTTTGCGCGACGTCTTGTGCATGGGCGCCGAAGTCGTCGCAAGCGCCGATCCGTTGCGGTTCGGGAAGCCGGTTCCCGGATCGCACGCGGCGTACGTCGCCGCCGGCGCAGTGGACGGCATTGCGGCGTACGGCAACGCGGTCGGCGTGCCGAACATCGCCGGCGACATCTACTTCCACGAATCATACATGGAAAATTGTCTCGTGAATGTGGTCGCGCTCGGTCTCGTGCGCGCCGACCGCATCATCCATAGCCGCGTTCCGCCCGGCGGCGCCGGCTACGACCTCGTGCTGGTCGGGAAGGCGACGGACGGTTCCGGATTCGGCGGCGCCGCGTTCGCTTCGCTGATTCTGGATGCGAGCCAATCGCAGGCGAACAAGAGCGCGGTCCAAGTGCCGGATCCGTTCCTCAAGAACGTGATCATGCGCGCTACCTACGCTGTTTGCGAAGAGGTCTTCAAAAGCGGCATCGCTGTGGGTTTCAAAGACCTCGGCGCCGGCGGCATCATGGGAAGCAGCAGCGAGCTGTGCAGCGCCGGCGGATTCGGCGCGTTGATCGAGATCGAATCTGTGCCGCAGGCCCTCGCGGGCCTGCCGCCGTTCGTCATCGCATGCGCGGAGACGCAGGAGCGCATGCTCTGGGCAGTTCCGCCGTCGTTCACACCGACGTTGCTCTCGATCTACAACGAGCGCTTCACATTGCCCGAGGTGGCCGCGGGAGCAAGAGCGGCGGTCATAGGCAGGGTGACAGAAGAGAAACGCTATGTGGTGCTCGCGGGAGGCAGCGCCGTGATTGATCTTCCGATCGACGTCTTGACGGGCTCGATCGCCCGGGATGGGCCGACTAGCGTCGGCCCCTTCAAGGAAACCGTAGACGCCGACCTGACTGAAGGGGCCGACGCTAGTCGGCCCACATTCGACGACCTCGAAGAAATGACGCTCGCCGTCCTGGCTCATCGCGACGTGTGCAGCCGCCGCCCGTTGATCGAACACTACGATACGGTCGTCCGCGGCGCAACCGTGATACCGTCCGGCTACGCCGACGCCGGTGTCATCATCATCCGGCGCGGCGGACTTGCGGGCATCGCACTCTCGGTCGACGGCAATCCGCGCTACGGCGCGATCGACCCTCGGCTTGCCGCAGCGCATGCAGTTGTCGAGTCGGCGCGCAACGTCGCGGCGGTCGGCGCACAACCGATCGGCCTCACGGATTGCCTGAACTACGGCAGTCCCGAGGACCCAACGGCCTACGCGCAGCTCGCAGCCGGAATCGACGGCCTTGCGGAAGCCGCCAACGCATTGCACCTCGGCATTCCCAGTGAACCGCTGCCGTTCGTCAGCGGCAATGTCTCGCTGTACAACGAGTCGAGCTCCGGGCGGGCGATCGTGCCGTCGGCGATCGTCGCGTGCGTGGGCCGCGTCGACGACGTCGGGCGCACGGTGACCATGCAGTTCACTGGCGCGGAAAATCGCTTGTTCTTGTTGGGCGAGCGCACGAACCATCTGGGCGGCTCCGTGGCGGCGAACATCGCCGGCGCGATCGGCGGCGCATTGCCGCCGATCGACTACGAAGAGGCCAACGCATCGATCAAGACAGTCTTCGAAGCGGTTCGCAGCTCCGCGGTAACCGCTGCGCACGACATCTCCGACGGCGGCTTGATCGCGTGCGTCGCTGAGATGTGTCTCGGCGGTGATGCGGCCGGAACCGTCGGGGCCCGTCTAGACTCGCCTGCTCGCTGGGCGCCGGACGCAAAGCCCGAGCCGGCGCTCTTCGGCGAGGCGGGCGGCTTCGTCGTGGAAGTTCCGCCGACTCGCGTGGGCGCTTTTGAAGCGGTCTGCACCGCGATGGGCGCGCGGCCGGTGGCGATCGG
>JABCYQ010000003.1 GCA_013290125.1 Vulcanimicrobiota bacterium
AGATGCAAGGCGAGCTCGGCACGTCTCACGCGTATGAAAGCGGCGGCGACCACCCGCGACCGCGTCAATACAAGCGCGGCTTCCTCGGCGCCGACTTCCGCTTTGACGAGAGCGCAGGCGGTTGGCGGATCGAGCGCATCCTGCGCGGCGACTCGTGGGATCGCGACTTGGATTCACCGCTAGCTCAACCTGGCTGCGCGTTGCGCGAGCGCGACGTCTTGCTCGCGATCAACGGACGTGCGCTTGCGCGCGACGTCTCGCCCGGACGCCTCCTCGTGAACGAGGCCGGCCACGATGTCGCGCTCTCCGTCAGCTCAGGCGATTCGAACGCACCGCGACGGATCGTGGTCCGCGCCTTGCGCGACGAGCGGCCGGTTCGCTATCGCGCGTGGGTGACGGGCATGCGCGCGCGTGTCCACGCAGCCACCGATGGCCGCGTCGGTTATCTCCACATACCCGACATGGGTCCGTGGGGTTACGCGGAATTTCACCGCGGCTATCTGCTCGAGACGCATCGCGATGCGCTGATCGTGGATGCGCGCTACAACCGAGGCGGACACGTCTCGCCGTTGTTGCTGGAAAAACTCGCGCGCAAACGCGTCGGGTACGACGTCTCGCGCTGGGGTCACGTGTTGCCCTATCCGCCGGAATCCGTCGCAGGTCCGATCGTGGCGGTCACAAATCAGTTCGCTGGCTCGGACGGCGACATCTTCAGCCACTTCTTCAAGACGTATCGCCTTGGACCGCTGGTGGGCAAACGTACGTGGGGCGGCGTGATCGGTATCTGGCCGCGCCATCCGCTCGTCGACGGAACGGTGACCACGCAGCCCGAGTTTTCGACGTGGGCGAACGACGTCGGCTGGGGTCTGGAGAACTACGGCACCGATCCCGATTTCGATATCGACGTTGCGCCGCAGGACGCCGCCGCCGGTCGCGATCCGCAAATCGAAAAGGCGATCGAGCTCGCGCTCGACGCCCTCACGAAATCTCCGCCGATCTTGCCGGACTTCTCGAAGCGCCCGGATCTGCGAATCCCGGGGTCTCTCCCGCCGCGCTAGCGGCGCCAGCCCAAGAGCGCGCGCAGAACGCCGCTGACCGACAGCAGCAAGAGCGGCAGCAAGAGCAGGCCGGCTGCGCGATTCACGCGCACGACCTCTAGCGAAGAGACGGGCGTTCCGGCGACCTTGCAGTCTTCGGCCCGCGGCAGCGAAGGCGAAAAGCGGTCGGCCTGAGTGAAACTCGCGAACGCGATCGCGATCGAGCGAACCGGCACGCTCGCGCGCGTGCATGCGGGCGCTCCCGTCGGCGCCGCAAAGAGCAGCAACGCTGCGACGAGCGGCACCGCAAGCGTGACGGAAAGCGCGCGCCATTGCCCGGTTCCGTATCCCGTTATCCAACGCAGCGCCCGATCGCCGGTCAGGCGAAGCGCCTCCGCAAAAAAAGCCGCGCTGAAAAACGGATGACGTGCGGGTCGCAAGGCGTCGCCCTCGCGCTCGCACCTGCGATACAGCGCTTCCGAGATATCGCGCTCGGTCAGAGTTGCGCGCGGCGTGGTGCGAGCAGATGCTCGCGGTTGGGCGGAGCGGTCGGCGCGTTTTCCAGTGACGATCGAGTATTTGGCTCCGCGCAGCGCGACGACGGTCGGACTCGCCGCGGCGTCACGCGAAGGCTGAGACGGCACGCTATCGACTTCGATCGACGGAAACTCCGCCCACTCCAGACCGAGCGGACGCGCGAATCGTGCAGCGCTGAAGTCTGCGCCGCGCGCGAGCGAAGCGCCGCCGAAGTCTGCGCCCGCTCCGAACGAAGCACCGGCGAATGATAGTCTCGCGTCGGAGCGGAGGCCCGAAAAGACGGCGTCTAAAGCGAACGACGCGCCGTCGAAATCCGCCGGGCCGAGTGTGCGCATCGCCGTGAATCGCGTGTCATCGTCGAAGCGTGCGCCACCGAACGAGAGCGCGCCGAGCGCTGCGGCGCCGCCGGCGTCGAACGGCGCGAAAAATCGGCAACGTCGGAATGTGGTGTCGCCGGAAAATCGTGCGGCCGAGAAGTCGGCTTTCCCCGTGAACGCGGCGTCGTCAAAGGTGCAGCGTCGCGCTGCTTGCAGACGTGCGAAGGATGCCGCGCCCCCAAATGTCGCGCCCGTAAAAGAAGCTCGCCCCCGCAACCGCAGGCCGGTTAGGCGTGCACCGTCGGCAAACGTGCAGCGGTCGAACGACGCGTCGCCGCCTGCCACGAGTCCCTCTGCCTCGAACGCTTGCTTGAACGTCACGTCGGTGAGCGCGACCATACCCCGAAGATCCGCGCCACCGAAGATCGCGGGCCCTTCGAATATCGCCCGCTCAAACGCCGCATTACCCGCGCATGAGAATTCATGGAATTGCGCGACGCCTGCGAACTTGGCCGCAGAAAACGCGGCGCCGCCGGCCACACGCCCGTTCGCGAAATTCGCATCGCCGTGGAAGACCGCATCGGCGAACACCATTGCGCCGCCTGCCTCCGTGCTGCGCGCATTGAGATCCGCACGAAACGTCGTCTTCGCAAAATCCCAGTCGCCGCCCGTCTTCACATGCGCGAACGATGCCGTGCGTTCGAACGTCGCCTGTGGAGCTTCGATGCCCCCGCCGATCGCCGATTGCGAAAATCTGGTTTCGCCGGAAACCGTCAGGCCGTCCAGCGAAAGATCGCCGCCGATCGCAGACCCGCTGAAATCGACATCTCCGGCGCAGGTAGAGTGCGCGAGCGTGACGGACGTTGCGTGGAGTCCGAAAGCGCGCAGCGGCCCCGAGAAGGTCGCGCTCGAGGCCACGAACGACGTGCAGCGTGCATTGCCGAACAATGACTCCGCTGCGAAGCGCGCCTGCGTGAAGTCGAGCGCGCCACCGCACCGGACGCCCGCGAAGTCGGCTGCGTCTGCAAATGTCGCCGATTCGCATGAGAGCTCGCCCGTGCACCCGAGGCCGTTGAACGAGACGCTCGCCGCGAATTGCGCACCGTCGAAACTCGCTGACCCGGAAAGCGTGACGCCGTCAAACGATACGCGCGCGTCGAATGATGTCTCAAGCGCGGTGATGTCGCCGTTCACGCGAGTATCGCGCAGGGTCACCGGCGCGGCGAATTTCGCCGCCGAACAGGCGACCGGTCCGAAACGGGATTCGTCGATCGCGAAATCACCACCGAACGTCGCGGCGTTGAACACGCATGCGCCGCCGATGTCGCTGGCGTGAATCGTCGTGCGTCCCGACACTCTTGCCTCGCCGAGATGGAGCGAGCCGCTCACGTGAACCGCGTCTAGCCGCAGGACATCGTCGAGTCTGATGCCGTGTGCGTTCGCGTTTCCCGCGACCGTTACGGATGAGAGCGTCGCCGCACCCGTGACGTGGGCTTCGCTGAGGTCGATATCAGCCCCGAACGCGACGCCCGCCAAAGTGAATGCGCCGCGGCACTCCAATCGGCGCAGCGCGCCGGCGCCGCCGAAGAATGCATCGGTGATGACGCAGTCGCCGCCGATCGTGCAGCCATTGAACGTGACTTCGTCTTCGAATCGCGTGCGCGCAAGAATGAGGCCGGCCGAGAAGTCGCACTCCTCGAAGCGCGCCGGCTTTGCGAACTTCGTATCGGCGAGGTCCAAGCCGCCGAATGTGCAGTGCGAAAACGATACGGCGACCGGAATGAATCGCCCGTTTAGGTCGAGGTCGCTGTCAAATATCGCGCCGGCGATATCGAGGGGCACGCCCACGCGCACCGCTTCGACGATCCAATCGACCCGCACGCGCCGCTCGGCCCTGCTCGCGCTCTCGGGGAAATGCAATGCTTCGCCGGCTAGAAGCGCGGCGAGTTTGGACTCATCGGTACGCTCCGCGATCATGTTTGGTCACTTTGAACCGTCGCGCAACCGAACCTCTGTGCCGCGACACACACCGACCGCCCGTGTAGGGCGGACTAACTGAAAGGTCGGGTTTGCCGAAGGCGCCGATTTGCTGAAGGGGCCGATTTTATATCGGCCCGGCGAAAATAACGTGGGCCGACATAAAGTCGGCCCCTTCAAGTCGGCTCCTTCAGGCGCCCGACCATTCAGCGATTGTCAATGCAAGCCGTACACCACGATCTGATTTCCGTCGGAGACATACACGTGGCCGTTGACGACAGTTGGAACCGAAAACAGATTGCCCTTCGGATTGCCAAACGTGCCGACGACTGTCGAAAAAAGTCTCTTCTTTAGATTGGTCGCGTCGAACGCATCGAGTCCGACGCTATGATTCGCACCGCCTTGTTGCGGACGGTCCACGAACCAGACGATTCCGGTGCCGGCGACTTCGAGATTCGAGCTGACGACAGGCACCGTTCCGCCTTCGCCGGTCAGCGTCGTTCGCGTCTGGCTGGCGAGTGTCAATGATGGACTCGGCGCGTACGACAAGGCCCACGCTTTGAGAGAATCTTGTCCGCCGCCGAAATAGACCAGTGGAGTTCCCGTCGGTGTGACGTAGTACGCGGGCCCTCCCTCAACGCCGACCTTGATGCCGGCTGCGTTCGGAATAGCCTCGAGCACCTTGTCCGGTCCGCCCTTGGTGTAGCCGCCGAGCGCCGCGCTGTTCAGGAGATAGATCGTCTTGCCTTTCCCAGCCGTCACGAGCAGTTGCGGTTCGCCCTGCTGAGGCGGAATCACCATCACGCCGCCGGACCCCAGATCGAGATCCTTGGAGTCCAGATCGACTTGGTTGAAGGGAGTGAAGAAATCTTGGACGTGAAGCCCGGTCACGTCGAGTCGAAGAACGCTGTCGCCGAAGTTTGACTTTCCGTCGGCTATGCCATTGCCGGTGACGGTGTAGATGTTGCCTTGGAGATCCGCAGCCGGCGCGAACCCGCCGCCCCAAATGCTCGCAAATCCATCGGTTCGATTCGGCGAGCCGTTGAAGACCGCGAGTTGGCTCAACGTGTCTGCAGAGTATGCGATGAGCCAGCCGTGTGCCTCTGGACCGTCGATGTCGCAATGCGATCCGAATCCGACATAGACGACTCCGGCTACGAGCAGCAGACCCGGACGCTGATGCTCGCGTTGCGCGTTGAACACTAATGGGCTGTGACCCGGGACCGGGTACGTCGCTGTGATCGTGATCGGGCTGCCGGGTTTGTCGAGTCCGGTGGTGATATCAAGCGCGTGCAGCATGTGGAAGTACGTCGGCACGCCGAAGTGCAAGTGTTTGATCTTCGTCTCTACATACATCGTGCCGGTGGTCACGTCGATGACGGGCGTGGACGTGATGCCGACCGCGGGCACGATGCTTTGGCAATTGCCGGTGTTGCGCGTCGGCACCGGCGAGTCGCCATTGGCGGCGTTGACGAGACTTCTTGTCCAGAGCGACTCGCCGTTTTTCGCATCAAATGCGTAGGCCGTGTCGTTCTCGGTCACGACGAACAGCGTATCATGCGTTCCGAGAAGAGGCATGGTGACTTGGTGCACGTAGAGCGGCTGAGCGAGGACCTCGCCGTCAAGATTCAACGTGAACAGTTGCCCGAACGCGGGGCTCGCGACATTGGCCGTCGTCAGCGTCGTCTCATACGGATTCCATCCGGTTCTGAAATTGTCGAAATGATAGGTCGCGTAGTCCACGCTCACGGAAACGGCGCGCGAGACAAGCGGCCCGAGTGACGTGCGCTCCACCGCGGCGACTTGCATTCCCGGCAAGAGCGGTCGCTTTAGAAAAACCCGTGTGGCATATCCGTTTGCGATTCCAGTTGCGAGCAAGCTCCCATCGGCATAGATTTCGACGCGCGAGCCCGGCAGTGTGTTGCCGACGACGACGGCGTTCGAAGATTGATCGACCGGGTAGAGCACAGGCGCGGAGCCCGGCTTCGGCGCCGGCTGCATCCATGGCCACGGATACGTCTGTGTGAACCGAGACTGGCCTATCTCACCGGCTTGTCGGTTTGCCGCGACAGGAGCGGCACTCGAAGGCACCACGCCGCATAGAGTTATAAAAACAAAATAAAACGCGAAGCGAAGAACGAGCCGGTTCATTCAGAAAACCTCGAGATCGCCGAAGGAAATAGCTTTTCATCATTATACTCAAGCGTCTAACCGGGTACAGGGACCTATGGGGCATGAACGCGCCGTATAATGTGGGGCCGACATAAAGTCGGCCCCTTCAAGGTCAGACCCTTCATTGGTCGGCCCTTCGGGCGCGTTAGAGCGCTTCGGCGAGTTCCGGGTCGCGCTCCAGCAGCTCGAGCCGGCGCTCGGCAGACTTCGCGCGACGGCGTTCGACAAATCCGACAAGTTTGATATAAACCGCCGGCACGAGGAACAGCGTCATGAACAGCGACGAGCACAGTCCACCGATGATCACCATGGCCATCGACTGCCGGAACTGCGCGCCTTCCGTGATGCCGAGCGCAAGCGGCAGCATGCCGACGATCATGGACGCCGTCGTCATCACGATCGGCCGGAACCGGATCGAGGCCGATTCGACGATCGCTTCGTTCAAGGTCATCCCGCGTTGTTCGTGCAGCGTATTCGCATAGTCCACGAGCAGGATGCCGTTCTTCGCGACAAGGCCCATGAGCATGACAATGCCGAGCATCGAGAATATGTTGAGCGTCTGACCCGAGAACGCCGCGGCATCCGGGAAGACCGCGTGAAGGCCATTCGCGATCACGAGGATTCCAAGCGCTCCCACGATGGCGACCGGGATCGAGACCATGATCACGACCGGCGTGAGATAGTTGCGATACAGGATCACGAGCAGCATGTAGATCAGCACGAACGACGTGCCGAGCGCGATGCCGATCTTCGTGAGCGTGTCCTGGAAGAATTGAACGTTTCCTTCCGACGCTACGTGGACGCCTGCCGGCAAGAAATTCGGATCCTTCAGCGCAGCCTGCACCTTGTTGTCGATCGGCCCGATCGGCGCGTTGTGCAGTGTGTTGGCGAAAACGCGCACGATCCGCTCGCGATCGATCCTGCGCAACACTGGCGGCTCGCGGATCCAGTTGAACGTCGCGACGTCACCCAGCGGCACGAGTTGTCCGTTCATCGCACGCACAGGCGTGCTTTCGAGATTGTGCACATTGTTGCGGACGTCAGGCGCGAACTGGACGACCGTATCTATGAGGCCCTGATCGCTGCGGACCTTCGTGGCGATGACGCCTCCTATCGCAGCGCGAGCCGTGCTCGCGGCGTCGGCGGGCGATACGTCTAGCGCTGTCGCCCGAGATCGGTCGACGCGCACTTCGAGGCGCGGACCAGTCATAAGACTTGTCGCGTTCACACCCGTCGTGTTCGGAATTCGCTTGATGAAATCGGCCAGCTTCGCCGAGGCGGCGTCGAGCGCATCCACGGGTCCGCTCAGCGTGTAGGTCATGTCTGCGCCGCCGCCATTTTGCGCACCGCCGGATGTCAGCAGCGCGCCCGGGACCATCCACGACATCGTGTTCAGCTGGTCGACGAGCTTATGCTCGTCGTGACGGTATTGCGTCAAGAGATCGATCTGGATCGAGGACGTATAGGTGCCGTCGCCGCCGATCGTCTCCACGACGTCTTTGACGCGTTTATCTTTCATGAATACAGCTGCGATCCTGTCGGTGCCGGCTTGCGTCGCGCGAAGCGACGTTCCGATCGGATACTGCAAATTCGCGATCGCGGTACCGTATTCTGTGTTGGGCTGGAACTCAGACGGTATGACGCCGACGAGCAAGAGCGCGAGGACGACGATCACAAACGAACCGCTCATGACGAGCCACGGGTGCCGCAAGGCTACTGGAAGCGCGCGATCGTGATAAGTCTTGCGCACTCCGTCGAACCAGTTCGTGAAAGCGCGCACGAATGCGAGCTTACTCTCTTTGGGCTTACGCAGCACGGCCCACCGGGCGGCCAGGAGCGGCGTCAGCGTGAAGGAGACGAGCAGCGAGAACATCGTCGCGGTCACGATCACGAGTGCGTATTCTCGGAGAAACTCGCCGACGATGCCGCCCATGAACGCGATCGGCGCGAAGACGACGACATCCACGAGCGTGATCGCGATTGCGGCTCCGCCGATCTCCGTCCGGCCGACGAGCGCAGCTTCGTCGGCGCGCTTGCCCATCTCACGATGCCTCGTGATGTTTTCGATGACCACAATGGAGTCATCGACAAGGATTCCGATCGTCAGCGACAGCCCCATCAACGAAAGCAAGTCGATCGAGAATCCCAGGATCCACATCGCGAAGAACGTCGCGAGGATCGACGTCGGGATCGCGATCATGACGACGGCCGCACTGCGCCACATGTGGAGGAAGAGCAGCAGCACGAGCGCGGTGAGGAAGATGCCTTCGAGAAGATTCTGGCCGACGCCGCTCACCGCTTCGTGCAGGAAGTCCTCGTCCGCTTGGATCTCTTGGAAGTGGACGTGCGGATTCTGCGTTGCGAGATCGGCAAGTTTCGCGCGCACCAATTTTGTTGTGGAGGCGGTGTCGCCGTCGGAGTCGTGCGAAACGTTCAACACGATCGCTGGCTTGCCGTTCAACGTTGAGATCACGAGCTGATCGGCATGCGTGTCGTTGATCGTGGCCAGATCACCCACTTTGAGCGAATCCGGCGCAGCACCCGGTACGCTCACAGGCAACTGTGCGAAGTCTGCGGGATCTGTGATGTCCGCGCGCACGCCGACCGTGGCTTCGGTCGCGCCCTGATCGAGCCGGCCGCCGGGCAGGCTGACATTGCCGGCCGACAGCGCGCTACTGACGTCGAGTAGCGTCGCGCCGGCGCCCATAAGGCGCGTGGGATCGGGATTGACGTGGATCTCGCGCGTGAAGTCGCCGCCGGTGCTGATCGTGCCCACGCCCTTGATGCCGCGCAACACTGGCACAACGTCTTGTTGGACGAGATTCGAGAGCGCCACGGGCGACATGCTCGCCGACGTGATCGCGTAGGTCATGATCGATTGGGAGCCGGTATCGGCGCGTTGCAGCTGGGGCGGATTTAAGTCAGGCGGCTGAAATGCCCGCGCCTGGTCGACTGCCTGCTGGACGTCGTTGGCCCCAGCGTTGACGTCGGTCCCCAGCTTGAACTGGACGGAGATCGTGGCGCCGCCCTCGGTAGAGCGCGAGAATATCTGGTCGACATGCCGGACGTTTTGCAGCTGATCTTCGATCGGCCGAACGACGAGCCGTTCCATCTCCTCTGGACTGGCGCCGGGATAGGCCGCGTCCACTTCCACTCCCGGGAACTGGATGTTGGGGTTGATGTTCTGCCCCATCATGAAGAACCCGACGATGCCAAAGGCCACTACTGCCGCGAAAAACAGCGTGATTATCGTGGGTTGCTTGAGCGCGAATCTCGTCAGCCACATGCCTGGTGTACCGCGGAATGGGGGCTATTGTTTCACGCTCTATTCGATTTGGCGGGGCCCTTGTCCGGCGAAGCGACGCCAGGCTAGCCATACTAATATTAAGGCAAGAGCGATGTACGGCACGTACGCGACGATGAAAAATGCGGCGCTTACGATCGCAAGCGTAAACGAGCCGACTGAGCGGACCGCCGCCCGCCAGGCGTCGCCAAGCTGGTCGCTTCCGCTCGGCGCGGCGGCTGACGGCTTCGGCGCTGCGTCGGTAAGCGTTAGGTCTATGGTAGAGAGAGCGACGGACTGTTGCTGCGCTTGCAGCTGACCGGCAAGCTGTTCGACTTGCTCGCGCGCTTGGGCCAGTTGCTGCTCGGCCTGCAGGATGTCGTCGATTTTTCCTTGCCGGTCCATGATCGCGGCGAGATCGCGCTCCGTCCGCCGCGCGTTGTCCAGCCGGGCGGTCAGGTCCACGACGCTGCTCGTGACGTCTTGGGCGTTGACCGATCGCGACCGCACGACTCCCAAGTTCGCTAGCGCGATCATGGCCGAATCGAAGCGTTCTGCGGGCACGCTGACCTGCATCTCGGCGGAATGGCGCTCACCAGGCGCTTGCGGCGTCTGGTCCGAGAGCGATGAGACGTAACCGCCGCGTTGGCCTGCGACCGAATCGGCGAGGTTGATGGCGTGTTCAACGTCGTCAACGACCAAACTGATCGCGCCGGTCCGCGCGATGTCCCTGTGGACCGCGGCCGTTGGGGCGGCTATCGCGCCATTGGTCTCGACCTTGTTTTTTGCCATCGGCATCTGCGCTCCCGCCGATGCCGACGTCGAGTAGCTGTCGAGCGTGACGGACTGCAGTTGCTCGGGTGGAGCGACTGCTGACACTGGCCCGGCAAAGCGGCCTCCCGGCCCGAAAGCCCAGAATCCCACGACGACGACAGCGGCGACGACCGGCGCGGCGAACAGGAGCCAGCTGAGTCCGGCGAGCGAAGCCCACAGTTTGCCGACTCGCCGCGGAGCGTGTTCTTCGCGCTCGATCCGCGCGAGCGTTTTCGCGAAGAGCGTCTGCGACGGCCCCTCGATAGCGGCATCGGTCTCGAGCATGTAGTCGCGCAGCGCCGCCAACTGCTCGACTTCGGTCGCGCATTCGGCGCAGCGCTCGACCTCGGCTTCGACGGCAGTGCGTTCTTCTAAAGTCAGCGTGTCGTTGACGTACCACGGGAGCAATTCGGAGATCGGGCGGTGCGTCACGACGCCTCACCTCGCGCTCCGGTTCGGAGAAAATATTCGCGTAGGTGTCTGCGGGCGTGGAACATTCTCGTCTTCACCGTATTCACCGGGCAACCGGCGATCTCAGAAATCTGCTGGTAGGAGTAACCTTGCGTCAACGCCAGCTCGACGACCGCCCGATGTTCGGGAGAGAGCGAACGGAGCGCCGCATCGAGGTCGCTGCGCAAGTCCGTCGCGACCGCGCTTTCTTCGGGATTCGGACGCGGATCTGGCACCGCGGCGATCGTGCGAAGCTCTGCGGCGGCCGGTTTTCGCTTTCGCAGCGCATCGATGGCCTTGTGATACGCTATACCGTAGAGCCACGTCGAAGGCTTCGACTCGTTGCGGAATTTCGGCGCGCCGCGCCACACCTCGACCATGACGTCGTTGACGAGTTCTTCCGCAAGTTCGCGGGCGTGGAGCATGGCCATGAGGTAGCGGTACAGCCGCACTTCGAATGCGCGAAACAGGCGCTCGAACGCGACCCGATCGCCTCGTGCGATCTGAGCGATGAGAAAGCGGGAATCTTCGTCCGAGTGTTGCGCTTCCATTGGCCCTTTCGTCGTTGACGCGGCCCAAATGGTTCATCGGCTAATTTACCCTGAAGGGGCCGACGCCTGTCGGCCCCCTTCAGCACGACCCTATGCTCACGCTCCCATGCACACCGCTTCCACCACGTTTCCGTCCGGGTCGAGAACAAAAGCAGCATAGTACCCTGCGCTATACTCGGGGTGCAGGCCGGGCGGCGCATCGCTGACCGCTCCGGCCTGAATAGCAGCGAGGTAGAAATCGTCCACCTCCTGCCGCGATCGTGCCAGAAAAGCGACGTGAACGCCGGAACTCGGGGCGCCGCCGCTGTGGATACCGAAATCATCTAGACTATCGACGCCGAAGTCGACTTCGTCGGGCCGATCGGTCACGACGCCAATTCCGAGCGGCGCAAGAGCAGCCTGATAGAATTTCCGGCTAACACCGAGATCACGCACACGGATATCGATGTGGTCGATGAGGATTCTTCGCATGCCCCCGCTCTTTGGCCGCCGGCTTCCACCGCCTGCTAATCTTGCCTGGCCGCCGATTCGCTAAGCGAAAATTTCCGATTTGCAAAAAGTGCTGAACACGCGTTCGAAGATCGTGTTTTTCAGGTGCGATAGTCTTGGTACCAAAAGCCTAACGATGGCGTGACGGGAATCACTCAAGACGCCAGGAACTGGTCGGTACACACGCGAGGCCGCACAGGCCTTAGCGCTGTGCTTCGTCTGCGCAGCAAACTTCACAAGCTTGCTCGCATCAACCACACATGCAAGAAAGGTTTGCAATGCGTAACAAACTTCTTGTCTTTGTGGCGTCAGCTCTCGTAGTTGCCGGTTGCAGCAATCAGCAAGCTGTGCCGGTTCAAGCCACGGGCTCGACGTCTCAAGGACATCATGCCGGACCGTTCGTCCGCCAAAAGGGCGAGCAACCGGTGAATTGGCGATCATTCGCGTGGGTCTCCACAGCTAGCCCGTTCTTTCCGACCATCTTGATCGGTCACGACGGCGCGATGTGGATGACCGACTATAGCGGTACTCAACTCCTTCGCATGGCGATGGACGGCACGGCGAGGCAAGGCGCCGCCCTCACATCGTTCAACCCGTCCTCGATGACGGTCGGATCCGACAACAAGTTCTATGTCGGCAGCCGCGGTACGGCATCCATTCAAGTCGTCACGACGGGCGGCGTCGCCACGATCCACGGTATACCCAGCGGCGACGTCGCTTCGTTCAACGGCATGACCCTCGGCCCGGACGGTAACGTCTGGTTCACCGAGGCATCGCACTTCGCCAAGATCACGCCGGGCGGAACGATCACAGAGTTCGCATTCAAAGACGCGACCACCAATAACTTCTTCGACGGCATCACAACCGGGCCCGACGGCAACCTCTGGGTGACGGAATTTGAGTCGGGAACGCTCGACAAGATAGTTCCGGGTACTGGAGCGCAGACAACGTTCCCGCTCGGCTGCGACGGCACACAGATCGTCTCCGCAAAGGGTGATCTCTACGTCTCCTGCAACAACAACACCCTGGCTCAGGTGACGACGGCCGGAGTCGTGACTTCGCTGTTCAATCCGTACAGCTATTCATTTAACGGCGCGATGCTCACCGTCGGTCCGGACGGCAACCCGTGGTTCGGCGCTTCGACCGGCAACGTCATCGGTGAATTCGATCCGGGAACGGCCCAAATGTCCTTCTTCTATCCCCCGAGCAACTACGGCGTGGCTAACGCGCTTACGTTAGGGCCGGACGGCAACATGTGGGCGGTTGACAGCACGAATCGATCGGTGCAAGTCTACATCCTCAACGTGATTTCGGTCAGCCCGACATCGGTGATCCTAACGGGCCCCGGAAAGACGGCGAACATCGTCGTCACGCAACCGGGCACAGCGTCTTGGACTGCGTCGAGCACGAGTACCGCCATCGCGAAAGTCGCTCAAGGCAGCCCCGCAGACACATTCACGGTAACCGCAGTCGCAAAAGGACAGTGCAAGATTATCGTGACGGACTCAGTGGGGAATAGCTTCCCCGTCCACGTGACGGTGCAGTAGGAGGAGATGAAAATGCGCACATCAATCATCTGCATCGGCGCGCTGACGCTTGCGCTCACCGCTTGCAGTTCTCACCAATCGATGCCGGCACCGACATCCGGCGGTCTACACGGCGTTGGCCCGAACGTCGTCCAGACGGGCAAAACCCCCGTTCAATGGAGCCAATTTAAGTGGGGAAGCACTTCATCGTCAAGCCAGTATGATTCTATCGTCACCGGCAGCGATAAGAACGTCTGGTTCACAGACATCAACGGCCAGAACCTTGTCCAAATGAAGATGACCGGCGCCACGAAGGTCTTTCCGCTGACCTTCAATGGTACTTCGCGGTTCTCTCCCGCCAATATGACGGTGGGCGCCGATGGCAAGTTCTACATCTCCACCACGAATTCGCCGGGCTTTATCGGCGTCGCCAAGAATACCGGAACGTTCACAGTAACAGCGATCCCGAGCGGCGACTATGGCTACGATGGCGGATTGACTCTCGGCCCGGACGGCAACGTCTGGTTCACCGAACTCAAACATATCGGTAAGATCACGCCGACGGGAAAAGTAACGGAAATCGCCTATCCGGATGGACAAACGAACAACCTCTTCGGTTCGATCACGACCGGATCCGACGGCGACATCTGGGTATCAGAGTACAACCAACCGTACATCGACGACGTGGATCCGCTCACTAACGGCGTCACGGTCTACTCGCTGCCGTGTGCGTTGAGCGGACTCGTTTCGGCAGCGGACGGTAATCTCTACGGGCCATGCGGCGGCTCGATCGTGAGAATCACGACGAGCGGCTCGTGGTCGCTAATCGCCAATCCGTTCAGCACGGATGGCTTTCCGACGTCGTTCATTACGGGTCTCGACGGAAATCCGTGGTTCACGGCGGCGAATAGCAATCAGGTCATTCAATACAACGCTGGCAACGGCACGTTGCATGCCTTCTACCCGCCCTCGACCTTCGGCAACGACTATGGTCTGGCGGCCGGACCGGACGGCAACTATTGGGCCGTCGGCAACAACGCGATGATCGACATCTACATTGTCGACACCCTCGTCGTGACGCCTGCACCGATCAAACTCACGAGCATCGGTCAGACACAAGTCATAACGATTAAGGAGCCGAACACTTCAACCTGGACCGTTACGAGTTCGAGTCCCGGCGTTGCGACGGTAACTCCCGTCTCTGGCCACGCGAACGAGTATACGGTCAAAGCGATCGGCGTCGGCTCGACAAACGTCTCCGTCAAAGACGCGATCGGCAACTCGTTCGTGGACAAGGTGACGGTTACGTAACTTCTCACCCTGACAATGGCCGGGCTCGTGCCCGGCCATCTTTTTGCCCATTCCTACTAGTTATATAGTTGACAGAGCGGCGGGGCAGACGTATACTAGCCGCATGGCACGCAACACGTCTCCTACGCTCACCGCTGCAGAGCATCGCGTCATGGAAGTCCTTTGGCGTCTCGGTTCCGGCACCGTTTCGGATGTCGCGGGTTCGATTGGGAATCCGCCGCTGGCGTATACGACAGTACTCACGGTACTGCGAACGCTTGACCGAAAAGGCTACGTACGGCATCGCGCGGACGGGAAGGCGCACGTCTTCGCCCCCGCGATCGATCGCAACGCGGTTCGCCGCGATGTGGTCGGCTACGTCCTCAAACAGTTCTTCGATGGTTCGCCGCGCGAGCTGTTGCTCAACCTGCTCGAGTCCGAGCGCGTGGACCAGGCCGAGTTGCGCCGCTTGCGATCCGTCCTCGATCGTGCGCGCGACGGCGAACGAAAGGCATGAACATGGCGACCAACCCTTCGCTCATCTCGATCGCCGGCGCCGTCGGCCACGCTCTCTTCACCGGGCTGTGGCTTGGGGCGCTGCTGGCGCTTATACTCTTCTTCATCGCCGAACGACTTCGGGCGACGAACGCCGCCACGCGACACGCGATGTGGTATGCCGCACTAATCGCTATCGCGGCCGTGCCGGTCGCGGGTGTTGCTTGGTCATTCGATCACGCCGTAACGGTCTCGGCTCCCGTCGGGCAAACCCAAACGTCGCTGTGGAAGCCGGCGCCTGCGCTCGTCGCACGCCACACTAACCCAGAGAGCGATCGAGTCTCTCACGGGGCGACGGCTGCGCAGATTCGCGGCGCGTCCACGGATACGGCTTCCGCCGCGGCGCTGACGCCCGCACCGCTGGCGCCCGCACCGCGACCGTTCGACTTCACACCGTATCTGCTCGGCGCGCTAGGGATCGCTTTATTCGGAGCGCTGATCGGCGTCGGCGGAATCGGTTTGAGTCTTCTTCGGCTGCTCGCAGTGAAACGCGAGAGCCGCCCGTTCGATCCCGCGATCGCAGCCATGTTGCGCCGCTGGTCAGCGAGGCCCGCGATCGGGCGCGATGTCGCGCTCCGCGTCTCGCAAGGTCTCGACGTCCCCGCTGCTGTCGGCTTTGCGCATCCGGCCATCCTCGTGCCGGCGTCGTGGCCCGCGAATCTCGACGTCGACGAGCTCGACAGCATCATCATGCACGAGTATTCGCATCTCCGCCGCTGCGATGATTGGTGGGCGCTGCTGCAGCGGATCGCCGAACGCGCCTACTGGTTCAATCCGGCGCTGCGCTTCATCGCGGCGCGCGCGAATCTCGAACGCGAGATCGCCTGCGACGACTGGGTCGTGACCGAAGCGTCGAACGCGACGTCGTACGCCGAGTGCTTGTGGCGCATCGCGCAGTTCGCGCACATCCCGCAGCCACGTTTGCCCGTGCCCGCCGCGCTCGTCACGCGCGCACAGATCGTCGAAAGGATAGAACACCTCATGGATGCCAAACGCGATTCGCTGCCCCACGTCCGCCCCATCGCGTTGCTCGCGATCGTGCCGCTGGCCGCGCTCCTGCTCGTGATCGGCGTCGTGCGGGCGCCCGCCGTCACGATCACGCAAACTCCGGCTGCGCTCTCCGCCACTCTTCCTATCGCAACCGCGCCGGTTCATGCGGCCGCCAAGCCTTCGCATTCGACGGTTGTCGTCGCACAGCAAGCGTGGAAAGCCCTGCCGCCGGCCAAACCTGCTTCGCAGTCGAAGCCGCCAGTGATGACGACGCTTGCACGCGTATCTCAACCGACGCAGATCGGCGCACTGGCCAAACTCCATGACGGCTCCGGCTCTCAAGTGGCGTTGAGCAGCGGACTTGACGTACGCACGCTGCTTCAGTCTTGCCAGGGCTGTGACCTGAGCGGCAAGGATCTGCGCAATGTCGATCTGCACGGCTTGAGCTTGAGCGGCGACGACATGTCGCGCGTCGATCTGCGCGGCGCGAATCTGCGCGGTACGCGCTTCTCCGGCGTCGACCTGACGGACGCGCGGCTCGACGGCGCCGATCTCACCGGTGCGGAATTCAGCGGCGCTGATATCAGGGGCGTCTCGTGGACGGGCGCGATCTTGACCGACACGAAGTTCGAGGGCGTGACGATCGATTCTGCGATGGTGCACTCGGGCATGCTGCGGCACATGCTTGCCAACTGCTCGGGTTGCGACATGCATGCGCTAGACTTGCGCGGTCTCGACCTCAGCGGCGTGCACCTGGAAGGCGCCGATCTGTCGGGCGCGGATCTGCGCGGCGCGAATCTGTCGCACGCGATACTCGATGGCGTCGATCTGAAGAACTCACGGCTCGACGACACCGATCTCACGGACGCGCAACTCAACGGCTGCGAGCTGACCGGTGTGGACCTACGGCGTGCGAAGATCCATGGACTCAAGCTCGAAGGTGCTGATCTGCGAGGCTTGCAGTTCTCAGGACTTGACGTGCGCGGACTGACGGCGGACGGCGCGGACTTGAGCGGCGCCTCGCTCGCACACGTCGATCTAGCAGGAGTGCACATGGACG
The DNA here is from genome assembly GCA_013290125.1 of Vulcanimicrobiota bacterium. GTDB lineage: Bacteria > Vulcanimicrobiota > Vulcanimicrobiia > Eremiobacterales > Eremiobacteraceae > JABCYQ01. The sequence goes on from JABCYQ010000003.1 coordinate 17,048, forward strand.
GCTCCGACTTCCGCAACGCCGATCTCACCTCGGCCAATCTTTCCGACGGCGACTTCTCCGGCGCCGACTTCCGGTATGCGCATTTGGACAACGCGGATCTCCGGCGCGCCGCTCTGTGCGGCTACGACACGTTTACCAACGATAGTGGGGCAGTGGCCCAGCGCAAGAAAGAGTGCGCAGACTTCTCCGGCGCCACTACTCAAGGCACCGATCTGCGCGGCGCGCGGATATGCGATGACCGCAACGGGCAGCAATTGTGCTCTGCGATCTCCGCGGCCGATCTGCGCCTGCTCTCCCATTCGGATTTGACCGGAGCGCTTCTGCCCGATTTTTGATGGGCTGACCTACTAATTATATAATAGCTTAGGGGGCCGACATAAAGTCGGCCCCTTCAGGCATGTCGGCCCACGTTTGTTAGCGCGATTGAACCGTTCGCGCGGCGGCGGCATACACAGGGCAATAACTCTTCTATTAGGAGACTGCGCTCTTGAAAATGCTGCTCGCCCTAGCGCTCGCCACCTCCATGACCGCATCGGCCACCGCCGGCAAAGTCGCGATCAAAGACTACGCGTTCCAGAAGCCGTCCATCACGGTCGTCGCCGGATCAACCGTGACGTGGACGAACAGTGACGACGACCCACATACCGTCGTCGCCGATGACAAGTCATTCGACTCGATGGGCTTGGGGCAAGGCGACGTCTGGTCGCACACCTTCGCCAAGCCCGGCACCTATCATTACCACTGCGGCGTTCATCCATTCATGAAAGGCACCGTCGTCGTCACGGCGGCGGCGAAACACGTATGAAGCGCGACGAATTTCTCGAATGCATGGCGTGGGGCGGCACGGGCGTGGTCTACGGTCTGACCAGCTCCGGCCTCGTCGGTCGCTCGCTGGCCGACGCAAGCGCCGTACCGCTCTCGGCCGCAACGCGGACGTTCGTGCAGATCAGCGACAGCCATATCGGCTTCAACGGTAAGGCGAACGACGATGTGGTCGCGACGTTCCAACAGGCGATCGACAAAATCAACGCTCTTCCGGTCGCTCCCGAGTTCGTGATCCATACCGGCGACCTGACGCACTTGTCCAAGCCGAACCAGCTCGACACCGTGAAGCAGATGCTCGGCACGATAAAGACCGGTGCCTTCTACGCGGTGCCGGGCGAACACGATGTCATCAACGACAACGGGGATCAGTTCTTCAAACTTTTTGGTCGCGGTTCCTCAGACCGCTGGTTCAGCTTCGACGCGGCCGGCGTCCACTCGCTCGCGCTGACCAACGTCGTCGGCATCACGAAGGGCGGCATCTTGGGCCGCGATCAACTCGAGTGGGCACGCGCAGATCTCGCCAAACAGTCGTCCGATACGCCGATCGCGATCATGGCTCACATCCCTTTGTACGCCGTCTATCCCGACTGGGGTTGGACGACGGACGATCAGTCGGAGCTGCTCGACATGCTGCGCCGATTCGACAGCGTGACGGTGTTGAACGGCCACATCCACCAGGTACTTTCTAAGACCGACGGTAAAATCACGTTTTACACCGCGGCGAGCACTGCGTTTCCGCAGCCTGCGCCCGGCAGCGCGCCGAAACCAGGTCCGCTCGCAGTCCCGGCCGGCGACCTTGCGAAACTGCTCGGTATCCGGACGGTAAGCATCGTTGAAGGTTCGCACCAGATCGCGGTCGTCGACGAATCGCTCGCCAAGCAGAATTGACGTATAGATGATCTCGGCCGATTCGTCGCGCGACCTCATCGCGAGGCTCGCGCGCGGTGACCAAGGCGCGCTCGCAGAAGCCTACGACCGCTTCGCCGGGCGCTGTCGCGAAGTCGCATATCGCGTTTTGCGCGACGACGCGCTCGCCGAAGACGCGGTGCAAGAAGCGTTCGCCGCTCTGTGGCGCCGGCGAGACGGTCTCCTCGTGCGCGCTGCCGGCATCGCGCCGTGGCTCGTCGTCGTCACCCGCAACGCCGCGCTCACATCGCTGCGCGCGGACACCAGGCGCCGCCTGCGCGAAGATCGAGAAGCCGTCGACGTGACATCGGCATCGCGCGAACTCGATCCGTCCGAGGTGGTCTCCGGCGAAGATGCCGCTGCGCAGGTCCGAACCGCGCTCGACGGCCTCCCGGTCGAACAGCGCGACGTGATCAAGCTCGCATACTTCGAGCGCCTCACGCTCGTGCAGGTCGCCGAGCGCACGGGCGCGCCGCTCGGCACGGTGAAGCGCCGCGCGCAGCTTGCGTTAGCGCGCCTTGCCAAAATTCTGAACGGTGGTGCCCAGTGACGCGACATCCCTACGACGACATCGAATCGTTCGTCCTCGGCGAACTCGAACCCGATCGCGCTGATGTGGTCCTCGACCACGCTGACGGCTGTGCGACGTGCGCGGTTCTGCTTGCTGAGGCGGTCAGAGGGTCGGCCGCTTTGGCCAACCCGCTGGCGGAGCGGTCCGGCAGCGCGTCACTCCGTTCGATTCCGAGCGCTTCGGCCATGACGCGTGCCTGGCCGATCATCGCATCGCTTGCCGCTGCGGCGTGTCTTGCGCTCGTCGTCTGGAACATCGATTTGCGATCGAACACGTCGGCGCTTGCGCCAACGCCAGTCGCGGCGCTCGTGCACTCGCACTTCGTGCACCATCCGCTCGTCAGCGCGTCCGGCAAAGAATCGGCAAAGGCGATCGTCGCTGCGGATGGGTCATGGGTCTACGTCGTGGCGGACCAGCTCACTCCCGAACTGACGTACGCGGTCTGGCTGACGGAAGGCGGCCGCAGCACTCGACTCGGCGCGTTCGCCGCCGACTCTGTCGGCGAAGGCAGCGCGTTCTTCAAGACGCCGAAGTCTAAGCTGCAGGCGATCGCGGTCGCACCCGACGGTGAGGATCCGGCTGCGTCGAGCTCAGCGCTGCGCTGGCCGTAGCAAGTGCATTAGACCGACTCGCACGGCAGGACGGCGGCCCGCCATTGCGAACGCGTCCGCCCGGAGGTGCGGTCATGCGTGAGCGATTGGCGGCTGCTGCTTTAAGCTTTGCTATCATTCTACTATGCGGGTCTTGGGCGGCGCGAGCCGATGAAGCTACCGCAATGCCAGGACCAAGTCCAAGTGCGACGCCGACATCTCCGTTTGCCGGTCTGAAATGGCGCTCCATCGGACCAGCTGCGGCCGGCGGGCGCGTGTCCGCGGCCGTTGGCAGCGCACTCGATCCTTTCCTTTACTATGTCGGAACCGCGGGCGGCGGAGTGTGGAAGAGCGTGAACGGCGGCGCCACGTGGAATCCCGTCTTCGATAAGACGGGCATCGCGGCGATCGGCGACGTCGCGATCGCGCCGTCCACGGACAGCATAATCTGGGTCGGTACCGGCGAAGCGAATCCTCGCAACGACATCTCGTACGGAAACGGCGTCTATAAATCGGTCGACGGCGGCAAGACTTGGATGCACATGGGGCTCGATGACACGCGCCAGATCGCGCGAATCGTCATCGATCCAGCCAATCCGGACCATGTGCTCGTCGGTGCACTCGGCGACGTTTTCCGCGATTCAAACGCGCGCGGCGTCTACGAGACGACCGATGGCGGGAAGACCTGGCGGCAGACGCTCTTCGTCGGACCGCAGAGCGGCATCTCCGACATGGCGATGGATCCAAAGGACCCGCGCACCGTCTATGCAGGCGTGTGGCAATTCCGGCGCGTGCCGTGGACATTCACGAGCGGTGGGCCGGACGACGGCCTTTACAAATCCGTGGACGGCGGCGCGACGTGGGCGAAGCTTGCCGGCAACGGTCTCCCCTCGGATGTGCTCGGCCGCATCGCCCTTGCGATCGCGCCGAGCGATCCGCGCCGCATCTATGCGCTGATCCAATCGCAGCAAGGATTTTTGTGGCGCTCGGATGACGGCGGCGCGACGTGGACGATGGAGAACGACAACACCTTGATCGATCAGCGGCCGTTCTACTTCAGCCACATCGCGGTTGATCCGTCGGACCCCGATCACGTCTATTCGGTCTCCGAGATGGCGTCGCAGAGCAAGGACGGCGGCAAGACCTTCACGACATTTGCCGACGAAGTCCACGTAGACTACCACTCGATCTGGATAGCGCCGAACGATGCGAAGCGCATCTTGCTCGGTGAAGATGGCGGCTATGCGCTCAGCGTCGATGGCGCGCAGACCTGGTCGTTTTCGCGCAATCTCGCGATCGGGCAGATCTATCACGTAGGTTTGGACAACGCGCAGCCGTACAACGTCTGCGGCGGATTCCAGGACAACAACGGCTGGTGCTCGCCGTCGAACAGCCTCGACCGCGACGGGATCACAAACGCGTACTCCATGCCGGTGATCGGCGGCGACGGCGAGTGGGTCGTCCCCGACCCCGCAAATCCGAACCTCGTGTGGGCCGACCTCGAAGACGGTGTCGTTCACATCTTTGACAGGACGACGCACGAGAGCTACGATGTCGAACCGGCGCCGGGTGCGTTCGGAACGTTCGACTACGCTGCGGCGAAGTATCGCTTCAATTGGGATTCACCGATCGCGTTCGCGCCGTGGGATCCGCACACCGTCTGGTACGGCGGCGACGTCATCTTCCAATCGCACGACGAAGGCCGGCATTGGGCGGTGATCAGCCCGGACCTCACGCTGAACGACAAGTCGCATCAGATCGCGCCCGGGGGACCGATCACGAAGGACGTCTCGGGGGCGGAATACAGCGACACGATTCTCGACATCGAGGGTTCGCCGATCACGCGTGGAGAGATCTGGGCCGGCACCGACGATGGTCTGATCCAATTGACGCGCGACGGAGGCGCGCATTGGCGTAACGTCACGCCGTCCGGCGTCGCGCCGTTCGGCAGAGTCGAAACGATCGCGCCGTCTCGATTTGCGGCGGGCACGGCATTCGCACTCGTTGACCGACACTTCTCGGGGGACACCGCGCCATACGTCTTCGAGACTACCGACTTCGGCAAGACGTGGACGTCGATCGTGGGTGACCTTCCGCAGGATCAATTCGTGCGGACCGTGCGCCAAGATCCGGTCGACCCGAACATGCTGTACGCGGGCACGGAGCTCGGGGTCTTCGTCTCGTTCGATCGAGGCAAGCGCTGGCAATCGCTGCAGTTGAATCTGCCGCCAGCGTCCGTACAGGATATCCGCTTTCAAGAGCGCGACGGCGCCGTCGTTATCGGCACGCACGGACGGTCGGCGTGGGTCCTCGACGACGCGCGGCCGCTCCAAGAATTCGCTGCTGCGAGCGCTTCCGGTCGCTATGTCTTCGCGCCGCGTCCGGTTATCTTGTTCCAGCGCGGTGCGATGACGGAAGGATTGTACACGGAATATTCGGCGTCGAACCCGCCCTCCGGCGCCGTGATCAATTACTATCAGTCGAAACCCGCAAAGCAAGCTCCGGTCATCGAGATCCTCGACGCGCGCGGACATCTGATCCGAACAGTATCGGGCTCACATCCGGTCGGTCCCGATCGCACGATGACACCCTACGTCACAAACGATGCCGGATACAATCGTTTCGTTTGGAATCTCCAAGGGAATCCGCCGCCGGCGTGGACCACCGCGCCGTCGAAAGATGCCCGGTTCGAGGAAGGCGGTGTCGGCGTCGTACCCGGATCCTATACGGTGCGCGTCTCGTTCGACGGGCAGACGATTTCGAAGCCTCTTTCGATCGTGCCCGATCCGCGTTTGCGCTGGACACAAGCGGACTATCAAAAACGGCACGACTTCGTCGAGTCCGTCTATGTCATGTACGGCGCAGTGAATCTCGCGCTCGACGACATCGACGCCACGGAGACCAAACTCGACGCGAAGATCACGGCGGCCAAAAGTTCCGCCTCATCTTCGACCCAGCTCGCGGCTCTGCAAGCCGCGGCCGACGCCGGACTCGCGCTGCGCAGTCGATTGAGCGCCGGCTACAAGAACGACGAAGACTCGATCAATCAGGCCGGCGCCTTGCGGGAGCAGATCCAAGGCCTGTTGTTCGGTGTCTTCGGTTCGCAGGGCCCGCCGATCGGCACGCACTATGCGTTGGAGGCGAAGGTCCGCACGGTTTACGACAAGGCCATGGCGGACTACAAAGCCTGGTCCAACTCGACGAAGCCGCTCTGATTCGACGGGACCTCCTGAAGGGGCCGACTTTACGTCGGCCCTGGCCAATACAACCTGGGCCGATATAAAATCGGCCCCTTCAACGTGCGGGCAAACGTTGACAAGGAAGGTTCTGGCGTGCTATCGTAACTCCATCACCTAATTACTTAGGTATGGAGGCTTCCCTTGGCCAGACCCCGCTCCCGGATGCTCACCGAAGTCGAGCAGCAGCTCATGGAGATCATCTGGTCGCGCGGCCGCGCCACGGTCGCGGAGGTCGCCGACACGCTCGCGCAGACCAAGCCTGTCGCCTTCAACACCGTCCAGACCACGCTGCGGATATTGGAAGATAAGGGCTTTCTTAAGCACACGACCCTCGGCCGTGCATTCGTCTACGAGGCGGCGGTCAAACGCGACCAAGCATCCACCACCGCGCTGCGTCATGTGCTCGGACGGTATTTCAACGATTCACCCGAACTACTCGCCCAGACTCTGCTCAAATCGCGCGGACTTTCGAAGGGCGAGCTGACCCGCATCGAAGCGCTGGTCGCTGAAGCGAGGAAGCGGACATGATCAACGATATCGTCGCGTCGCTGTTGAACGCCACGTGGCAGGGCGTCGTGCTTTTCGGCTTCGTCTGGACGCTGATCCGCATCGCGCGCCGTTCGAGCGCTTCTACACGCTACGCCCTCTGGTTCGCCGTACTGATCGCGACTGCCGCGCTGCCCGCGATCGACTTCGCCGTGGCCGCAAATCACTCCGCGACTCGCATCCCTACTGTCGCCTCGGTAGAGCCCAACGTTTCGACGCGGCACGCGCGCACGACAATGCTCAGCGATATTCCGCGGGCTCACGTCGCTATGCGCGAACAGCAGCACATTCAGCCGTTCGTCACGCCGACCGAGCCAAAACCAAATCCCCTCTCGGGCGTGACCGATAGAGTCGCCACCGCATTTGGCCTGGTCATGTCGGCGCTGCAGCGTTTCGCGATCCCGATCTTCATCGCGTGGTCGACCATCGCGGTGCTGCTCATCGCCCGCCTCTTCTTCTCTTTCGTCAGACTGATGCGCATCAAGCGCGAGCTTGTGCCATGTCGCGACTCCGTCATTCTTTCGGTGACGCAAGGCTCTTCGCGACCAGTCGACGTCGGCGTATCATCCGAGCTTGCGATGCCATGCTTGCTCGGATTCTCGCGCCCCGTCATAGCTCTGCCGCGCGCACTCGTCGTGGAGTTGCCGACCGCCGATCTCGCTCGCATCGTCCGCCACGAACACGCGCATGTGCGGCGCTGGGACGATTTCGGCAATGCCTTGCAGCAGATCGTGAAGTCCGTGTTCTGGCTCAGTCCGGCCATGCACTTGATCTGCCGGACGCTCGATATCGAGCGCGAGATCGCCTGCGACGACTTCGCCGTCGTGCCGCTCGACGAGCGCGTCCAGTATGCGAAGTGCCTGACGCATCTCGCAGTCGACGCCTTCGAGCGGGCGCGCCCGCTTCCGGCGCCCTGTCTCTTCTTCAACCGCAAACAGCTCTTGGTCCGCGTCGAGCGCCTGCTTGAACGCGGCCACAACGGCGCGACCACGATCGCGCGGCAGGCCGGCTACGGCGTGGCAATCCTCGCGGTCGCGGTGATCGCTGTGGCGCGCTTCCAGCTTCCGGTGATCGCCGCCGCGCCGCTCGTTCCTGCGACGGCAGCCGCAAATCCGGTCGCTCAGGCGCCGGTAGCATCGACGCTGGTCGCTCCGGTGCCGGAAGCATTGACGCTGGTCGCTCCGGCGCGAGGAGCGTTGATGCCGGTAGTTGCGCCGCACGTGCTCGCACCTCACGCGGCTTCGCTCACCGCCCATGGCTTCGCCACGGCCATCGCAAGGCTGGCGCCTCACGCGGCCGGCATGACAGCAGCGACGGCTGCGATCTCGGCGGCCGCCGCGACTATGTTCACCGCAACGCACGCAAGGGCGATGGCGATGGCGAGACGCTTTGCCTCGAACGCAGCGCCGCTCGTCGCCGTTCGCGTCGCAGTTGTGGCAGACGCCATGGCGCCGATCGCGATGGCCGACGCACACGCCATGGCATCGGCTCGGGTATCGCCATCGACGAGCGACCTGCTCGACGCGCTTGCAAAGGCGGGTTACCCGACGTTGCCGGTCGATGATCTCATCCGGCTCAAAGACGTCGGCGTCGACGGCGATCTCGTATCGGCGGCCGTCGCGTACGGCGGGTCCCGCCCAAGCGCCGATCAGCTCGTCCGGCTCGCGTCGGTCGGCGTAGACGGCGCATACCTTCGAAGCCTGCCGAATCTTGGAATCTCGCACATGGATCTCGATGCCGTCGTCCGGATGAAGTCCATCGGGATAGACCCCGCGTACATCCGCGACATGGACGCCGTGCTGAAAGCTCGTCCGACGATCGACGACCTGATCCGCTTGCGCTCCGTCGGCGTCGATCCGGGTTACGTCCGCAACATGAATGCTGCCTTGAACACAAATACGTCGATCGATGATCTCGTCCGCTTGCAGGCGGAAGGATTGGATCCCGGCTTCGTGCGCGACGTGTACTCAGCTTTGAACGCCCGGCCTGCACTCGACGACCTCATTCGCCTGCGCTCGGTGGGGATGGACCCCGCTTACATACGCAACATGGATCTCGCGCTGAACATGCGGCTGACACTTGACGACCTCGAACGCCTCCGGTCGGTCGGCGTGGACGCTGGCTACGTCCGGTCGTTTCAAGTGCTTGGCTATAACAAGCTCAGCGCTGACGATCTAATCCGTCTCCGGTCGGTCGGTGTCGACGCAGACTACGTCCGAATGCTGCGAAGCAAAGGGATCGGCGCTTCAACGCCGCTCTCAGTCGACGAACTCATCAGACTTCGATCGGCAGGCGTATGATGACGAACACACGCATTGCGGCCTGGCCGCGCTCCGCGATCGCGATCGGTGCGGTCGGAATCGCTATCGCTCTCTTCTTCGCTCAAGCGCTGGCAGATCTGCCGAGCACGGGTCAGTGGCTCCTCGACCAGCACGCGGGTCGCGCAGCTCTGGATTTGACATTCAAGTCGGCAGGATCCGAGGGATCGCATACTTGGGATTTCGAGGACACGACATCGATCGACCGCTCTTCGCTGCGCGGGCTCACGGACAGTCAGTTCGCGTCCAATGGCGTGCACGCTACGTTCCGTATCGTCCGCGACGCTGGTTGGTTCGACTGCGACGGTTGGGTCGCGAACGGACGCGGAGCAGGGACGTATCGCTTCACGCCAGATCCGGCCTTCGCTCAAAAGCTCGCAGCGCGCGGAATAGCGAGCCCCACCGCATCGCAGTCGTTGCGCCTGGCGATCGCCGGGGTCGACATCGCATACATCGACCGGTTACGCGCGATCGGCGTCGCGCAGCTTACGCCTGATGATCTCGCACGTTTAGCCGACCACGGCGTCGACGCCGCGTTCGTCTCGGCGATAGGCGCCGACGGCTATCGCTTCCAGACGGCTGACGATCTCATCCGACTGTGCGATCACGGTGTCACGCAAGACTTCGTGGCGTCGATGCGAGCGGCCGGCTACACAAATCTGACGGCCGAAGGTCTCGTACGCTTGGTCGACCATGGCGTCAATCCGAAATTCGTCGCGTCGATGCGGGCAGTTGGCTATACGAATCTAAGCAGCGACGATCTCGTGCGACTCGCCGACCACGGCGTCGACGCGGATTTCGTCAAGCGCATGACCGCCCACGGCTACTCGAAGCTCTCCGTCGACGATCTGATCCGACTCCGCGACAACGGTTTCTAGTCGATCCCAGTCGATCCCAAATGAAGGGCCGACTTTATGTCGGCCCACGTTACGTTCGCGCGGGCCGACATGAAGTCGGCCCCTTCAGTCGGCCCCTTCAAATAACTACCGGTAGGCCTCTTGGATCCCGGCGTAGCGCGCGTCGGCGGTCTCGATGTCCAGCCCTGCGATCGCCGGAGCATCCTTGATCGTCAGCGCTTCCAGCGTTGGGCGGATCTCCGTGTAGATGATGCCGAGCGGTATCTTGCCGGCCTGCGTCAGCACGTCGAACGCCTTGGCCCGGTCGCGTGGATCGTAGTCCGGAATGTCGGTGACGTGGTAGACGTTCTCTTTGAACCACTTGTACGTGTTGACTTTGTTGAAGGTCACGCACGGCGACATGATCTCCACGATCGCAAAGCCGGGGTGCGCGATCGCCGCTTTGATCAGCTCCGTCATCGCCTTTGGCTCCGACGAGAATCCGCGTGCGATGAACGTGCCGCCTGCAGCCAGCGCAACGGCTAGTCCATTGATCGGCGCATCCGGATTTCCAGCCGGCGACGTACCTGTGACGTAGCCGAGCGCGGACGTCGGCGATGATTGCCCCTTCGTCAGGCCGTACGTCTGATTATCCATCACGATATACGTCACATCGGGATTGCGCCGCACCGCGTGCATGAAGTGCCCGGCGCCGATCGCGTAACCGTCGCCATCGCCGCCCGCGGCGATCACCGTGAGGTCTTTGTTCGCGAGCTTCACCGCGGTCGCGACCGGCAACGCCCGGCCGTGAACGCCGTGAAACGCGTACGAATGGAAGTATCCCGAGATCTTCCCGGAGCAGCCGATGCCCGAGATGAAGGCGGTGTTCTTGGGTTCGAGCCCCATGTCGGCGGCTGCTTGTTTCAGCGAAGCGATGACGCCGAAGTCGCCACAACCCGGGCACCACCACGACGGAGTCGTGGTGGCGAAATCTTTTGCGGTCAGTGTGGTGGCCATCGTGCCTTAAACCTCCAGCGCTCGGCGCGCCGCTCCGACTGCCCTGATCTGTTCCATGATCTCGATCGGGCGGAACGGCTTGCCGTTGTATTTCAGGACCGAGCGCATGTGCGGTAGCGGCCCGACGACATAGCGGATCAGTCGCTCCAACTGACCCGTGAAGTTGTTCTCCACAACGAACACGTCAGACGCGCCCTTGATGAACGCGCGCACTTCTTCTTCCGGAAACGGCCAGAGCGTGCGCATCTGCAAGAACCGCGTCGGTATGCCGTCGGAGGCCAAGCGGTCCTGTGCTTCCACGATCGGACCGCGATTGGAGCCATAGCCGATGATCGCGATCTCCGCCGTCGTATCACCGAGCACGTTCGCCTTCGGCAAGTCCGGACGCATCGACTCGAGCTTGCGCATCCGCTTTTCCATCATCTTTTCGCGATTGCCCGCGTTTTCGGTGATGACGCCGCGATCGTTGTGCTCCGAGCCAGGCGCGAGATACATCCCGCCTTCCGTGCCCGGCACGGCGCGCGGCGAGACGCCGTCCTCGGTGAACGCGAAACGGCGATACTCGCCAAATTTCAGATGTCCGTTGCGCTCGAGTTTGCCGCGATCGACCGTCACGGCCGCGACGTCGAGCGACGGCAGCGTGGCCTTGGACTGGCAGAGCGCTTGCTCGGACAATACGAAAACCGGGACCTGATACTTCTCCGCGATGTTGAACGCCGTCACGGTGAGATAGAACGATTCCTCGACCGTGCCCGGCGCGATGACGACGCGTGGAATCTCGCCGTGCCCGGAGAAGATGAGGTGATTGAGGTTGCTCTGCTCGGTCTTCGTCGGCATGCCGGTGGACGGACCCGCGCGAGCGCATTCTATCACGACGATCGGGATCTCAAGCACGCCCGCAAGCCCGATCGCCTCCGTCATGAGCGCTTGCCCGGGTCCAGACGTGGACGTCATCGCTCGGACACCTGCAAATCCGGCGCCGATGACCATGTTGATCGCGGCGAGTTCGTCTTCGGCTTGGATCACGACGCCGCCATATTTGGGCGCGTATTTCGCCATCCATTCGAGGACGTCTGTGGCAGGCGTGATCGGATACCCCGCCATGAAGCGGCAGCCGGCGACCAGCGCGCCATATGCGATCGCATCGTTGCCCATCATGATCAGACGGTCGCGGTCGACTCCTGTCGTCAGTTCGTAGCCGGAAGGATGGTCGAAATGATCATCTACGTACTTCGCGCCGGCTTCGATCGCACGGATGTTGAGGTCGATGATTTTCTCGCCCTTGCGCTTGTAGACGCTCGTGACGTCGCGCAGGACGATCTCGCGATCCATGCCGACCAGCCGGCCGAGCACGCCGAGCGAGACGGTGTTGCGGACGAGTTCGAGTCCTATTTCGTCCTTGGCGATCTTCGCTAGCGGCACTTCATAGAAAAATACGTCCGGCCGGCGTACGGCGTCGGTGAGCTTTTCTTGCGAGGAATCGAAGATGACAAAGCCGCCGGGCCGCATTTCGTCGATGTGGACTTCGACCGCTTCGAGATCGAAGGCGACGAGACAGTCGACGAAGTCGGCCATGCCGAGGTTCGGCGTCGTGCCGGCCCGGATCACGTAGTTCGTGTGGCCGCCTCGAATGCGCGATGGGAAGTCCTTGTAGGTGTAGACCTCAAGACCCATGTGCTTAAAGACACCGGCGATCAGATCGCCGGTGGTGAGGCTGCCGTCGCCGGCTTGTCCGCCGAACATCACTTCGATGTCGTTGACGATCATCTTTACCCCTTCCCTGGGGTGAGGTTGTTAGAGAGTACCGCAGGACGGCCCTCTCGTTCCGCACCGGGGTGTGATGCCGGCTGGATCGTGCCGGGCGAACCCGCTCGACTGAAAAGTCCCAGTTGTTTTGCGCCGGCCGGAGTCAGCGCCGCGACTTTGGTCCCGATGAGACGCACGCGCGAACCGTCGACCGAGGCGCGCTGCAGGCAGAACGCCGCCGCCGCACCGATGATGCGGTGGTCGTCGGTCGGCTGCGCGAGGCTGGTCTGGCGACCGCGCACGGAAAAATCGGCGAGTTTCACTTTAACGCCCACGGTCTTCGCGACCAGACCGCGGCCGCGCAAGCGTTCCGAAAGCTCCGCGGACTGGGTGCGCACGGCGGCCGCGAGCGACGACATGTCCGTGACGTCGTGCTCGAACGTCTCCTCGCTCGAGATCGAGCGCACCGATTCGTCGTCGCTGACTCGGCGCCGGTCGACACCGCGCGCGAGGTCGCGCATCTCGCGGCCCCAGCGCCCGAATAGCGCGAAGAGCCGTTCGTCCTCGAGCAAAGCGAGTTGGCCGATCGTCTCGATGCCGGCGGCGCGCAGCCGCGCGTCGGTCTTCGGCCCCACGCCCCACAGCCGTGAAACGGGCTTGTCCGCGAGGTACGCGGCCTCGGTCTGAGGCGGTACCACGACGAGGCCATCGGGCTTACCGTCGTCGCAGGCGATCTTCGCCACGGTTTTCGAGGTGGCCACACCGATCGATATCGTGAGTCTCGTTGCGCTGAGAACCGATTGCTTCACACGCTTCGCGACGCCGACTGCTGCGTCGACGTCGCACTCGCCGAGATCGCAAAACGCTTCGTCGAGCGAAAGCCGTTCCACGACGCGCGCCTCATCGCGAAGAATCGCGAATACCGCGCGGCTCGCCTCTCGGTACTTCTCGAAGTCCGGCGGCACGACGGTGAGCTGTGGACACCGCTCGAGCGCCATGAACAACGGCATCGCACTGCGCACTCCGAACGGACGCGCTTCGTACGATGCCGTCAGCACGACCGCTCGACGGCTGCGACCGCTGACGACAAGCGGAATCCCCCGCAGGCGAGGATCGTCACGTTGTGCGACTGCGGCGTAGAACGCATCGAGATCGGCGTGAAGTATCATGTTGCGGTTGTCGATCGCGCGAAACGGCGGAGGTCAGGAGCTGGTTTCGCGCTTGCCGCCGGCAACGATCCAACAGATCCACAGCGGTCCGGTCAGCAGCTGCACGACGTTCGTCATGAACGCGGGGTTGCGGCCTTCGAAACGGTGACCGAGGAATTGGAGCGCCCAGCCGATCACCACTGCACCCACCGCGAGCGGCCACGATATGAATCGAGCAAGCCAGTAGAACAAGGCGAACGCGAAAAGCGCGGCAACAGCGAGCGGCGGCGATAGCCGGACGTAATAGAAGAGGACGAGCACGGCGAGGACAATCGCGGCGTCGATCGGCCCGAACCGCACGAGTTCGAGCAACGCGAAAAGACCTAGGACGACAAGCGGAATCCCGATCTCGTGACAGACAATGTTTCGGCTGTCTTTGTGAAACGCGCCATACTCGGCGAACAGTCTCGTGATCATGAGGCGCGCCTCCAACCGGTTACTTCTGGAACTGCCGAATCAGTTCCCAGCAACGGAAGACGAGGCTTAGCTCGCAAATGTCGAGTCCGATGAGCCTTAGACCTCAGGGTGCGCGGCCTTTTGCATCGCTTTTTGTCCAGATCGCTGTCTACGCGATCGGCCTGGTTGGCGCGGCCGCTACTGGGATCGTGGCTCAACGCAACGGACTCGGCGTTTCTGCGTTCGTCGTTTTCTTGGTCGCATTTTTCGTGTATACCAGGATCATTGCCGCGGTCGTCACACTTGTCAGGCGTTTTTACGTCCGGGTAACCAAGTTGCGGATGAAGAAATTGGGAGCGCCCGCTGTGTCGAAAAACGTCAATCCCTTCGTAGGTCTTCGCGAGAGGGCACTGCGAATCTCGGCCGCTAGTCTCGGTCTAGGCACGAGCGCTCAGACGCAACCTTTTGGCGTGATAATGGAGACCGGCTTCTCAGAAGGCGTCGCGACTTTGGTCTGCTTCGCGACCGGCGATGCGAGCCTTTACTTCAGCACGGGCGGAGGGATCATCGGCGGTGGTGGCCACGAAGCCGTCCGCCAGGCGGCGAAGCGGTTCGTGGAAGAGTCCGATCCGTACTCGGCTTTGATGGCGCCTGCAGCGGAGTATCCGCTCGCGAAGCCGGGGAGGACCGTCTTCTACGTTCTCACAGCCGCTGGCACTCGGTCGGCGGATTTTCTCGAAGACGATCTCGGCGATGGCAGAACGGAGTTCTCGCCGCTTTTCTTTGCGGGCCAGGACGTCATCACGACCCTGCGCGAGTCGACAAAACCTGCTTCGGAGTAGGTAGCATGAACGTGATTGCGCGATGTGTCGCAGAATGTATCTATATAGAAGACGATATTGTCGATGATAGTATTAACGTACGTCATTCCGGTCGAGCAGACTTCTGAGAGGTCCGCTCGCCGATTCACGGAATCAAAGGGCCTCATGAAACAAGCGAACTGGCCGATCGGCATCGGACTATGGATCATCCATATCGGTGCTCTAGCGATCTTTATTCCCGGGATGTTCAACTGGCCTGCTGTCGGGGTCATGCTCGCTCTCTGGTGGATCACAGGCGCGCTCGGCATATCGCTTTGCTATCACCGCCTCTTGACGCATCGCAGCCTGACCGTACCTAAATGGGTTGAATATTTCACCGCGTTCGTGGCCACGCTCTCGCTCCAAGGCGGACCGATCCAATGGGTTTCGACGCACCGCATCCATCACGCCCACACCGACCGGGAAGGCGATCCGCACGACGCGCATCGCGGCTTCTTCTGGACGCACTTCGAGTGGCTCTACAAGCCGAATGAAGCGCGGCCCACGCGCAAAGAGCAGCTGCGCTATGCGCCCGACCTCGTCAAGCATCCGTACTATGTTTTTCTCGATCGTTATCAGGTCTGGCTGCAAGTCGCGCTCGGTCTCGGACTGCTCGCGATCGGCGGCCTACCGTGGATGATCTGGGGGATCTTCGTCCGACTCGTGGTCGTCTACCACATCACGTGGTTCGTGAACAGCGCGTCGCACCGCTTCGGGTATCAGACGTTTCGCACCGATGACAAATCCACCAACTGCTGGTGGGTAGCGCTGCTCGCGTGGGGCGAGGGCTGGCACAACAACCATCATGCATTTCCGTTCTCGGCGCGTCACGGTCTGCGCTGGTACGAGATAGACCAGACGTGGATCATCATCAAGACGCTGAAGTTATTCGGGCTCGCCAAGGATATCAAACTGCCGACAGCCGACATGAAAGAGCGTCTGCTGTTGAATCGGGAAGCGGCCTAGACGGGCCTTACGCGGTCCACGATCTGACCGGTCCCGTGTCGATGTGCACCCAACCTTCTGGGTAGTAGCCGACGCCGCCGGCGACCGGACAAGACCGGCAGATGTCGGCGAGGTCGCTGATGCTCACGCCGCGCACGTGGAAATCCACAGCTTTGCCGAACATGTGCAACGACATCCACGCCGCACCTTCAGTGCTCGCGTTCGTCTGCGGAGTGCGATAGCCGCTGTGCACGACGAGCGGTTCATGGATGCCGGCACCGGCTAAGTATTGCTGAACGTCCCAGAGCACTTCGATCGTGCGGATCGGGATCTTGACCCAACCTTCGTAGATCGGCACGTGATCGTCGCGCAGCACTTTGCACAATTTCTTGTAACCGGGGAAATAAAGCGTGCGGCCATCGCGCGTGAACGGCGAGATCACTTGCTCACCGTCGTCGAGGCGCTCAAGCCAGAGCTGCCAGGTCTCGGGATTCGCCTGCGCGATCGCGGGCAAAGCGAAACACGCCGCCGCTGA
The DNA here is from genome assembly GCA_013290125.1 of Vulcanimicrobiota bacterium. Classification (GTDB taxonomy): domain Bacteria; phylum Vulcanimicrobiota; class Vulcanimicrobiia; order Eremiobacterales; family Eremiobacteraceae; genus JABCYQ01. Next base: position 33,586 of record JABCYQ010000003.1, read on the forward strand.
AATGCCGCAAACCAAAAATCGCCCGCGCTGCATACCTATGTTATCGGCCGATTCCCGCATTTCCAATGAAGGGGCCGGCTTTATGCCGGCCCACCTCACGTTCGCCGGGCCGACATGAAGTCGGCCCCTTCAGACAAGGGCGGGTTGGTTCGCGTCCGCTAGCGGCGGACGGAACGCATACGCGAGCAGCAATCCTGCGACGCCGGTCACGACCGGAAGGCCGAGGATGATGTTCGGCGGCCAACCGAGTCCCCCGTGCGTCGAGAGCGCTGTTTCGTAAAGCGCGGTCATCAGCACCGGCAGACAGAACGCGAAAGCGTAGAAATATGCCGGTCGCTGCGCACGTTCGCCGAATACCAACAGCGCGAAATCCGCGACGACCGCCGAAGCAACAACGCTCCATAAGACGACGTACAGGTCGTTGATGATCGCCATCGACAGCGCGTAGTAACCGAGCATGATCGTCAAACCGCCGGCTGGTACGCGCCAGCGACGGACGAGCAGCAGTACGAAACCCATCGTCAATATCGTCTGCACCAGGAAACTCGCAATACCGAAATCCTGATTTTGCGTTTCGTCGCGCGGCGCAGATGCGGCGCCTGCGAAGACGAGTCGGCCGTCGCGCGTCCAGCTGGGACGTTCGGAATCGAGTGCCGGATTGTGCGAGGCGTCGACGAGATGGGTGCCGTCCGTACGCATCACGTCGATCTGCGGATTCCCGGCGCCGGAACTGCTGAAGGCGATGAACCGTCCATCGGGAGACCATGCGGGATACTGATCGTTCGCGTCGCTCAGCGGCGACAGGCGCCGGGCTTTCGTGCCCGCGACGTCCATCGTATAGATGGACGCATTGCCCGAACCGGCATCCAGCGCAAAAGCGATCGTCTGACCGTCGGGGGAAAACGAAGGCCAACCGCCGTCGAGGCCGGCCACGGGCCAGGTTATGTCACCGCCGGCGGCGGGCACGATACCTATCCAATTCTTCGCCGCGTGGCGCGATCCGAACGCGATCGCCTTGCCGTCCGGCGACCACGCCGGGCCGTTGATCATCGTCGTCTGGTCTAAGAGCGTCCGCGCGGCGCCGCCGGCGGCCGGCACGACGTTCAACTCGTAGTCGCCCGATGTGTTCGCCGGCAGCGAGACGTACGCGATCGTGGTGCCATTCGGGGACCACGCCGGCTGCGTGTCATGCCGGCCGCTGTGCGTAATACGCACTGGATTCGAACCGTCGATGTTCGCCGTGAAGATGTCGCTTACACCGGTCTGATCGTCGGCTCGCCGATATGCGATCCGTTTGCCCGATTGGTCGACGGCGGGACCCCAGTCGTCCGCCTGCGGATCGACGACGAGGCGCGCCTGCTGCGCACCGTTCAGACGCGTGATGAAGATCGCCGGATTCACCGTCGCGGCAGTAGATTTCTGGCCGAACGGGATGATCAGCGGATGTGCGTATTGCGTGAACATCCCCAGCAGCGTCAGCGTCGCGGTTGCGGATAGCAGCAGCGGACCGTGCGACGAGTAACGAGCCGGCGTTTCTGGACTTAAGCGGAAGGCGGCCGAACGAAGAGGGCCGGTGAAGATCAGCGCCCCGGAAGTGGCGAGGATGAGATGCGTCGGGCTGAGCAGCGCGTCGGTCGAGACTTCGATGCCGAAAATCGTGTGCCACCAAAGATCGAGTCCGCCGCCGACGGCAAACGCGATCACCCCGATGAGAGAAAGACCGTAGCCGATCGGCAGCGCTCGGCGCCACGAATACCCTTTGCGCAGCACGTTGAGCGCCATGATGCTTCCGAGGACGATGCCGTTCAGAGCCATCGCTCCATAGAGCACGGCATGCCACGGCGTGAAGAAACTCTGATCGACCTGTCCGTGATTGTGCGCCCAGATATCGAGCGTAATGCCTGCGATCAAGAGAATCGCGAGCAGCGCCATGAGCCACTCGAATGCCGTGCTGGTGGGTGGATTTGATGCTCGAGATGCAGTCATGGCCCGCTAGTTGCGCGGACTTCGCAATCCGACCTGTCGCTACAGGTAGCGGTCGATCTCGAACGGCGGGAGAGCGAACTGCGTTATGGCGCCGGCGGTCGTGATGCGTCCGATCTTGCCTGCGCCTTCTTCAGCGAACCATAGGGCGCCGTCCGAACCGACGGCGAGGCCGGTCGGATGGCTGCCGCGCGGAGTCGCGAAATCCGTCGCCGCTCCGGCGGGCGTGACCCGCACGATCATATCTTCATCGGGTTCAGTCAGCCAGAAATTCGAATCCGGCCCGAAGACGAACGAGTACGCCGCACCCGAGACGATAGCCGAACCAAAACCGCTTGCCGGTGCGATCGGCGTCTCATTGACCCGACCGTCGGGAAGTATCGCGCCGAGATTTCCTGAGATCGCCTCAAGAAACCACACACCGCCGCCGGGCCCGCGGACCGGGTCCATCGGACCGCTGCCAAGTGCAGGCACGGCATACAGTCTGACGTCGCCGGCCGGCGTGACCACGCCGACTTGGTCCGCGCTCGCGACCGTGAACCACATGGCCCCGCCAGCCAGCGAGACGACGCCGAGCTGGTCGAACTGCGGTTCGGGAATGGCCGCGGCGATAAGTTTCCCTTCGGCCGTGACATGCACAAGTTTGGTCGACCCGTCCGCGACAAACCAGAGCGCGCCGTCATCGCCAGTCGCCAATCTGTCGATCGTCGGAACCCAACCTGCGATGCTGCTCAATGCGATGGGAACGGTTTTCCCGTCGGAAGTCATCTGCGTGATCGACGAATTCGCCGACGAGTACCAGACCGAGCCGTTCGGTGCGGCGACAAGATCGCTGGTCGCATCCACGTCTGCCGGAAAGACCGCGATCGAGCCGGTGGACGTGATCCGACCGATGCTGTGCGCCGCCGATTCGGTGAACCAGAGCGCGCCGTCAGAGCCTGCGATGATGTGCGTCGGCGCCGGGTCAGTGACTCGCACTCGTTGAGAGTATGGGCGGACTCCGCTTGCGCCGAGACAACGGCAGCCGCTTCCGTTCGCGCTCGCGAATAGCGGACAGTTGTCCGGAGCGAACCACTGGGCCGCGTATGCGCCCGGCGCCCGATCCAACCGCACGACGTACTGCTGCAAGCCGACGAAGATCGATCCGCCGGGGCCTGCGGCGAGCGAATGCGCGCTGAGCGAGAAATGCTCGAACGGCGTCAGCGTTGTCAATCCGCTCTTCGCTGATATGCGCGAGATGCTGTTGTCCGTCAACACGAGCAGCTCGCCGGAACTATCGGTGGTATAAGCGCGCGGAGCACCGTCGAGAAGCGCGATCGGCATCACCGTCCAATGACCCGCTGCGCGCGTCAGAGCAAGCGCACCGCCTTGACCGCTTGATCCGTTTGAAGCACCAGAGGATCCCGTCAGTGCGATGATGCCGTCGCGCACGCGCACGATCGCGTGGACGTTGCCGATGAGCGGATAGGTCGGCACGGTGCCGCCGCCCACGACCGCGGTCACCGGCGCCTGTGCCGTTTGCGAGAGCGCGTTCCAAGCGGATGCATCGTAGCCGAACAGTTTATCAGCGCGCGTTCCCCGCGCGTCGAACCACCAGAGTGAACCTTGCTGCGCACCGTCGTCGAAACCTACGAGCCAGCCGCCCGGAACTTGCAACGCGTGACGATCGCCCGTGTCGCCGGCAGCGCTGACTGCGCTCGCGGGGACCGGCAATGCGAACGGCAGACCGTCGCGCTCGCCAAACGGCCCCGGAGTAATGGAAAGTCTGTTGCCTTGAACGGCGACCGACCACGAGCGCGATGCGTACTGCGCGCATTGCAAAGCCGATTGGTCCGGAACCGGAACCGCCATCCATCCAGTCGGCAATGCAAGCGCGGCCGCTACTGCAGCGAGCAATATCATCTACATAGTATCGGCTGATTTGCAGAAGGCTCTGAAGGGGCGATTTTATATTCCGAAGGGGCCGATTTTATATCGGCCCGGCTGGCGCAACGTGGGCCGACATAAAGTCGGCCCCTTCAGTACAGTCGGCCCATTCAGACAGTCGGCCCCTTCAGTACAGTCGGCCCATTCAGACAAGTCGGCCCCTTCAGTACAGTCGGCTCCTTCAGTAAGGCGAGCCCTAGACCGAAACCGCGGTGTAGGCGATGAGCACGGTCAACACGTCCTCGAATATCGCCACGCCGAAATCGCCGAAGATTCCAGGACGCGTCAGTTCGCGGCGCGCGTAATAACCGCCGTACGCGCCGATGAGCGCGCCGATCGCCCCGATCGCGGCACCGCGTATCGGCACGCCGTGGAATATGGCAGTCAAGAAATACGCCGAGATCGCACCGAAAAACACGCGCGCGAGCAACGACGGCAGCACGATGCGCGGCGGAGCCTTCGGCGACTTGTCGCCGTACATCTCAGCCAGCGCGAGGAATCCCGCGAACCACGCGACCGGCAGACGCATCGTGAACAACACCGCCGCCGGACCGACGAGCGTGCGCAATCCCGATGCGACACCGATGAGCAGTGCCTGTACGTCGACGATCGTCATCGCGAATGCCCCGCACTGAGAGCGTGCAGTTGCCGCTGCAAATCGCCAAACGCTGCCAGCTGTTGCGTGGTCGGCTGTCTATCGGCCGAGTCAACTGTCACGAGCAGGGCGGAGAGTTTTCCATCCAAGTCGTCGAGCTCGGGGTGCGATTTGGAGCGGGCGCGCAGCGCCGCATCCTCGTCGATCGCATTTGCGATCGCGTGCGCGAGACGCGACTGTGCCGCAAGTTCCGCCGGCGTGCTGGTCACGCGCGGATCCATCTTGACGACCAAGTCTTTCGAGTAGGTCCGTCCGTCCACTGTTAGACGGACGGTGTAGCGCCCGGGCAGCGCGGTCGGTCCTTGCGGGTCGGGCGGCGTGTCGTGGAAGATCGCCGAGATCGGATACCCGAACGATTCCGCCGCAGGCGTCGGGTAGTGCAAGTCCCAGACGAAGCGGTGCATGCCGGCCGCGGCCGACAGCGCCTTCGGCATCCGTACCCAGTAGGTCGGCACCGTGAGATGCTCCGTTGGTACGGTCGGCGTGTACGCGCTCGAATAGCTGCGCACGAGCGCGCCTGCAGAATCATAGATCGCGAGTTTTACCGGCGAACCCGACGTGCTGCCGACATAATAATCGATGATCGCGCCGTCAGGCGGGTTCTGACCAGACGGCACTTCAGGCGGCAATGGTGTATCCGTATACTGATCGCGTCGAACGCGGTAGGCTGCCGCCGGTGCGAACAAGTATGCATGCGACGTTTCGACGGCTGCCGCCATCTGCCGCAGCGGCGTGACATCGTCGAGGATCCAGAACGAGCGGCCATGCGTGGCGACGATGAGATCGTCGCCGTGGATCACAAGATCGCGCATCGACGTCGGCGGGAGATTCAATTGCAGCCGCTGCCAGCGGTCGCCGTCGTCGAATGAGACATAGACCGCTCGCTCCGTGCCTGCGTACAGCAGCCCGCGGCGATAGGGATCTTCGCGTACGACGTTCACCGACGCATTGTCGGGCAGGCCGTTCGTAATCAGCGTCCACGTTCTGCCGTCGTCGCGTGTGCGATAGATGTATGGCCGTAGATCGTCCAGCCGGAAACGGTTGATCGAAGCGTAGACCGTCGACGGGTCGAAATGCGAGGCATCGAGTTGCGAAACTTTGCTCCACGAAGTCAGCGCCGGCGGCGTCACATCGTGCCAATTCTTGCCGCCGTCCGATGTACGCCAGATGAGGCCGTCGTCCGTGCCGGCCCAGATCAGGCCGTCGCGCAGGGGCGATGGGGCGAGCGCATAGATCACGCCGCGGCGCGCGAGCGGTCCCGGCGAGAAAGGCCCAACAACAGCGGGTTTCTCCGGCTTGGGTCGTGAGAGATCCGGGCTGATGATCGTCCACGAATGTCCGCCGTCGCGCGTCTTGAAGAGCACGTTTGCGGCGAAGAACAACGTGTGCGGATCGGTGGGCGAGAACATCACGGGTTCGGTGCGCAGCATGCGATACTTGCCGCCTCGGATCACGACCGGCGTGACATCCTGGACTTGACCGGTCGTCCAATCGAAGCGTGAAAGTTTTCCGCCGTAAACGATGTTGGGATTGAGCGGATCGGGGGCGACGTAGCCGTACTCCTCTGCTCCAACCGGATGCCAGTCGTGGAATGTGATCTCACCGTCGTTGCCGCGACTGATGATGCCCGCAGATCCGCTCTCCTGCTGCCCGCCATACACCCAGTACGGAAATCGATTGTCGGTGCTGACGTGGTAGAACTGCGCCGTCGGCTGGTTGTACCACGAGCTCCACGTGGCGCCGCCGTTCACGCTGATGGTCGCGCCCTGATCGCTCGAGAGCGCGATTATCGACGAGTTGAGCGGGTTGATCCACGTCGAATGATAGTCGTCGCCGCCCGGCGCGCCTTTGAATGCCACGAACGTGCGGCCGCCGTCGTCCGAACGATAGGTGGAGGTATCGCTGACATAGATCCGGTCTTCATCGTCGGGCGCCACGCGCACCCACGCGAAATCAGAACCACGGCTGACGATGCGGTCCTCGGAATTGACGCGCCGCCACGATTCGCCGGCGTCATCGGATCGGTAGACGCCGGTCGCAGCCGAAGAATCGACGAGCGCGTACATGCGGTTCGGATCGCTCGGCGCGACCGTGAAGCCGATCCGGCCAAGTCCCTGTTGCCACGTCGGCAGGCCCTTCGTCAGTTGGCGCCACGTGTCGCCGCCGTCTGCAGACACGTAGAGCCCGCTGCCCGGACCGTCTCCGCCGCCGTTCTCCCACGGGGCCTGGCGCGACGACCACATGTCGGCGTAGATCTTGTTCGGGTTGCCGGGAGCGAACGAAAGGTCGATCGCGCCGACATTCTCATCCTTATATAGCACCTTTTGCCACGTCTGCCCGCCGTCGAGCGACCGGAAGACGCCGCGTTCGGGATTGGGCCCGTACGGATGCCCGAGCACTGCGGCAAACACGCGATCGGGATTGGCCGGATCCACGAGCAGAGAACCGATCTGCTGGCCGTCGCGCAATCCGAGGTGCGTCCACGTCTTGCCGCCGTCGGTGGACTTGTAGATGCCGTCGCCGGTCGAGAGATCGGGTCGGCGCAGGCCTTCACCGCTGCCGACATAGATGATGGATGGATTGGAAGTCGCGATCGCAAGCGCCCCGATCGAACCGGTCGGCTGGTCGTCGAAGATCGGCTGCCACGTCTGACCGTAATCCGTCGTCTTCCAGACACCGCCATCGTTCACGCCGATGTAAAAGACGTTCGGCTGCGTCGCTATGCCCGCAAGCGCGACGGTTCGACCGCCGCGGAACGGTCCGATGAGGCGCCAGCGCATTTCTCCATAGGAGGCTTGTTGGAACTGCGGCGTGGACGACTGAGCGACCGCGATCCGGGATCCGGTGCTCGCGATCAGCGCGGCGGCAAATACGACGATCAGGCCCGTTCGATGCATGCGATTCGATTCCTCAATCTAGGACGTTCATGGTCGCGTTGTGAGTTTCCGTCAAACGCTGCGGTTGTAGACGAAAAACTTGATATCGCGCACATACGACTCGCTCTCGTAGAGACCTTGCGCCGTCACGTTGTCAATGGCGGTGCTGAGCGTGAGCCCCGCCGCATTGGTCTCGCGAGCGTGCTGCTCCGCGCGCCGCATCAGCGCCCGGCCCACACCACCCCGGCGCGCATCCGGGCTCACGTACAAATCGTTGAGCAGCCAGAATCGGCGCATCTCGACCGACAGAAAAAGCGGATAGAGATGGATGAAACCCGCCGGTGCCTCGGCGTCGAACGCGGCGAACAGAACGGATTCCCGCAGTCGCCAGCGCTCGAGGAGGAACGCGAGCGCACCTTCTGGATCGGAATTCGCGCCGTAGAAACGCCGATACGCGTCGAAGAGCGGGGCGACCCGCCGGATGTCGCCGGCCGATTCGGCCATGCGGATCTCCATGTCAATCGCTCCATTCCTGGGCGTTCCAAAAATCCGACTCGAGGGGTTCGGGTTTGAAACCTTGCAATCGGGCGTTCACCACATAGACAAAGCGCTGCCAATGCAATGGAACATAGGGCACGTCGCGATTCACGCGCGTCGCGATGAGCGCATAGAGTTTGGCACGCGACGATCGGCGGTAGTCTCGCGACGCCGCTTCCGACCATGCGGTCACGTCCGCGTCGTCATAACGCGCCTGGTTGCCGCCGTGCGGACGGTCGAATCGCGCCTCGAGATAGTTGGACCGGTCCGGGTCCGCATCGAAGATGTAGCCGTCGAGCGAGACTTCGAAATTGCCGTCGGCCGCGATGCCGGGCTCGCCATACATAACGCTGATCGGAACGAAGCGGATCGAGACGGCGGCGCCGATCGAGCGCCAACGGGCTTGCAGTACCTCCGGCAGGCCCAGATCGGCTGAGGTTCCAGCATACGTCACAAGGGTGAATTCAAGCCGTCTCCCGTCCTTTGTGAGCACGCCGTCGGCGCTAGGCGTCCAACCCTCAGCGCGAAGCAGAGCGCGTGCTCGACCCGGATCGTACGGCAGCGCGCCATCCGCCGCTGTGTATGCCCAGCTATCCGGCGGAATCAGCGAGGTCGCGGGGAGACCGATTCCATCGGTCGTGTGAGCCGAGATCGCCGATCGATCGAGCGCCATGACGAGCGCGCGACGGAGCGAGACGTCGTCGAACGGCGGACGAGTTAAATTAAACGACAGTAGGCGGAGCGTCGTCGAAGGGACGAGCTCGACACGATAACCGTCGAGCTTCTTCACGTTGGAATACTCAGCCGGAATGACGCCGGCGACGTCGATCTCGTGACTTTCGAGCATCGCGCTCAACGTATTCTGATTTGGCACGATCTGGACGTCGATCTCGCGCAGATGCGGAGCGCCGCCGAAGAACCGGTCGAACGCACGCAGCACGATCGTCGAGCCGTGGTCCCAGCGGGCAACTCGGAATGGACCGCTGCCGATCGGCAGGACGTCAAACGGGTCCCTATTGATGTCGCGCGTCTTTGCGAGGATGTGCTCCGGGATTATCAAGCCGTCTGTTGCCGCTGTGAAGACGCGGTTGATCGCTGCGGCATACGGGTGCGCGAGGCGCACGACGATCGTGTGCGCGTCCGGCGCCGAGACCGAATTGATGTACGTCCGATAAAAACCAGTATACGGGCTATTGATCCCGCTGCTCAGTAGCGTGTGGTAGGTGAACACGACGTCGGCCGATGTCAACGGCGCGCCATCTTGCCACAGCACGTGGGGGCGCAGGTGATAGGTCAGCGTCACACCGTCGGGCGCGATGCCTCCATTCGCCGGCGTCGGAACTGCGATGGCAAGATCCGGGACCAGGTCGCGCTTGTCGTTGAACTTGACGAGGCCGTCAAACACCGCGCCTTCGATGTCGACCTCGGTCACGTCGCGGGCCAATACCGGGTTAAGCGAGATCGGTTCCGTTTGGACGGCCACGCGCGCGACGCCCGGAATCGTCCAGGATGCGTTTGCTTGCGATTGCGGTCGGCCGTTTTCTCCGACGCGCGAACAGCCGCTCGCCAGCGCGAGGATTACCGCGCACGCGATCATCGTTCTATGCATTCGAGCGCCGTCATTCGCTTTAGCGCGCTGCCGTTCCTGAAGGGCCCGCTGAAGCGGCCGCCTTGAAGGGGCCGACTTGAAGGGGCCGACTTTATGTCGGCCCGCGATTATTAACGATGGGCAAGCGTTGCTTGCCCTACTACGGGATTTGAGGCGGACCGTGAAGGTCCGCTCTACATTTCACCGGTGAAGGTCGGTTCTACATTAATCATGGAACCTCGCTGCATGCCACGATCGGATAAGATTCCGTCGCCCAAAGCGCGTCGCGCGCTCGGCCGATCGCTGCGCAAGCGGACGCCGCGTTCCGCCCACGCCGCCTGGCATCCCGGTTCGGATAGGCCGAACCCCGTCGATCTCATCAATGCGTCCAACCGCGGCCGCGTCGCGGCGCTCGTGCCGATCCGCACGCAGCGCATGCTGACATCCCCGTTCGCGTTCTTGCGCGGTGCCGCCACGGTGATGGCGGCAGATCTCGCGATCACCCCAAATACCGGATCGCTCGTGCAGACGGCCGGCGACAGTCACCTCGCCAACTTCGGCGCGTACCAAACTCCCGACCGCAATCTCGTCTTCGACGTCGACGATTTCGACGAGACGCTCCGCGCGCCATGGGAATGGGATGTCAAACGGCTCGCGGCCAGCGTCGCCGTCGCGGCGCGGCACATCGGATTGGGAGATAAAGCGGCGGCGAGATCCGCAGCTGCCGCGGCCGGCGCTTACCGTCTGCACATGGCCGACTGCGCCATGATGACCTCGCTGCAAGTCTGGAATTCCCGCGTGCGCGCCGAACTTCTGGAACGAGCGGCACGTCGCGCCAGGTCGGAACGGTCGACGATCGAGCGGCTCACCAAGCGCGCGGGCGATAGCCGGCGCATCATCGACGCGCCGCCGCTTCTCTACCACGACCGTGCGACGCGCGGCTACCTGGGCGAGATCCGCGATATCTTCGTGCGCTACCGCGAAACATTGCGCCCCGACATACGCGTGCTCATCGACCGATACCGGTTCGTTGACGCCGCGGTAAAAGTCGTCGGCGTGGGCAGCGTGGGCACGCGTTGTTCTCTTGCACTTCTTCTCGGCTCGCCTGAGGATGGAGTGCTGCTGCAAGTCAAAGAGGCCCGTGCATCGGTGCTCGAGCCGTATTCCAGGACGGCCCGATACGCAAATCAAGGCGAGCGCGTTGTCGCCGGCCAGCGCCTCATGCAGGCGATGCCCGACATCTTTTTGGGCTGGACGCAAGATGAAAGCGGACGTGACTACTACGTGCGGCACTTCCGTGATGTGAAGGCGTCGGCGGACGTCGACACAATGGACGCGGGCGATCTCATCGCGTACGCTGCGCTCTGCGGGCGCACGCTTGCGCGCGCGCACGCCCGCTCGGGCGATCCGTGCGTGATCGCCGGCTATCTCGGATCGGGAGGAGTCTTCGACCGCGCCATCGCCACGTTTGCGCTGCGCTACGCCGACCAGACGGAACGCGACTTCGAAGTCTTCAAGAAGCGAGCGCGAACGCGACCGGGCCGTTAAGCCGGTATCACGGGGAAATCGACGCGTTCGCGTACGCATCGCAGTTTCGAACGCCGACGGGCGAATCGGCGCCGCTCTTCGCCAGCCAGCATTGATCGAGCAGCGAGCAGTAGCACGTCTCGAGCCGCACGCGCGTTTGCAGCTCGGCCGCACGCGCCGCAAACGCGGCTGATTGCACGCGCGCAAGCGTGACGGCTTCTCCTGCGCGGATGACTTCGCCGGCGCCGAGTGAGCTCAACCCAGCCGAACTGCCGTGTTTGCTGACGTAGCCCAGCTGGCGAAGAGCTGAGGTCAGCGACGGTTGCGGCTTGCCGTCGATGAACAGCGTCGCGCTGCGGACGATCGCCGGACCGACGCCGACATTTTCGACGTCGAGCTGTATTCCGGTGTTCGAAGCGGTCGTCTTATAGGAAAGATACGGCCAGACGGTCACGCTCAATTGATTCGATATAACCCGGCCCTGGTAGATGGCGGCGCTCGCGGTGAGCGTGCTGATGAGCAGCGCGAAAAGAGCGATCATCAGATCGGTCCGCACGCCTTTCGGTTGCGATTGCGCCATAGACTTTTAAGGCAGCTCCTAGACCGTCAGTAGCCCGCGCAATGCGCCGGGAAGTCTTCCTTCTTCGATATGAGCGTCACCAGCGGATGCGAAATCCCGCCGGTGCCGTTCACCGGACTGAAGTTCAACGCGTTCAGCACCGCGTTGATGGCCTTCGTGATCGGCTGAGGAATCGAGTAGCCGATGCCGACGTTCATCGCGATGCCCAGATCCGCGCCATGACACATGACGCCGACAGCGCCTTGCTGCAACATCCCAAAGGAACTGGTATAGCCAAGATACGGCCCGGTGACAAAGCCGAAGGCGCCGACGCCCACGATGATCTTCGCTTGATAACTCACTTCGACCGCGTCAGGTCCGACGGCGATGCCGCTGATGGAATCGAGCAGGCTTTTGTTGGTCGTGAACGTCGTCGGCGCGCTGACGGACCACGAACCGTTGTCGTAGCCCATATTGAACGAGCCCGTGAACGACCAGTCACCGTCGGCAAGAAAAGTCGAGTTCTTCGACGTGAACGCCGACTTCACGATGAACGACTGGTGCAGCGTCATCGCGAACGGCGGATGGAGATTGATCGGCCAACTGATGTCGACGGGCACAAAAACCGGCGGTGTGTTCACGTTACCTTTGAGGCCGGTCGCATCGCCTGCCTCATAGTGCACCGCAAGACCCGCCACGCCGTTCAATTGCACCGTCGCGGTCTTGACCGTACCGCCTGAGATCTTCAGATTGAAGTGCAGTGACGGAGAACTCACTCTGATGACGACCAACGCCTTGATGATCGTGCCGCCGACATTGCGCTCGATCTTGATCCCTATGCCGCCACAGCAGAACGGCGTTACGTGGAAGTTGCTGATGTCGACCGGGGCGGGCGGCACCGCCGCGAGCGCGGCCGGCACGCCGAACGCGTTGCCATTTGGCTCGATCCTGAGCACTTGCACCGAGTTCGCCACGTCGTTCGGTCTGGTGGGCAGATACGATTGCGGAGATGCGCCGTCGATCGGCGCCTGCGGATAGTTCTGCGCGACGTAGGCGGTCATCGCGTTCAAGTCTATCGGCTGGTCGGTCGTGATATCCGCTTCCTTGATGAGGTCGGTGATCGCGATCGGACCGAGCGTGACGCTGAGATCGTTGCCGTTGCGCTGCACGCCCAGGACGCGCCCGACCGCCCGGCTCGTGAGGAACAGAACTTTTCCAGGCGCGACGTCCGCTGCGTGCGGCGCACTTGCGTCGAACGTCCACGTGAGGCCATCGGCGCTGACGTTGTGGACCGCTGCTGGACCGTTGTCGATCGTGACGACATCCGGCTGCAGCGTGACGTCTGTGGTACGCGACGGTGCCAAGCCGTAAAGCGACTCTGCGTCGCTGAGCGAGAGCTGCGGGCTCTGGCTAGTCGACGATTCGCTCTTCGCGCAGCCGCTGGAGACGAGCACGACGGCCGCAAGGATGATCGCGGAAGTGTGAGCGAGGATCTGGCGCATGAACATGCCCCTTTCCGAGGCGGATTGTACATCCGCCGCTCCACCGGTTTGCCCGCTATTTTCCGCCGCTTTTGATGGGACCTGTCCGGCTCTCGTCATTCGCGGGCACTATCGCCGATGTGCACGATCTGAACGCTCCAAGAACACAAAAACCCGAGATCCGTTGTGGATCACGGGTTTGGATATGGTGGGCGAAGTAGGAATCGAACCTACGACCCCTCGCGTGTGAAGCGAGTGCTCTACCGCTAAGCTATTCGCCCGAACGCCTTATTTTACGGTGTTTTTCTCCCCATCGCCTTCCGACGTGTCCCCGAACGTGTCCCAATCTCCTAGAATACTCGTCATTCTATCTGCCGCCTCGCGCTGTAGTCATGGCACCACTTTCGCGTGTACGTCAAGCGTCATTTTCGCCGAAGCGTGACCTAGCCGCTCCTGGACAACTTTCACTGGCATCCCGTCTGCAAGGCCAAGAGTTGCAGACGTGTGTCGCAAGTCGTGGAATCGCAACGGATTCAAATCAGCTAGATCGACTATCCGGCGCCACGTACTATGCAGAAAGTTGCGTCGATGCAACGGCTTGCCCTCAGTATTTGCAAATACCCACTCCGTTGCGATCTGTTTTAGCTGCAGTTCGTGATGCAGTCGAAGAATTCTCAGATCACTATCGGAGAGCTCAACCCTTCTGTTGCGCTTGCCTTTTGGCGGGCGCAACTCAGTGACGCCTTTTTGGCGAGTCAAGGAGTGTGTGTGTGCGGCGGCCGTTTCGCGCGCCTCGCTGAGGTTCGGAACCAGCGCGGCCTGGATGCACACAATACGTCGCGCTCGCGCAGTTCCCTCACCTACCGAACATGCGAGGAATTCCTCGGCCTCTACCAAGTCAGCGCTCTCCCACAAGAGGATTGTAACGGTAGATCGCTCGGGTGACTTCAACCGTGTCATCCTCGTGTGCAACCTTATGCGCGACCCGAGATTCGATGTGTCCACCGCGCGCCTCAAATGAAATTTGCACCGAAACGTTTCGACGGCGGAACAGCTGGTTAAAAGAGCATTGAAAAACGCCACGTCTCGATTGAGGGTTTCCCCGCCTCGTCACGGCCGAGGGCTGAAACGATGGACAAGCTGGCAATCATCTGGTTGAAACCAAAACCGCGTGAAGGCATGGAAATCGCGACAATCCGCCTGAGCCGCACCACCCTTCGAGCTTCCGGATGCGCGATCGGCGCGTATCCGTTGCCTTACCAACTTGAATATGACCTCGTTACGGTCGGTGGTTTCGTTACGTCCCATCTCCATGTCGAGTCTCGCGGCGCGGACTGGAGCCGCGTGCTTGATCTTCATCGCCGAGGCGACGGCCGATGGTTTTGTAAAACGAAGGCATTGGGCGGCGTCGATCTTCCGGCAGCTGGCGGCGATATGTCGCTCATCACCGGAGCGCTAGATTGCGATCTTGGTCTCTCGCCGCTAACAAATTCCATGCCGATCCTGCGGCAGGGCGTGCACAAAGGCCGCGGAACGTTTGACTATCGCATGGCTTGGGTCGGAGTGCCGGAACTTACCGTGGTTCTTTCGAAACAGCGCTACGAATACTTGCGCAAGAGTAAAGGAGAACCGGTAGTTCGATTTTCATCCGGTAACTTTACCGCTGACCTTCGCGTCGACGGTCGCGGGATTGTTATCGACTACCCAGGCCTTGCGCATCAGGTTCATGCACGGACTTGAGCCTATTGATGGGTTAGACTTGGATTCGCGTGTAAAGCGAGTGCTCTACCGCTAAGCTATTCGCCCGAACGCCTTATTTTACGGTGTTTTTCTCCTGGTCGCCTGTTGATGTAACCCAAAACGTAGCCCAATCCCCGACCGATTTTGCACGATCTTTGCCGGCACGCTTTCCGCGAGGCTCAAAGTCGCACACGTGTTTCGTAAGTCGTGAAAGCGCAACGGTTTCAAATCGGCACGCTCAACAATTTTCCGCAAGTCCGGTGTAGGAAGTTGTACCGCTGCAACGGATGGCCTTCCGTATCTGGTACCATCGAAATTGCCACAATCGGACCTGGACAAGCAGGCGCGCCGACGATATGATCGTCAGCATGAGATTCTCGCTGGGCACCCTTGCGCTCGCTGGCGCAATGCAAACGATGGCTGCAACTGGCGGCGCCGCGCCCGCGACCGGCATGCGTGGCTCGACACCCGCAGTCGTGCGCAACGGTCAGCAGGACTTCGATTTTCTCGTCGGCCGCTGGAAGCTTCAGAATCGACGCCTCAAGCGTCCGCTCAGCGGATCCAACGAATGGTACGAATTCGCCGGCACGTCCGAAGCCCGAACGCTTTGGGGTGGTCGCGTCCTCTTGGAAGTCGTTCGGTTCGATATTCCGAACCACCCGATCGACGGATTGTCGCTCCACTACTACGACGCGCGAACGGGTCGTTGGAGCCAATATTGGTCGACCGCTTCGAACGGCCTTGACACCATTCCAAATGTTGGTTCTTTCAACGACCACGGCGTGGGTGTGCTCACCGATCATGAAACGTTTGCTGGGCGACCGATCATGAGCCGCTATCGCTGGACGCACACAGTGAACTCCGCCCGCTGGGAGCAAGCCTTCTCGCAAGACGGTGGCAAAACATGGGAAACGAATTGGACAACGGACTACGCGCGTCTGCCGTGATGCTTTGAGCGAGGTAGAAACTTCGACCGGACATCGCGACGGCCAACGTGATTTTGATTTTCTTTTCGGGGCGTGGACGGTCCATCATCGTCGGATCAAGCACCCGTTGAGCGGGTCGTCTGAATGGTATGAGTTCGACGGGACGTCGGTAGAGAGACCGATCTGGGGCGGCAGAGCGAATCTCGAGGAACAGGACCTCGACAGTCCGCTCGGATTTTTTCAAGGGCTAGCTCTTCGATTGTACGACGAAAAAGCCGCGAAATGGAGCATTTACTGGGGAACAGCGGCGGATGGGTTGACGACCATTCCGGTGGTTGGGTCGTTTACCGCTAGCGGCGTCGGCGAATTCTTCTCCCATGAGGAATATGAGAGCAAGAACATCATCGTCCGCTTTCTCTGGTCGCATGAGTCGATCGACCGATGCCGCTGGGAGCAAGCCTTTTCGGTTGACGGCGGAACGACATGGGAATCGAATTGGACCATGGATTTCAGGCGAATCGCGCGAACCGGATCCTCAAAGCGCGCTGACGAGGGCAGCGACTGCTGACTTGATCTGAGATGCCGGAGTGGCTGCATAGCCGATGACGACGCCGTTCATGGTGGGTTTACCATAGAAGTAGCTCGAGAGCGCCGGCGCGACTATGCCGCGCGCCGCCGCGCGTTTCGTGAAATCCGCGTCTCGGATGCTTTCGGGCAGATGCGCGACCAAATGGAGCCCGGTGCGCGAGTCGTCCACATGAAAATTAGAGCCAGCTAGTTCAGCCAACGCAACGCTCACTAGGTGGCGGCGCTCGTCGTACTTTTTGCGCATTTTCGTGATATGGCGACCAAGGTCCCCATTCTCCATGAATGTGGCGAGAGCGGCTTGTAGGATCGTGCTTGGGGCGCCGCCTACGACTTCTTGAGCCGCTTCAAATACATGGCACAGCGAACGAGGAACGACGATATATGCGACGCGGATCGCGGGCGAAAGCACCTTGCTGAACGTGCCTACGTAGATGACGCGCTCTGCGTCGTCGAGCCCTTGGAGTGCCGGCTGCACGTGATCGGTATAGACGAACTCGCTGTCGTAGTCGTCTTCAACGATCCATGCATCATGTCTCGCGGCCCAGTCGAGTAGCGCAAATCTGCGCTCGAGCGAAAGCACCGCTCCAGTCGGGTATTGGTGCGCCGGGGTGATATAGACGAGTTTCGCTCGTCTTCTTTGAAAAGACGCTACCTTGATTCCGCACTCGTCTACCGTAGCTGGAACGACATTCGCGCCGCTCGCTTGCAGCGTCGCGCGAATATTCGAGTAGCCTGGATCCTCGACGATCGCGGTGTCGTGCCCATTCAACATGACCTGCGCGATCAGCGAGAACGCGAACTGGGCACCGGCGGTGATTAGGACTTGACCCGGCGCGCAAACGATACCGCGCGTTTGCCTGAGTCGCCGCGCGATTGCTGCGCGCAACGGTTCGTGCCCGAGCGCGCCGGTATAGTCGAGCAATTGCGGCGTCCACGCCGCGACGTCGAAGCTACGCTTGAATTGTCTTGATGGGAAGGCGTCGAACGCAGGAACGCCCGGACGAAATGGAGCCACCCGATCCACGGTTTGGGCGAGTACGTGCGACGACAAAAAACTGAGCGCCGTTTCTGACGGCGTTATTTTGACTGTTCGCGACCTTGGTCGCGGCTTCGTCAACTTCTGAACGCCCGGCGCCACGAACGTACCGACGCCCCGCCTTGTCACCAAGTACCCTTCGGCGGTCAGTTGATCGAGTGCATCCAAGACGGTATTTCGCCCTAGGCCAAGATGCGTCTGCAGGTCTCTGCTGGAAAGCACTCGCTCCCCGGGCAAAAGAGTTCCGGAGAGAATCGCCGCGCGCAGCGCTGACTCTAATTGACGATGCAGCGGCACCGGTGATTTCCGGTCGATGAAGATGCCGCGATTAGACATAGTGGCCCCGAGGATTTGTACAAAAATGGACCTTCCCTGCTACCACCGATCTCGTTATTATGGACTCAATGCCGCAAAACGTCGTTGAGCTTCGTCAGTATACGCTTCACCCGGGTATGCGCGATACGTTGATCGATTTGTTCGACCGCGAGTTCGTCGAATCGCAAGAGGCGCTAGGGATGACGATCATCGGCCAATTTCGCGTTGCCGAAGATGCTGACCGATTCGTGTGGCTGCGAGGCTTCTCCGACATGCGGACCCGTGCGTCGGCTTTGGCGGATTTTTACGGAGGCCCGGTTTGGCAAGCGCATAAGCGTTCAGCCAACGCCACGATGGTCGATTCCGACAACGTGCTGCTCCTGCGTCCGGCTCGCCGCGACTCAGGGTTTTCTGGACTCAATCGCGATAGGCTTCCTCTCGTCGGTGCTGAGAATCCCGGACGCCAAATATCCGCGGCTTTCTTCTTCTTCGACAGTCCCAGAGAAGTCGAGTTTGGAGAGCACTTCGAGAACGAGATCAAACCAAGGCTCGCCGAAAGCGGTGCTTCGGTCCTCGCGTCCTTCGTGACGGAAAAGACACCGAACAACTACCCGCTCTTGCCGATACGAGAAGGTGCGCACGCCTTCGTCGCGTTCGCGACCTTTGAGGGTCCCTCGTCTCGGTGGCCGAGTGCGTCCGAGGTTTGGACGCTTCTCCCGACCGCGCGCTCGCGGCTCCGGTGAAAAGACGGGGTGGGTCGGCTCCGTTCGGCTGGATCGAACCGGTGGCTCTCCTACGGGCCACTCGCGAGGATCAACTCAGCGGGTCTTCACCCTATAAATTACTCCACGGATAACTAGAAAAAAGCTCCGAACCGCCACCGCGCGCCCATCGCCGAGATCACCCGCAAGCTCGGCGTTTCGAAGCGACCTTTTACAGCTGGATGGAACGCTATGGAAGTCCTACAGCCTTCAGTCAAGAGGCACTACTTTGGGATACCTCAGGAATGTGCGCCCTGCCTCCTACGGCTTCACCAACCGAAGGTTAGGAAAATATTTCGAGTAAAAGCCGTCACGCGTTATCAGTCCGCCTGCCTCGAGCGCGTGCGCCCCGATCACAAAGTCGACCAACAGTCGTCGAGGCTGATCGCCCGGATTCTTGCGGCGCCGTTCGACAAACTGCGCGAATGCCAAACCTGCGCGGATCCAGGTCTGTTGCGACAGATCCCACGACAATCCGATCTTCGTCTCGCGAAGGAGCCCGTCGACATCGCGCTGGCGCCACCCCGGGTGAGCAAGGCACTCGGCGTACACAGGAGCAGAAATCACGAGGCCGCCCCGTCGGCTCTCATTTTCCAGCGCTGACTCAGCGCGCGCAGCGGAATCCTCATCGCCCGCGACAAGATCCAACAGGATGTTGGTGTCGATCGCGCAGCTCATCTCCGGCCCCGGAGACGGCCAATGAACGCATCGGTATCGGCCGCCGTCCGCCCCTTGCCGATCCGAAACCGTCCGGTGAACTTACTGAATCGATTCTCAGGCGGGCTGGGAATCACCGTGACTTGACCCGCCGCAATCTCGAAGATTACTTCGTCCCCGCGATCGACACCTAGCGTTCTGCGGACCAGTACGGGCAGCGTTAGTTGACCTTTGCTGGTCAGCTTCGCCTTACTTCTTACAACCATGTAAGGAATATACCAGATTTAGACCAGACTTTCAAGACCTCACCAGGCTGGCAACCGAGTGAGTCGTCACTTCAATGTCTCTTCGACTAAGCTATTAATTTGATCGAGTGAGACTATATGAATGCACGAAACTCGATCCGGAAGTCGAGGTGAGTGTCCGGAAAAGGCTAGCCGTTTTGATCGAGCCCGCGGCTCGCCCGTAGCCAACAACTCGCCTGGAATCTGTCTCGGAGGCCAGCCGCGCACGAGCGAATAATTACGATTAGCTGGCTGTCTCACAAAACGCCCGCACCACAGATTGATCGTTTTATTGGGGAGAGAGTTAAGATGTCCGGCGATCCGATTCAGACGCCGTGCACTGCGAATCGACCGGAGCCGTTTCCCACGTCCCTCACTGCACTTCTTGGTATTCGCGTGCCCGTGATTCAAGCGCCGATCGGAAGCTTTTCCTGTCCTGCTCTGGCGGCCGCTGTTAGCCAAGCGGGAGGCCTTGGGACGCTGGCTTTGTCATGGGACTCGCTATCCGGTTGCAGAGAGAAGATTTCAGCAACGCAAGCAGCGACTCAGGCACCATTCGGAGTGAACCTCGTACTCGCATGGGAGCAGGCTGATCGCCTAAATGCCTGCCTAGATGCAGGAGTTAGAATTGTTTCGTTTTTCTGGGGTGATGCGTCTCGGTATATCTCTCGAACGCATAAGGCCGGTGCAAAAGCCATCGTGGCTGTCGGCAGTACCGAAGAGGCGCGGAGAGCATATAGTGCTGGAGCTGATGCCATTGTCTGCCAGGGCTTCGAGGCAGGCGGTCACGTGCGGGGGACGACTGGAAGTGTTGCTTTGATCCCAGCAGTCGTTGACGCAGTTGCGTCGATACCCGTCGTTGCGGCTGGGGGATTTGCGGACGGCCGCGGCCTGGCGGCGGCCCTTGCTCTAGGAGCGTCTGGCGTCTGGATGGGCACTCGTTTTTCCGCCAGTGCTGAGTCGTTGGCTCATCCAGAATTCAAGAAACATTTAGTCCGCGCGGGAGAGAGCGACACCGAATATCTTAGCCTCTTCGATGGCGGCTGGCCAAATGCACCTCACCGTGTCCTGCGGAGTTCCACCACGGATGCATGGAACGAAGCGGGGCGACCAAAAGCGGGGTGCCGCCCCAAAGAAGGGCAAGAAATAGGCTATACAGCGGGTGGAAAAGTGATCCTCCGCTATGACGACACGCCCCCTACTGCAGGCATGAGAGGCGATTGGGAAGCGTGTGCACTTTACGCCGGTCAGAGTGCAGGCCTAGTGAGGGATATCGAGTCAGCTGGCTCGATAGTGGATGATATCGTGCGTGAGGCACAGGAGACGATTTTGTCTCTTGCGCGGGCAACTTCTTCGCTGGGTTAGATCAAGCAAATGTCACAACTGGTTTATGTTCCACGGGGAAATTTACGGAATTTGCGATAAAACATTTTGCGTGAGCCACGTCGTGCAAGGCGCGGGCTTTCTCCAAGTTGGACCGTGAATCTATCGACACTCTTGGCTTAAGAGTGACTTTCCGGAAGGCTCCTGAACCATCAGGTGCTTCCTCCATGATTCCCTCAGCATCATCCACGTACTCGATAACTACGACACCCGCCTCAGCGCACAAATGCAGATACCATAACTCATGACAAGCTGATAGCGAAACGACCAAGAGTTCTTCCGGATTCCATCGGGCGGGGTCGCCACGAAAGCCTGGATCAGATGAGCCGAGAATCGGTTGCTTGGCGACCCCGGAAGCAATCTCGTGATCTCGTCTGTAGTTCTTATAGCCGGATGTACCTGATCCGGTGTTTCCAGTCCATCGAACAGTCACCTCATAGTGGTGAGTTCGTCCGGTCATGAAAAATCTGCTCCGCCTCGGTCCTAGGTCGCAGCCGCACGGGCAAACGACTCGAGTATCTTACCCCAGTCACCGGTGCTGTCGAAGATCGTCCACATCTCATCGCGGCGCGCCCCGTAGCGATCCAAGTGCCGATGTTCCAATTCAACACGGGTGCGGTCTTTGCCGTCGGCGATGAAGCGCACTTCGATCTCCGTCTTCAGGTTTGGATCATACTGAAAGTCGGCATTGATATCCCACGAGAGCACCAAGCGCGACTGCGGTTCCCAGGCGAGAACGCTGCCCCAGTCACACGTGCTACCATCGTCACCACGCTCGTACCAGCGGCCGCCGACGCGTGGCTCGATCACCGCGTCCACGGCGTTGGCCTTGCCGATCTTGTAATATGCCAGCGGCCACCACGAGCCCATTTGTTCGGTGAACACCCGCCAAGCAACCGACTGCGGCGCCTGAACGTGTACGACCTTCTGCACCCTGGTCTTATCTACACCTGTAGACGCCGTCTGCTCTTTCATGATTTCCTCTCTTTGACTGCTTCCCGCTCCGCCATCGCCTTGAACGAGACGAGCGCTTCATTCCAGAACCTCTCGAGCCACTTGCGCAACGCGCCTATGCCCCGAGCGTCAACTGTGTAAAGCCGACGCGTGCCCTCAGCACGATCAATCACCAGGTGTGCGGCCTTGAGTATCTTCAAATGTTGTGAGACCGCAGGTCGAGTAACATCCATCCCTTCCGCGATCTCTGCTACAGACAATGCGCCGCCGCGCAGTCGATTCAACACTGAACGTCTGGTCGCGTCCCCGAGCGCATCGAGAACCCGTTCTTGGTAAGTTTCCACTTACGGTAAGATAGCACTAACCGAGATGGGTGTCAAGTACGGACCAAACGCGGGTGAACCCAAGGGTGCGGGGCGCGACACAGCCTGGTCAGAAGTCGTTCAAAGTGAATGTACATTTTTTGCCGCAGTTTCTCGTGCCTCATGGCAGGGGCGACGCGCGAATCCCGCGCAAAATTGAAGAGATTCTCGTCGCTGCACTTCGCGATCGGCAGTCAAGAAGTCCGCGGTATTCGCTCCGGGCGTTCGCACAACGGCTCGGCGTCCATAGCGCGACCATTTCGCAAATAATTCGCGGCCAACGCTTTCTTTCCGCGAGAGGCGCTCAGGCACTCGCCCGAAAGCTAGGGTGTTCTGCGATTCAGTGCGCAGAGGTAAGTAGCGATGCACGCCAGGCGGCGCACCAGCGACGAGTGTTTCGGTTAGTGTCTCGTGGTTGCGTCGCTCCTGTGGTGCGGGGCTTGGCGCGGCGATTGCGTCTCAGCTGTGACGAGATCGACGCAGCTCTGACCCAGCTGCTGATCAGAGGTGCGGTAGTAATGAACTCGACAACCAGTTGGATTGTCGGTGAGGAGAAAATATGACGGTCCCTTTTCGCGTTGCGCACTGGCAGGCAATCGTCAAGGATCCCGCTGGGGCTGCCGCATTCTACTCGAAGTGCTTCGGATGGTCTTTTGACGACAACAACGCGTTGAACTACCGGGCCCTCAAAGAGTGCGGACTTGAGGGCGGCATTTGGCCATCGCCGACCGACGCTGCATTCATCCAGCTATTCGTCGCGGTGCCCGATGTCGATGCGACGCTGCGCCTCGCGGCGGCCAACGGCGCTACGATACTCTTCTCGAAGCAGATCCTGCCCGATGGCGACGAGATGGCGGTGATCGCTGACCCCCAAGGCATATCCTGGGGCATCATGAAGTCGCGCCCCCTCTTTTGATCATCGCTTCTCGCGCTTTTCGAGACGGCAGGATTTACTTTGCGCTGCAAAGTAACATGGTTTCGTGAAGACCTACGATCTCGCCGTGATCGGAGCCGGCCTTGCCGGTTTACACTTCGCTCAATCCGCTGCTGAGTTCGGGTGCCGGACCTTGCTCGTGGATCGCAAGGACGATGTCGGCAGGCACGTCCACACCAGCGGTATTTTTGTGCGCAAGACAATCGAGGACTTCGCGATCGGCGAAGGGTGCCTCGGGCCGTGGGTGAGGGATGTCGTGCTCCATTCGCCGCGGCGACGCGTCGTGACGCTGCAAGCGCCCGCTGGCGAATTCCGTGTCGGACGGATGGCGCGGCTCTACCGCGAAAAACTTTCGAACGCGACAGCGGGCGGAGTCGCGTGGCGCAATCGCACGCACTTCGTCACAACTGAGAGCGACGCGGCCGGGTCCATCATAACGCTTCGAAACGGAGGCCGCGAGTATCGCATTCGAGCGCACCTCGTGGTAGGGGCAGATGGGGCCTCGTCGCGCGTGGCTCAAGCCCTCGGACTCGATGAGAATCGAGAGTGGATTGTCGGCGTCGAGGATGTCTTTGAATCGGCGGCGCGATCCGTCACGCCCGTGCTTCACTGCTTCGTCGATCCTCGACTCGCTCCCGGATACATCGCTTGGGTCGTCGTCGACGGCGAAGAGGTCCACGTCGGGGTCGGCGGATATGCAAACGAGTTCGACCCTGCGCGAGCACTGAGCGAGTTCTACGCCGTCGCGGCCGATACGATCGGTGGCCTACTGGGAACGCGGATCGAACGCCGGGCCGGAAGAATCCCGGTCGGCGGCATCCTGCAGCGGATCGGCGCTAAGCGTGGATTGCTCGTCGGTGACGCGGCAGGCGCGCCGTCACCTCTAACGGCGGGCGGCCTTGACGCGTGCTACCGGTTGTCGCAATACGCGGCCGGTGTCGCTTTCAGCGCGCTTAACGGAGATCAACACGCTATCACACGCTCGTATCGAGGCGATCGTTTCAGGGCTCGCTTCATTTCGCGTCGCTGGATGCGGAAAGCCATGGCCGCAGTGCGCAATCGGAACATCATCGAGGCCGCCTTTGCCGCACTCTCAACGCCGTCGCTGCGCGGGCTCGCCTGGCACATATTCTTCAGTCGCGCATCGTTCCCGAATATCGCGCAGGACGCATCGCTATCGGATGCGCCGCGTTCGTCACTCTTCGCCTAGGGCCGCTTGGAGCTCGCGCCGATGTCTGCGGCTCACACGATGCTCCGAACCGTCGCGCAGTCGCACGTCGTACTCGCCTGCGTCGTTCAACGCCAAAGCGCGTACCCGCTCGATGTTCACGATGGTCGAGCGATGGACGCGGCGAAACGAATGTGCGTGCAGATCCTTTTCTAGGTCGGCCATGCTGCGCCGTATAAGGTGCGTCTTTCCGCCGGCATGCAGGCGCGAGTAGTAATCGGACGCTTCGATCCAATCGATCTCCGCGATGTTCACGAAGGTAACGCCGCCGATGCTCTTGATCGCGAGCCGCTCCGCCGGGCGCGGCGCCGCGCGGTGTGCCGCAATCCGTTGCTTGGCTCGTGCGAGCGCGACCGTGAAGCGCGCGGAGTCGAATGGTTTAAGCACGTAGTCGAGTGCGCCGACTTCAAAGGCTTGGATCGCATACTTGTCATAAGCGGTCACGAACACGATCGCCGGCGGCGCCTCCGCTCCGAGCATTTCGAGGACATCGAAACCGCCGCACTCGGGCATTTCGACGTCGAGAAAGACAAGGTCGGGATGCAGCTGCCGGATTTCTGCCAACGCCTCGTCGCCTGAGCTGCACTCGCCCGCCAGAGACAGATCTGGATCGCGACTCAGTTCTGCCACGACGCTGGCGCGTGATAGCGGTTCGTCGTCGACGACTAGGGCGCGAATCATGGCCTTGCTCACGCCAGTACTTCGGCAAGGCCGATCCAGTGCAGTGGAATGCGAATCGCCACCTCGACGCCGCCGCCGGTACGATTGCGGATGTCGAAACTCGAGGCATCGCCGTAGAGGCTGCGAAGACGCCGGCAGACGTTGGCGATGCCGATGTTGTGTTGGCCTTCGCTCCAATCGTCCGGCAGACTCGGGCCGTCATTCGCGATGTAAAGGTTGAGCGTCTCGCCGGCGGCAGAGGCAGCGAGGCGCACGGCACCGCCCTCCTTGCGTTTAGCGATCCCGTGCTTGATGGCGTTTTCCACCAGCGGTTGCAAGATCAGATTGGGAACTGCAGCGTTCTGCAGTCCATCTTGCACGTGGATGTCGAGTTGCAAACGGTTGGCGAAGCGTGTCCGCTGGATCGTCAGGTACTGCTGGGCGAACTCGACCTCATCGGCCAACGGCACCTCTTGCCGATTTGCGTCCGAGAGCGTTCGCCGCAGGAAATCGCTCAGTTGAATAATCGTCTGCACCGCCGATGCGGCGCGCCCTTCGCGAATCAGTCCTACTACCGCGTTGAGCGTGTTGAAGAGAAAGTGTGGTTCGATTTGACCGCGCAACGCGAGGAGTTGTGCCTCTGTGAGCTGCTTGTTCAGCTGAGCGACCTCCGTTTCACGCGCAGAGATCCGAGCGCGCGATTCGATCAGCCAATGGCTCAGAAGTACGCATCCATACAGCACTAGCGTCGCCATCAAGTTTTCGTAGAAATCTGTGGGCCATTGAGGAGTCCAGTGAGGGAATTGCGGTGCGTATGGTTGGAAGCGCAGGGTCAATTGGTAAGACCACGCGGTATAGGCAAGTCCGATTCCAAGCGCGGCAAGAGCGTGAACGCTCCACGCGACTGCGGGCATTGCGCTGCGTAAACGGTCGGCAAGCCACACGATCAACAGCGAGCCGACCGCCCAGGGCAGCCAAGACAAGACCTCGATCGCGAACAGCGTCCCCCAGTTGTGCTGCATGCCTTCGGCATGCATGTAGCCTACGGTCCTTGCCGCATCGGCGAGCGCAAACGCAAGCCAAGCGATGGGAATCCACAGCTTGGGGACGACCTTGAAACGAGCGTCTCGCGTTAGCATCTGAGGGTGTTATCTTATCTGCCGGCGGCGCCAATGGAAAGTGTCGTGCGGCCAACGCCCATGACCGTGCAGCGAACGGTCTCGCCGCGGCGCGTGCGCGATGCGAGAATAGAAATGGTGACCGCTTGCTTCCGCACATACGTCGCATTCGAGGCCATAGGAATCTAGAACTGCTTTAGGAGGCCCCATGAAGAACGTCACATCTCTAGCTCTTGCCTCGTCGCTCGCGTTGTGCGCTGCCGCGTATGGCCAGGCTTCGCAGGCCGATCCGTATCCCACGATGGCGCCGATCGCGAAGTATTTGATGCCGAGCGCTGCCGCCGAAATCGCCTTGGCTCGCACTGGCGCACCGCCGTCGATCTCGGCCGATGCCGAAATCCTCGTGCTGACCGCCACCGGTTTCGTCGTTGCAGACAAGGGCAGTAACGGCTGGGTCTGTCTTGTCGGACGCTCGTGGACGGCGGGTCTCGATGATCCCGAGTTCTGGAACCCGCGCGGTCTCGGGCCAGGGTGCCTCAATCCCCCGGCGGTGCAAAGCGTACTTCCACAGTACCTCGCGCGGACGCAGTGGGCCATCGCGGGTGCTACGCGCGAAGAGATCGCCGCGAGGGCGAAGGCCGCCTACGCCGACCACCAATTCACCGACCCCGCTCCCGGTTCGTTTGCGCTGATGATGTCGAAAGATGGCTACCTACTCGGTGCCGACGGGCCGTGGCATCCTCACGTCATGCCATTTGTCGCGTACGATCAGATGAATACGTGGGCCGCGGGATTCAAGGGGTCGCCGATCCTCGGTCCTTCGAGTATCATGTATTATCGCAAGTACGAACCCGTGACACTCGCTATTCCGGTGACCTATTGGTCCGACGGAACGGCGGGGCCGCCGATCAAGTGACGAGCGCATGAATCGCTCGACCTTTACCGCGCTCGTTGGCGGCGTCGCCGGAATGCTGGCAACGAAAGCGTACGCCGCCGACTCGGCGGGGTCGCAAGCGACGCCGCCCGATGCGCAGCGCGTCGCGATGGTCATCTATCCAGGAATGACCGCGCTCGACTTGATCGCGCCGCAACTGATCTTCGCGGCGCTCGGGAACACCGACGTCCAGCTCGTATGGAAAGATCGCAAGACGGTGCTCAGCGACACGGGCGTGCCGATCGTGCCGACAGCGGCGTTTGACGAGGTCGCGAGCGGCTTGACCGTGTTGTTCGTTCCCGGGGGCGGAGGACGAGACGTATATCCCTTGATGAACGACTCGAAGGTCGTCGGCTTCCTGCAACGCGTCGGCCCGAGTGCGGATTACGTCACGAGCGTTTGTACCGGCGCGCTCTTCCTCGGTGCGGCTGGCCTGCTACGCGGATATCGCGCAACAACGCATTGGGTCGTTCACGACTTGCTCGCAACGCTTGGCGCAACGCCGGTTTCCGAACGCGTCGTCGTCGATCGCAATCGAATAACCGGCGCCGGCGTAACCGCTGGCCTAGACTTCGGTCTGAGGATGGCCGCAAAGCTGCGCGGTGATGACTACGCTCGTTTGCTCCAACTGATGTTCGAATACGATCCGCAACCGCCGTTCCATAGCGGGTCCGAGGGGAAAGCCGGTTCGAAGGTCGATCGTGAGGCCCGGGCGGCCTACGCGCCGCTCGTCGCATCGGCAAAACAGAATGCCGCCATCGCCCGCGAGCGCCTCGCTCTCTAATCGCGCCGGGCACATGGAGAATCGGCAGTGGCTGCGCGCGGGTGGAACGAGCGAGATGCAGTTCAGTCCACGTGCCACGAGTAAGGGGCGCGCGTGGAACGGATTCGAATGCGCGATCTATGACACGTCCGGCGGTCTCATCGAGAATCCGGTTGCGAAATCGTACAACGTCAGCATGCATATCGGCGCACCCTTGGTCGCGACGTGCCGCTGCGACGGTTCGATCAACAATCGTTTGCAGATTCCGGGCGACATCGACATCGTACCGTTCGGCTGCGCGGCCGCGTGGGAGGACGACGGACCGAGCACGGTGCTGAGCATGCATCTCGCACCCGTACTCGTACGATCGGTCGCAGAATCGATGCGCCTGAATCCCGATCGAGTCCGCATCGAACCACAGCTGCAAGTAAAGGATCCCCTCCTCAAGCATCTCGGTTGGACGGTCAAAGCCGAATTGGAAGCAGCCGATCCTTGCGGACCGCTTTACGCCGAAAGTCTCGGCACCGCGCTCGCCGTTCATTTGCTGCGCCGCTATGCGCTCACGCTGGAGCCGCCGATCAACCGCGGTTTGCCGAAGCGGCAGCTCAACCGCATACTCGAGTTCATCCAGGAGCACTTGAACGCCAGCCTATCACTAACCGAACTTTCAGGCGTTCTGGGCATTAGCGCATCGCATCTCAAGACGCAATTCAAGCAGAGCATGGGACTGCCTGTGCATCAGTACATCATCCGGCGCCGCGTCGACTTCGCAGTGGAACTCTTGTCCGGCGGCAAACGCCCGCTCAGCGACGTAGCGTTCCAGGCTGGATTCGCCGACCAGAGCCACATGGCGCGCTGTATGCGCCGAGTCATCGGGATAACTCCCTCGGGCATCACTTCACATTTCGGAGGTCGTTGATGGAATGGCGTATTCGCACGAGCACGTTTGCGGGCTTGATAATGGCATTGTTGCTACCCGCGCTGGCGCTTTTATCGGTTGCCAGCGCCGCAACATCTGACGGTTCACAGGCTTCCGATCCGACTCGGCAGCTCGGAATTTGGGAAGGCCGATGGACCTATACCGAACACGACTACGAAACGCCATACAGCCAAGCCCACACGAGCGATGGCACCGCCGACTGCGATTGGACGCCGAACCGGGGCTTTATGATGTGCGATTTTCTCAATCGCAACCCGGGTGCGGGAACTCCAGTCAACGACGTGGCGATATTTTGCTACAGCCCCGCCGCAAGAACCTACATGCGTCTGCAAGTCTTCAGAGACGCTAAGCCGTTCTTGGCACAAATAACGGTAAAAGGGAACACGTGGGTTACGTCAGTCGATTTTCCCGATAAGAGAGGAACGATCATATATCGAGACGTCTATGTGTTTTCGTCCGACGACAAACAAAGAATCACCACTGCCCAAATCTCCGCGGATAAGGGTCGGACGTGGGTCACGGTATCGCGGTTCACAGCCGTGAAGGTCAGTACGTAATCGGTTAAGGACTCCGCGAGTGAAAAACGTCATGCAGTCAAAGCCCGGAACCGTGCAGGGAAAGGCCTCGCCGCGCTTGGGTACGCGATGCGAGACTAGGAGTCATGACGACATGTTTGCGCGCGTCGCTCGCCGCGTCGATGCTCATCGCTCTTTCGTGCGTCCCTCTTCTCTCGCTCGCTGACGCCGGCGGCGAATCCGGTGCCGCTCCAACGCTGACGGTGCCGCTGCTCCCGGCGGCGCCCCCGCTCGATGCGACGCTTGACGGTTCTTGGAGTGCGGCAGCGGTCGTGCACCTCACGTACGAGGCGACGTATCACAGGCCCGCGCCAGAGGACACCACCATTCGCATCGGGAGGTATGGCAGCGCACTGTACGTCGCCTTCGAAGCCCAGCAGCGCGAGCCTATGGTCGCATCGCAAGTAACTGACGGCCCCGGCGTACTCACCGGCGACGCTGTCATGGTTCATATCTGGCCCAACGGCTTGAACGGCTTTGCCTATTGGTACGCGACGAATCCCTTTGGTGCTCGCGATCAGTTTTCGAGCGAGAACTCCGGCTACGCGCCGCCGTGGCTGGCGTTCGGTCACCGCACGATCCACGGCTACGTCGCGATCCTGAAGATTCCGTTGAGCGCGATGCACGTGCAAAAGAATGCCACGTGGCGCATGCAGTTCCATCGCATGGTCGTCGCTTCCAGCAGCAACTACGTATGGGAGCTCGCTTCCGAGCAGGCCAGCTTTGTCGACGCACGCTACGCCGGACACGTTGTCGGTCTCGATGAAACGCAAGCGACGGCACTGCATCCGCGACTGCAACTGTACGGCCTGGGCGAGGTCGCGTCGTCTGCGGTGGGCGGCTCCACGTCGCATGTCGGCGCTGATTTCTCGCTCCCCGTAACCGCAACGGCGTCGCTCTTCGGCACGCTGCATCCGGATTTCTCGAACGTCGAAATCGACCAGCAGTCGATCTCGCCGACCGAATTCGCGCGACGCTTCTCTGAGGTCCGCCCCTTCTTTGCGCAAGCCGCCTCGAATTTCGGACAGCAAGCAAGCGTGAACGCGCCGATGAGCGTGCTCTATACGCCGACGATTCCTACGTTCAGCGACGGCTTCGGCGCCGAAGGACGCCAAGGCACCATATCGTTCGGCATCTTCAACGCGCATGGCGACGGCCGCGACGACGACGCGCTCGCGCTCTTCGCGAGCGATCCGCACCAGGAATTGACCGTCGGCGCGCAGCGAGTCGGTGTCGACACGACCTCAACGGATGCGTCCGGCTTCCGCGATCTCGTCGACGAGGAGAGCATCGCTCTCTTCAACCCTCACGGCCATCTGACGTCGTTTGCGAATATCGCGTCGGAGAAGGGTACCTCGGTGACCGCGCCGGGCGATGCCGAGTATTCTGACGTCGGCGAGAATTTCCAGACGTCAACGGCGCAGGTGGCCGTAGCACTTCAGAAGATGGGACCGCAGTTCGCACCCGCAGACGGCTATTCCAATCAGCCGCCGGGCGAGCCGGGCATCGCCGGCTTCACGAGCTTTGCGAGCAAGCAGATCAACTTCTCGCAGACGGCGCGCGTGCTCGACGTTGCTTTCTCGGTCAACGCCGATCGCTACCACTCACCCGACGGCAACGTGAATCAATCCGATTTTGCGGATAGTGCGCGCGTCGATTTCAAGGATTTGATCACGCTGATGGGGATGCAAGGCGTCTCGTCGCTGCAGACGTGCGTTCCTCTGTCGCCGTCTACTTGCTCTCAGGAATTCTTGCCCTACAACAACGGCGGCTACATGGCGCAATATGCGGCGAACACTTCACACCCGTCCACGATAATGTATTTGACGGGAGAATATTTTCACGGCCGCCTGGACTCGTGGACGAGGTCGTTCGCGCTTCCGCTCGCCCAGCGCGCGACACTGGTCTTGGAAGCGGACGACACAACGTACGTGTCGGCGCTCGCCGGTGAACCGGACACAAAGCAGTGGCTCGACCGCGCGAGCCTCAACTTTCAGTTCAACCGATCGCTCTCCGTGGATCTCGGCGCGCGCCGAATCCTTGGGACCACGCAGCCCTATGCATTTGCACCGCTCGGGCTGACGAGCGCCTTCACGGCGTCGGTCTGCCGAGGAAACGTCAACGTCTTCTATCCGATCACCGCGGGATGTACTGCCAGCGATGATGCGACGAACCTCTCCGCAGCCTTCCATTTCTTTCGCGGCCAGAACGAGCTGTATGTGGTCTACGGAAACCCGAGCCGGTTATCGACGGTCCCCGCACTGTACGTCAAATTCATTCGATACATCGGTGCCGGAAAAGGCTCCTAGTGATCCAGGGTCAGCCAGCGGTGAAGATCGACCGTCCAAACGGCGCGGCGAGAGGAATAGTATAACTTCTCCGCGTCGGTTGAGAGACGGGCTTCCACCGCGTCGCCCGCAGGGTCGATCGCGGCTCCCATATCGCGCGGTACTGTCCACCCCGAGCCTTGGCGGAACGAAATGAACAGCGCGCTTTTATCCGAGGGCGCTGGCGGCCGCGTCGATGTAAAAATCACGAATGAGCCGTCGGGAGCAATAGTCGGATCGAAGTCCGCGTACCGCATGTCGCTGAACGGTGCAAGCGAACTGCTTGCGTAGACGCCGTGCTCACGTCGTGCGGTGAAGAGGTGGAACCGCCCGCCGGGCCCGGATGCGCGCATGAAGTAGAGCGTTCCATGCGCGTCGATGGCTGGGCTGAATGTTGAGGTATTCGCGTTGACGCCGTCCGGCAAACGCACCGGAGCTCCCCATCCGCTTCGCGTTGGTTTCACGATCCAAAGGTTCCCGCCCCGCGCGTGACTGTAGCTGCCGTTGTAGTACGCGTCTAGCGGCTTTCCGCTTGCGTCTCCCGGGCGGTTAGAGGAAAAGATCATGGTGTCGCCATCCGGCGAGAGCACTTCTTCTAGATCGCGCCACCGGCCTGAGAACGGGACCGTGAGGGGTGGCGACCAAGACTCGCCGCTTCTCTGCGAGACGACGATCGCGTAGCTCGTTCGACCAGCGACCCGCGTTAAGTACAGAGTGCCGCCGTCTTGGGTAAATGCAGCGTCCATCACGCGCGTGCCGTGCGGAAGTGCGAACGGAGCAAAGCGTTTCGGGGCCGCAGGCTGCGCCGCCGCGAGCAGCGCGATGCAAGACGCCGCAGCGAGCCATCGGAAAAGCACGTTACCCCTTATCGTGTGGGCGAGCGGCCGAGACTTCTGGCCAATCGGTCGACTAAGTTCACATCGTTGCGGGCGACCCATCGGACCAGGTCCCGACGGGGACGAAAAAGAGCGCCCACGGTTGGGGCCAGATAAGGTGGCTGCTGTCGAAGACTACCGGAGAACCGACTCGATTGGCACCCCAGCTTTCACCTGAGTTGGCGCCGAGCGGTTCGGGAGTGTAGATCATGATGTGCGAGTGCCATGCTTTGACATGATCGTCGATGTACGAATCCTTCGCCATCATATATGCCATCGAGCCGTTCTCCGGCACTGACAGCTGCTTATTGGCGATGGCCGCCGTCAAGCTCGCGCGTATCTGAGCTTCGGTCGCGCCGGCCAGCGCCATCTTGGTCTCAAAGACGGTGTAGGGAAGAACGGTACGCGAAGCTTGCGGATTGAAACAAATCGGCGTACGGACTCTCGGGTTCCAGAAATTGTCGTCATCGAAGGCCTTTGTCCACGAGCGCTCCACCTCACACGTGAAACCGTTCGTGCCTTGTACGGCGGTTTCGTAGCCGTGCGCGGTAAGCACCCAGACGGTGGCCTTACCCGAGATCGCCTTAGGGGCGGCTGTGCGAGCGAAGTCGATTTCACCTTGACGATCCGCCATGAGGTATTTGTTGACGGGGGCCATCGTCGGATAGAGTGTCGATTGTGCGGCTCGAGCTGGACTCGGGATTGCGGTGCTGAGAATTGCGAGCATCGCAAGCGCACCCAACATCGGAACTCCTGAGAGCGGTTTCATGATAGAGCCTTTCCACGGATGGCGTACGTTGCGGAACGGCGTCTTTGTAATCGACGCTGATGGCGGCGGCGATGGACGCAAACGACGTGATGCGGCGTCGGTTTGAACTGTTTCCTTAGTTCACCTTTAGGTGACGACGCGCTGCCGAAATAGTTGGCCTTTTGTGTTATGGTCTGTCCGAAGATACATTCAGATGAGTTCGGCGATGCGCGACGCGGCGCGCGCCGCGCCATCGGTCTCGACCGCAAGGTAGTCGATAGGCCTTCTGAGCTCGCTTGCGATCGCGTGTGCGATGGTCTCAGGCGTTGATGTCTCGTAGTCCATGCAGCGGCCGGCGCGGTAGCGCTCGAGACGGTGACGCACGTGGAAGTTCTGTTCGAAATGATGTCGTAGCGGAAAGTATAGGAATGGGCGGCGATTCGCTGTGAGCTCCATCGTGGTCGAAAGGCCGCCCTGCACGACCGCTATGTCGCACGCCGCCAGATGGCGATACAGTTCGTGCACGTACGCGCGAATCTCTAGGCCCTCGGCCGACGGGAGCGTCGCGGGATCGATCCGCGGCCCGGCGACTGCGATCATGCGCAGACTCGGCACGAGGCCCTTGGCAGCGGCATACGACTCGATGACGCGCTTCAAAAGATGCGCGCCGACCCCCGAGCCGCCGACCGTGACGATGCAAACGGTTTCGTCTGGTTTGTAGCCGAGCTCTGCGCGCAGCGCGGCGCGGTCGGAAAACACGGCGGGATCGAAGCCCGTGATGTATCCGCTGAAATCGAAATGCTGCGTTGTCCAGTCTCTGACGAGCGGAAGTTCGGCGCCAAGACGGTCCGGCACGACGTCGTCGGGATTGCCGACGAAGATCGAGCGGTCGCGAAGACGCGGATAGCGCGCGATATGTTCGACCATCTCGGCGTTGTAGTCTGCGGCGAGAAACGATTCGCGCTTCCCGCCGTCTGGCATCGGAAGCCAGCCGACGAAATCCGTCATCCATACGAACGGGGCGCGCTTCTCTTCCGGATTCTCGTGGAGAAAGTGGTCAAGCTCCCATGCTTCATCGCCGATCCAGAGATCGTACGGGTCGTCACGCACGATGTCGTGGAAGACCATGAAGTTGTTGACGAGTA
Source organism: Vulcanimicrobiota bacterium (assembly GCA_013290125.1). Lineage (GTDB taxonomy): Bacteria > Vulcanimicrobiota > Vulcanimicrobiia > Eremiobacterales > Eremiobacteraceae > JABCYQ01. Next base: position 67,971 of record JABCYQ010000003.1, read on the forward strand.
TCTCGTCCATCGTCCGCATGGCTTGGAACGCGTGCAGATCGTGTTCCGCCGATTCGCCTTCGATATGCTTGCTTTCACTGGCGAGCAGCCGGCTTGCAGGGTGAATCCGCTCGCCGCTTCTCTCCAAGACGGCCGTGACCGGGTTCTGGGCGAGCCAATCAATCTCAAGATCGGGATGCAGACGGCGCAGCTCGCGGGCAATCGCGATGTCGCGCTGCGTGTGGCCGAGACCTATCGGCGATGAAACAAAGAGCGCGCGACGCCGGCGCGATCGGGCTGAGGACCAGCGGCGCGGTTCGGGCGCTATGCCGTTGCCGAAAACCCGATCCGCAAAATCTCGCAGCAGCAGATTGACCTTCACCGGTTGCCGGCCCCACAACAGGTGGCCGCTTCCCTCGAAGATCACGAGCTCAGCTCCTGTGGCTTTTGCCACGGCGACGCCGCGCGTGGGCGAGACCAAGCGGTCGTGCTCGCCGTGCATGACGAGTACGGGGCACTCGACCTTTCGATAGATCTCGGCCAACTCCGGATCAGACGCGTTGAGCGTGCCGAGGTACTCCGGCGCGTCGACCGTGGCGATCAGCGTCTGCGGCGTGGTCTGTAGTCCCCACGCGACGCTGTCTTCCCACTGTTTGGTCGAATGCGGCTCGGGCAGAGCTTCATTGAAGAAAAACTCGAGATAGTCGCGGAAGTGCTCCGGCCAATAGTGGCGATTCTCTTTTTCCCAACCCTCGTACGTGGTGCACACGTCGTCGAACGAGCTCGTCTCACGATCAGGCATCGTCTCGCCGTACGGCGAGACCGGCGCGAAAAAGACGAGGCCGCGCGCGCGTAACGGATGTTCGCCCGCGAGCAACGTCGCGGTCCAAGCTTCGGTGCAGATGCCGACGATCACCGCGCTCTCCGTGCCGGTCGCGTCCATAACGGCGATGGCATCTGCAACGCGCTTCCAGTCTGTGTATTGTGCCGGATCGGCCGATCGATCGGATTTGCCATTGCCGACGGGGTCGAACGTGACGACGCGAAAATGCCGCGCGAGATGCGGCACCTGAAGCTTCCACGCCCGCGAATGGCCGATGGCCCAGGGCGGCAGCAAGAGAACGGTGTTCGGTCCGTCACCGAACACTTCGAAAAAGATCTTCAGGCCATCGCGCTCGGCGAATCCGTCGCGATCCGGTACGCGGGCTCTCATGTTTTTCGCTTTCTCTTTTGTGCTTCGAGTTTTTGAAGCCATTCATCGATGGCCTTTAGTAAGGCAGAATGGCCCGTGCGAATGCCGGAAAGCATGCGCAAGTGCATGCCGAGGTTGAACGTGGCGACCAGCGCCACGATCGCCTCCAACGGATACTTGCTGCGATCGAGTCCATACTCGTCGATCGCCTTGTCGAACGCTTCGGTCACGACTTGAAACCAAGCCGCGTCCACTTTGGCGACGCGCTTGCGCATTTCCGCATCGTTCCAAGCCATGGCCTGCAATTCGTACCAGACTTTTGCGTAGCCGTCGGCTGAATCTTCATCGAGGTAGCGCATCGCGGCGCGCCACTTTTCGATGAACGGTCTCTCTTCGGCGTACATCTCGCGCTGCCGTTTGATCAGGCGATCGGTGTGACGCTCGAGCACTTGAAGCAATAGCTCCGGCATCGATCCAAAATAGTAGTGCACGAGCCCATGATTGAGGCCGGCTTCTTCTGCGAGCTTACGGGTCGTTATATCCGCATAGCCGACGCTGATGAGCAGGCGCTCCGCCGCATCGAGGAACGCTTGTTCGGCTTCTTCCCGTGCCGGCGTGATGCCGAGACGCGCGCGAGATCGAACTTTAATGCTATGAACCTCCGTGCGAATATATCGCGATTCGGACCCTAAAGCCCCGGCACTGACCCAGGCGCTAACAGCGCGATGATGGCAAGAACGCCAAGGCCTGCGCCGATCGGCACTACGAAGCGCTCTCCTCGGGGCGCAGCCTTTTCAACGAGCATGATCAGCGCGAGCACACCCATCCACGCGAGGTGCGCGACTCCCGCGGCGAACATCACGAGCATCAGCGCCCAACAGCAACCTAGACAGAAGAGCGCGTGACCAAGACCCAGACGCAGACCGTTCCGTGCGCCGCGTTGATAGTGCGACATCAAATACAGGCCCGGGTGACGGCATGCCTTCAGACAGGCGTCTTTGAGCGGCGTGAGTTGGTAGACAGCGGCAAGTGCAAGCGTGGCCGCTGCGACGATCTGCGCATGCGCCGCGAGCCACGGCCATGCGTCCACGAGTCGGTGGACCTGCATATCGCCGGCGAACGCGGCGAGCGCGAAGGCTGTCCACACGCCGAAATACGCCGTGAGGAAGAGCGCGAGCGCGCGCGGGAATTCCGGCGCGTTGCTCGCAGCGATCTTGTACATCCTTATGAATGGCAAGGACGACGGCAGCATCATGGCCGCCGTCATCACTTGCCACGAGCAGAGCACGAGCAGGGCGGACAGCCAGAATGGCCGGCCGCTTTCGTACAAGGCGTGGTGGTGGAACTGGGCGGCGGCGCCGCTCAGCTCCGCCCACGCGCTCACGACCCAGGCAGCCGCGATGCACGCCGTTATGATGCCTATCGTTCCGACGAACGATGCCGGCCTTACTCGCCGCTCCGCGATCGCCGCCACGGTTATGCTTCCATCCTGAAGTCACCCTGAATCGCGTTGCGATCTTTGAACGTCCACACCATGCCGTGTTCGGGGATGTTGACGACGTGTTCGCTCGCCTTCGACACGTACGCCGGCGCACCGGCTATCGTGCTGAAGATGCTGTCGCGCAGGGTCGTCGCTGTTCCGTACGCGCTTTTGTATGGCGCCATCGTCGCGCGCACTTTGTCGCCGACGGAGATCGTGCCCTCACCGCCGGTCAGCTTGTGCTGGATCGGCGCGTCGTACGTGGCAAGATCCTCGCCGATGAGTCCGTTCAGATCCGCAAGTGGACCGCCGAGGCGGCCGTGCCATGCGTCGAGTATCGCCTTGCGCTGTTCGGGCGTGGCCTTGCCATCGACATACGTGACCCGCTTCCAACTCTTGGGCACGAGCACGTTGCCGGGGATCTTGACGACCTGCACGTACGTGAGTCCGCTGACATCGATGCCGTCGATTTCGCCTTTGTCGATGTGATACGCGTTGAACGCATCGCACGAACCGCCGTCCGGATCTTCGCCGATCCAGCAGCGGCATAATGTCTTGCACGAACACGCTTCGAGCAGCGTGCCGGTGAGGACGTAGGCCTTACCGGTCGCCTTGGCTCGACCTTGAGACTGAATTGCCATGAGAGTCCGTACTCCTTCGTCTTGGTTATGAGGGGACCGGAAGGCGTTGAGTCCGACCTAGTTAGTCATACGCCTTGGTCAAATGACTAAATATCACATTTACCGGCCGGTTGTCAAGTGGTACTTCCAGGCGCAAATCCGACTAAATCCTTAGGTCTGCAATGGGACGTCACGCCCCTGCCGACATCGTGCCATGCCGATGAGCGTCGCGCGCGCTGACGAACGTGCTGCGACTCGAAAACGGCGGCGCAGCGATCCAAGCAGTCGACGGCTTTTCACCAGGTTACGATCTCCTCATGTCCTTGGACTGCTCGGGCAATCTGACCGTGAAGGGAACGACCGTGTCGGGCGGCACCATGGTAGTCGCAGCGAAGTCTGCCGGCGGACCAGACGTCGCGGCATATCCGTCGCGCCAAACAGTTCCGACGATAGAAGATTTCGGCGAAGCGCGGCTCTTGAACGGCAGCGTGCACGTGGGCATCAATCCCGACTTTGCGCGCACGATCGAACCGTCCGCCGACTACCTCGTCTTCATCACGCCTGAGGGCGACTGTCGCGGTCTGTTCGTCTAGAACCGCTCGCACGGCGGATTCGACGTGCGCGAAAGTCAAGGCGGGAGTTCCACGCTGGCATTTGCATATCGGATCATCGCCCGTCCGCTCGGCTCGACCGATGGGCGGCTCCCGACGCTCGCCTCAGTGCGCAACCGCGAGGCAGCGACGCAGCGACGCGGGAATCCGAACGTCCCCGAACTGCTCCAACTGCTCGGCGTACACTCACCAGCCGCGCCGCAGACGACGCCGAAATAAGGTGCAAAATCGAATCCGGCGCGGCGGTCATCGCGCCGGATTCGATCGGCCGCTTCGACTAGAGAGCTGGATATCGATATCCGACATCAGGCGGTCCCAATGGGCGAGCAATGACGCCCGAAACGGCGGGCGTGCCGCGGAAGGTAGCAGCCAGCCGACACTCTCGGCTGTCGCGCGCGAAACCGAATGGCCGAGGCGCATGACCTGATCGCGCGTGAGTTTCGAAGCGAGAAACGCCCGTGCGGCAGCGCGGACGACAGTTGGGTTACGCTTGGGCGCGGGAGATCGCCCGATCGCGCGGGCGAGCGCATCATGTGAGAGCGTGATGACTGCGACACGCGCGTCACTCGAGAGTTGCGCGAACAGCGCGGAGAATCTATCCTCGTAGAAGCGCTGTAGCGCTCCCATGAAATCGTCGTCCAGCGCGAGAGGACCTATATCGCGCGCGAGTGCGCCGGGAACGACGAACAAATCGAAGAGGAGCGTGCGATCGTTCATCCGCGCGCCTTCAGCCCAAGCTCGCAACCACTGCGGCTTGGCTCGGTCCGCGTCGCCCGATTTGTCCAGCGCGGCTGCTACGGTTGCGCGGGCGAACAACGTCGCAATCGTGGCATCGGTAGACTCGCCTCGTCTCAGCGCGGACTCGGCGAGCGTTAAAGCGCGCACCGGATCGCCTCCGAGCGCTTTTCGCGCGTCGATCGCATCGAGCTCGACGAGCGTCCACGACGCAGCATGTCGAGCCATCAGCGCGCGCGGCGGCAGCCAGTCTACACCGAGCAACAATGCACAGCGGGCACCGAACGCAGCCGCGCGCAGCGCGTAGGCCGCGTCAAACGCGGCGATCGTGGAGGACACCGCGGTGAAGAGCGCTCGCGCATCTTCCAAATCTCCTTTTACTGCCGACAACGATGCACTCGCAAACGCGGCGCGCGAGAGCACATCGAGATCGCGATTCTCGACGGCGTAGCGTTCCGCGTCGGCGATCGCGATCGCGGCTGCGTTCAACTCGCCGGCCGAACACGCGGCTTCAGCTGCTGCCAACTGCGAGAGCGCCAACAATCGGGAGTCCCCCGCCGCGAGGCCGCGCATGCTCTCGATCAATTCCGCTTCGCGGTCCATCAACCCGCGACGCCGAAGCGCGCGGCGGTCGAGTTCGGCGATCTCGAAGGCGACGGCGTCGGACGGCCCGTCGCGTGCGGCGGGCAACGCTGCGCGGATCGAGTCCGCGAGAGCTTCCGACTCTGCGCGAGATCCCATAGACAGAAGCCGCCGGGCCATCGTCGCAAGCGCGAGCAAGCGCCATGCTCCGTCACACTTGTCGATGTACGCTTTTGCGTCCACGCCGGCCCAAATAGCGGCGCGCGCGATCTCAAACGCTATCTTCCCGGTCGGTGAGGGCGTGGCACGGACGTAGAGATCCAGGGCCGCTCGCGGGTCGAACTCGGCCACCATCGAAGCTAGAAGCAGCTGTTTGCGCGACGCATCGTCCGGCTGGCGCAAGTTGCGGCCGACCGCGTGAGCGACCGCCTCGACCGCGTCGTTTCGGTAGCGAAAGAACTGGCGGACCGACAGGCCGAGCGACGACGCGACGGCGGCCGTTTTGTCACCGCCGATATCGCAGCGTTGGACGATATCCCGCAGCAAGCGCCCATTTGCAGTCTCTGCGTCGAACGCCGATGCTATCGTCTTCAACACGGCTTCGCGCGAGTTACCGGTGCGAAGCGATTCGCGAAGCATGATCGCAAGCGGCTCGCGATCGAGCGCGTTTGGGCGTCGTACGAGTCTGAGAAGCCGCCGGATCTCGTGGTGATTTGCTACCATACCCTGATTCGGCGACTTCGGCTTGGCGCCGGCATGCGCCTCGGCTGTGGGATTAGCCTCATCTTAATGGGAACTAGAATCGCCGTGTCGACCGACTTTCGAGATGGGAAGACGTTTCCACGCCGCGGCCGCGAGGCTCTCGGCGATTTCCTGTGGCTGGCTCGCGTCTTCGACAAGGCGCGCGCGAAAGCCAATAACACACAGGATGGATACATCTACCCGTGCCCAATGGACCGCGCGATGATGTGGCGCTGGGGCATTCGGCCGACCGATTTCACGAGCGCCGTCGCCGAGTGTTCGAGCGACGACCGGATCCTCGCATGGGTTGCTGCGCGCGTGTCACCGGAGCAAATACAACTAGCCAACTCGTGGCTGCTGACCCAAGAAAATTCGCTGGATCGACACGATGCAGAGGAAGGCGTGCCGGGCGCGGTCGCATCCGGGCCGCGGCGAGAGATCATTCTAGGTATTTTCGTCGCCGCGATCGCGATTCTCGTGGCCTTGATTTCTCGCTACTTGCACATCCCATCTGGCTAGCTTACTATCTGAAGGGGCCAATTTCTGAAGGGCCGATTCTATATCGGCCCAAATTTTAAAGGTCGCGAAACCTGGGCCGACATAAAGTCGGCCCCTTCAAGGCGCCCCTTCAAGTCGGTACTAAACATGGAGGATGTCATGAGAAAGAGACTGCTCACGCTTGTCGCGGTGGCGAGCTTTTTACTTGCTCTGTCTGTGACGGTCGTCGCCGCAGCTGATGTCTTCGGCGACATCGGACCAAAGGCGGACGTCGCGGCGCTAAAAGCGACGCGACTCCACAAACCGACGCCCGCCACGGAGGTAGACGGCGTGCACGTCGCCGGCGACTTCGGATACGTCGCGTGGGGCGGCGGTGATGCGAGCGGCTACACGGTGTACAAGCGCGTCGCAGGCGAGACGTGGAAGACGATCGACAGCGGAGGCGGCGTGGAATTGATCACCGCGATGGTGCATGCCGGAGTGCCGAGAGCGACCGCGATTAAATTATGCTCCGGATGGCCGAAAGACGACACGCCCTGCCAGGACGAGAACGGACACCCGGTGCGCTAGCGGTAAGGCGATAGCTCGGCCTCAGCAGCCTCCCTCGCCCTTTTCGATGGCCTCTATCAGCTCTTGTTCAGCGCGCAGCTGTTCGGCCAATTGGCTCGCCCCTTCAGCTTCACCAGTCATCCCGCCCGTGATCGCGGCGGCCATCACGGCGACCCGGACGATCCGGCCATTGCGGCAGAAGAATTTCGCGACGCGCGCGACAAAGGAAAGATTCTGCCCCTCTTCTGCTCCTTCCGGGTGCCGGCCGTCTTGCATCTCATCGCGGACCGAGCCGTCTTGCCCGATGTTCCACCAGCCGTACTGATCTGGCGCCGTTACGCCGACCGATCCAGTAGGGGCAAGCGCTACGGATCCGCCCGCAAGCGCTGCGCTGAGCTGCGCCTTGGTATCAGCGGTTGTCGCAATCGTGTCGGCGTCGCCGGCCGAGCGGACGAGCTTCGTGCCGACGTTCTGCTTGCCTAAGACGCCGAACACGCCGATCGTGTCGCCGACGCGCATTTGGTCGACCGTGCCGCCGCTGGTCGCCGCCGTCAACATCGATTGGCCGAGAACCACGAAGCGCTCGGCGAGCAACGAGCTGACGCCCCACGCCACGCCGTCGTTCTGGCCACCCTGACTCGGTACGGCGTGATCGCTTGCGATGTCCATGAGAAACGAAGCGCTCGTCGCTCCGGCCGCACCGTTTGCCCAGACGAATGCCATTACGCTGATGCCGGGTTTGACAGTCGCGATCTGCGTCGGCGCCGACGCAGTCGATGCCGCGAACAGCGCGCGACGCACTGCATAGTAGTTATGTTGGAGGCGCCCGATTTGGCGGACGAGCGTCGTGGCGCTCGGTTTGGACGTGTCGATCGGATTCTGGTCGCCGACGCCGACCGCGGCGTTGCCGACGTTAGCACCGATGCTCCAAACCGAACCAAGCGGCAGGTAGACGCCGGAGTTGTTGTCGAGCGCGACGAGCGGGGCGGTCGCTGCGTTGCCGGCCGAACGATTTGCGAAGGCAACGCGGTCGAAGATCGTCTCATTGATGGTTTCCGGCTGCCCGCCGACGGTGCTGACAGCGACCTGCAGCCACACGCCCACGATGTCTGGTCCGGCGACTGTCGTCATCGGCGACGGAGTTCCGCCCGGCCCAAAGAGGCTCGTGACCTGCGATCCAACCTTGTTGACAGAGGACGAGATTCCGCCGCCGAGCGACGGCATGAAGATGGGCTGACCCGCGGTGACCGTGCCGTCGACATCGAAGACCGGAGTGTAGGCGTCTTCGCCCTTCGGTGCCGGCGCGGGCGACGTCGGCAGCGGCACGTCGGTCGGCTCGGCGAACATGAAGGCAAGCGATCTCTGGGAGAGCGCGGCCGCGGGCCATGTCTGCTCGAGCAACGTACTGTCGTTGACCGCGCCGTTCGCGCGCGTCTCAACGCGGACGCGGGCTGTCACCGTGTCGTACTGCGAGTCGGGCAGCTGCGCCATCGTCTGTTGCGCGCCGCACAGCGTAGCACCGGGCTTGGCTTTGGGCAGCGTGGGATCGAGGTCGGTCCACGACGCACCTTGCTGCAGCTGCACCCATGTGTGGTTTGCGACAATCGGATGAAGGTCGCCGGGGTCGGGAGTCTTGAGCGGTGCATTTGCTGCTTGCATGGCGCCCGTCAGGGCTTTGGTCTCTGCCTGATCCTGCGCGACGAGGCCGCTCCAGATCCCGGCCAATAACTGTAAGCGAGTGCGGACTTTCGCGTCCGCGGCTTGTCCAGCGAGTTGCGCTGCGTTTTGTGCGAGCAGTTGCGGCGGCTTATATGCGTCGTGCGCAGCTGCGATGAGTTGATCTTCTTGCTGTGTCGAGAGCGTGCAGCTGGCGAATCTGACCTGGGCGCTTGGTATCGCTGCGAGTATGAGATCGTGAAGCAGCAGCGCTTTGTCGATGTCGTTGCCGGCGTTGTCGGCAAGCGTGCCCGCTGCGCCGCGGAACGCGCCCGGATAGATCTCATACGCGACGCCGTCGGATACGCGCGAAAGCAGCGCACCCGGATCGTTGCCGACGCGCGCCGCTTCGGCAGAGACGTTCTGTTCGGCGGCTCCGCTAACCGCCGGGGCGCCCGAAGTCGAGTTCGCCGGGGCGTTGGCCGCCGAACCGCTCGCCCCTGGGGAACTCGCCGTGGCGGCGGGCGAGCCGGATGAGTCAGACGAGCCGGTGGAGTGCGAACACGCAAAGACCTGACCGACCACCGCACACATTGCGACCGTCGTCATAAGAACGCGAAGAGTGCGTGTGAACATTTTTGCCACCTCGCCAAAGCTAGCCGGTAGGCTCTATGCGCTAGTTATCGCGCCGGTGCCCTCGCCCTCTTATGCCCTCGACACCCGCCCACCCAATATTGTACCCGCGAACCGTCCTAGGGGCGTCCGGGCACGGACGACCATTTGAAGGGCGGTTTCCTGCGGGGTGTTGGTTATTTACGCTTGTCCAGACGCGGGAGCGCCGCGCCTCGGACGCTCAGCCGTCCGTAGACGAATTCCGCGAGACTGCCCGCGACTTCTTCCGAAAGCCCGTCGAAGCGCAGGCCGTACGTGCAGCGGTATTCCTTGCCGACATCGCCGGTATGGATAACTCGCGCGGGAAGGTCGAGCCGCGTCTCGGCGTTGGTCTGAAGCGTCAGCGTTATACGCTGGTTGGGCCGCAGCCGCAGGTGCGTCGCGATCCGCGCACCGCCGACCGAAATGTCTTTGACCAAAATGTCGATCGGGATCTGACTCCCGGCTTCGCGCACGTACGCCGTCTCCGCGATGGTCACGCGCGACGCCGAGCGGGCCAGGGCGTCTTTGGCCTTTTGCACGAGCGTAGGCGGTGCGCTGTGCGCTGTGAAGGCCTGCCGTGGATCGAACTTCAAAATATGGTCTCCTGCCATAGTGAGATGTCCCAACGCCCGGCCCGTTACCGGCATCACGGTTCTTGTGAGACCTATCACGATGGGGAGCGGTCTATACTCGGAACGCAAGACGGTGTATCATGCAGGTACGGCGCTCGGGGCGCATCCGGTCCGCGGAAAGGACAGAGTCCACCCAACCTACGCGCATTCGCTTACGATCTTCTCAGCCCGGAGATGCGGATATCGGGCGCTGCCAGAATGGGAAGTTCGTAATGCCTATTAAGCGTTTACCGCCGCATCCGAACCTCGATCATCTCAAGCACCAGGCAAAGGACCTGTTGCGATCGCACGCGAGTCGCACGCCAGAGGTGTGCCAGCGGATCCGGGAATTTCATCCGCGCTTTCGTAAAGCCACCGATGCCGACATCGGCATGGCGCAGTTCGTGCTGAGCGACGCGCAGTTAGCCATAGCCCGCGAGTATGGATTCGCGAGTTGGGCCAGACTTCGATCGCATCTCGGACACCCGAATGGCGATCTGCATCTCCCTAAGCATGAGCGGATCAAGGACGCCGACTTTCGTCGCGCGGTGGACATGCTCGACGGGGGCGACGTCAACGGCCTGCGCAGTCATCTGCGCCTTCATCCCGACCTCGTCCACAGGCGTGTGCTCTTCGAGGGAGACAACTACTTCACGAACCCCACGCTCCTGGAGTTCGTCGCCGAGAATCCCACGCGGCGGGGAAGGCTGCCGTCAAATATCGTCGACGTTGCGCGTGTGATCCTCGACGCAGGCGGTGAAAAAGATGATTCGAGCAAGAATTCGACGCTGGCTCTAGTCAGCTCCAGCAGCATCGCGCGAGAATGCAAGTCACAGATCCCTCTTATCGAACTCCTTTGTGAGCGCGGCGCCGATCCGAACGTCGGCCGTTACGACGCTCTTTCCTACGGTGAATTCGCCGCGGCGGAAGCGTTGATCCGTCTCGGTGCAGATATCGATCTGCCGACTGCGGCTGCAACTGGACGAATCGATGTCGTTCGCGCGGCGCTACCCGTGAGCGACGGTGAGGAACGTCAGCGCGCACTCGGATTCGCGGCGCAACATGGCCACGCCGATATCGTCCTGTTGCTCCTCGACGCCGGCGAGGATCCGAACCGATTTAGCCCGGTCGGCGGACACTCCCACGCCACGCCATTGCATCAAGCAGCGGGCGCCGGAAAATTGGACTGCGTGCGATTGCTCGTCGAGCGGGGAGCTAGGACCGATATCGCCGACATACTGTTTGGTGCCACCCCTCTTGGCTGGGCAGAATTCGGCGGCCATAGCGAGATTGCAGAGTTTCTCCGCGCTCGCCCGGAGTAAAAACTCGATCGGTCGCTGCCGCGCCCCTCTAGTTGTTGTGCGGCGTCGGCAGCGGGTTGGGCCCGCGCGTCGCGTCGACGAGGATGATCGCGCGCGTGTCTTCGCCTTTCCAATTCTTCGCGGCGTAGATGATCATGCCCATCGGCGTGTTGGTGTCCGTCAAGTCGGATGCGGAGAATCCGACGAGCTTCTTCGTGGACTGCTCCATACCGCCGCGCAGCGGCGCCGGCAGTTTTTCATACATGTCCACAACGTCTAGCACGGCGGCGGCGCGACCCGCGACGAGCTTGGGATCGAGCACGATGAGCATCACCACCCTGGAGCGATCCTTTGTCGACAACTCGACGGGCACGAGACCGAAAGTCGTCAGCGCGTCGACGAAGGGTTTGTCGACTTTTGTGTCATCCGCAGTCGGCTTGGCGGTTCCCGGAAAAAGGTCGCTCGGCGGAGACTGGATGAGCTGCGTGATCCATCCCTGAAGCGTCACCATAGATGCGCTCGTCTTCAAGAGTTCTTGCGTGCCGATATAAGGATAGGCCGCATCGGCGCCCTGGCCGAAAAACGACGACCCGAGTTGCGTGACATCCGAGCTGTCATCATACTTGCCGACCGTGTCCACGGTGCTCGGCGTGAAGACTGGGAACGCGCTGGTCGGTTGAGCTGCGGGAACGGCGCCGAATGGGCTCGATTTCGAGCACCCTGCGATGAGCAAAACAAGCGCGGCGGCGCAGATGGTAGTGCGGCGATTCAGGTTCATGGCACCCTCCTGCACAGTATTGTATCAAACGGCTGTCCGCGCAGCGTCGGGGACCGGTGATGCCGAAGCCCTCTGGTCTACGTCCCCTTCTGCCCGCCGACGTAGAAGATGACTTTAAGGATCGCCTGCGGCACGGTGACGAGCGTGTTCGGGTCGCCGTACGCGACGTAGAATTCTTGGTCGTGGAAACGGAGATGGTAGGCGATCGACACGTTTGAACATGCGCCGACGCAATTGCCGCCTCCATTTGGCTCGGGCGGAACCCCGGTCACGCGCCGCAGGCCGAAAGCGAACGACGAATTCGAACCGACCTGATACGAATACGATAGGCCGTCGAACCACTGGATATTGTCCGGCTGGTGCGTCAACCACTGCGCGGTGTTGTCGGCCGTCAGCGTGAGCGATCCGCGGGTGCCGACGCGCACGGTGGACGAACGGAACCACGTATCGAGTCGGCCGGGGCCGTAGCGGCCGGTGTACCACGCTATCGATGTCGGCGTCGACGAAGCGCCGTGCGCCGGAAAGTTGTTGAGATTGTTCTGCATGCCGCTGTGGTACATGATGCTGACGCCGCCATTCTGCGATATCGGCGTGAGCGCCGAGCCGAACCGCCAGTAGTCCGAGCCTGCTGAGAACTGGACGTCGATCGTGTTCTTGGTCAAGAGATCGAGCAGCACGCTATTGTCGCTCTGCGCCTGTCCGTAGGCGACGCCTTGGTAGCGATCGAGGAAGCCGGAGACACCCGCCGACGAGAGAAAGTCGTGCGGCGCAAAAGTCCAGACGCGCGCGGTATATAGGGCGTAGCCCGCAATGCCGGGGTGCGAATCAAACCCATCGACCGGATTGAACTCGGTCCCGACCTTTCGCGCCGCGCCGTAGAGCGCGAAGTTCTGATTGCCCCAGCCGCCCCCCGCATCGATCCAATTACCTTGACTTGCATCGCTCACGCCAGTACCAGACTCTATCGCATAGTTAGCATAGGTGCTGAAGTATTTTCCGTTATACCAACTGACGCCGCCCTCGTTCGTGTCGTCCACGACTCCCGGGAGGTCGGTCGCGACGTGTTGCAGCGAGCCGTTCCAGTGCGTATCTTCCGAAGTATAGTTGAGCGCGCCCGCCGCGTCTGTTCGGCCGGCGCCGATTGCGTCAAATGCCGCGAGCCCGAAATTGCCCTGCTTGCCCTCGAACGCATAGCCGTCGAGCGGCGTGGGGATCGCCGGCGTGTAAAGCGTCGTTCGAAAGCCGTTGCAGACGTCGCAATTGAAGTTGCCGTAGTACGCGGCAGCCTGCGTGAAGAACGGCCGCACCTCGCTGAAGATGCGCTGGTAGACCGACGGCGAGATCGACTGCTGATCGAGCTCGACGTTTGAGTAGTCGGGGTGGATCGTTCCGAATATCGCGGCGGTCTGGGTCACGGGCACTGAGTAGTCGGCGCCGAATCGCGAACCCGAGCCGCTGACCGATTTTGCGGCAAGGCCGCCCAGTCCGTAGAGCGCGGCATGCGGCCTTGGCAGCGGCTGACGCGAGACAAGAGGCAACGTGGCATCGCCTGCACGCGCGGCATCGTCCGGATTGGTCTGGGCTTTGTCGAACGACCAGACTTCCAACGCGCCGGTGGATCGTACGTAGCGGACGAATTGCATGCGCCAGGTTCCCGCGTGCGCTCCATGCACAACGCGCAGCGGAATGGCCATGGTCACGGTGTAGCCGTCGGCGTTTGCCTGACCGTGCGATTCCCATTGCGGCGCGAAGTCGGTGTTCTCGCTCGATGCTTCATTGTGCGAGCCGTTGGGGTTGGCTTCGAATTGATATTGAAATCCGCCAGGGCCGGTCGGCCAGAGATCGACCCAGACCGCGTCGTCGCTCCACGCGATGCCGCCGTTGATATTGCTCCCGCCAGTGACGACGTCGTCGCTGTGCTGCGTGGCGATGACCGGCTCGTGCTGCACGGCCTCGAAGCGCACGAAGATGTACGATCCATTCGTCGCGACGCGCACGGTTGTTGGGTCTGTGGCCGGTTGCGCATGCGCGACATTCCACTGAAGCGTGACCGCGGTCGCCGCCGGCCATGCACTCGCTATCAGGCTCGGATCGAGCGGTGGCGCAGTTTGAACCACGGGTACAAGCAGTGGCAGCACTGTCAAACCCTCTCTGAGATTCTTAAAAACAACCTTAGCAAATCGTCGCGGCGCTGTCAACTATGAATTTAGTTGATAAGGGAATCCGACCGGACGACGCTATCGGATATATCCGTTTTGACGGCGATTAGTTTCGCGACGAGCGGTCGCCGCTAGAGAAGTGACATGTGAGTGCCACTTCGGAGGACGCGCGATTGGAGCCGCGCAAAACGCGATCCTATGCACGCATATATGCGGATCAACATCCTCGGCGCGGCGGCGTCGCTTGCTTTGCTCGTCGGCTGTTCCGGAGTCGGCACAATGCCGAATTCGCCGACAGCGGCCCCCGCTGGCCGTGTGTCTAGCGGTATGGCGCGCGTCATGACGCTTCGTCATTTCGCGAGCTTCTACTCATGCCCAGCGACCGGACGTCTCGTCTATATCTCCGACTACAACAACAATCTTATCAATGTGTATGCCGGAAAACTAGAGCGTCAAGCGCCATGCGGACGGCTGACTGCTAAGGTGCAGAGTCCGTGGGGACTTTTCGTCAAGCCGAGCACGCACGATCTCTACGTCGCAAACGACGGCGCGCAAGACATCCTCGTCTTTCACCGCGGTCAGACGCAGTCGTATAACACCTACACCGATCCGACGCAGCAAGATCCGGTCGGCGTCACCGTGGCACCTGACGGAACCGTGATCGCAAGCAATCTGATCCAAATCAACTTCAACGAGAACGGATCGATTTCGACGTGGATCGGCGGCCCGAACGGCGGAACTTTTGTCGGCAATTTCGCGACGGCAAACGGCGGATACGCGCAATATGTCACCGCGCTGCGAAACGGCGTTATCTACTTTGACGACCTGCTCGGACAGACGAATATCACGCTGTTCTTCAGGCTGTCGTGCCCGGCCGGTGCTTGCGGCGCGCAGACGCAAATCGCCGGAGCCTCACTGAACGGGCCCGGCGGTTTGGCAGCCGATGACGCGGGAGATGTGCTCGCGAGCAACCCGATCGGCTTTGCCGAAACCTTTGAAATGCCGAACCCGACTCCAAGCACGTTCCCCATCGCCGGCTCTCCCCTAGCGATGGCGATCGACGAGTTCAGCAACCATTGGTACGTCACAAACGCGGTCAACAATGACGCAGAAGAATACTATTATCCGAGCGGCAAACTCGTGGGCACCGTACCCGGCACCGCAGGCGACGCGCTGGAAGGTATCGCCGTCGATCCATAACTGCGGCTAGATCCCTTGGTGCTCGTAGATTCCCAAGACGTTGCCGGCGGGGTCGCGGAAATGCGCGAACACTTCCTCTGAATCTGGATCGATCGGCTGCACGATTTCACCGCCCGCCGCTTTGACGAGTTCACACGCCGCCGTGGCGTCACCGACCATGATATGAACGAGCAGCCCCGGATCTGCTGTCGGCTTTCGGCCAAGCACCCAAGAACCGCTGACCTCGTTGACGCCGTCGTCAAATCCGGCAGAACCATCGCCGCGTGTGTGAACATTCCAGCCGAATACCTTGCGGTAGAATTCAGCCGACCGCGCTATATCAGTCGCCGGTATCTCGATGTAGCAGATCTTGCCGGATCGAAAGGTCGGGGCCATGGCGATGCCTTTCCGCGCGAACGGCGATTGCTAGTGTTGAGCGGCGGTCAATTGAACCAAGTCGGCGTAGCGTCGCGGGCGGAGCAGGATCGTTTTCTGCAACTTGGAGCGCGATATAACAAGCTGGACCTTTGCTTTGTCGAGAGCGGCGGCGATTGAATCTGACGTCATCTTCGCGGTGTCGCGATTGTCGATCCGGATAATCATGTCGCCGGCGTGCAGGCCTGCGATCGCCGCGGGGCCGCGCGGCATGACCGCTTCGATCGTCGCTGCGTCAGCGTTATCCGCGCCGCGCCGCATGAGCGAATAGTAGTGGCGGTCGTCCGGCGCGATCGCAAAACCGTATTGCAACAGGCTGAGCCAAGCGGCACGCTGCGTGTCGGCTATGCCGTCGAATTCTCGCTCGAGCTGACTGGTCAAGAAAAGGGCGACGCGATGGATGCTGGCTTGTGTAGCATCGTCTGCCGAAAGCGTCTGCGAATCGGAGAAGAACTCGTCTCCTATGCAGTCGGTGACCGTCAGTTGGAGCGTGAACAACTCTCCCGTTGACGATGCGCGAACGCGCGCGATGCCGCTTGCCGGAGACGACGCGCACGCAGCATCAGGATTCTTGACGTTCGAACCGTCCACTGCGATGAAATCCAATTGCTGGGAGAAATCGTCGACAACCGTGGACTGGACGAATGCGGTTAGCGCCGCGCTCTCGGCATCTTGCGGATCACGCACGATGGAGATGACATACTGCGGCATGTGCGCGCTGCCGACCGGCATCGCTGGATGCACGATCGTCGCGAGCCCTGGCGCGCTCAATCCCCAATCCATGCCGTTGAACATGAACAGTGTGCCTTGCGTGCGGACCGTGCCCGTCGTCATGCCGATGACCTTGCCCGTGCTCGTATCGACCACTGGGCCGCCGCTGTCGCCGTGATCAATATTTGCCTTGAACACGATCGACTCGCCGGTCTGGAAGAGGCCGCGTAACGATCCTTCGGCGACCGTCGGCACCGCCTCGCTCAAAATATCGACGTCTGATCGGAGCAACGCGATCTGACGCGGGCCCGGAAAACCGATCACCGTTATCGCACCGCCAGGAACGGCCTGCGGAGGATCTTCCAGAGCGAGGGTCCCAAAGCCGCCGGTGTCTATCGATAGAAGCGCGGCATCGCGCACGCGATCGCGGACGATGACGGTCGCATTGTGCCCCTCGCCGTCGGGTCCGAACACGACGATGCGCGTCGCACCGTCGATCACATGATAGGCGGTGAGCAAGCGCGTCGAGTTTTTGTCGGACGTAACGGCGAACGAAGTCCCGATATGGGTCCCCTGCGGCGTTAGCGCCACGACGAGCGCCACGGCTGATGCGGCGAGCGCTGACGATGCCATGTCCTCGGCCTACGTCGAAGTCGGCGTACGCCCCTGCGTTTGCAGCGCAGGGCGGGACCGGCGAGACGCCGTAAATATCTGACGGTCGGACGGGCGCGTAGCTCAGGGGTAGAGCACTACATTGACACTGTAGGGGTCAGAGGTTCGAGACCTCTCGTGCCCACCATTTGAAACCACGCCTCGCATGCGATCGACGGAATTGCTATGACGTGGCTACGATTAGTTTTGGGCTTCTTGAGACGCTAACGTCGAAGCACTGACCTGACGCGCCCACGGACAACGGGAACTCGGCCGATCCTTCAGGGTCAATCAGGGAATCAACCGGAAGATGAGCTTTCCGGCCAGTAGACACGGGAACTTGCAAGCTCTGCAGACTGGCCGAATGCCGTTGGATGCCCATACGTGCCCAATTCACAGGACGGTTTGTCCTGCTCCACCTGCAGCGGATGCGCCTTAGCATACGCATCGTGACGCCTGCCGGCCACCTGCCACGAAACCTTCATGCCCTCCGCGCCGCCCGCAACCGCAAAATAGTTTTCTCTGATTTCTCGCTTGATGTGGAGGTTGGGCGCCGGTGCGCCAACGGGAGTGAGTTGATAGCGAAAATCTTCATTGAGTGCCTCAAACCAGTGAGGGAGATTGATTTCCGCTTCACCGCGTGAGTCGAGTGCGACGACGCCACTATACACATTGAGCATTTCGTTCGACTCGACGCAGGAGTGTATGAGGTACTTTGTCGTGGGGTGAAATGGGTGATCGATTCTGAACGCTTTGGCTCCGTTGACAGCGAAAGTCCCGACAATAGAGGTGTCGCCCTGAATGCCCACAGCGCCGTTGAGCAGCGCGGCCACCTTACCCTTACCAACAAAGGCCGCGACACCGCCCGCCGTGCCATGCGTTGCAGCAGCGACTCCTGTTGCTTGCGATTCAGCCAGGATCGCCGACTTGGTCCCACCTTGGCCGTTAATGGCATGGGGGCCATCGCTGTTGCCCAAGATGCCAAATCCATTCGCTGAGGTTCCATAGACGCCGGGACCCGTTTTAGAGCTGCCTGAAACGCCGTTGCCGCTACTGCTGGTTCCCGAAACGCCGTCGCCGCTATCACTGCTACCTACCAAAGCCTGGTCGGAGGCCGCCGCCACGGAACGAAAGAGCGGCAACACCAAAAGAGATCCAAAGAAACCGACTCGCTTCATCATCGCATTCTCCTCCCGGTTCAATGCTTCGCTCGCACGTGGCGAATCGCTGTCGGTTCGCCTCTAGGGTGGCAGGCTCTTTTGGCCTTTTTAGCGCCAAGAGCAAGATGCTTTCTACCATAAGCCGAACGATACTATTTGACACTCGCTCTGATACGCAACGCTGACCAGGTGCTGACCAAGTACACGCTCAACAAAAGAAACGAGTTGCCCCGCACTCCCGGGTCAGATGCTCCAGTCCCAGGTGTTCCAGAGCGTCGTCACGGCGTGTGCCGGCAGATAGCCCTTGAGGTCTGGATTCGTCGCGTCGACGCGCTTGGCGAACCAGAGGAAGACCATCGGGCAGTCTTCGGCCAGATAGCGCTGGATGTCCACGTACGCGCGGCTTCGCACAGACCGGTCGTTTGAAGCGAGTGCCCGTTCCTCGGCTGCATCCACACGCGGATCGCAAAGCCGGACGTAGTTGTCCCCGTTCGGAGGCCGCTCTTGACACGTCAGAAGCGCTGAGTCGTCGGGGTCGACGCCGTTGAACCAGCCGTTGATCATCACATCGAATGCTCCGGTCGCGTAGACTCCGTGATACGATGCGGGGGCATAGAGCACCGAGTCGGCGGCGTTCTTGATGATGACGCTCACGCCGATCGTTCGCCACTCCTCTTGGAGGATTTGCTCGACGCTTCTGTCAGCGGGGTCGCCGACGGTCCCCGACATGACCAGTTCGAGCTTGACGCCGTTTCTGTATCGATAACCGTCGGCGGCAAGGCGCCAACCGGCTGAATCGAGGAGTCGAGACGCGGCTGCTGGATCGTAGACCGGCTGAGGGAGACCGGCGGCATGCGCCCACAAGAACGGCGGCTGATCAGAATCGGCTTCTAGCGCGAAACCGTGCGCGACGTCGCGGATGATCCGTATCCGATCGGTCGCAAGCGTCAGCGCGCGGCGCACGCGCACGTCGCGCAGCGTCACCGTCTCCATGTTGAACCCGAGATATTTGAAATACGTGAACGGTATGCCGTGCACGGTCACTCCGTCGATCCCTAAGAGGTCTGGGACGCGCGAGAGCGCGACGTTGGTCACCAGATCCACTTCGTGCGTGCGCAATTGCGTCAGGATCGTGTTCTGATCGCTGACGTAGGTGATGTCGACGTCTTTCAACTTCGGCGGCCCGCGCCAGTAGAGCGGGTTAGCCTCGAGCTTGAGGTCCTGCCCGTGGCGGTAGCCGACGACACGGAACGGGCCCGTGCCGATGGGCAGCAAGTTGTATTGCGCGCGGTTGATGTCGGGCAAACCGGCGAGCAGATGCTTGGGCAGGACTGCGTATGCGAACGCGCCCATGGTGAAGAACGTGGCCGTGAAGGGTGCGAACGGCCGCGTCAGGTGGACGACGATCGTGTGATCGTCGATCTTGTCGATGCTGCGGATCAACTCATAGCCGATTCGCCCCTCGACGTTGTTGCGCGGATTCATCACCGCGTGCCACGAGAAGATGACATCGTCGGCACCGAACTGCGCGCCGTCCTGCCAGCGAACGCCGGGCCGCAGATGATACGTGATGGTCATGCCGTCGCGGCTGATGCCGCCGTTTGCGACCGTCGGCATCTGCGTGGCGAGTTCGGGCACGAATTCGTTGCGGTCGTCGTATTCGAAGAGATAGCCGGCCCACAGCATCGACTCTTCTACGCTGACCTGCAGCGAGCTCAGCATCGGATTCAGCGTGTCGGGTTCGGTGAATTCGCCCCAGCGCAGAACGCCCGGCACCGTCCAGGGATGTTCCCCGACCACATTCGACTGAGACGTCACGCGCGAGCACGCAGTTGCCGATAGGACAGCGCAAGCGACGGCGCATGCGGCCGCAAGACGAAGCGCCACGACGAATGAATCAATCGGCGGAAAGCGCTGCATGAAGGAACGGTTCTTCTCGGCGCGATGACGGCACCTTGTCGCGCGCGAGCCAGACAAAGGAGAAGCTTTGGATCCAAGCATCTCGCCTTGGCGAATGGGAACGGCACATTTGGAGACGTGAGCGAGAACGATCCCGCGATCGTCTCGCTGTGCGCTTGGCATCGTCCGCTCGACCTGCACGGCATCGACTCGAAACTTGAGGGTGAGATCGCGTATCCGATGGTGTCCCGGTACGACACCTGACCGAACCTCGAGCGTGCCGGAGTTCGAAAGAAACCTTGAGGACTTGTTCTGGCGTTTCGTCACTTGATCTTGGTGACAAGAATGGTGCCCGAATATTTCGAACTGCATCGTCCTGGCCGTCACTCGTTCGTCTTCAATCGTCCGAAATGACGCTTGATCGAGCTGCCTACGGAAATTGACACTGTAGGGGTCAGAGGTTCGAGACCTCTCGTGCCCACCATTTGAAACCCTTACGCCGCAAGAACAATTCTCGACAGTGCGGACCCTCGAATCGCTGCTTCATTGGCCGACGTAACGTTGCAATATCGCGAATGGACTAAGCTGAATGCGGTACTCCACATCGATTGCGTCCTTCGTGGAACCCAAACTGAGATTCGACGTGGGGATGAACGAAAGTTGAATAGTTTTGGCCGACAATTGTACCAGGCGGATGCTATATTTACTTGGGTCACGTTGCGATTGCGGCACGACAGCATAGTGGTTGTAGTCGTTATATACTATCACCAACGCCCGCAGCGTAGCGCCCGAGAAATTTTGCATCGGAATCGACCTGACGAGAGCGCCAGCTGCGCCCGCCGGTACAGCCCGCTGCATTAGCATTAGCCCAAGAACTATCCCACACAACAACCGAACGCGATTCAGCCGTCGCATCTCTAACCTACCTCTTCTCAAAAACCGGCATAGCAGTTTGGTTCGTTTCCATCGAGGAAGCATTTATATCTAAGTGTTGCTGAACCTGGCGCAGAAGGTTCGTATTCGACTATCGCCCCTGAGTGCTCACCGAGGTAGTCAGGCAATCCGAGCATGTCGCTGCGCTGTTCGTCCTCGCCTGAGAAAAATTCTCCGCCGTGTGGATCATTTGGGTGCGAATGAAACTCAGCGACAATAGGAGCCCCGGAAGGCACCGCAGTATCACTGGGATCAACGCCGTGCCTGTCATCTATCACGAGCTCCGTAATGCTATAGGTTTTTCCATCCGTACACCGGTGTCCCCACAGTGAGATTGAATCTGTCAAATGAATAGGGAAATAGCGAAGCGCCTAAGGTTGGGTTTCAATGACGTAGTCGCGCAATATTTGACGCCTTTACTTGCTAACCACGGCTTAAAATGCATGGATTCCGGTCCTTATTTCGTCGCGTATGAATCACCGAGCGTGGCAATTGTTGTGCGGCACGAGATTGATTCGTATGAAATCGATATCCGGTTCTCGTTGGTTGGCAGTCCAAACTCGGAGATATCGCTGTTTGATTTACTGAGAGCTAAAGTCGGAGATGCTGTGGCGCGACGAGCAATGCTTCAGGCGAGCACGCGTCTTGCAGTTGAACACAGCATACAGAAAATGGCCAGTCTGGTTTCAAAGTACGGCCAAGAGATCATTAGCGGTAACCGACGCGAATTTGTGGACGTAGGGAATATCGCGCACGGAATGGATCGGAAGTACACAAGAAAGGTTGTTCAGCGGCCGATCCGAGCGGCGGCCCTCCGAGCATGGAACATCAAAGACTTCGAGATCGTCGTTAAGCTGTATGAGTCAATCGAACAAGACCTTAGTCTCGTCGAATTGCAAAAGCTTAGATTCGCTCGCAAGCGATATAGATAGGTCGACCGCCCGCCGAAACGATCTTTTGAATCATTGAAGCGCATGGCGCGTCCAGGCACGAGACTAAAATCGCTCTGGGCCCGAGAACGCAGTCCTCACATCGAATAGCAGATCGTATGCAAAACTTCCCAAGGTTTGACAGTTCGTGCAGCGTCTGGAATCCAGGAGCCGATCCATTTGAACGACGCGCATCGCGTAAGGGTCTTTCGTGTGCGCGTGCATGAGCGCTTTACCTGCCGGACGTTGCCCTCGCCCGACCGTATCGCGAGATGTAGCCCACCGGCCTCCGTGTTGTCGCCCGAATGCTGACCACAATGCTGACCAACCATGGCAAGCTGCACGCTCTGGACGCTGCCATATCAGACTCGGTGACACTTGAATGAACCAGAACCTACGATTTTCTTTCCTTGACACTGTAGGGGTCAGAGGTTCGAGACCTCTCGTGCCCACCATTTGAGAGCCAAGCGGCGCAAGGGTTTGCGCCGCTTTCTCTTTTTCTGGCTTGGTCGATTTGGACGAAAATGGGTACGGATTGGTAGTCGATGCGATCGCGACCGCCGGCGCTGGCTTCATGACGGGCCGACCCCAATCTGTCAAACTTTTGGCAACCGCCTGTGCGATCCTCTGGCTTTTGAAATTCCAACAGTAACGCCAATGATTGTACCGATAAGGGCGCCCAACCAGGATAAGAAACCGGCGATCTGATCCCAACTCACAATCGACCCGCGCATGTCCACTCCAAAATCAGACCACATCAATTCAACCGGATCCTCTAGAAAGGAGTTGGTCGCAGAAAGACGTTGTACTTGATACACACTTATTCGAACGTTGTGGCTGCCCTTGTCATTCGACCGAAGCCTCCAGGCCCATTCTACGCCAAAGGTTGCGACTTGGCTCAGACTGCTCGGCGAATCGTTCAGTGAAGTCACCTCAAACGTTGGCGCAGCAATTCTCGGAACAAGGTAGCCCCCTGGCCGAAGCTTAGCGGCGCCAAAATGAAAAGTGGATTCATGTGAACGCGATTGACGACACGCGATTGGTGAAAATGCCCACACGACGACGTCGACGGCGCCATCCCCCTGGCCTTCGCCCGGAACCTGAGTTGCGATTGCAACCGCATTCTTATCGTAAGTTTTTCCGAAATGCAGAATGGGGTCAAACACGATTCGATTTCCGTAATCTTGAAACAAGTCTATTCGTGGGGACAGTGCGGTTGCGATTAAGTAGCAAACAGCTGGACCGACAAAAAGGAGAGCGAGGCGAGCGGAGCCCGTCGTACCATTTTCAACTGGCCGATCAACTATGTGGGTTGCAGCGAGGAGACTCGCCGATACCGCGAATAAAATGAAACTTGATCGTGCAGCATGATTTATTCCTACCTCCCATCCGCTGGCGGCGGCCGCGGTAAAGGCGTCATGCAACGACAACTCTCCTATGATTGAGGCCAATAGGACGGCGCCAGCACCGACAGTGGTCTGTTTCGAGATCTCCGGCACGTTCGGAAGCAATCGCGTGAACAGAATCCGAAGAGTTCGATAAAAAGCGTAGCCGAACAAACCGAGACAGCTGAACAGTATCGCCACGAGCCAACTATGATCGAGTAGTACATCATTCGCGGGTTTGGAAAGTAACCCGCCATATGACATGATTTGTTGAGAGAGCACCGTGTCAATGTTCGGGCACAAGGCTTCGATATTGTCCGGGAGAATAGGAAAAGAGCTATGGGCGACGGTGACAAAGACGTTAGCGGCTTCAGATGCGACGTGCAGCCCGCCGCCGACGCACGTTACAAGTAGTGTCGCGAACAAGAACGCAGAAAGCGTTAATTGAAAGGCTCGGCTACTTGGCCCGCTTGAAGCCGTCATTGACTCACCTCTCTATACGACCAACGAATTTCTTCCCAGCAGGCGTATGTGCATCAGCCCACCGAGGAATCCGCCCCTGGTTGCTCACATACGCCTTTGAGCCATGGCGATATACCCCGGGAAACGGACAACTGAGACTCGCTTTGGCATACGGCTCGAGGGCGGCAATCCGACCACGGCGATATCGACTTTCGCGTTCTTATATCGTTTGGAGGCCAGCACGAAAGCAACGGCTTTGCCATCGCGTGTCTGTACGAACATCAATTGCCGGCAACTCATTGTTCGTGTTCAAACAATATCTTCAGGACGGATAAATTCTGGAAATAGAGCGTATGCGCTCGACCGGAGATTCGTAAAGGCAACGGAACACCGTTGTTTACGGGAACACTTTGAATCTTTGGGCTCCCCGCCTTGTTAGGGACGGGACCAGCGAACCAATCATCGGTAGAGTAGATGTCAATCCATTTGCCAACGCTTGGGGAATTTGTTGCGGCGGCGATCTCGTTGCATAAACTTGGCTCGTCCGCGACGAGAAACGCAAGAAAGCCGCCGACGGTCACAAAGTCAACTTTTGTCGGCAGCCCATTGGCGATGGCGTCAAGCGAAGCAAGCACCCCGAAGCTCTGACCGACGAGCCTAACGGAGTCGTAGTTCGCCGGATCGTAGAGCGACGACACGCCGTCGCGTATCAGCTTTCGGAACCTCGCGCGAACCGGGATGCCGGCACTGTCCGGGGAGTTCTTCAGAAAAGTTCGAAAAAGGTCGCCGACATCGGCTATCGTGTCAGGGCGAAAACCGAGAGCGGCCAACACGATGGACAGCCAGGCCCAGACCCAGAACTCCTGCATGCTTACGCCGAGCAGACTTGCTTTCGCCATCCACGGGGCTAGCGCGGCCCCGACGGGCGCTGGCAACGCGACGTTTCCAGCGGCCACGAGCAAGACCGCGACAGTTCCGTAAAACCAGATAGCGAGGAGCGTAGAGCCCAACAAGAACGCCAAAAGCCACGCGAAACTTCGGCTGATCGCCAAAATTGTTCTTGGATTGATCCACGACAACGCTATCAGCAGGCCGCTGAAAAGCCGAACGTACCACTTCTTGCCACAGAGCGGCTCGGTTACGTCTTGCCAGAACAGCTCAAAGATATCGACGCGTGAGGCGCCTGACTGAAAGCGATAGCCAGCGTACCCGTTGTAAAGTATTGAGGCTGACGAGATCCCGAGCT
Source organism: Vulcanimicrobiota bacterium (assembly GCA_013290125.1). Lineage (GTDB taxonomy): Bacteria > Vulcanimicrobiota > Vulcanimicrobiia > Eremiobacterales > Eremiobacteraceae > JABCYQ01. Next base: position 93,107 of record JABCYQ010000003.1, read on the forward strand.
GAATCTCCGCCTGGTCCTTTAGGTCGCCGAGGATCCGATTTCGCTTTGGCGTCTCGGCGTATCCAGGCACCAAAAGCAAAAGGACACGTTCCGGCATCGCGATGCTCCTAGCTTGGTCGCTCGACCTGCACTGTCGACCCCGGTACGTGCGGAGTCGCATCAATGGTCGCGCGCTTCAGCGTTATCACGTTCTGCTCGAGCTGCGAGAGATTGTCAAAGACGACTGATCGACGATCGAGCGCCTTCAGTTCCGGTAGGATGAAGATCCGCTCCATGTATCGCTCGAAGTCAGTCGCAGGTGCCGTTAACCTTCCCTGGATGTCCTTGGCCCAATTCATCGCAAAAATCTCGCGGGGATCGCCCGTATAGCAATCCTTTTGTCGGGCGGTCGCCGAGAAGTCGAGGCAACCCCAGATTCCGTTGGAGTCTTTCCAGCGTTGCCCAAAGCGCCCGTCAAACTGAACGCCCCATCGCTCGCTGATGCTCTTGATGATCGATGTATGCGTGAACGGCGTATGCGAAACAGCCTTCATCGAGTACGGACTTATGATCAGAGCAGGCACGCGGAAGCCCAGACGGTCGTCCTCCGGATGCTCAGGCGTTGTGATCTGTGGCGGCGGCACGTGATCGTAGAATCCACCGCTTTCGTCGTACGTGATGATGAGCGCGCTGTCGCGCCAGCTATCGCTATGGGTAAGGGCATCGACGATAAGACCTACGAACTTCTGGCCAAGCCGCGGATCCGACGGCGGATGGTCGTCGGCGATCTGGAAGGGCGGATCAATGATGCTGATTGTAGGGAGGTTGTCTTCTCTGCAGTCGGTGACGAACTGATGGATGTGAGGAAAGTTGGAGATGTGACTCAGAGCAAAGGGATACCAGAACGCGAGAAACGGAAGGTCCGAGACGTAGCAGCGCCACGTGAGACGACGGCCGTGTTCATCGAAGGCATCTTCGATCTCGTCGAAGATGGGCGTCGTTCGAAAACCGGGAAACGGCGGGACCGTCTGCGTTTCTCGGTCATCGTCTCGGACGCCGGAGTTCATATATTTTCGATTCGGCCACGTGGACCCGAGCACGGCGCCGAACCAACGATCGCAAAGCGTGAATTCCCGCGCTAGCGCATCATAGACCGGTATCGTTTGCTTCGTGTAGTATCCCATCGGTACAGAGAAGTTTGGGCTTGTGCCGTAGATTTGTTGATACGCCCGGACGAATCCGTCGTTGTTCCCGCCATCGAAGGATTCCAGCATCTGCTCCCACTCGTGCGGTGGGCCTTCGAAACCGTAGTCAGCACCATCCATGCAATGTGCCATAATTGGCTCAGCGTGCAGTCCCGAAAGCGTTGGCAACGGGTCCGGCAGGCCATCAACACGCGGCATTCCGTCCTTTGTCAGGTAACCGAGAAAATGATCAAACGATCGATTCTCCATCGTCAATTCGATGAGGTGGTTGATCTTGTTTACGGAGCCGCGGAATGCCGATTCGGGACCGTTGAACATTCTTCGAATCCAGTCGCGCAAGAAATGAACCTGCTTTTAGGCTGAGCTCTGGGCAAACGCAATTAAACCTAAGCGATTCCCAGAGCTAAGGCTTGAAGTCGAAGCGGTCTTCGATAACAAGACAGGTCCGAACTGTAGCGCGTTCCGGCTCGTACCGTACCTGTTGAAGTCCTCAGTCGTTACGCGGACGCGGGAGAAGGCCGCGGCTACCCGGCCGTCCCTGTCTTTGTCAATTTAAGCGGTCGTAAATACTAGTAAAGTCCACAGTATCGCTCGGAGCCTGTTTTAGGCATAGTTGTGAAACCAAGCGCTGTGTTGAACGCGGGGGTTCCAACATGCGAAGAACTGCCGTTCCTATAACGACTGTTGCGATCTGGTTTGCCGTGATATGCGTAGCTGCTGGGCCGGCAAGCCAATACCCGGCGATAGCGGATGCGTCGGCGACTCCCACGGCGTCGCCAAATCCGACGCCGTCGTCGACTGCCACCGCAACTCCTGAGCCACCGCGCGTTCTCACTCTATCCGCCGGCGTCGGACTGTCGCCCGCCGGCGGAACGACATCGTTCGCGCTCGTGCCGATTCCGGGTTCCTCGCCGCCGATGCAAAGGATCGGCTATGGTGACAGCAACACCAATCCCGCACTTTCTCTCATCTTGCTCGCGAACTATCCGTTCTTTACGGCTCCAAGCCAGGGCTGGTTACGTGCTCTCGGCACACCGAACGGGACCATCGGCATCGGCACGAACAAGACCGATCTGATCGCCGGCCTGTCGTGGGGCTCCGGACAATCCGACCAGGTCAAGAATTTTCTCACGCTCGGCGTCCGACAGATATCCGTTCCAGCGTTTCAAAATGGCTTCGGCATAGGCACGGTCGTGCCCAACAGCTTCAATCTCACGAGTGCGACGTACACACGCCACGTCACGCGGTTCTTTATCGGCTATACGGTTGATGCATCGGCGCTTGTGTGCCTACTTCCGCACATTGCCATCCCCGTGTCGGGCTGCGCTAACGACAAGGGGTCCTCTGCAACACCCGCCCCGACAACTTCGCCATCTCCATCGCATACGTAGAGGAATCCATACAACTAGAGCAAGGCGGCTCACCACCGTTTAGAAATCGAGGATAAGCCATGTTGAGCGGCATCGATGTCAGTGGAAACCAAGGCGGCGTCGACTTTGCGGCCCTAGCCGCGAGCGGTGGAGCGAACTACGTCTACGCGAAGGCGACCGAAGGCGTCACGTTCGTCGACGATCACTTCGCGCTCTACCATGACGCCTGCAAGAAAAACAATATCCCCGTCGGAGCCTATCACTTCTTGCGATTCAACACCATTGACAATCCGATCGCCCAAGCGAAGCACTTCTTGCAGACGATCGCCGGCCGCGAGGGCGAGCTGCTACCCATGGTCGACGTGGAGGTGACAGATGGGCAACCGATCGCGACGCTCACGCAAACTTTGGACGCGTTCATGTCCGAAGTGGAGCAAACGCTCGGCGGCAAGCGGATGCTGCTCTATACTTTTTACTCTTACTGGAATAGCGCGATGCAGGGGAGCAACAGTTTCTCCGGGCACCCGCTTTGGATCGCCGAGTACAATTCATCCGCGGCCCCCTCGCTGCCCGGCGGTTTCAACGACTGGGTTGTCTGGCAATGGAGCAGCAGCGGAACTGTTCCTGGCATCGGCACCTCAGTTGATATGGATCGGCTCAAAACAGACCAGCTTTCTCTTATTTCGCGCTAGAGAACATTCGAAATGGACTGGACGCGCGCGTTCGACAAAGCAGATATTCTCAGCGCGACGGTGCCGGGAGCCGCGCTTATGCTTGGTATGCTTTGGATCTTCGACGGTTCATCCTTCGTAGCTAAGCTCATTGGTTTGCATCTCGGTGGGCTAGGGGCGCTTATCTTAGCGTCTCTTGCGGCCGGAATCTGCATTCGAATGGTAGCGATGACGATATTTGCCGCGATCGGCTATACTCCACGCATCCGATTTGACTATCTACTTCGTCTACTTCCCGGCGAGGGATGCGAGCGGGTCGCTCAAGAGCTTGATTCGGCATTTGGTGTCAGATTTCGCCTGCCTGGAAAGACCACGCTTTTTCAATCTAGATACTGGCAAGCCAGCTTGCTGCTGAGCGCGGCGGGCCAAGCAGACATGATCGCTCGCGCAGATGAACAATTTGGAATGGCTGCGGGCCTCGCGGTATCGGTCCTGACGGTATCGGTGGTTTCAGCATTTTTCTCCGTGCAGAATCTGCATGCGGCCACCGGACTGGCTTTACTTTTGGCACTAGTTCTCGGTTGGCAGGCCAGCCGCTGGGCGAATGCCGTCTCCAGCACGCTCATCGGCTGGTTCTCGTCGGTAATCGCGGATCCTGACTGGAAGATGCGACTCCGCCTCAACGTCGGCAACAGGATCGGCGCCCCGTAGTACTATGATCAATCCTGTATATCTTTATGCAAGCGACGACCCGGAGACAGTCCGATCTCCCGGCAGGTTGCTTACGGCGAGCATAAGTTCCACCGAACCGTGTCGGCTCTACTTCGATCACGTGAACGGATCGCCGACTCGCCTGCGGATCGTGCTTGTCCTGCGAAATGCAACCGCAGGAGATGCGAGCGTCACCTTCGTCGATGGCCTCGGCGGGCCGGCGTACGACTTCATGGCGGTCGGCCACGCCGCTACCAAAAGATTCCTCATCAACCGCGATCAGGATGCCACGTCGCAGCGCGCCGTCGCAGGCGGTGGGGCCGTCGTGCTTTCTGACCTCATACTCGCGCCGCTCGAGTGCGTCTGCGGCGTATGGGAGCTGTCAACCGACTCCGATGCTCCGCTGGACCTCGTCGTGCTCGCTCTCAACATCGGCGACGACCCGGTCGCCTTGTGCACGACTATCGCGGCGTGCGCGCCCGATCGGTCCAACCGCAAGGGCAAGTACGACATTTCGCAAGTCGCCGATCTAGCGCTCACCTACACGGTTGGCTCCGCGCAGGCGGATTTTGCGATCGGCGACGCGACCTATCCCAATGTCATTGTCGACCCGCTCGTACCCGACCCACAACCGCTCAAGGGCGAATACGCCATCGTTCGGCATGCGAACGTCGCCATCGTCAATCCAACCAGCTCGCTGGCACGAGTGGCGCTTGCCGTAAGCCCGCGCGGCGGTTCAGCGACTGGAACATACAAGATCAACGGCCACTGGCTCGAGACGCCGTCTGCTCCTGCCGGTGCGTATTATCGCCTGATGACGTTTCCTCTCGCGGCCGGCGCAAGGGGAGAAATCGAATTGATCACTGCGGCGGAGTTGAACTCTTCGTACCCGGTCGTGTTCCGTGTGGCGCTCGATCGATCGAATCTCGCTAGCATTCCCGTCTCCCAATGTTGATACGGAGGGCGCCCAGTCATGTCGGTTGACCATGTGGTCCTCGTTCACGGATACAGTGTGCGCACTCTCGACGCTTATGCGCAGTTCCCCGCGCTCCTCGCAGCGGAAGGCTATGCGAACGCGGCAATCGTCCTTTCCGCTTTCAACTCGCTCGACGACGCGATCACCTGCGACGACCTCGCCGTCGCGCTTGAGAATCACGTTTCCCAGCTCGAGACGCGGTCGAGTGACCCAGTTGATATATCGGCAAGCGCGTTCGTCTGCCATTCGACCGGCGCGATCGTCACGCGGAGGTGGATTCTTAATCGCTTAGCGGCGGGTAAATCCATTCCATCGCACCTTATCACGATGGCGGGCGCCAACCATGGCTCGACGCTCGCACAGTTGGGCGAGACGATTGCCGCACATGTGTTTCGCAAAATCAACGGCAACACATCGGTGGGCAGCGGAGTACTCACCGACCTGGACTACGGAAGCACGTTTCTCTTGCGACTCAACCGCGAATGGCTCGTTCAGGCCAACGCCGGCTCGCTGGCGCCGCTATATGTGTTCAGCATGGGAGGCGACTCGGTCGGAGACTGGCTCAAGGAAATAATCTGGCAGACCAAAGAACCGGGTTCCGACTCGACCGTGCGGATCAGTGGCGCGAATTTGAACTACCGGATCCTCGACGCCGACGCAGGCACAGGATCGCTCGTACCTCTCGTGCCGAGACAAGAGGTTCCACACCTTGTCCTTCACGGGTACTCCCACACCGGCGCTCTCGGGATCATCGACGCAGTAACGAAGTCGACCGATCCGCCGTTTGCGGCGCTCCTACAGGCGCTTCTCGTCGAGTCTCCGGCCGAGTACTCCGGAGTCCTGGAAGATTGGCGCAGCCGTACGCAGGCATGGACCACGTCGTATGCCGATCAGTGCGATTCCACGTTGGTTTTCAGCCTGCGTGACCGTGCCGAGAGGCCGATCAATGATTCGCTGATCGTCCTTGGAGACTCGAGCGGCGACGCAGGTGCGATGAGCGCGAGCTTCGTCAACCGGCCGATCCAAAATGAAGCCGTGCATTCTTCTGTTTCATTCTATTTGAATCAGCCGCATTTCGCCGCGGCTGGATCGCACACGGTCCACATTGAAGCTCGGAGCGGCAGCGACGAAATCGACTACCGAAACGTGGATTACGTTTCGTCGCCTGACATCTGCGCGCTCGTTATGCCAGTACAGACCACATACGTTAACGTGACCATCGATCGAAATACCGACAAGACTTACGCGCTCTACACGTATGGACCGGATCTCGACACGCGCTCCGCCTGGCCGCCGTTCCCACCGACGGACCAGATACCGTTTCTACCGAGCGGCTAGAAACCGTGTTCCGCGAACAATACTTCCGAACGAGGCTCCTCAATTGCTCAGGGTCCGCGAAAGGAGAACCATTGGCCTCGACTTCTGGACTGCTCGCCCTCTTCAAGGAGCTTATCGATTTGCTTCCCGTCGCGCTGATATCAAAAAATAGCGAAGTACGGACCGAGGTCATCGACGTCGTTTCTGATCTGGCTGACGAGCTGACGAGGGGTCTCGAACTCGCGACGATCCGCCTGCAGGGGGCAAAACCACTGGATTCCGGACGCGAACTCGTAGAGTACCTGAGGGGCTCTCGGCAAAACCTATTCAGTCTTCACAGCGAGTTTAATATATGCAAGGGCTTGAGAAATCTACGAGCTAAACAAAAAACACTCTTTGACAAGCCAACGTACGCCGTCGAATTCTCGAATAGAATCCACATCGAGCATCTCCTTTTTGAAATGGAAAAAGACGAACGGTTGATCTACGACGAACTTGGAAACCTGCTTGAAGGCGCCGAAACACGCGCCCTACTTCTCGAAAAAGGACAACTCGCGGTTTCTGATGTGAAGAAATGGATAGCCGGGCAGATCGTAGACCTGAGAACAAAGCAAACTTCGGTGAGGGACCTTGCTCGAGAGTTCATCGCAAGAGTTTAGCACAGTTACGGCAACCGAAGGTTTTTACCAATAGCAGCGTCTTTCGAACCTCCTAGTTGGTATGCCGCGACTGGTATCGGCGGACTTTCACGCGATTGCCGCACGGTTGCATCGCGCACCATCTTCTGCTTTGATTCTTGCTCTTGTCGAGGAACAAAAAACCGCAACCGTCTCCGCGGCAGACCTTAATCCGCGAGCCTCCGTCGGACACTAAGAGTTCGCCGGACTCGAGCACAATCGGCCACACGACTCTCTCGAGATCCTTAGCTGAGCCACCCCACCTCCAGGTAAACGCTCGACCGCTGGCGACCAATCGGTTGTGCAACGCACTGCCGAGTGCTCTATTCAAAGCCTCCATGTCGGCCGCGGCCGGTCGCCGCCCCCGTGCGACCGCAAGGAAGAGCGAGTAAAGGCGTTCGCGCAGCTTTATTATCTTACGGAAAGCGCGTCGAGCACTTTCCGGGTTACGTCGCGCATCCAGTTTCAGTTGCGACGCATCCGAGTCAGAGACCAGCCTCGCACTCCGGCAAAATCGGAGGATGTCCGAGTAATCGTGCAGGTTTTCTCGCGGCGCGCTAGTCCTCCACAGTACCGTATTGACGAAATCCAACGCCGCGGTGCCCCCTGCAAAATCGAACACGGGTTGAGGGTTAGCGCTCAAGGAGTATCTTGTAACACCATCGTAAGTGATTTCACCGGTGTTGGCTTCGCCAGACAAAGCGAACGACCTCCGCCGATTCGAATAGAGCGGCTAAGTGAGACGATTGCGATCTACGGATTTTGCGGAGGCGCTTATCTCCGATGCGCCCTCAGCGGAGCTTGGCGATCGCGCAACCGACTTCGATTGGGTGATCGGCGGATGGTCCGCCGTCGTCCGAGATTTCGGGTGCGACGGCTCCGTTTCTGAGTCGACCGGCGAGTGGTGGTTCTCTTGGATTCTTGAAGGTCGCGCAATTCAAGACATTTGGATCGTGCCACCACGGGTCGATCGTGCCAAGTCTACAAGAGAATACAACCGTTATGGCACGACGATCCGGTTCTTCGATCCTGGGGAGAAGATGTGGAGAATCCTTTGGGTCAACCCCGTGAGCGGCGTCAAGAGCGAACTAGCTGGACGCCGTGAGGGTAACCGGATCGTCCTCGAGGGAACGAGCGGGACCGAGCGCATCCGCTGGTCCTTCAACGACATTAGCGATCAGGCGTTTGTGTGGCGCGGCGAACACCAGGGCACCGACAAACAATGGGTCGTCGGCGCTGAGTTCGACTTGAAAAGAAAGGCAGATAACAAACCATGAATCATGGTTACTTAGGGCCCTTTTGCGATCATCTCGACATGCGCGTGAGAAACCTCGCACAGGCGCGAACTTTCTATGACCCGTTCTGTGCGGCGCTTGGCCTCACGACTATCGACGTCGGAGAGGAGTGGATCTGCTATGGGGCGCCGGATTCGACTCTGCCTTTTCTCGCTATCGATGCTGACCCGCAATTCGTCGCAGGTCATAGCCGCATAGCGCTGCGAGCTTCTTCAAACGCCGATGTCGATCGCATCTCCGAGGTCGCCCGCGTCGCCGGCGCTGGAGTATACGAACCTCCGCAAGCCTGTCCAGAGTACACGGTCGGCTACTATGCGTCGTTCTTTGAAGATCCCGATGGCAACCGCTATGAGATCTGCTATCGACCTCTTGGACAGACTATAGCCCGTCTCTGGCGAAGCCGTGTCAAGCCCGGCAGAATGACGGAATATCTCGCCTACGTGGGAGAGACCGGCCTTCATGACTACCTTCGTACGGCCGGCAATCGTGGCGCGTACATGCTCTCGTCTGCCGACCCCGGCGCAGAAAGCATCATCACACTATCGTTTTGGGACTCGTTTGGGTCTGTAGCGCGCTTCGCGGGCGATGACGTTAAGCGGGCACGCTATTATCCCGAGGACGAAGATTTTCTCATCGATCCGCCCGACGTGGTTGAGCATTTTGACACGACGTTTTGACGCTCTTCTGTCAGCGTGACAGCGGAAGCGGCGAACGAGCGACCTGTGCAAGATGCTGATGCACAAATGCGATCGCCATGCTGCCTTCGCCAACGCTGGCTGCCACGCGCTTTGTTGACCCGGCTCGAACGTCACCCACTGCGAAGATTCCCGGAACGCTGGTCTCTAACAGATATGGGTCGCGTTCGGCGGAACCTTGCTCGCTTCTAATTAGGTCGCGTCCAGTCAAAACGTAGCCCTGCGCATCTCTTTGGATCTCCGGCGGCAGCCATCCGGTTTCGGCGTCCGCTCCTATCAAAACGAAGAGGGCGTCGGCATTCCGCCGAGTCGTCTCCGCGGTCGCGCTATTGGCAACCGAGAGCGCTTCGAGGTGGTCGCCGCCGAAAGCGTCGATAACTTGGGCGCAGGTCTCTACGTGAACATTCGCTTTCGTCTTCAGCTGCTCAATGAGATAGTACGACATGCTTTTTGACAGCGTGTCGCCCCGCACTAAGAGCGTCACGCAATCGGCAAAATTAGAAAAGTTCAGAGCCGCTTGGCCGGCCGAGTTTCCACCGCCCACAAGATAGACGTTCTTGCCTTGCACCGAACTCGCTTCGCCCGGAGCGGCGCCGAAGTATACGCCCCGACCTCGCAAGCGATCGAGCGACGGAATATCCAGCCGGCGCCACGATACGCCGATCGCCACGATGATCGTCTTTGCGTGCAGGGCATCGCCTCCGTCGAGGAACAGAGTGCGCGACGGAACATCAAGGCGTTCGACCGTCCGGGTCACCGCTATCTCCGCACCCAGTCGCCTCGCTTGTTGGAGCGCGCGTGTGGCGAGCTCCGCGCCGGAAATTCCGAACGGAAAACCCAAATAGTTTTCAATCCGCGAAGAAGTGCCGGCCTGCCCACCAGGTGCTTCGCACTCTAGCAGTACCGTGGTCAGACCTTCTGAGGCACCATACACCGCTGCGGCAAGCCCCGCGGGCCCGCCTCCGACAATCGCGACGTCAAAGGTGGTGCCTTTTGGCGAAACGCACAATCCTATTGCCTTTGCGATATCCCGAGCGGTCGGGTCCGCGAGCAATGTACCATCCCGCAGTTGCACGATGGGATACTTCTGACCGTTGATCGCCTCGCGCGATGATGTCGGGATTTCCGGATCTTCGGGTGTGAACCAATTGAATTCGACAGAACTGCGCGCCAAGAATTCGCGCACTTCATGGCCGGCATTGTCATATTGGGGTGCGATGAGCGTGACTGGAGGTTGGGCCGACTCGGCAGCGATCTCCTGAAGGCCTTCCACACGATCCAACGCGGCGGACACAACAGCTCTAAAGAATTTCGGCGAGGCCGTGGCCACAACGTGAAACTCTTTCGAGTCGATGCGCATCACGCGAGACTGTTGCGTGGCGCGAAAGCTCACGAGGAACGGCGAGTCGAGAACGACTGGGACCTCGCCAAACAACTGGCCGGCTTCGCGAGTGGCGATAACGCGTTCCGCGCCATCGACGAACTTCGTTACTTCAAGCTGGCCTTCCACCAAGACGAAAACCGAGCGCCGCGATTCACCCTCGTAGACGACGTATTCGCCGGGAAGGACGTGAATATCAGCGCTGGTTCTTGCCAGGTAATCGAGCTCTTTGTCGGCGAGCTCTGAGAAGAGCCCGATCTCGCGTAGACCGTTGCGGCTGAACATAAATCTAGACGGTTGTTATTCTTTTTTCTTTTCCGGCTCGCCCTTGAGGCCGGCTTTCAGCTTATCCGCAAAGGACTTCAGCCCGGGTCCAAAAGTTTTCTTCGCTTCCTCGAACGCTTTACTCGCCTCTTCGCCGGCCTTTTGTGCAATGTCGTTGACTTGCTCCCCTACCTTTTCCGCCTTTTTTTCAAAGTCGGACTTATTCTCTTCCATGTCTTCCAAGCCTCACAATCAAGAGGTTACTGGCGGTCGGTGACCGCAGCGCACCACTGCACTATTGTAACATCTAATGACAAGAGCGCGAGCCGAACGAATGTTTGGCGCATGTCCTTTTTTTCGCGGGTTCAGATGCCCGTGGGCTCCATGACGCGGATCGTCGGCACACCGCCGACGTTCTGCAGCGCGAAGTAGACGCGGTGGGACTTCGGGTCGACCGCGACCGTATGAGCTTCGTCTGCCAAGAACGCTTTACCGAGAGTCTTGAGCGATTGTCCGTCCTCCTCGAAGACTGCCACGACGCCGCTCTCGGCCGCGACGTAAAGGCGCCGTAAGCCAGGATCATACGCCAGAACGTCCGGGTCGCTGCCGACGTCGTGCGTCGACAGGATATTCCACGTCTTCAAGTCGACGACCAGCAATTTCGCATTACCGTCGCACGCGACGAACGCGAGCCGATGCGGCGTGTCGAGCAGCAGCCCATGATCGTGATCGCAACCGGGCAGCGCGTGCCGCGCGACGACCTTGCCGGTCTTGGGATCGATCGCCGCGATGTCGTCGCGGGTCTGGACGTCGGAGTAGATGAGACCGTTCACCGGATCGAATTGCGTGTTTCCGACTTCGCCGCCGAGGTCGATCGTGTCCACGGTCCGGTTCGTGTCGACGTCTACGACCGTGTCTGTACCGCCGTGCTCGTCCGCGACGAATATCCTGTGCTCCGCCGGGACGTAAGCGATCCCGTCGGGGTAGTCACCGCCTGCCGTGCGCGCGACTATTTGCCGTGTGCCCTCATCGATTGCCGCGACTTGGTTTGAGCCCGTCGCGGAAACGTAGAGCCGATCCAGATTGAACGCGATGACTTCGTCCGCCCCGAGATATGCGATGTACAACATCCGTCTGACGGGGTCGATCGATTCGTAGTCCATGCGCGGAGTCTGGCCCGCGAAAACTTTTCCCGCTGGCCGAGTTGGCACGTCCGCGAGCAATCGAAGCGGTAGCGGCAGATCGGCGGCTTGCGTCGGCGGTCGCAATGCCAAAGCTGTCAACACACCAAAGGCGATAAATGCTCCAACGGCGAGGAATGACAACTGGCTGGCGTGCCGCATCTGTGTCGTTCCGATGCTTGACTAAATATGCGCGCGATACATATAATGACGTGCGACGCGGCCCGACCGCATTCATTCACGCCAGATCGGAAGCGCGCCTATGGAAGCGGATGTAGTACCAGCGGCACCGGCTGACGATCAGCCGAAGCCCGGCGTCATCGACATCGGACTGTATTTCCTGCGACTCGGTGCGATGGGGTTCGGCGGACCCGTGGCGCTGGCGAACTACATGCGCGTCGATTTAACCGAGAATCGTCGCTGGCTCACGCGCCAAGAGTACGACGAAGGCCTTGCGATAGCGACGGCGTGTCCAGGTCCGCTTGCGTATCAGCTCGGCATTTACTGCGGGTACATATTGCAAGGGCTCTTGGGCGCGCTCACCGCTGCCGTGACGTTCGGCGTCGCACCGTTCATCATCGTCGTGACGGCCGGTTATTTCTACGTCAAATACGCGAACGCATGGGAAGTCCGCGCGCTCTTCTACGGCATCGGACCCGTCGTGGTCGTGCTCATCGTCAAGGCGTGCTGGAACCTCGCGCAAAAGACGATTCGCGCCGACAAGCTCGCATGGGCGATCGCCGCGATCGCATGTGCGACGACGCTGATCGTGCAGAAGGAATTGACGGTCATCTTTCTCGCGGCCGGCCTGCTCGGCATAATAGTTTTCGCAAAGGGGCCGGCGAAAGCTGACGGAGCTCAGCCCGTTTTGAGTGAGAAGTCCACATCGACGCCTGCGGTCGCTCCGTTTTTCGGCCTTGTCGTCGCGGCAGGCGCGAACTCGGCGATGACGCTGAAGCTATTCCTCTTCTTCTTCAGAACGGGGCTCCTCGTATTCGGCAGTGGCCTCGTGATCGTGCCGTTCCTCAAGACATACATCGTCGACCAATATCACTGGTTGAACCAGCAGCAGTTTCTGGACTCGGTCGCTATCGGCATGATGACTCCTGGGCCCGTCGTGATCACGGCGACCTTCGTGGGCTACCTGCTGAGCGGATTCGGCGGCGCCTTAGCAGCGACCGTGGGGATATTCTCGCCTTCGTTCTTGTTCACGGTCATCGGAACGCCGCTACTACGACGCTATCGATCCAACGCGCGCTTACAAGGCTTCGTGCGCGGCGTGTCGGTCGCGGTCGTGGGCGTTCTCGTCGGCACGTCCTACCTCGTGGGAAGGACGGCGATCGGCGACGCGCTCACGATCTCGGTCGCGGTGGCGGCATCAGTAACGGCCCTCTACGCGAAGAAGGTCCCAGATCCGGTTTTGGTCGCGAGCGGCGCGGTCATCGGGCTGGTCGCCTATCCGCTTTTAAGGCCGGGCTGGTTGCTGCACTAGTGGCCCGTTAGCGTGAACGCCTGTCGATGGAGGTAATGGTGCGCCGTGCCATCGCCCAAGAACTTCGCGTAGTACAAGTATCCGGTCCGGCGCGTGATCTCATCGGAAGGTTCACTCGGACTCACAAGCGTCGGATCCCAGTTTCTTGGGTTCGCATTGGTTGCCTTAGCGTCTGGATACGGCGCGGGCAATGCGACGACACCCTTGGACCAATTGAGAAGATCGGGCGAGGTGAGGACATAGATCCCGCCGTTCCCGACCATCGCCATCAGATATTGATGCAGATACGTATTGTATGAGAGGTCCGGTTGCCGTTCGTCGCGGGGCACGCTGGGGTCAAGAACAATATTCAGCGGCGTGAATGCGCCGCCAATCCCGGCGGAACTGAACGATCCCTGATCGTACTTCTGCCAGCTTCCGGGATCGCCGTCGCTCCCAATCGCCGCGCGCGCTATGCCATAACCGCTGACGCCGCTCTGCAGATCGATCTCGCGAAAGATGACGTAGATAAAGCCGTGCATTTCAACAGCCGTCGGCGTTAAGGCCCCCGCCCCGGTCGGCGTTTGCGTCGGCTGCTGCGGGTCATGACCCGAGATGATTTCGCCTTCGCGTTGCCACGTGAGGCCGCCGTCCTGAGAGCGAGCCAACCCGACACCGGCATAAAACGGCAGGCCCTGATAATCGATGCCGCTGAAAAGATGGTTCTCGGCGTGGTAGATCATCAGAAGATCTTTGCCGTTCGCCGCGGGAAAGATGCTGCCCGGACCGGCATAGTCTGCATCGAATGCGGTCGTGCCAGCGCCGGACGGCGTGAAAACCGTCGTCGGCGCCCCGAGCGCGAAAAGATCCGGCGTCCGGAACAAATACGTCCCGTACGCACCGCCGGCTGAAACCCACAGTTTGAACAATCCGTCGGGCTGCCGCATAAATGGCATGTGTAAGTCGGGTGTATATTGCATGCCGGGCGATCCAGGCGGGATCACGTTGCGTTCACCGCCGCTGATCGTGATCGCTGTCAGCGTCAGCGCCGACGGCGCTTTTGCACTCGGCGTCGCGGAGCCGGCGCACCCCGGGGAAGCCGCGAACGCGAGAATGCCCGCCAATAGCGGGGCTGTCATGTGACGGGCGCTCATCGCACGTTTCTCATGCCGGATAGAACGTAAACGGCGACGGTAGACGTTCCAGCCGCATACACCGGATTTGAACCAGGCTAACAAGAACAACGCGGCGACACATGACGGAGACCCCGCTTGCCCGGCAATCCAATCTCCCGCCCGCCGCAATACCGACGGGCTTGGTCGCGTTTCTCTTCACCGACATCGAAGGCTCGACCAAGCGCTGGGAGCAAAAGCCGGAAGCGATGCAGGCGGCCGTTGCCCGGCACGAATTCTTGATCCGCAAAGCGATTCAACACTACGATGGCTATGTCTTCAAAACCGTCGGCGATGCGTTCTGCGCCGCATTCCACAGTTCGCAGCAGGCGGTTGACGCAGCCCTTGCGGCGCAGCGTGCCTTATATAAGGAAGATTTCACAGCGGTCGACGGGTTACAGGTCCGGATCGGCATCCACGTCGGGAACGCAGAGGAGCGCGAGGGCGACTATTTTGGCCCCACCGTAAACCGGGTCGCGCGGCTGATGTCGATCGGGCACGGCGGCCAGGTGCTTATCTCAGATGCGGTTCGCGAACAGATACGAGCGCTGATTCCAAAGGACGCAGAACTCACCGACCTCGGACTGCGCCGGCTTAAAGACCTGATGCGGCCCGAACATGTCTGGCAAGTGACGATCGCCGGTCTGCCGGCGGATTTTGCGCCGCTCACGTCGCTTGACGCCCGGCCCAACAATCTTCCGATCCAATCCACGCCGTTGCTTGGTCGCGACGGCGAAGTCGTCGTCGTCAAACAGATACTCGCTTCACGTCAGTGCGTGACGATTTCTGGTGCGGGCGGGGTCGGCAAGACGCGACTGGCCGTCCAGGTCGGCGCCGACTTGATCGACCATTTCGAGCAAGGCGCATGGTTTGTCGACTTGGCGCCGATCTCCGACGCTGGACTCGTGCCTAGCGTCGTCGCACAAGCCCTGGAGGTGAAACAGTCGGGCGATTCCGTCGAATCGTCCGTATTGCAAGCGCTCAAGCGCAAACAACTGCTCCTGATCCTCGACAACTGCGAGCATCTGCTCGATTCGACTGCTCCGTTTGCCGACGCGATCCTCAAGAACTGTCCGCAAGTCCAGGTCCTGGCCACGTCGCGCCAACCGCTCGGCATCGCAGGCGAACACGTGCACCGCTTGCCGTCGCTCGAAGTACCGGACGCATCGGCAAAGATCGGCGTCGACGATATACAGCGGTTTGGCGCAACGGCACTTTTCGCGGATCGTGCCGCGGCTGCTGATAGTCGATTCGCCCTGACCGACGACACGGCGGTCATCGTCGCCGATATCTGCCGTCGTCTCGACGGCATCCCGCTCGCGATCGAGCTCGCTGCCGCACGCGTCAAAGTGTTATCCTTGCGCAATCTCGCGGTGCGCGTGGACGAGCGATTCATGGTGCTCACGGGCGGAAATCGCACGGCTCTGCCGCGACAAAAGACGCTCCGTGCGATGATCGACTGGAGCTACGGCTTGCTCGATGCGCGAGAGCAGACGCTTTTCAATCGGCTGGGCATCTTCGCGGGCGGATTTGGCTTGGACGCCGTTGTTGCTGTCTGCAACGGCGAGGACATCGACGAAGCAGACGTGCTAGATCTGCTTTCGTCTTTGATCGACAAGTCGCTCATCTCTGCGGACACGAGCGGCGACCACGAGCGATACCGCTTGTTGGAATCCACTCGCGCCTATGCTCTCGAAAAGCTCGGAGCCTTGGGCCAGCAAGACGCGCTCGCTTTGCGGCACGCGACGTACTTCCGCCTTTTCGCCCACGCGGCGTATGCGACCAGCAGAGCGCTGCCGAGCGAAAGGTGGCTGCCCGACCAGGAACCGGAGATCGACAATCTCCGCGCGGCGCTCGGTTGGTCGCTGCAGCAAGGTCATGACGCGGAAACGGGGGCGGAGATCGCTGGCGCGTGTGTCCAGCTATGGTCGGCGGCCGGTCTTACCGCGGAGGCGCGCAATTGGGTGAGTTCGGCGCTTGAGCGCGTTGACGCTGACGCGCGTCCCCTCGTCGCCGCGCCGTTGTGGCTCGCGCTCGCGACTCTCGGAACCAGCGAGCAATCCTACGAGCTGGCCGTCCGCGCCCAGAACGTGTTCGAGCAGGGCCACGACGAGGCCGGAACCGCCGACGCTCTCTACTCGGTCGCTTGGCAAAGCGCGGAGGCAGGTCGGCTGGACGAAGCGGAAGCCGCGGTCACGCGGGCGCTCGAGATCTACCGCAGATCGGGCCCTGAGTTGCTGCTCGCGAGGTGCCTCTCCATGCAGGCGATCGTCGCCCAGCATCGCGGTGACTACGACACCTCGCGTGCGCTTCTGCGGGATGCACTTGCGAGATTTCGAGCATACGGCGACGAGCGGCGCGTTGGCGGCGTGCTCACGAACCTCGGAGGGACAGAATTCCTAGCCGGCGATCTCGTGGCTGCGCAACGCTGCTTTGTCGAGTCGTTGGAGATCCTGTCGCGCCGAAAAAACGCGCTGGATCTGACGATTGTCCAGGGCAACATGGCCATGACTCTTATAGCGATGGACGATATCGCGGGCGCACGCGAAGCGGCTCGAGCCGCGATGGGCCATGCGATAGCGACGCGCGACGAGACGCACACCGCGGACATCACGATTTACCTGGCGTGCGTCGCAGCCCGCACCGATCGGATGGTCGAGGCCGCTCGCCTGTTCGGATTCTGTCGCCACCAATATGGATCGGTGGGCCTTATAAGAAAAATGGATGCATTTACACCGGCGATCTGGTTAGCGAAGTGGCTCGGGGATCGATTGGACGCGACTGAGATCGAGCGATTGGCGACTGAGGGAGCCGCGTGGCCCGAAAAACGCGCGATCGAAGAAGCTCTAAAGATCTAGGTGTTCAACAGACGGGTCATCTTTCTCATCCACCAATATTTGGGTTTCACTCTCGGCATCTATTTCGTCGTGATCTGCGCAACGGGCGCCGCGTTGATCCTCTTCGAGAATCGCATCGACGGTTTTCGCGATTTCCCGGTCCGTCACGTGACGCCCACGGGGGCGACGCAGACGCTCGCAACGATGCTAGCGACCGTTGAGAGAACGTATCCGGGTGAAAAGCCCACACACATCCTCAAGTCGTGCGATCGCGGCTGCACGTACGACTTCAGCTTCGCTCGCGATGCCGGAGATCGACTCGACGTTCTCGTCAATCCTTATTCCGGCAACATCGAACAGAGCGCGCTCTGGAGCCGATCCATCGTCGGTTTTCTCTACGATTTCCATGCCAATCTGCTTTCCGGCGACACGGGATCGACGGTCAATTCCACGATCGGACTCGTCGCTCTACTCATGTTCCTCACCGGACTCTCTCTGTGGCCTGGTTGGGCTAAAATCTCTCGGGGGTTTTCGATTCAGTACCGACTCGGTCCGTGGCGGACAAGTTTCGACCTGCATAAGGTCACGGGCATCGTGTGCGTGACCTTCTTTATCTTTATCGTTTTGACTGGCGTCGCGACCGTTTTTCTTGCCGAGCCTCCCGCTGTTGTGGTACCGGCAATTTCATCGAGTAAAAGAACGCCAATGACCCTTGACGCTCTCGTCGCCGCCGCGGATCGAGCACTTCCCGGCGAGATCACGATGATCTATCCGCCGGCTGACGCCAGCGCTTCGCTGCGCATCCGAAAAGTGGTGCCGGGAGATCCCGATCCGTACGGATGGAGCTACGTCTCCGTCGATCAGTACAATGGAAAGATCACGGCGGTTGACGACGCGAGCAAATGGCCCCTCGCTTGGCGCATCTATTCCTACTTCTATCCATTGCATATCGGATCGGTCGGCGGCCTCGCCATTCGGTATGTATACGTCACACTGGCCTGCGCCCCGATATTGCTCTATCTCACCGCCTTTCTGATGTGGTTGAATAGATTAAAACGCGATGAGGAGGCTGCTGCCGCTCATCTGTAATACAAGGGTGCGCTCGGGCGGCGGTAAAACGTGGGATTGACGCAAGCGACATCGGGAGAATCGGAAAGGCGGTCACTGTGATAACGCAAGGGAAAACTAGAGCAGTATTTCTCACCGGCATTCTTTTGGCTGCCGTGTGCGGCCTAAGCGCGGCAGCTCGAGCCGACGAGGGGCCAACGTACGACGGCCCGATCTCCCCGCCCGAAGCACAATTCATCGCGTCGATTCAGAGCGACCTATACAACCGTTTCAAACACGCGAGCGATGCGGAGAAAGCGGGCTACGTCCGCTACACCAGCGCGGACGAAACGGGTGCGATCAGCTACGCGAACCGGCAATGGGTCTCTGATCCCACGCATCCAAGTCAGCTCTGGTACGACAACGGCGGCAACATTCTCGGTGCCGATTTTTCCGTGCCGCGGCCGAATGGCGAAGCGCGCCCGCACCTGTGGGGCATAGATCCCGGGCGCTGGGTCGAGTTTGAGGGGCATGTCCACTACGTACTGAAAGATCCCTCGACAGGAGCCCTAAGCTACGACCACTGGATTTGGAATCACGACTTCGTTGCGGGCGGCGGCAGCCTTGACAACCCGTCCGCCGACACCGTCGTAAGTCTCGGAAAGGCCAAGAGCGCCGTGGACGTCGTCACCGTCTTTGAATTTCCCACGATCTGGGATCTCATCGTCTGGGTGAAACCGAATCCTGACGGCGCTTTCGCATACAAGAATCCCACGGTGACGCCGTAGGATCGCACGTGATTTCAGTAGCTCGAAAGTGCTTATGGAGCCGCGTTGATCTCGATGAGCCACGTTCCGTTTTTTTGTCGGCGCCACACGGTGAGATAGTCGCCGCCGCTTGCGATTTTTCGGCCGTGTATTTCGATCATGCTGCTGCAGTGCCCGGCTTCGTAGGCTTGATCGCCGTCCTGCGCGAGATGGTCCGTTCGGCAGTTTCCACTGAGGAAATGCACTTTGGTCAGGATATTCGCGATGTGAGCCTGGATTTGGGCGCGGCCGGTTAAGATATGCGGGCCCGGACCGATGAAGATGGCCGATAGTTCGTACGGAGCGGCGGCTGCGCGAGCATCGCCTCGAGCCAGCGCAACTTCGTAGGCCGAGTTGTCGGCTGCGATAGTGGCAAGTAGTACGCTATCGATTTTTTGCGCAGGCTCGGCTGGCGTGGATGCAGCGTGGCTGGCCGTCGAAAAAAGCGACGACGCAACACCAAACCCGAGCGCGGCCAAGGCGATCCGTCTCATGTAGGCCAAGTTCCATTTTGATGTACAAAGTCTTGTTCAAAAGTGCTTGGGGTTCGGATGATCCGACCAAGGCCGCTTTTGCTTTTCTCCACGCAAACGCATTTGCCGAGGCCGGACACGAGTGTCAGATCTTCTTGCTCGATGAGGCGGTTTCGTTGATGCGCAGCCCCGTAGCCGAATCGGTCGTGCCAGTCGGATGGCCCCCGCTCGGTGAAGCGCTTGCGAGAGCGATCTCGCTTGGCATACGGATCCACGTCTGAACAGCTTGCTCCAGGGCCCGTGGGGTCCTTGATGCAGACCTAGTAGCAAAAAACGCAGCGTTTGCGGCACCGGCTACGCTCATAAACCTCGTGGAGTGGGCCGACAAGATCATGAGCGAGTAGGTTTAGCGAATTATCGAACAGGTCGTTGTGTCGCCTTCGCATGGACAACCGATCGACTCTTCGAGACGCCGCTTCATCTCTTGCGCCTCGATCATCAAGGCGTCCAGCTCCGCGATGCGCCGATGAAGGACGCCAAGCACCACTTCACGTCCGACCGTTGATCCGCGTGGCTGCGACGTTATGGTCGCTAGGCCCCGAATAGTGATACCCGCCCGCCGAAAAAAGCGCAGGATCTTCAGCTGATCGACGGCATTGTCGTCGTATTCGCGCACGCCGCGCCTGCGAGGCGGCCGGGGCAGGAGACCTGCGGCCTCATAATATCGGATCGCAGATTGTGCGACTCCAGCCTTTTTTGCGACTTGTCCGATCGTCATTGGAAGCTGCCCCTTGACTTAAAGCGCACTTCAAGTGCTATGTTCTTTTCTGCTATGCAGAAGATTCAATTTTCAGCTCTCCCAACCCCCGTGAAAATCGCGGTCTGGTTCGCCTTCGTTCTCGCATGGATGGCACTCGAACGTGAAGTGATCGAGCCCCTTGGCATTTACCATTTCATGCCGTTCTACCGAGTTCAAGGTTTTTGCGTGTGGGACTTTCTCGTCATCGCCGCGATCACAATCGTGCTCGTTCGAATGAACGCCGCCGTGCCGCGCGGGTCAGGCTAATCGGTCGAGGCCACGAGGGTATCGTCTCTAGGGCTTTCCCCGTTCGGCTTCGAACGCCGGTTTTATGAGTATATGGATCGTCTTGCATGTCGTGGCGATGTTCGTGGCGTTTGCGTTCACGACCGGCGTCGGCATCCACATGACCGCAATCGCCGACACGCTCGATGTTCGAGCCATCCGAACGGCCGTGCGGATCGCCCGACCGATGCAGACGATCGGCATCACAATCATGCTGGTCGGCGTCGTCTTTGGATTTGTGTCAGCCGCCAGCGCCGGGTTCAGCCTTACGTCGAAGTGGCTCGTCGAGGCCTACGTACTTCTCGCGCTGCTCGTCGTCATCGGCGTCGCCGTCCACAGGACGTGGTTCGCTAGGCTGGCAAAAGCGGCCGCAGCAAGCGGTGACGATCATGCGTCACCGGAATTATCCGCGGTTGTCGCTGATCGTTTCGTCCGCATCGCGGGCCCCGTGAGCGGCCTGCTCTGGATCGCTTTGATCACGGTGATGGTGGTCAAGCCATCCTAGGAGATCGCGCCCGATGAGGATGCTGACTATTCGAGGCGCGCTTTATTGCGCTGGCGTACTCATTTTGGGGGCATCGTCGTCGGGCGCGGTGCCGGCTCCGTCGCAGCCGCCCGCATCGGATTGCAATTCCTCGCCGCTGGCGCCGGCGTGCGGCGCCGTTCGGGGAGTTCGCGCGGAAGGGTGGCTCGCACAGAGCCGCTCGCCCGTGCTGGCTCGCAACGGAATGATCGTCACGAGCCAGCCGCTTGCGGCGCAAGCCGGACTTCGCATCCTCATGGCCGGCGGAAACGCGGTCGACGCCGCAGTCGCAACCGCTGCGACCCTCAACGTGACCGAACCGATGAACGTCGGGCTGGGCGGCGATCTCTTCGCGATCGTCTATATCGCAAAAGAACACAAAGTATATGTGCTCAACGCGAGCGGCACTGCGCCCACGGGCGCGACGATCGCGCATCTCAACGCTCTCGGCTACAAGTACGATCCGCACGACTGGGGTCCGGGCTCGGGGATGCCGCCCGGCGGTATTCTAGACGTCACCGTTCCCGGCGCCGCTTGGGGCTGGGACGAATTGCTTCGGCGCTACGGCACGATGGGTCTTGACCGCGTGCTTGCGCCAGCTGTCGACTATGCCGAAAACGGTTTTCCGATCTCCGAGCGCATCGCCCACGATTGGCAGCTGCCGGACGCGTTGCCGCTGCGTGGCTGCTGCACGCTACTCGATCCCGATTCGGTCAAGACATGGTATGTCAACGGCGCGCAGCCGGTGACCGGACAGATCTTCCGCAACCAGCGACTTGCGTACACGTTGCGGCTGTTGCAGAAATACGGGCGCGATGTGTTCTATAAAGGACAGATCGCACGCGCCATCGTCGCCAAATCGAGCGCTCTCGGCGGCACGATGACGTTGGCCGACCTTGCGCGCTACCACGGTGAGTGGGTGCAGCCGCTTAGCACGAATTATCACGGCTACGACGTGATGGAACTGCCGCCGCCCTCACAGGGGTTTGCGACCCTAGAAGCGCTCAACATTCTCGCGCAATGCGTTCCGAAACTTCTTCCCGGGCAGTCGCTTGCGTCGCTGGGACTGGCAAGTCCGCTCTATTGGAACATGCTCGTCGAAGCGAAGAAACTCGCGTACGCTGACCTCTATGCCTACAACGCCGACCCCGACCATTCCGCGATCCCGATGGACAGATTGCTGTCGCAAGGATACGCGCAGTCGCTTTGTTCGAAGATCGACCCAGCGCACGCTTCGAGCACCGGTCCGCCCGGAGAATCGAGCGATAAAGGCGACACGATCGTGCTGTCGACCGCCGACCGCTTCGGCAACATGGTTTCGCTCGTCAACAGCAACTACGACGGTTTCGGTTCCGGCATCACGGTGCCAGGCTATGGTTTCATCTTGCACGATCGCGGTGGACTCTTCACCCTCGACCCGAAGAGCCCCAACGCGATCGCGCCGCAGAAGCGACCGTTCAACACGCTGATGGCGGGATTTGTGACGCGAGACGGACGGCCGTTCATGACGCTCGGACTGATGGGCGGAGACATGCAGGCGCAAGGGCACGAGCAAGTTCTCGTCGACATCATCGATCTCGGCGCGAACGTGCAGCAGGCGGGCGACATGGCGCGCTTCCGCCACTTTGAGGTGACCAATCGACTGTTCTTAGAATCGCCGCTCTACGATCTCCTCGGCGAGCGACTAAAGGCGATGGGCCACGACGTTCATTCTGCGAACCGCGCGCCGATGGGCGGATATCAGGCGATCATGGTTCTGCCAAGCGGTGCTTATGCAGCGGGTTCGGATTTCGGCAAAGACGGCGAAGCCGTCGGCTGGTGATACGGCGCGGTCTCGAAACAATGGCGAACGTTAACACTTTGCTTCGAATCGCATAGCCCCTACAGATAGGCGCACGCAGCGCGTGGAAGCGGTGTTGGGCTCGCCGGCACTGAAGCGCGTCCTTCACCGAAAGGTCCGGACGATGCGTATATTCAGACTCATCTTGGTTGCGGCGTTTCTTACTCTGCCGTTGGCAATGCCGCGCGCTGCTGCGGCCGTCGATCTGCCCCATGTCTCGGCGTCTTCGTGGCAACTCGATCTCGACTACATGGTGCGAAGCATCGAAAAATATCACGTCGATCCTTTTCACGACGTCAGTCGCTCGCTTTTCGACCAACGCGTGGCAGAACTGCGCGCCCGACTGCCGCATTTGAATCGGGCGCAGGCAATCGTTGGGTTGGCCAGCATCATAGCGCTCGTACGCGACGCGCACACGGGCTTTGGAATCGGCACGAGTCCGCCAATCTCGTTTCATGCGTTCCCGATCAAGGTCTATCAATACTCGGATGGCGTTTTTATCCAGGCTGCCGCACCACAATACAAACAACTGGTGGGGCAGAAAATCGTGGCTGTCGGAGGCGTGCCGATTTCAACAGTGCTCCAGCGTTTGCAGACAGTCGTCATGTCAACGAATGATTGGACATTCCGCTCGCAGTTGCAATTCCAGTTCAAAGGCGAGATCCTCCATGCGCTCGGGCTTTCGCAAAGCGACGATGCTGCGACGCTTGAATTGCGCGGACCATCGGGGCTAAACTCAGTCACGTTGCAAACTTTGCCGCACCCCTTCGCAATGGGCTATCGACCTGGCCCGCCAGAGCGTTCCGATTGGATCGACGCGCGCACGGTCAGTTTGCCGCCGCTGTATCTCAGGCACCTTGACGAATACTACTGGTACGAGTGGCTGCCCGATGCCGGAACTCTATACGTGCAGTGCAACTTCGTGTTGAATTCCGACAAGGAATCCTTTGCCGATTTCTTTTCCAGAGTATTCGGGGTCGCCGACAAGGAGCCGGTCAAAAAGTTCGTGCTCGATCTTCGCTTCAACGGCGGTGGCGACAATCTGCTCCTGCCCGTCGTCGTGCAGAACTTGGTGAAGCGCGACAGCATCAACGCTCCGGGAAAACTTTTTGTGATCATCGGCCGCGGCACGCAGTCCGCCGCGGAAAACCTCGTCAATCGTCTCCAGCGAGACACACACGCTACATTCGTGGGTGAGCCAACGGGGGAGCGACCGAATGAGTTCGGCGACCCGTGGCCCTTCGTGTTGCCCAACAGTCACATCGAAGTGCACATTGCCAGCATCAAGTGGGAAGACATCGACCCGCGCGATGATCGACAGTGGACTGGACCCGATCTTGCAGCGGAGCTGACATCTTCCGACTACGTTGACGGAGTGGACCCCGCGATGGATGTCATCCAGAAAGGCTCGTTCATCCCCATCGAGACCGCGTTGCATCCATATCTCGGTAAGCAAACTGAGGCACTGCATCAGGCACTTCTAGGTTACGTCGGCGATCCCGAACATAAGTTCACACAGGTTCAATATCCGATGGAGGCCCTTGCAACTGAGCTGATCGCCGATAAGGACTTCGCCGACGCTCATAGTCTCCTTCGATGGAGTGCCGCCATCTCGCCGAACTCCGCCCGAGCGTTGGACGCGCTTTGCGATTCGTATCTTTCTACCGAGACTCCGCAGGCGGCCAAACCATGCTATGCGTCGATTCTGGCGAGATTTCCGCGCGACGCGATCGCCGCCTCTAGAATTTCTGTTCTCGCATCCGGGCAGCTCCCCGATCTATAAAGCTGCCGAAAGCGCGTAGCGCAGCAATGAAGAGCGAACTGTGGCGGCGAATACGCAACGGCCGTTACAGGAGTTCTGAATGCAATCTCATTCATTCCCTTACGTCCGCATTTCCGCGCTTGCTCGCGCGCTAGGACTTGCGCTGCTCTCCTTAGTGTTCGCCGTCGGACTTGTCGCCTCTGCCGCTGCCCAACCACCGCGCCTCCTGTGGCGCCCTGCTATTCCCATCGAAAGTGTTTTTATTGAGCATTTCGGATCCGGTCTCGCGCCGGAGGTCGACCTTCGCCCGAAGATACGCCAGTTCGGATTGCCGATTCGCAACCAGGGCAACCGTGGCACGTGTACGGTATTCGCGACCACATTTCTGATCGAGTATCAGAAGGCGAGTATGGCGGGCTCCACTGGCGCGCGTGTCCTCTCGGAAGAGTACCTTAACTGGGCCGGCAACAAAGTCGCCCACGAAACCTCTGACGGCGGCTTCTTCACCAAATTCATTCCTGGTTATGAAACGTGGGGCATCTCCGGTGCGAGGCAAATGACCTATCGGCCGACGTACAATCCAAGCCACCCCGCGGCGCCAAGCAAGGCGGCCATCAAATCTGCTCAGGCGATGTTCCCCGTAAAATATCCTTTTGTGATCCTCAAGGTGTGGGATAATACGAAGGGGATGACCCGCGCAGAACTGCAAAGGGCGCTCGCGGCTCTGCGATCCGGACGTCCCGTCGCCACAGGAATTTGGTGGCTTTCGACATTTGCAACCGTAAACGTCCACGGCGTTCCGCTCCTCAAAGATTATCCGCGCAGCGCGAATTCCAACCCCGACCCTTCTAAGAATCCGATGTTCGACGGTCACTCAATCGATCTCGTCGGCTTCAAAGAGTCGCCCGCATTTCCCGGCGGCGGCTATTTCATATTCCGCAACAGCTTCGGACGGAGCTTCGGCAACGCCGGCTACGGATTTGTGTCGTTCCAATACCTGCGCGCGTACTCCAACGATGCCATCGCCATAGCGCCGCCGCCCTGGCATCCGGGGCGGCCATAACCAGACCTTAACCCGGAGCTAGTCAGACTCGAGGCGGATCAAAGAGCCTTTGGTATTGACTGAGCGTTCATTCAGTTGCTATACTATGCACCATGACGAAACCCCCGCCCAGGCGACGCGATGTCGCACGCTCGCGCCAGGCGATCCTCGACGCCGCCGCCGAGCTGTTCGCTCAGCATGGATTCGATGGGACCTCATTCGGGCAGATCTGCCCCGCCGCGGGCGTCTCGCGCGGTCTGCCGGCATACCTATTCGGCAACAAGCGAAAGCTCTATCGAGCTGTGGTGGATCGGGGCGCGGGCGAACTTCGCGCGCAGATGACGGCTGCGCTCCGCTCGATCCCATCTGATGCCGGCGCGGAAGTCATCTTGGAACGCTTCGTCAACGCGTATCTCGACTATCTCGCGGCGAATCGCACGATCGTCCGCCTACTTCAGTTCGAGATGCTTGGTTCTTCCGACCAATCGGCCATCGGCATCGGCGGGGCGCTCTTCGAAGAAGGTCTGGAACTGTTGCGGGGTGCGTTCAAGCGCGCGAAGCTCCGCGATGTCGAAGCGCGACACACGCTCTTGAGCATCGTCGCACTGTGTTTCTATCCGTTCATGGTCAAGAACGTCGGCTTTAGTGTCGATCCTTTTTCGCGCGCTTTCGTGTCCGCGCGCAAGCGACATATCGTCGGTCTGCTGCTGCGTGAAATCGGCCGATGACCGCGCTTCGCCCTGGTCTGGTTCGCGCTGCAATCCTGCTGCCGGCTGCCTACTATTGCGCCGCCGGTGCGCTGCTCTTCGCGGTGCCACGCTTCTTCTACACACACATCGCGACGATCGGCGACTTTAACGCGCACTACGCGCGCGATATCGGAAGTTTCTTGCTGCCGCTAGGCGGCTTTCTCGTCGTCGCCGCATGGCGGCCCAGTCGCTCTCGACCGCTGCTTACTTTTGCGGCTGTCGCGAGCGGACTACATGCCGTCAGCCATCTCATTGAAGGTGTTGGGTCATGGAAAGCTCTCGTCGCGCTGGCGTTCTTCGTGTTGGTGACGGTCCTTCTCAGTTGGTCGGCGCTCACAGCGTCGGAGGGTCAATGATGGAAAGGCGGTTCGCCTTCATCGCGCTTGCGATTGCCGTGATCGTCCAATCGGTCTGGCTCGTCTGGATGACGGTGGGCGTGCATCAGCATGTGATCGTCTCGACCGCGCTCTTTGACGTGCTCTTTGTCACTCTGCTTTTCACCGGCGGGCGCTTTCGCTGGCTCGCCGGCGTCTTGCGGATCGCTATCGGCGTGAATTTTGGGCTGGCGGTTGCCGATCGCTTCGGTCTGCTCGGAGCGTACGGATCGCCGGGGGTATCGTGGGGTGATTGGACGCATTTCGTCGTCTACACGCATCAGGTCAACGCGTTCCTACCAGCGAGCCTCGCCCCGACTCTCGCTGTAGCCGCGACGATCTACGAAGTCGTTCTCGCTGTGGCGCTCCTCATCGGTGTCCGCCCACGATTCTTCTTGATCGCGTCGAGCATCCTACTTCTCTTGTACGGACTCGCGATGACGGCGACATTCGGATTTGCTTCTCAACTGGCATATGCCGTGATCGTGTTGTGCGCGGGCGCCTGGGCGCTCGCGACCGGCGATGCGACGTTTTGGAGCGTCGAGGGTGTGTTGACGCGCAGATGGGGCGCGCGATCTAGGGAAGATACAGCGATACGAAGATAAAGTCTGCGTCTGCGTCCATCACCGCGATCTGACTCACCGGCGGCCCGCCGCGGTAGTTATAGTAGGGGGCGTCGATGCACGTCGTGACGTGGTCACCGACCCGCATGGAGCGCTTGGCCATATACTGCATATCCGACATGATGCTGTCGTCGAGGCGGGCGCTGCGGCCGTCCGAAAAATGCATGTCGCCGGCTTGAGACTCCGCCGAACCGGTCGGGGAATGTATCGCCGATATCTTGGCTTGCTGACATTTCACCTGCGCCGCGGAAACGGTCGGAAGCGACGACGTCAGGAGCCCCAACAGGGCTATGACGATTTTCGTGCGGTTCATAACTATCTTATACAGCCTCTTCCGCGATAGCGCAAGCCTTACGGCTCTCTATCGGATGAGTCGACGGGCCCCATGCGCGGCGTGTTCTTCGGGTAGTTCCCATGCGGATGAGTCGCGAGCCAGCGCTCTGCGCGCGCCGCGAGGTATTCGAAATCTTCCAAGAGCCAGACGTCGCGCGTGCGACGAATGCGCTGTACGGTCGGCGCGAGAAGCGTCCAGTACTGGATGATGATCGGTGACGCGTATTCGAGGTACGCCGCCTCGTCGATCAGACCGTTCTTCATCCACGCTCCGATGTGCTCGAACCACGCGATGATGTGGCGTTCGGGGTGCAGCGTGCGATCGATCGGCCGCTCACCGAGCGATGCCTGAAAATCCGGGTCCCTCATCTTCGCTGCAAGCTGGGTCCGGACGAAGTGAAAACGGTCCTCAAGCGCGGAGGACTGCTCGAGCTCGAGCAACTTCAACATCGCGCTAAGCTGATTGCTTGCGCGCAGATGGTGGAGTTGGATAAATGCCGCGATGGCGGTGATCGTGATGACGACAAAGGTGCCGACGGCGGCGACCGTTGTCCACGCTTCCAGTGACATGTCGATTCCCGCGACCGGTTGGACGAACCGTGCGCTGACGCCTTTCGGCGACTATACCTTGACAATGAGCGGACACTCGTGCATTATACGTGTGTAGGTTTCTAGTCAAGCAGACATTTCGCGAGCCGGTGCGCCGAGGGTGCAACCGGCTCTTGCTATTTTGTGAGGTGGCCGTCGATGATCCGCAACAGAGGTTTGGCGCCGGCGCTTGGCGCTGCTCTGCTAATTTCGTTGTGCACGAGAGCTGGCGGCGCGCTAGATTCCTCGGCGCGCGTCGACGCGGCGTCGCAGCCGCACGTCCTGACGATCTCGGACGGCGGCGACGTCAATACGCTCAATCCGCACTTCGGACAACTTGCAGCCGTGGCCAATCTCTCGGAGATGACGATGGCGTGGCTGGTCAGATGGGACGAGCACAACCAGCCCTATCCCGAGCTCGCGACGCAAGTGCCCACGCAGGCGAACGGCGGCGTCAGCCGGGACGGCCGTACGATCACCTATCACATACGCAAGGGAGTCGTATGGTCGGACGGCATGCCCTTCAATGCCGACGACGTCGTGTTCAGCACGGCTGTCGTGAACAATCCCGCCAACAATGAGTTCGGCCGCTTCGATCAGATCGCACGAGTAGACGAGCCCGACAAATACACGGTGATCTACCACCTCAAGAAACCGTTCTCGCCCGCCATCGCGACGTTTTTCTCGAGCTGTTGCGCGAACGCGTGCCTCCTACCTAAGCACCTCTTGTCGCGCTATCGGAACATCAACAACGTGCCATACAACTCGTTGCCGGTTGGGATCGGACCGTTCAAGTTCGCGCGGTGGGACCGCTCGAAGCAGGTCGTGTTGGTCGCGAATCCGCTCTATTGGCGCGGGCGGCCGAGACTCGATGAGATCATCTATAAGATCGTGCCGGATCACGATGCGCTTCTCGCGCAACTGAAAGCGCACAATGTCGACATGTGGTATCAGTTCAGCGGTGCGTATCTGACCCGCATCCAAGCATTAAGTGGGTACACCATATATCGTCAGGCAAGTTACGCATACAACCACTACGATTTCAATATCATGCATCCCGACGTGTCCGATCCGGTCGTTCGGCAAGCACTTCGTTTCGCGCTCAACCGTCAGGCGCTCGTCGACAAGGTCGAGCACGGTATCGGCTTCGTGCAGGACTCCGTGACCCCCGCGACCGCTCCCTATTTCGTCGACATGGGGACGACGCCGTACGATCCCGCGAAGGCAAACGCGCTGCTCGACCAAGCCGGATGGGAGCGCGGCACCGACGGCATCCGCGCGAAGAACGGGGTCAAACTCGATCTACACGTCGCGGCCCAAGACGGGAGGCCCGACACCGACGCGCAACTCGCGCTCATCCGCGACGACTGGAAGGGGATCGGCGTCGGAATGCAGGTGCGCCACTACCCGGCTTCTCTGATGTTCGCACCGCCGCAGCAAGGCGGCGTCGTCTATGGCAACGCTTGGGACGTCATCACTTTTGCGTGGGCTGCCGACCCGATCGGCGACTACTCGGGCATCTATGGATGCAACGCGTTTCCGCCTGCCGGCCAAAACAATCTGCGCTGGTGCGACAAAACGGCCCAGGATGCGATGAATGCGCTCTTCGGTCACTACGATCCGGCGCAACGAAAAGCAGACCTGAGGACTATGATGCAAGCGTTCATCAGCGACGCGCCTTCGATCGTATCGTACCTCCGAGTCGATCTGTTCGCGTATAACAAGAGCCTCAAGAATTATCACCCCAACAACTTGACGCCGTTCGACAACATGATGAACGTCGATATCTAGCAGGCGCGGGCGGAGCCGCGTCACGTGCCTTTTTCAGCGCCGATATAGCGGATGAACTTCAGGATGAACTGGGGCGCCGTGGAGAGCAAAGACGCGTCGCCGTACGCTAAATATACCTCGCCGCCCACGAATTTTTGGTGAAACGCGGCGGATATATTCCACGCGTTTTCGGCAGCAGGTGCGGTTGTGAATTCGGGCGGGGTGCCGATGATGCGTCGCACGCCGAGGGCAAGCGCCTGATTCGGTCCGGATTGATACGAGTAGCTCGCGCGTTCCAGCCACTGTGTCAGTTGCTGGCCCTTATCTGGGATAAACATCCTGTCGTCCACGAACTGATCGGTGTCGTCGGCTTCCAGCGATATCGCGCCGCGCGTTCCCAGACGAACGGTGGCGCTGCGCGCCCACGTGTTGAGTCGGCCCGGACCGAAATGACCGGTATTGAATGCGACGAATGCCGGCAACGCGCCATTCAAGTTGTATCCAACTTGCGCGCCCTGCTGTGTGACCGGCACAAAGGGACCCTCCATGAGCGGCTGACCCTTCACCGGCAGGTTCTGGAAGCGCACGTATGATGATCCAGTCGAGAGCTGCAGGTTGAAGAGCGTGCGGGTGGTGAGCGAACCCAACACGGCGCTGACGGACTGATCCAACGCGCCCGTGTGATCGTGATATCGGTCGAGGTTGCCGTTCACGTCAAATTCTATGTACCGGTCCGTCGGCGCGAACTTGAACGGTTTGAAAAAATTGACATTGTACCCGGCGATGTCAGGATGCTGCACGAGTCCGTCCGTAGGGTCGAAGTACAGCCCGACTTTGCGCAGCACGGCGGATATCGCTGATCCGTTCGGACTAAAGAGATTGACGCCGCCTTCGTATCGTTGTGCTTGCGACCCGTCGAACACTTGCGAGCCAGAATTGTTCCCGAATCTCGCGAACTCTTGAAGATTCGTCAGGTTGCTGTGCGTGAAGGTGATGCCGTCGGCGTCATTGTGAAGATCCGGCGTATCGACCATGCTCCCTTGGAAGTTGAAGGCCGTCTTTTGATTCGGCGTCACGTAGTTCACGGCTTCGGCCGTGTCGTCGCGTTGGACACCCGTCGTATGCAGCATGCCGTAACTGAAGAGGCCGCGTTGCCCTTCGACCGCGTAACCCTCACGCGGCGTCGGAATGGCCGGCGTATAGAACTCGATGATGCCCGGGCATCCCGAGCAGACTCCGTTGGGATAGCTGTAGAAGTTCGCGCCTTGTGTGAAAAACGGCCGCACTTCCTGATAGATGCGTGGAAAGGCGGTCGGCGCGATCGTCTGCTGATCGGTCTCGACGTTGGAGTAATCGGGATAGAGCGTGCCGACAAATGAGGTCCCGGGGATGAGCGGGATCGAGAGGTCCGCGCCTTCACGTATCGCCGATCCGCCCGCGGTGACGGACGCCGCCTTTCCCAACGCATAGATTCCGAATCGGGGTTTCTCGCGCAGCGCGGCGAGCTTCGGCAATCCGGCGAGCGAACCGGAATAGTTGACGTCGTTGAAGTCGGTCTGAGCCGGACCGAAGCTCCAGACGAATGGATGGTTAGTGACCGGCATATAGCGGATGAACTGGATGCGCCAATCGCCCGAGCCCGTGCCGTGCATGACCGCCAGCGGGATCTTCATCGTGATGGTGTAACCGCCGGCGACGACCCGGCCCGCGCTCCACCACTCCGGTTCGAACGAGTTGTTCTCGGTCGAGAACTGGTAGTGCGTGCCGATCGCGGTGGACGTGAACTTGTATCGAAACCCACGGGTTCCGTTGGGCCAAAGATCGACTTGCACTTCGTCGTCGGTGTCCAACCCCACGCCGTTCGTGTGCTCGGTCGTGCGCACCGGAATGCTCTGCTTGGCATCGATGCCAACGTAAAGAAAGGCGCCGTCGGTCAGCGTGTACACCGCTGTGTCCTCTTTGGCCGCCGCGTGATCGCGCAAATCGTACGAGAGATGGGTGACCGCGGCGTCTTTCCATGCCGGACTGTCTAGCGTGCCGTCGATCACCGGAGCCGCCGACGTGTGCGGAACGACGAGCGAGCCTATGTGAATCGTCTCACTGTTCGCGGCGACCGCCGATGGCGAGCAGAGAAATAGGATAAAAAGACATCGCAACGCCGCGCGCCGCACCATGGCTACCTCCGGCCCGACTACTAAATGCTTAGTTATTGTAGCGGGCGGTCGCGCGAGTGTCAACACTTGGATGCGAAGGTCGCAGTCGCCAGACCGCGGTACC
Organism: Vulcanimicrobiota bacterium; assembly: GCA_013290125.1. GTDB lineage: Bacteria > Vulcanimicrobiota > Vulcanimicrobiia > Eremiobacterales > Eremiobacteraceae > JABCYQ01. Next base: position 125,600 of record JABCYQ010000003.1, read on the forward strand.
TGACATAGATGTTCTCGCCTGGCGAGCGCGCCACGTTGCGCGACGAATTGATCGCATCGGCTCGCGCTGACGGCCGGATCGTAGGCGCCGCGCTGACCGGCTCCGCCGCTGCCGGACGCGAAGATCGCTGGTCGGACATCGACCTCGCGTTCGGCGTCGCAGCCGAGGCGGACTTCAAGAAGACGATCGCCGACTGGACCGAACGGATGTATCGCAGCCACGAGGCCGTCCACCATCTCGATGTCTTTCGCGGCGCAACGCTGTATCGGGTCTTCTTGCTCGCCAACACGCTGCAGGTCGATCTCGCTTTTTCTCCGGCACCTGAATTCGGGGCCATCGCGCCCAGCTTTCGCCTTCTCTTCGGAACCGCGAGCGAACAGCCCGCGACGAAAACTCAAGGTCCCGTCGAGCTTATCGGCCTCGGATGGCTCTACGCGCTTCATGCCCGATCGAGCATCGCGCGTGCGCGAGTCTGGCAAGCTGAGTACATGATCAGCGGACTGCGCGATCACGTTCTCGCACTGGCTTGCCTACGCAATGGCGTCCTCGCCGTCCAGGCCCGCGGGATCGACAGCTTGCCCGCAGATGCGACGGGTGCCGCTGCCGATGCGCTTGTGCGCTCTCTCGACCTCGCGGAACTTTCGCGCGCGTTCAAAGCCGCCACCGTCGCTTTGCTCGTCGAAATCGAATTCGTCGACCCGCAGCTTGCCGCACGTCTGACATCGGCGATTCGCGAACTGGCCGGCGGCTAAGTCATGGCGTGGTGACCGTCAGCGTGATATTGGTGACCTCGACGCCTTCGGTCTTCACTATCGACACGCTTTGCTGCGTCGTGCCGGCAGTCATCATGAAGTCGGCCGATTCCTGACTCTGGTCCTTCTCATGCCCGGTCCCGGCATGCGCCGGAAGAGCGTTCTGATACCACGCGTATACTTTGTCGAAAGGATCTTTGGTCATGTACACGTCCGAGGCAACGTGCTTGCCGTTGACGGTAGGCGTCTCCCCGGCAGCCAGCGTCGCGCCGGGATAGACGGGCAATTTCGTCATGAGAACTGTTGCGCCCGTTGCGGCTGTGGCCATAGCGGGCGAGGCCGCGGCCGACGAAGTGCTCGTCTGGCTTGCAGTATCGTTCTTGGCGCATCCCGCGCTGATCATGGCCCAGCCGATCAGCGCGAGCGCCACCCCGCGCCGCGCACCGAGATAGCCAAATGGAGATTGTTTGCTCATCACGACATCCTCTCTAAGCGGTGAACTAGGCCAAGGGTACTACGCAGCCGTCCGGTCAGCGTCTTGCCTGCACGAGGGTAGGCCCGAGGCGAATTACGCAAAATCTCCGAACGGCCCAGCTATGGCGGAACTCGGCCCAAAGCGTTATCCGGGAATGGCGCTTGCCGTTGCAAGTCTCGCGGCTGCTGTTTTGACGACCGCCTTTGCTCCAGAGCCTGCCTCGAACGACCTGGTTCGCATCACTCTGCCGCAAGCCACGTTTTTCCTCGCGCGCGTCGGCGAAAAAGAGCAGCTCTACGTCGTCGGCATTGACGCGAAGCACGATGAGCGAGACGTTTCGACGTCTTCGAGCGGAACGAAGTACATTTCGAGCAACCCCACTGTCCTCGGCGTCGATCGAGACGGTCGCGTGAGCGCGAACGGATTTGGCACCGCCGTCGTCATGGTGCAGCACGGTAATCTCAAGGCCTTCGCGATGTTCTGGGTCGAGGACCCGGTCCATCCTCAACCTCCGCGCGACGTGACGAACGAAGTGAGGATCACCCGCCTGCCCGTGCAGATCACCGCGGAAGATCCGACTGAAAACCGTTTTGATCAGACAATCCGCATCACGAACGTGCAGGCGATTCCGTTGTTGGGTCGGCTCTACGTGGTGGTCGCTGGTCTTCCACCGCGAGCCGTCATCTTTGGCGGGCGGACGAAAACGGTGGCGCCGGTCGGTTCGCCGTTCTATTGGGCGCAACTCCCGGACGGCCTCACTCTGCAGCCGGGCCAGAGCGTTACCGTCAATTTCCAGACCTGGCTCTTGAGCACCGAACGTTTCGATTGCACGGTCCGCGTCTTCCAAAGTTCGGTCGACCCGTGAGTTCCTAGCGATCGATCGTCACGTAGGAACTCGCGCGCTGACCACGGGCACCATCCACACGGCATACCCATTGGAATCTCGCACGTTTGCGACCATCTGGTCGAAATAGTCGATCGCCGTTTGCCGCGAAAATCGCGTCAGCTCGCCGATCGAATCCGCATAGCCGTCACGCCAGGCGGTGAGGATCGTTGCGAAGAGTTCGCGCGAACGCAGCGTGTCCACCACGACGTAGTCGATCGCTATCTCCGCTAGATCCAGCGCTTTGAGTATGCTGAAGGTGTTGCGACCGATGAATAGGTCGGTAGCCGTCGCTGCCTCAAAGCTCCTCGGCGCCGCATGCCAGAAATCTCCCGGGTCGAGTGTCGCGCGCTGGAAATGCAGCATCCCGTAGTCCTCGGGGATCAGATGAAGATAGCCGCCGCGGCGGGTGACGCGCGCGAGTTCCGCGATCACGCGGTCGGGATGTGGGATCGAGTGGAGGACATGGCGGCACACCGTCAGGTCGAAGCTCGCATCGTCCGCATCGAGCTCGTATATGCTCTGATGCTCGAACGATACCCGCGGCGAAAGCGCCGCGAACTGCGACCGCGCTCGTTCGAGATGAGCGTCGATGATATCCACGCCCAAGACGCGGGCGCGCGGATACAGCTCAGCGAGTCGAGACGTGATCTCTCCGGTGCCGCAGCCTGCGTCGAGTATCCGCGCTTCGGCGGGCAGCTTGTAACGGGCGAAGAGCGATGATTCCTGTGGCCAGATGGCTCGCGCCTGCGCATCAAGATTGCGCACCATGGATTCGTCAGCCATCTGTTTTGCATGCGGATTCAAGTCGTCCATATCGCGCCCGAGATTCTTCAGGACCGGGTTGCGTCCCGTCTGATTAAGAAAGAGGGACCGCACCGTTCGGCGCAGTCCCTCTGGCTGTCGTTATAGTTTCCCTAGTTCTTGTTCGCCGTCAGAGCTTCAAGTGACCCGAGACCATCAAGAAGATCAACGCGACGAGCACCAGAATTGCGGTTTCCAAAACTATCAGCCTCCTTTTATAAAGGTGATTGGATTTTACCCATTTCCAGCGTCGCCAAAACGCCGTTTTTGGCCAAGTCTTTGCATCGCAAAGTCACTGGGTGAATGCCTCGACGGTGTTCAAGTCGCTGCCGTTCGTGCCGCCGATAGCGAAGAGCACGTTCTTGACGGCGCCGGCGGCAAGGCCCAGCCGCGCGGTCGGCATCGATGACCGCGTGGTCCACCGTATGGTCGCCGGATTGTAGGCCTGAAGCGTCGTCAAGTACTGGGCCGCGGGGCCGCTGCCGCCGACCACGTAGATCTTTCCGCGGATGGTGCCGGCTGCCGCGAAGCCGCTCGCCGTCGACATAGACGGTTCAGTAATCCAGGCGTTGGTGGCGGGGTTGTACGCGTACAGCGCGCTCAAGGTTTCGGTTGCGTTATGGCCGCCACACGCATAGAGAATGCCGTTGACAACGCTCGCGACCATCGCTGTTTGAGCCGCTGGGAGCGGGGCCCTCGCCGTCCACGTGTTGGTCGCGGGTTTGTATACTTCGACCGTATTGAGGAAGTGGCCGTTCGCATCGTCGCCGCCGACGGCGTAGAGTCCGCCATAGACGACACCGACCGCGACCGCATTCTGCGCCGTCAACATCGGGGCTTTGGCGGTCCAAGTATCCGTCGCTGGATCGTATGCCTCGACCGTCGTCAATGCGCCGTGGGCGTTTGAATTGCCGCCGACCGCATAGAGTATGCCGTTGACAACGCCCACGCCGAGATTCTCGCGTGGCGTGAGCATCGGTGCCTTCGAAGTCCAAACGTCGGTCGCCGGGTCATATGCCTCGAGCGCGCCCGAATCGGTGCCGAGTTGCGCGCCGCCGACCGCGTAGACGATGCCGTTGACGACTCCGGCGGCCAAAAAGCGGCGCGCCGTCGGCATCGATGCTTTTGTCGACCAGCTGCCGGCGCCTTGCTGGATGGTCGGATAGCCGGCACCGCCGGAATTTGGCACAAGCGCCGGAGAAGAATGCATTGAACAACCGAATATGACTGAGATACCTGCGGCGACGACCAACGCCGCGGCGACGGACGAATCCCGAAACATATAGAGGCCCCTATCTGGACTGACGAGCGAGGCCCACGGTCGTAAACGGCCGAGGGTCGAGTCCTGTTTGCGTTAAACGCTGGACCCGGACCTCTAATCCGGCTTCGTATGTCGTAGCACGTAGCGGCCAAAACAGGTCGAAGAGTCGGCGTGGCGGGAAGACAGAATCGATGAAGCGTTCCATCACGATCGCGATGTGTTCGCTGGCTCTGCTGGCGTGCTGCGCGGCTTCGGTCCCGGGACCTTCGGTTAGGGACGGACAGATCGCGCTTGCAAAAGGCTACGTCGCAGCGCTGCACTCGAAGGACCACGCGCGCGTGATGAGTTTCTTCCATCCATCCGTGCGTGCGTGTATCAACGATAAGACTCGATCCTTCTACGACTACATCGTCGCCCAGCAACTCCAGGGTATGCCGGCCAGCGACTACACAAAGATCACGATCACAAAGGTCGGACCGAAGTACACACCGATCATCTGGGCGTTCGTGCCGGCCAAGGGCTTTCCATATCCCGTGATGCCGACGTACGACATCCAACTCGATTTCCAGTCGTCGACGAGCGACTTGCTCACGGACATGCTCGAGGTCGCGCCGAGCGGATCGTCGTGGTACTTGGTCGTGCCGTGTCCGAATGCATACGGGTTAACATACATGCGAGATATGCAGGCTCGCGGCGATCGTCAACGAGCGCAGGCGAAGCAGCTCGCGTCCGCGGTGCATGGCGCGCTGCTTGCGCAGATCAAGCAGTTCCTGTCGCACGGCGACACGTTGGGAGCGGCCAAAGCGTATCAGAAAGCAACCGGCTCTGATTTTTCGACGGCGGTCACCGTGATCGACGTACTAGACGGTCAGAAGCCCTGATCTTGCGAGGAATTGACATGAGACGGATTTTGACGGCTTGCGTCGCTAGCGCGCTCGCATCCTTAGGCATACTTCTTTCGTCGAGCGGCGCCGCGGCCGCCGATTTCAGCGGCACGTGGGCGATCAGCGGCACACTCGGAGACCCCGTGATCGTCACGGCCACGCCGAATTGCACATTTCAGCAGGACGGCGACAAGATATCCGGCACGTGCAAAGGTCCGAATGCGACCGGTTCGGTGGATGGCATGGTGGACGGATCGACGATAACCTGGAATTGGCATGCAGTGCCGATAACGGCGCGCGGACTCGGCGGCGTGGCCACATTCAAAGGCGTTCTGGGCGCGGACGGGACCCTCAGCGGAACGTGGACGCATTCTGCCGTCGATGGCGTGGCCGGAAAATTTTCAGCGCAGAGACAAGTGCAGACCCAACCGTCACCCGCTACGAGCCCGGCGCCGGCAATGTGACCACGTCTATGCCGGCGGCGCGGATGAGATCGTCCACCGTCTTCAAAGACGCGCCGACCTTGCTGACAATAGCGGCGCCGTCCGCGCTCTGGGCGTTTCGCACGGTGCCATCCGCAAGGTAGGAAACCTGAACCGATCCTGTGCCGACAAGCTCGACGGTAGACGGATGCGTCGTGCCGCTGTCGGCGTATGCGAACCGAAGCACCATCGTGCTTCCAGTGACGGTCCCGATCCGGCCATACGGATCGTACGCGATCGCGACATCGTGCTGATCGCTGTCATACGCGCGCACGAGATTGCCTTTTTGATCGTATTCGAAATGTTCGGTCAGAACGGTGGTCTTGTCAGTCGTCGTGGCGGTTCCGACTTTGCCGTTTGCCGCATCATACTCCCACTGATAGACCGTCCCCGAAGGCATTTGCTTCTTTTCAAGCCTGCCGAGCGAGTCGTAGGTGTACGACGTCGTGCCTTGCGGCGTGGTGATTGTCAGCGGTGAAAGGTTGCGGTCAAATGTGGTGTCTGTCGCCACGCCATCATCTGTTTCGATCTGACGATTTAAGTGGTACAAGAGCCCGTCGAAGTCGTAGAAATACTGCGACTTCTTGTGATGGCTTTCACCGCTAGACTTGCGGATGTCCGTCTGAACCGTATCGATCCGCGATGATTGCGATAGACTGGTCGAGTAGGCGTACGTCGTCACCGTGCCGTCCGGGTCGCGGAGTCGCGTAGCCAACCCAGCTTCGTTGTACGCCACCTGCGTGGATGCGCTGCCCGCGACGGCCACGGCTATGAGCCGATGTTCGGTATCGTAGCGGTAACGGGTGACGGCGCCGTCCTCATCGACCGATACGAGGTCTGCGTTGTTGTACTGATAGCGGACGATATGGCCCTGCGAGTCGTCGATGCGGCGCACGAAACCGTCCGACGTGAACGAGAACGCAAAGCGGTGACCTTCGTTGTCCGTCGTCTCCGCTAACCGTCCGTCCGACCCGTAGGTGAGTGCGACGTAATCGTGATTGGCATCCCAAAGGCGCGTCAGACGCCCCGAAAGATCGAACGCTTCGTAGATCGTCTGACCGTTGTAGGTGGATACGCGCTGATACCCCTCGGGCACGCGCGTCAGAAATTCCGTCGCAAATCGACCGCTAAAAAAAGTCTCTCCCACTGCCGGCTCTTGGGACTTGAGCAACCCAAGGCCGACGAACGTCTCCCACGCCTGCTCTTCGTTATCTTGGTTGCGGGTGAGCCAGACTCGATACGCCGCTCGATCGGCTTCGCCGCCGAACTGCCCGGCCTGCTCGGCCGCGCCCATGATCTCGCTTATTATCTGCGCCTGCGGCCGTAAGCTTGATGTGGTGGGCGTGAATGTGTTGTTGGCGCCGCCGCCATATTCGTGGACGACGATCGAGCCGTCGTCTTGCAACTTCAGATAATCTTCGGCCCGAGATCCCCAGCCGGTTCCGAAGATGCCCTTTCTGTCGCCATCGAACGAGTTGTAGATGCGCGTGATGTCCATCCCCAAACCGCCGGGTGCGTGAACGTCCGTATGGTCTAGGTAGAAATCGCCGTAGTGCGTCACTTCGTACGAGGCGGTTGCGCGCTCCGGCGCGAGCATGAACAACGCGACGGTCGCCGCGCACGCGATGCGGAGCAAAGCGCCCGCCGTTAGTCTACATTCCACTCGCGGGCACCTTGCGCAAGACATCGATCGCCTGACCGACCAACGGATCAGAGACTCCCGAGAGATCGCTCTCGCGCAGCACGAGTAGGGCGGCGGCGCCCGGATTTGGGATGTCGCCGCGAATGGGCCAGAGATATACCGCTCCGTCTTGCGCGCCGATCACAACAGCCGATCCGTCCGGCGTGAACGTGGCCGCCGTGGCGCGCGAAGCGGGAACGGAAACTGACGCGACGAGATCTCCGGATGCCCGATCCCAAAGCTTGAACGTCCCGTCGGAGACCGTTGCCAAGAGAAATGTCGCGTCGCCGGGCGAAAAGACCGCCGACTCGATCTCGCCTTCCGAACCTTGCAGCGCGACGCGCGATCGTCCGGGTTGCTCGAGATTCCAAATCGCACCCGGAGTGCCGCCGATACCGCCTGACGCAAGCCACTTGCCGCCGGGCGCGGAGGCAAAAGCGAGCACTCGTTCATCATCGCTCGGCCACCGGCTCACTTCCGAACCCTTGGGGTCGACGAGATGAATCGTTCCTGCAACGCCTCCGAGCGCAAAACCTGATCGCGCCTGGATGCCTTCCGACACATCGGACCATGCGCCATAACTGTGCCGGTCGTCCGCCGATGCGAACGACGCGTAGCCGGACGTGCTGATCGCAAGGACAGTGCCGCCGTCGGCCGTCAGGCGAAGTTCGCGAATGCCGGTCTGCCAGCCGGGTTCCTTGGCGAGCTGCCTTGCGCCGTCGCCGCTCCATACAATCCAGCCGTTTGTCTTGAAGACCGGATTCTCTAGATTTGCATCGGTCTGCGCGGCGATGACGTCGTAGCCACGACCGACGAATGCGGCTTGCGTGAATCGCTTGCGCACCGCCGTCGCATGGATCGTCGTGAGCGGCGTCGTGCGGCCCGGCTCCGAGCTCCATACTTTGACGGTGTCGCCGCCGGCGGTCACGATGCGCCGGCCGTCGGCGCTGAAGTGCGCGGCGACGACCCATGCACGCCCAGGCGACTGCGGCAAGACCCGTTCAAGTTGCGGTTTGCCTGAGATCCGCCAAACGGCTGCGGTGCCGTCGCGGCTCGCCGTGAGCATGCGCCCGCTGCCGCGATCAAACTCGATCGATTCGACGACGCCGCTGTGCGAATCGCCGGCGCGCTCGAGCTGCGACGAAGCGTGCCAGAGAAAGACCTTCCCATCGTCGCCGCCGGTCGCGAGCAGACTCCCGTCGGACGAGTAGTCGGCGACCGGCGCCGCGCCGTTGTGCGCGCGGAGAACTGCGACCGGGTCGCCGTCTTGCGTCCAGAAATTCACCGAGCCGTCCGCGTACGTCGTTTCGATTCCGTTACCGGAGGGGTTGAACGTTCCGGTGAGCGCCGCCGGCGCGCTCGGCTTCGCGGGCAGAATTTTCTCTGTCGTGCCGTTCGTCGCGTCGAAGATCATCGCCGTGCCATCTTCGCTTGCGCTGAGGACGTGCAAGCCTGTCGGATCGAACGCAAGGGCGTTGATCGCCGCAGTCTGATCGTGCCGCTCCGTCGACAGTTTCGAGTCGACGTGATACAGCAGCACCGTGCCGTCGATCGCGCCCGCGACGACGGTCTCACCGTCGGGTGAGACCGCAAGACGAACGAGCGGGCTCTTGGACGATACAGCGCTCGAGCCGATGGCCGCTCCGGTTGAAGCATTCCAGATGCCGAGCGTACCATCGGCTGCGCACGATGCGATCGCGCGATCGCCGGGGCCGAAAACCGCGTCGTTGACTGCGACGCCGGGTGCGGCGCCATTCCAGTCCGACAGCATGTTGCCGTTGGCGGCATTCCAGAGCTTGATCTTGCCGTCGGTTCCCGAAGTCAAAATGCGCGATCCGGTATGGCTGAACTTCACGGAGTTCACTCGCCCGGCGTGTCCTTCGAGTCTGGCGCGCTGATCGCGCAACGGTATCGCCGGTGCGTCGGAACTCGGGCTGATCCCCCGCAGATCGTAAAGTTTTGCCGATCCGTCGCGGCCAACGGTCGCCAATTTCTGTCCGGCAGGGTCGAAGGCCATGGCGGTGATCAGATCGCCTTGACCGCGGAATTCGTGGATCAACTGCCCGGAAGTATTCCATAGCTTCGCGGATCCGTCCGCGCTTGCGGTCGCGATCTGGTTTTTGCTCGCGTCGGGGTTGAATGCAAGGGCCGTGATCAGATCTCCGTGAGCCTGAATCGATCTCGCGCGGATCGAGAGCTTCTCGAGCGCTTGGCGCAGCAGCAACTGCAGAACGGCATCGTGCGAATCGTCGCTGTACGCTGCGGCCAACAGCAGCGCTGCCGAGTCGTCGTCGCCGTCGAGCAGTTTCTGCCTGCCCACTTGAAGGAAGACTTGCGAGCGCTCGCTCAGGGCCTGCATCTGCTGACGATACGCGGCCGCACGCTGCCGGTTTGCCTCTGCACTTTGGTCCCGAGCGACGTTTGCCGCCGAGCGTGCGAGCACGGCTTCTCTCGCGGCCTGAACGGCTTCACTTGCGGCCTGTACGGCTGCCTGTCGCGCGTGCAGCGCGGCTATCGTCTGATTCTTTTCGGCGGTGTTGGCTCGCCCTGCCATCGTCTGCGCGGTTATCGTCGCTTTATTGGCGACGTTCGTGGCGGCGACGGCTCTGACAAACGCATACGATGCGACACCCGCCAAGCCAAGAGCGAGAAACGCGACGATCGACATCGCGATCGCTGCTTTCCGCGTGCGGTCCGAGAGACGTTGCGCGGACTCGGCGCGCATGCGATCGACTTCCGCCTGATGCTGGATCCGCTCGCGCTTCGCAGCTTCATCGGCCTCGATCTTACGCCGCTCTTGCTCGCGCTCGCGGCGGACGGCTTCTTCTTCGCGTGCGCGCTCGGCCGCGAGTGCCGCAATGCTGCTCTGAAATAAATTCTCGACGTTCGCTAGATTGCCGCCATAGCGCTCAGCCCACGCCTTGGTTCGAGGCCGTGATTGCCACCATCGCCAGCGGTTGTCGACCTGGTCTAGAGGAAGCGTCACAGCCCCCGTCGCGGATTCGGCCTCGAGCAGTGCGAGCAGCGCGCGGTACAGTCTTCCGTCGCCCGCTTCCGCAGCGAGCCATCCCGTCTGCGTCCGTCCATCGAACACATGGATCTGTTCCGCGCTGATCCTCGTCCATCGGCGCAAGAGCGCTTCGTGAACGACGTCGATGCGAGAGTCGTCGCGAAGCGCCGGGACAGCGGATGGCGGCGGGAGGATGAACGAACAGTCCTCGGCGCGGAATCGATCGAGCACTTTCAAGAGATCGGCCCGCGGGATTCCGCACTCTGCCAAGAGCCGCGAGAACACGAGCGCCCTTCGCGTGGCGCGGCCTTCTTTGTCGACTTCACTCAGCGCGCGAAAGACCTGCTCGACGGCCAGCTCCAGCCCGGGCAGCGATGCCATCACTTCATCGGCGTGCTGAGACAGCGCGCCCGACATCGTTCCGATCGCGCGGTATTGATCGAGCCCCAGCCGCGGCTCGGATCCGGCGGGGGCTTCGGCTTCGGCACGATCCCACAAGCGAGCGAGGCAATGCTGCAGCACGGGAAGCTGATCGATCTCGCTTCCGGCGTCGTTCAACAGCAGCTCGACGAGCGTCGGATCGATCGTCGCTCCCACTTTCTCGACCGGTTTGCGGATGACGTCTTCGCGCTGGTCGCGCGTCAACGAGGGCACGAGGAACTGCGCCGCGCTCACGGCTTCGGGCAGCCCATGGAATTGCGAGCAATCGCCGATGAAATCCGAGCGCATCGTGATGAGGACATAGACGGAGCTGGATCGGCTGCGTGTGGCTTCGAGCAGCAACTGCACGAAATTTGTCGCTTCGTCGCGCCACAGAGCATCTGCGGCGCTGTCGCGAGTCGAACTCGCCGCATAGCGGAACAACTCTTCGAATTGGTCGACGACGAGCAGCACGGAGGTGCCCGCGAGAGCCGGTATGTCGTCCAGCGCCTTCGTGAGCCCAAAACTCGAGCGCTTCAGCGCGAACGCGGTTCGGTCGCGCCGGATCTCGAAGTCTTCCGGGCTCGCTTGCGAGAGTTCCGCGACCGCCCCCGCGAGCGCGTTCAGCGGCGCATCGCCCGGATGGAACGTGGCGAAGCGCCAGTTGCGCCCGCCGGAGCCCCGACTTTCTTCTTCTATCACCGGCAGCAGACCGGCACGTACCAGCGACGATTTTCCACTGCCCGAACTGCCGACGACAGCGATGAACCGGCTGTGCTCGAGCAGGCGATAGAGCGAAAAGACTTGATCTTCGCGCCCGAAGAAAAAGTCGCGGTCCTCGATGCCGAACGGGCGCAGACCCGGGAACGGTCGCATCGTCTTAGGCCGCGCCCTTGGGTGCTTGCGTCGCGCGGATCAACGGATCGAGCGCTTCGGGCAGTGGCTTCTCATATGCGGTGAGGTCCACGACGACGTCGATCTCGTTGCGCGGCGGAAGTTGGACGAGCAGGTCCTTTCGCTCACCAGGCGGCGGCCCCGCGACGAGCCCGCGGACGGCAAAACGTTTGTCTCTTCCAAGATCGCGCCAATTCTTCAATTCCCGAGATTGGCTCTTGACCCACACTTCCGCCGCTTTTGCCCAGCACAAGATGACGGCGTCGCACTCCGCCAATTCCTTGCGATGGAGCGCGGCGAGTTCGGCGGGATCGCCTTCGAATGCCGGAAACACCGGCTGAATACCGCGCGCTTCCAACGCTCGCGCGATCTCGACGGCGTACTGCGTATCCTCGGGCCGATGATAGAGGTAGACGCGCGCGTCGGCGTCGATCACGTCGATCTCTGGAACCGGCGGAACGTTCTTGTCGAGGTGCTGGATCACGAATTGCGCGAACGCGCTGACCTCGCTGCCGTCCACGGTATCGCTATCCCGCTTCCGGTCGAATTTCTCGAGGATCGCGAACGGATCGCGCGCTTCGGCTCCAGCGACTTGTGTATGGTCGTCGATCAGTATCCGCGGCGCCCAGATGATCCGGCGGGCGCCGCCGTCCGCGGCGAGCTTGAGTTGAAGCGGAACGATCGGTTCGCAGTCTTCCGGCGCCCAACCGGGCTTCGCGCCTAACAAGTGAATGGATAGTTCCGCGCCCTCAAGGGAGGTGCGGATGAAGTCGGGCGCTCGACCGTCGGATGGTATTTCGCTTTCGGGACTCGGCGCTACGATGTAGCCTCGCTGTCTCAATTCGTCGACGAGCCGCGTGTATGCGGCGCGCATGTCGGCCGCAGGCTTTGCGAGATAGATCTTTCGCCCGCTCGAAGGAACCGGCGTCCATACGGGGCCCGCCAAAGCTGAGGCCGGCTGCGGCACGTTCTCGCGCTCGCACGCGCGGCGCCAGATGTCCTCGGCGAGTTCCTGCGTGCGTTCGTGGAACTCTTCTCGCGCTTTACCGCGCACGAAGTATTCCCTAAAGCGGCTCGGATTGTCTTCGTCGGGCGCGTAGAACAGATAGCCTTCTTGGCCTTGGAGCAGCGGCGGACGCGCTGCCGGTTCGATGTGATTTTTTCCGGCGACGATGATCCGTCCCTTGACCGCCGCTTCGCCGTCCGCGCTCCAACGTTGATTGAACATGTCGAGTTCTCGCAGACAGAACTCGCGATGGATCCAGTTATTGGACAGGACGACGAGGAGCAGATCGGAGTCCCGAACGCCCTTCTCGATGATCGGATCGAATTGGTCGCTGCGCGCTATCGCGCGCTTGTCACGCCAGATGACGGGCGTCGGTTCGCCAAAGCACGTGAAGTGAAACTCCAGGTGCTTGAGAAGCGTCGTGACAAAGCCTTTGCCTTCACCGTCTAAGGGCGGCAAGTCGTCGTTGCGCGCATACGATACGAAGATTTGGAACGGCATCATCTACCAAAGGCTGACCAGGTAGTCAGCCGAGAGATTCCCTTGCAGCACGCCTACTCTTCTTTTGCTCCCGCTCCGGCGTCCGTAGTCGAGGCGCTGCCTGCGCCCGATACCTTGACGCCCGGCACCGGAGTCACGGCACTTGGCGCGATTGGCATCGTAGCGGAACCTGCGCCTGCTACGCCTCCTAGGGCGCGTGCCGCGATTCGCGTGAGCGCATCTGGGACCAATTGTTCCGCGAAGCCGGCGAGAAAGCCGAAGATCATGAGACCCGCGACGTCGCTCCAATGCGCGGGAAGTCCGTTCGCGTCGATCGATATCAAGTCGGTCGACAACAACTTTGATTGCAAGAGCGCGAGAGCCAACATGCCGAACACCGCGCCGAATACCGGCGAAACAAATGCGATCGAGAACTTGTCGGCTGTCGTTTGGATGTAGCGGTACAATGGATCGACGTCAACGCTCGGGTCTTGAAGTCTGCGCTGGACGCTCACTGCGCTGCCGAGCACGGCGCAGATAGACGTGGCTATGAAATATTCGAGCACCGCGCGAATTCCGCTGTCAAGAGGGATGACCGGCTCGCCCGGGGAGCGGTGCAGCATCAATAGGACGGCTGCGCCAAGTTCGATCACCACAAGAAGCGATACGACGCGGAACAACGACTGCGTGACGCTGCTTCTGCTGTGCGCGGCGATTCCGTATGCGGCATAGAAATAGTAGACCGCACGAACGCACTCTGCTGCGTCGGTTCGCAGGTCTTGCGCCGTGGACTTTCCCGGTGTGATGTCGGTAGCGGTGGCCAGGTATTGCGAATAACGCGCCTCGCCCGCGACCTCCCGAAGACGTCGACGCCAACCGCTGACACACCCACGAAGCTGAGATTCGTCGAGGAGGTCGATGATGCAATAGTCGGCCTGAGCGATGTCCGACCAGGAGAGAGTTTCGGGGTGCTCTTGCAGGCGCGCGCGGAGATTGGCGATTTCCGTGACGTCGCCTGGGTTGGTCGACTTCGTATTCGCTTTGATCCGGTCGTATTCGTCGAGGCTCGTTCGCAGCTTGTCTAAGGCTTCATCCGGGAGTTTGTCGTGAGGCTTTAGGAACTGCATCATCATCAATCTTGATCCGTGGCGATCGCCGGTAAGTATTCTGGATAGGCGAACATGAACTGCGACGTGGGCTGCTCGCAGATAGCCCGCTGAGCGATATAGATATTGGCTCTCAGCGATTGCTCGTCTTCCGCCGTCAACCGAAAGCGCCACATCTTTGCGATCGGATTCTCCCGACCCCGGATCTGAACCTCAAACCGCAGGCGATACTCGTCGGCCTGCCAGTAGAACAATCGGTCTAGCGCGGCGGACGTGACTTGATACGCGGGCGTCTGCATGAACGCCGGGAATATCGCCTGTGAGACTTGGGGTATGGAGGCCTGGACCTCCGGAAGCGTGAGCTTTTCGACGCCGCCGACGCTTTCGACCACGTAGGCTCTCCAATCGTTTACAAGTTGCGACTGCACTTTGCGAAACTCGCCCGACACCGCGGCTTCGGTCATCAGCTCGTCGTACGATCGCGTCGAGTCAGAAGGGAAAAGAAATGGCATCGCGAGCGAGCTGATGACCTTTGTTCCTTTTTCGTCAATCGTTTCGGTGCGTTCAAACTGCCACGAAAAAGTGTGCTTTGAACCGTCCCCGATGCGCGTGACTACCGCTCGTAGTTCCGTCACAAACGCTGTCTGCTTTTCGCACAGCATCACACCGGCTAGACCGATGGTGGGACCGAGCACGGCGAACCCGATCTCGGGGCGCACGCGCTCGGTGATGACGACGTTGCCCTGCAGAAAGAGCCGTCGGTACGTCCACACGAGCAGCGGTTGAACGAGCGCGATGAACGCGATGATGATGGCGCCCCAGCCCTGCAAGAACTGCGAGATCGTCATTCCGCTCCTTTCGTGTTAGCCAAGCCGGCAGACCTTGACGCTACTACGTGTGCACGAAAGTCAGCGGACGTTCGCGGTGCAAGATCAGCCACGCCGCGTGTTCCGATAGAGCCTCGTGGCCGAGCTGTTCCAACACTTTGCGGGGATCGCCGTGCTGCTCGCGCAGCCGCCGCTTTGCCGCGTCGAACACCGTGAACATATGTTGGTAGCGCCGTGCGTTCTCGTTGAAGCCGCGCTGCTGCGCGTAGAACCGGAAGATGAGCGCGAGCATGCTTCCCAGCGCAAGCGGCATCGTCTCCCAATAGGCAAGCGTGCCTTGGGCGGAGGCGGGCGGCGCGATGATCGCGGGCATCAAGTGATGCGTCATCATCCAGCCGGCCATGAATGCGATGGCGGAGAGCGCAAAGCCGGTGACTGCCACCGCGACGGTGGCGCGCTCTATTCGATGCAGATGCGTCTCTTCGCGTTTCCCCGCAGCCTCGTAGTATTCGACTTGGCCGTCGATCCAGCGGACGCTTTCCGACCGCGACGGCGAATCATCGGGCTGCGCGATTCCGCAGCCCGTGATCAAGTACGCCGTTCGCAGCGCTAGTCGGATCCACGCCAACTCGCTCTGCTGCATCTGCAGGTACGACGCTTCCACTAACCGATTGCGCAGGCCGGCGCAGCACCACGCATACTGGACGCGCAGCGCCTCTGCGATCGCGCGATAGTCCTGATATCGGTTCTCGTAGTCGCTGCGCTTTGCGACCGCGAACACGACGAAGGCGATCGCCAGAAATCCGACTCGTGCGGCGATTCCGGCCCAACTCGGGATGTGGAACGAGCCATCCGTCGGCAAGACCAATTGCGCTGCTCCGGCCAATGCGGTCGCGACGTATAGCCCGCGCAGCGAGCGAAGGGTTTTTTGCTGCTGCCGATTGGACGCGGCGTCTACGCGATCGCCCAAAGCCGCTAATCGATTCTGCGCTGTAGAGACCGGCTCACGCGAAAGATCCCGATTGAAGCGCTCGACGTGCGCGAGCGCATCCTCAAATTCTTCTTCGCCGGCTCGTCGCGCGGCGGTTTTCGAGCGAGCCCGCCAGCCCTGGCGCTCCGGATAGATCTCGCGAATCGACAGGCTTTCCGCGGGCGGCGGCTGATCGCGCCGCGGCGTGATGATCTGGAAGACCGGACCGACGTCCGGCATGTACGCGACGAGCGCATCCCCGACCATGCTTGGAACGCCGCCCCGGCGAAGCTCGACGACTTGCGCGGTTCCCCCGGGACCGCGAGCTTCTAGACCG
Source organism: Vulcanimicrobiota bacterium (assembly GCA_013290125.1). GTDB lineage: Bacteria > Vulcanimicrobiota > Vulcanimicrobiia > Eremiobacterales > Eremiobacteraceae > JABCYQ01. The sequence continues at coordinate 141,872 of JABCYQ010000003.1, forward strand.
TCCCAAAACGCAACGAGCACGTGGCAGTAGTAAGCGATGAAATCGGCGACATCCACGTAACCTTGCTCGCGTCTCGCCGACGTACCGACGACCGCGACTTCCGCGCAGCGCGGCAGCACGCGCCGAAAACGCTCGAGTTCAGCGGGCGTGAAATCCTTCTCGTACTCCGCTTGCGGCATCGGCAGACACGCGAACACGGCGATGCCGCGCTCCAGCGCCTCCTCTGCCGCCAAGATGTCGGCGCCCGCGGCAAGACCGGAAAGCACGAGCAACTGCATCGAGGGGTGGCGTCGCTGTAAGCGTTCCAGCGCTTCGCCGAATAATGCACGCAGCGGTCCCTCGGCCTCCGCCGAAAGGTCGCGGTGCCCGGTCACGCCGACGACGAGCGGCAACAGTTCGAACTGCAGGCTCACGATTCGGAATTTCGGGAGACGCACATCCGAACCCCGTGTGGCGCCGCACATCGCAAGATGAGCGGACGGCGCGCGACCCGAAGCCCGCCCTGAAGTGGATTCGCATCTCGAAAAGCGTATCGAAGTCACCGGTCCCAAGAAGCTGCTTTCGATCGACGGCGGCGGAATCCGGGGCTTGATCGCGATCGAATTCCTCGGCCGCGTCGAAAGCATCTTGCGCGACAGATCCGGCCGCAAGGACCTCGTGTTGTCCGACTATTTCGACTACGTGGGCGGCACAAGCACAGGGGCGATCATCGCCACATTGATCTCAATGGGATTTGCGACGGACGAGATCCGAGACTTCTATGTGACCAGCGCGCACACGATGTTCGATCCTTCGAATGTCTTTCTGCGGCTCGAACGCAAGGTCGCCGCAAACTCGATCTGGGCCAAAATATTGAATTCGATCGGGATGCTTGCCTCGTCTGCGATGTACACCCAGAAGGCACTGGCGGCGAAGTTCAAATCGGTCATAGGCAAAGACGGCGATGTCGAAGCCACGCTCGGAACCGAGAAGCTTCGCACGCTTCTGCTCATCGTCATGCGCAATGCGTCGTCCGACTCACCTTGGCCGGTCTCAAACAACCCCAGAGCGAAGTTCAATCGCCGCGACCTGGCCGACTGTAATTTGAACCTGCCGCTCTGGCAGCTCGTCCGCGCAAGCACTGCGGCGCCTGTCTTCTTTCCGCCGGAAGTGATCCACGTGGGCGATCAGCAGTTCGTCTTCGTGGATGGTGCCGTGACCGTCTACCACAACCCGGCGTTCTTACTCTTTCTCATGGCGACGCTGCCTCCGTACGAATTGCAATGGCCAACCGGAGAAGACAAACTGCTTCTCGTCTCGGTCGGAACCGGGCTGAGCGAAAGCGTGAATCTCCGATTGCGCGCGCAGGAGATGAATCTGCTCTATAACGTGCAGTCTCTCCCCGCCGCGCTGATCCACGCTGCGACCGTTGAACAGGACCTGCTCTGCCGCGTCTTCGGCAAGACACGCGCCGGCGATGCGATCGACTCTGAGGTCGGCGACCTCGTCGGCAATCGCGCCCCGCTGTCCGATAAGCTCTTCACCTATGCGCGTTACAACGTCGACCTGTCGAGGCAAGGTTTGGATAGACTTGGGTTGAACGCCATCGACGAGAAAGCGGTTCAGCCGTTTGACATCGAGCATCTCGACGATCTGCAAGTCGTAGGAAAAGCGGCGGCAAGTCGTTGCGTTTCGCCCGAAGACTACTCTGGATTCTTCTGACCCGGTGTTCTTGTAGTAGGGCGAGCAGCGCTCGCCCATCGTTCTAGGGCGAGCAGCGCTTGCCCACGGCCAACGTCGGGAGGGCGCTGTTATGCTACAGAAAGCTTTTGCATTTGCCGTTGCGTTTTGCATTGTCGCGATCTCGGCGGTGGGCCCGGTCGGCGCACAAGGCTCATCACAAACGCTTTCGACATCGATATGCGGCACAGGCGACCTCGCCGACGTGGTCGCCATCTACGGCTTTGACTCGCCGACATATCGGGGCGCTCCGACATCCGTGCCGCCAGGCGTGAAGTCGTATCTCGCACAGCTTCTCACTAGCCGGCTTCAAGCGTGCGCGCAGCACGCTGGTCCGGCCGCGGCGGCCGCGTGTTTGCCGGCTCCGCGAGAATCCGATCCGCATGCGCTCTGGGAACAGTTGAAATTCTGTGAAGGCGTGCTCGGCCTGACGCCAATGACGAAATCCAGCGTGCCGCTCGTCAGCGCGCAGGAACCGACGTTCTACGTCGTACTCGGTGTGGGCGCGGGCCCCGGCGGACCGCCGGGCGGTCAATCGTCAGGGGGAGGCGGCAAAGGCGGCGGCGGTGGCGGGGCCACTGGCAGTACCTCCACCGGCTCGTCCGTCGATAACCCGGCGTACTTCTTGCTCTTCCTGGTGGCGCAGCGGCTCGAGCGCGACATCTGTTCTCGCAGCGGTGTTTCGCTAGCCGACTGCGATGCACAGCATCCGGTCGCGGTGTTGCCGGAATCGACCTGGAAC